>JAYKHR010000065.1:0-3365 GCA_035285125.1 Candidatus Sericytochromatia bacterium | reverse complement strand
GGCACCGGAACAACCCGTTGGCGCAGTACGAGGGGTACTACGCGAGCGTGTTCTACAGCCACCTGGCAGCGCTGGGGCTGGACGCGCGGGTCGAGGACGCCACGAACAAGGGTCGCATCGACCTGGCTTTGCGACTGGAGGACCGGGTCTACCTGTTCGAGTTCAAGGTGGTGGAGCAAGTGCCGGACGGGCGGGCGCTGGCCCAACTGCAGGCGAGGGGCTACGCCGAGAAGTACCGGACGCCGGGCGTCCCGGTGACGCTGGTGGGCATCGAATTCAGCCGCGAGCAGCGCAACGTGGTGGGCTTCGAGGTGGCGGAGGGCTGAGGGCCTGGCCGCACCGCCGGGCCGCGCATCGCTAAGACGCCACCTCGGGCCGCTCGCCCCGCCTCAGCGCCAGGCGATGAACACGGCCGTCACCGACAGCGCCAGGACCAGGCTGCCGCCCAGCACGATTGCCACGGGCAACGCCCCCAGGAACCTGTCGTTCAGCGCCTCGAGCGTGGCATCGTCCCACTTCAGCCGCTCGACGAGGCGCGCCTGGCCGCTGGCGCTCGTCACCTGCTTGTGGGCGAGGCCACACAGCAACGTGGCCACGCCGGCTAGGGCTGCGAACCCGAGCCCCGGCCCATCGATCAGCTTCACGAGCCTCACGGCCAACAGGAACGACGCCAGCGTCGCCAGGAACGTGACGCAGCCGAGGGCGGCAAAGACGTCCCGCTTGATGTCCATCTCAACACCCTCAAGGGCCAGCCGCGTTGCGGCCTCGGGCACCACTGTTTCGACGTTCCCTGGCGGGGCGGGGGTGAAACGGGGCCCCCGCACGCCACCCCGGGCACCGGCCGCTCACTCCCCCCCGGGCAACCCCACCGGCACCTCCGGCAGCCGCTGGTCGCGGCAGCGCACCTCCAGCGTCGCGCTGGCCGGCAGCAGCCGGGACGGCAAGGCCACCTCGACCACCCGGGGGCCTGCCGCGACGCGCACGCCCGATGGCAGGGTCCTGACGCCGGCTGGGCCGCCGAGGTCCACGGGGGCGAGGGGGGCCAGGTGCAGCGTCGCACCGGTGCGCCGGCCGCTGAACTGCACGGCCACGTAGCGGTGGCGGGCGTCGTGGCCGTACCAGAGGGCCTCGAGGGGGCGATCGGCCTGCATGGTCTGGCCCGTGGCCTGCACCTGCACGGCGCCGTCCCACTCGCCAGGCGCGCGCCTGCCGTCGAGCACGGGCGTGAAGGCCCGCCCGGCCTGTGGGTGCCGCCCGGCCGCGTGGGGGAAGGGGCGGTCCAGGGCCGCCGGAGGGGCCTCGCCGAGCTGCCTGTAGGCCGTGCGGAGCAGCCCGCGGTAGGCCGCGTCGAACTCGTGGTCGCGCCCGGAGCTCTGGTCCTTGCCGTACCACCAGAACCAGTCGCTGCCCTCGGCCACGTAGAGCGTCTCCAGGGCGGCCCGCGCGCGGCGGTCGGTCTCCCCGTGGCGGCGTGAGAACCGCGCGACGGCCTCGCGGGCCTCGCGCAGGGCTTCCCACGCCTGGTTCTCGTCCTCCTCCCCGATCCACGTGGCGAAGCTCGCGTTGATCCACGACCCGGGCCACAGGCGGGGCAGGGCGCGCGGCTGGTGCGTGGCGAGGTACGCCCCCGGCGTGACGGTCTGCAGGCCGGGCGTGGTGGTGAGCCCCCGGTACAGCGCGCGCAGGAAGCCCTTGCCGTCGTCCGGGTACCACTCCCAGGCGTTCTCGCCGTCGAGGATGACGGAGATGACGGGGGGCCCGCCGGCCTGCGCCTGGGCGATGGCCTTCACCTGGCCGAGGAAGTCGGCCGCGGCCTCCTCGGCGGGCATACGGTTGTAGCGGAAGCCGATGTCGTCCGACAGGCGGCGATCGCGGAAGAAGACGGCCGGGCCCTTCCCCTCGCGGTAGGGGTGGTACAGCGCCCCGCGCGCCTCGCCCACCAGGTCTCGCCCGAGGGAGCGCGCCAGCACCTCCTCGTCCGTCGCGATCCACTGCACGCCCGCCGCCTGAAAGAGGGGCAGCACGCCCTGGGCGACGGAGCCCTCCCCCGGCCACATGCCGCGCGGCTGCCGCCCGAAGCGCTTCACGTAGTCGAGCCGCGCGCGATCCACGTGGTGCGCGGCGTCCTGGGGGAAGCGGAAGGGGCGCCCGGGCAGCGGGTCCCCCGGCTGCGCCTCGGCGGCCAGCCGGCCGTCGACCAGCAGGGGCAGGATGGGGTGGGCGTAGGGCGTCGTCGTGACCTCGACCTGCCCGGCGTCCTGCGCCTCGCGGTGCAGGCGCACCACGTCGTTCATCAGGCGCCGGTGCAGCGCGAGCAGGGCCCGGGCATCGTCGGTGGTGTAGCCCTGCCCCTTCGCGGCCAGCGCGCGGTAGGGCTCGTCGCGCAGGAAGTCGCGGTCCGTCCAGGCCAGGTGGAACAGGACGGCGGCGTCCCGCCAGTCCTGGGCCGACATCGCCTGCCAGCCCTTGGCCTTCAGCCGGGCCAGCTGGGGCCACTGGGCCAGCATCGGCCCCGACACCTGGAAGAACCGGTCGCCGGCCTCGCGGCGCGTGGCCTCGGACCACGAGGCGGGGTCCTGGGAGGCCAGCTCTGCGTGGCGATCGGTGGCGCCCTGCGCGTAGTCGTCGAGCTGGGCCAGCAGCACGGGCGTGAGGTTGAACGTGGCGCGCAGCGTCGGGAATTCCCGCACGAGCAGCAGCATGTCGGCGTAGTCCTTGGCCGCATGCAGCCGCACCCAGGGCTGCTCGAAGGTCCGCGTGCCGGGGCGCATCGGGTAGCGCGGCTGGTGCTGGTGCCAGACCAGGGCCAGGTGGGCCTGGGGCTCGTCCGAGGGCGCCGGAGCCGCCCCGCCGGGCATCCCGCTCGCCAGCAACGCGCCCAGCGCAAGGTGTCGCAGCATCGTCCGTTCCTCCTGCCTGCCGACGGGCGCGGGCCCGCCCGCCCCGGTGCCTACAGGCTACCGCCCGGCCGGGCGGCTGTCGACTGGCCGTTGCGGGGGGGGCCGGCGGCGGAGGTGGGGGAGCACCGGGGGCTGCAGGTCTTCGCGGGCCCGGACGCTGGTTCGCGGTGACGCGAAGACGGGCGGCCCGGCCAGGCTGGGGTCCGACGGAGGCCCCTGGCGAGCCGGCGCGGCGGTGCCCCCCGGGCCGCTTACCTCCCGAACACCAGCCGGCGCAGGGCCCCCAGCCAACCTCCGGCCGGGGCCTCCGGGCGGGCCCACTCCGCGGGCGAGAGGCGGCCGTCCCGGTCGGCGTCGAGGGCCTCGAAGGCGCGCGCTTGCCGCTTGCTTGTCGGCATGCCCCGCTCGGCGCGCAGCAGCCCGGGCGGCGTCGACACGGCGCGGAACTCCTCCAGGGTCCAGCCG
>JAYKHR010000064.1:0-6321 GCA_035285125.1 Candidatus Sericytochromatia bacterium | reverse complement strand
GGCCTCTGGCGTGAGGCGGTCGAGGGCGGCGGCGGGGTCTGGCTGGCTGGCGAGGACCTGGGTCTCGACCCAGCCTGCGAGGAGGGTGGCGGTGGGGGTGACGGGGACGGGGACGCCCGCGGGCTGGTTGCGGGGGCGCAGGCCGGCGAAGCCTCTGAGCACGCCGTCGGTGGCGTCGAGGGGGACGTGGAGCGAGAGGCCGCGGGCAACGCGGTAGCCCGGGAAGGTGACGACGCCGTCCTGGTTGGTGACGGCGCTGAGGAGCCTGCCGTCGGGGCCGACGAAGAAGCGGCCGCGGGCGTCCCGGACGTAGACGCGCACGCTGGCTGCGGGGGCGGTGGGGGTGGCGAGGCGGTAGCCGGCGCGGGGGCCGACGAGGCCCGCGGGCAGCTCGACGCGGCCCGTCAGGGTGCCGCCGTCGACGCCGATGAGGGAGCCGCCATCGACGCCGATGAGGGAGCCGCCGTCGACGCCGATGAGGGAGCCGCCATCGACGCCGATGAGGGAGCCGCCATCGACGCCGATGAGGGAGCCGCCATCGACGCCGATGAGGGAGCCGCCATCGACGCCGATGAGAGAGCCGCCGTCGACACCGATGAGCTGGCCCTTGGGGGCGACGCGGACGAGGCCGCTCGGGGGCACGCGGATGACGGTGGTGCCATCGAGGCCGAGCAGGCTGGCGCCGTCCGCGGCCACGCGGCTACCGCCCTCTTGCCGGAGCTGGCCCGTGAGCGCGGCGTCCGCCACGCGGGTGGCGCGGGTGCTCGGGGGCTTGGCGGGCACCTCCGGGGCCAGGCGGCTGGCAGGCGTGCAGGCGAGCAGGCTGGCGGCGAGGGCTGCCAGGATGGCAGTGCGAGACCGACGTGTTCCCACTGGCAGGTTCCTCATCGTGCGCGGCTCTCTGGACGCTCACATACCCGGGTGGCGCACCCCTGGCCCCCCTGGTTGCTCACCGCCCCGGGGGCGGCCCTGCCACCAGCTCCCGGAGCTGGCCCGTGCCGTGGTCGATGAACGCCACGCGCCCCTTGGCATCCGCCGCCACGGCGATCGGGGTTTCCACCTCGGCGAGCTCGCCCGCCGCGCCGGCTCCCGCCAGGATGCGGGCGCGGCCGTCCGGCGTCAGGCAGCGCACGCGGCCCGGGCCCGGGTTCTCGAAGCTCAGGCGCAGCCCCACGGCCGTCACGACGCGCTCGAAGCCGAGGGTGCCGGCCTCGGCCACGTACACGTTGCCCGCGGCGTCGCAGGCCAGCCCGACGGGGCACACCAAGGTGGCCTCCGCGGCAGGCATGTCGGCCTGCTGGGGGCTGGTGAAGTCGGGCACCAGCAGCCCCTGCGAGCCACCCAGGTGGTGCAGCACCCCCTGCGCATCGAGCCGCCAGACCACGCCGCGCATCGGCTCCGCCAGGAACAGGTCTCCTGCCGGCCCAGTGGCCAGCCCGGCGACAAACCCCAGGCCGACCTCCCGGGCTGGCTGGCCGTCGAGCGCCTGCCCGAGCCCCAGGCTGCCGTTCCCCCCCAGGTGTGTCAGGTGGCCATCGGCCTCGACGCGCCAGAGCGTGGCCGAGAGCGACGCCAGCGAGCTTCCGAGGAAGCTGTCCTCCCCCTCCTCGACGGGCACCGCCGCGATCACGGGGCGCCCGCCCGGGTCGATCGCCAGCGCCGTGATCCGGAAGCCCCCGACCTCTCGCGCCCTCAGCTGCTGCCCGGTCGCGGCCAGCGGCGTCCGGCCCCCGCCGGCCACCGTCTCGATCAGCCCGGTGGCTGGGGTGTAGCGACGCAGCAGGTGGCCCCCGCCCTCGACGAGGAACACCGCCTCCCCCGCGACGGCGAGCTCGAAGGGCCGGTCGAGCGCGCTGGCCTGCACCGGCCCGCCGTCCCCCGCCACCCCCTGCACGCCCCCTGCCAGCCGGATGAGGCGTCGATCCTCGAGCCGTCGCAGCGTGTGGCTGCCCGACTCCGTCACCAGCAGGCGGCCCTGCGCATCGAACGCGAGGCCGCGGGGCTGGTCGAGCGCCGCGTGGCGGGCCAGCACGGTGGCCGCTTGCCGCTTGCCGGCCACCACCGTCACCAGCCCCTTCTTCGGGTCGAGGCGGCGCAGCAGGCCATTCCCCATGTCGGCCACGAGCACGGTGCCGTCCCGGTCGAGGGCCAGCCCGGTGGGGCGGTTGAAGTGGGCTGCCCCGAGCGCCACCTCGCCCTCGCCGGCCTCAGGCCTGTCCGGCTCGGGTGGCCCGGCGCCAGCGAACACCGCCACCTTGCCATTCGGGTCGATGCGCCGGATCACGTGCTGGCGGCCCGCCACGTAGACGCCGCGCGTGGCTTGGCCCTGCTGCGCGTCGGAGGTGGCCAGCAGCACGCTGCCGTCCTCCAGGCCCAGCAGGGAGGCGAAGGCCTGGTCGCGGGAGGCCTCTGGATCGTGCCAGACGACCCTTCGCGCCCCTGGTACGACCCCGCCGTCCGGGGCCTCCAGGCGCCACAGCGCGTGGTTCTGCAGCCCCCAGAGTGCGCCGTCCGGCGCCTGCGCCAAGGCCGTGACGGGGCCCGTCAGCTCCACGGGCTGCTCCTTGAAGGTCGCGAACTCGCGAGGGAGGTCCACGGCGCTCACCACGACCGCGTCGGCGTCGAGGCGGAGCAGGGTGCCGCTGGGCTGCGTGTCTGACGTGCCCGTCGCCAGCCAGACGCCCCCTGTTCGGGCCGCCGTGGCCGCGGAGAGGGTGTCCAGCGCGAGCTGGCGGCCGGGGAGCCCGTCACGGGCCGGCTGGCCTCCGAGCTCAGCGCCTGCCCAGCGCGTGAGCTCCCGGGTGCCGGGCGCGAGCCGCCAGAGGCCGCCCAGCACCGAGGCCCCGAGGAGGGCGCCGTCTTCAGCCGTCATCAGGAACGAGAGCTCCGGCACCTTGGCTGCGGGCGCACACGGGCCCGTCACCTGCTCGAGGCGCCGGGGCTCGCCCGCCAACTGGACCAGGCCGCTGAGGCCGCTGCTGGTCAGGTCGCCTGACAGGATGCCGGCCCCCGCCACGTGGATCACGCCGTCGGGCGTCACGGCCACGGCGCGCGGCCGCCGCAGCAGGGCCTCGGTGGCCAGCTGGCCGGCGTCGCAGGGGTTGACGCCGGCCAGCGTCATGAGCCGGTGCACGGTGTCGAGCGCCCGGTCGAGCGCCTGGTCGCCGGCCCGCGCCCCCTCGGCCAGCGCCGCGAGCCGGTCCGCGCGCCAGTCCACCTGGGCCGGCTGCGCCAGCACCACCCGCCCCATCGCCTGCTCGGCCTCCTCCACCGCCGCCCGAGTCAGGCGATCCAGCGCCTGCTCTGGCGCCGCGACGCCCTTCAGCACGCGGGTCTCCACCCAGCCTGCCACCATGGTCGAGGCCTCGGTCACCCGCACGGGGGCCTGGGCCGGCTGGTTGAGCGGTCGCAGCGCCGAGAAGCCCCGCACCACCCCGTCGACGGCGTCGAGGGGCACGAAGAACGAGAGCCCCTTGCCGGCCCGCCACCCCTTCAGCGTGAAGCGGCCCGCCGCGTCGGTGACGGCCGAGACGAGCCGCCGGTCGTTGCCGTACACGAAGCGCCCCCGCGCATCCCGCACGTAGACCGTGACGCCGGCTGCAGGGCGCGTCGCCGCGAGCCTGTAGCCCCCGGCCCTGCCAGGGAGCTTCACCTCGCCCACGAGGGAGCCGCCGTCCACGCCGATGAGGGTGCCGCCATCCACGCCGATGAGGGAGCCACCGTCCACGCCGATGAGGGTGCCGCCATCCACGCCGATCAAGGTGGCGCGTTCCAGGGCTCGGGGCAGCCTGGTCGCCGCCCGCGAGGCCGGGTCCGCCGGGGTGGGTGGGGCGGCCTGGCAGCCCAGCAGGGCGGCCGTCAGCGCCAAGGTCAGCCAGCCTGGTATCTCGCGTTGCACCCCGGCCCCCCCCGTCGCGCAGGTGTCCCCAGGCCCCCATACCCGGGCGGTGCGGTTTCAATGGAAGTCCCGGCTGGCGACGGGCGGCAGCGCCTCATCGAGCCGCGGGCGCCAGAAGCAGCTCGCGATCAGGTGCACGAGGCCGTGCTGCACCTGCAGCCGCCCCGTGACGCCGAGGAACGTGCTGGTCTTGACCAGCACCTCGAAGCGCGCGAAGACGGCCGGCCAGACCACCACGTTCACGAAGCCCGTCTCGTCCTCGAGCGTCAGGAAGACCACGCCCGAGGCCGTGCCGGGCCGCTGGCGGCAGATCACCAGCCCGGCGTAGCGCACGCGCGCGTCGGCCGGCCGCTGCACGAGGCTGGCTGCGGCCGGCAGCCGCTGCGCCTCGAGCGCCTCCCGCAGCGCCGAGAGGGGGTGCCCGCGCGCGCTGGCGCCCGTGCGGCGGGTGTCCCACGTGATGGTCTCGAACAGGCTGAGCTGCGGAAAGCGCGGCACCTCGCCCTCCTCGAGCCCGAGCGGCATCGGCCGGCGCCGCGCCAGGCCGCGCACGAGCCAGAGGGCCTCGCGGCGCGAGACGCCCAGCCCCTCGAAGGCGCCGGCCTCCGCGAGCGCGGCCAGCGCGCCGGCGTCCAGCCCGCTCTCCCAGGCCAGGTCCTCCAGGCAGCGGGGGGCCTCGTCGTCGTGCATCAGCGCCGCCAGCCTGCGCCCGGCGGCCTCCGCGAGCCCCTTCACGAGGCGCAGCCCGAGCCGCAGCGCGTGGGCGCCATCCACCTCGCGCTCCAGCGTGCAGTCCCAGGCGCTCGACCGCACGTCGATCGGGTGGATGGTGAGGCCATGGCGGCGGGCGTCCTCCAGGATCGTGGCCGGGCTGTAGAAGCCCATCGGCTGCGAGTTCAGCAGCGCACACACGAAGATCGCCAGGTGGTGGCACCGCATGTAGGCCGTGAGGTAGGTGATGAGCGCGAAGCTGGCCGCATGCGCCTCCGGGAAGCCGTACTCGCCGAAGCCCTCGATCTGCTTGAAGACCTGCTCCGCGAAGGGCCGGTCGATGCCCTTCGCCACCATGCGCCCGATTAGCCGGCCGTAGTGGTGCGCCATGCTGCCGTGCTTGCGCCAGGCCGCCATGTCGCGCCGCAGCTGGTCGGCCTCGCCCGGCGTGTAGTCGGCGGCGACCATGGCGAGCTTCATGACCTGCTCCTGGAAGAGCGGCACGCCGAGCGTCTTCTCCAGCACCGGGCGGAGCGCCTCGTGGGGGTAGACCACCGGCTCCTCGCCGCGTCGGCGGCGCAGGTACGGGTGCACCATGCCCCCCGTGATGGGGCCTGGCCGCACCAGGCTGATCTCGATCACGAGGTCGTAGTAGGTGCGCGGCAGCAGCCGCGGCAGCATCGTCAGCTGGGCGCGGCTCTCGACCTGGAACACGCCGACGGCATCCGCCTGCCCCAGCATGGCATAGGTGGCCGGGTCCTCGGCAGGCACCGTCGCCATCGTCAGCGTGCGGCCCTCGTGCGCCGCTAGGAGCGCGAAGCAGCGGCGCAGGTGGCTCAGGGCACCGAGGCCCAGCAGGTCGACCTTGAAGAGGCCGAGCGCCTCGATGTCGTCCTTGTCCCAATGGATCACGGTGCGGGCCTCCATCGTCGCGTTCTCGATCGGCACGAGCTCGGAGACGGGCTCGTGGCCGAGCAGGAAGCCCCCGGGGTGGATCGAGAGGTGGCGCGGGAAGCCGAGCAGGGTGTTGGCGAGCCCCAGCAGCCGGCCCCAGGCCGGCGTGCGTACGTCGAGCCCCGCCTGGCCGAGCACCTCGGGCGTGACGGGGCCCCGGTGCCCGAGCAGCTTCGAGAGCCGCCCGAGCTCGGTCTCCGGCAGGCCGAGGGCCTTGCCCACGTCCCGCACGGCCGAGCGGGGCCGGTAGGCGATCACCACGGCCACCATGGCCGCGTGCGTGCGCCCGTAGCGCGCGTAGACGTGCTGGATCACCTCCTCCCGTCGCTCGTGCTCGATGTCGAGGTCGATGTCGGGGGGCTCGGCGCGTTCCTCGGAGATGAAGCGCTCGAACAGCAGCCCCATCCGCACGGGGTCGACGGCCGTGATGCCGAGGCAGTAGCACACCACCGAGTTGGCGGCGGAGCCCCGGCCCTGGCACAGGATGCCCTGGGCGGCGCAGAACTGCACGATCTCGTGCATCGTCAGGAAGTAGCCGGCGTAGTCGAGCCGCTCGATGAGCGTGAGCTCGTGCGCGAGCTGCGTCCGGACGGCCTCCGGGGGCTCCCCGCCCCAGCGCCTGCGGGCCCCCGCCTCCGCCAGCGCGCGCAGGTGCTCGAAGGTGCTCGTGCCGTCGGGCAGGTGCTCCGCCGGGTAGCGGTAGCGCAGCTGGTCGAGCGAGAAGCGGCAGCGGGCGGCGACCTCGTGGGTGCGGGCGA
>JAYKHR010000063.1:0-26995 GCA_035285125.1 Candidatus Sericytochromatia bacterium | reverse complement strand
CCAGCGCGTTACGAACCTTCCTGTCGGCTCCTTGTGTCGTTCTGTAGGGTCGCAACCACGGAAGGTCACGAGGGGCCGGCTCCTTTCAAGTCAGGCTGCGGGATTCCGGCTTAACCGGCAGCCGATGCATGCATCGTGGAGACGGCCGTTGGCCCCTGGTGGTCAGCGAACCAAGCGGATGCGGTAGTTGTCCCTGTCCGCCACGTACAGGGTGCCATTCGGCGCCAGGGCCAGGCCTTGAGGCACTGCGAACTTCGCCGCCGCACCGGTGGCGTCCCAGAAGCCCCGCATCGACCCCGCCAAGGTGCTGACCACCCCGGCAGGCGTCACCTTGCGGAGGCGGTGGTTGAGGGCGTCCGCCACGTACACGGTGCCGTCGGGTGCGAGGGCCAGGGCTGCGGGAAAGTTGAACTGCGCCGCCGCCCCAGGCCCATCTGCGTTACCCTTGGTCGAGCCTGCCAGCGTCGTGACAGTGCCGTCAGGTGCCACTTTACGAATGCGTTGGTTGAGGTAGTCCGCCACGTACAAGGTGCCATCCGACGCCACCGCGAGGCCGTGGACGCCCTTGAACTTCGCGGTCGCCACGTCGCCGTCGACATAGCCACCTGTCGACCCCGCGAGGGTGCTGACCACCCCGCCACGTCCCACCTTGCGGAGGCGGTGATTGCTGGAATCCGCCACGTACAGGGAGCCATCGGGTGCCAGCGCCAGGCCAAGGGGGGTGTTGAACTTCGCCGCCGCCCCGGGACCATCCGCGTAGCCCTGGGTCGAGCCCGCGAGCGTGGTGACCACGCCGTCACGCGTCACCGCGCGGATGCGGTGGTTGCCGGAGTCCGCCACGTACAGGGTGCCATCCAGCGCCAGGGCCAGGCCCTCCGGAGACCTGAACCGTGCCGCCGACCCTGCCCCGTCCTCATAGCCCTCCGCGGCCGCTCCCGCCAGCGTGGTGACCGCGCCGTCGGGCGTCACCTTGCGAATGCGATGGTTGCCGGTGTCTGCCACGTACAGGGTGCCATTCGGCGCCAGGGCCAGGCCGGAGGTTTCTTTGAACCACGCCTCCGTCCCGGTCTCGTCCTTGTGGGCTCGCGTGCCATCTCCCGCCAGCGTCGTCACGATCCCGGCCGGTCCGGACGAGGCTGCCCCCCCGGCAACTGCCGGTGTCGTCAGGGGCATGGGGCTGCGCGACGGCGACACCAGGGGAGACAGCGAGACGGGGCGTGGTGATGCCAGCCCCTGCCCACCGACGGCCTCGCCCACGAGGCCGATGAGGCTCCCGACGTCAGGCCCCCCTTGCGCGATACCGCCTGCCCCCGTGGTCGGCAGCACCATCTGACAGGCCCCGAGGGCCTGCAACCCGGCGATCGACAGGGCTGTTTTCCACACTGGATGAGGCATCTGGGTGATCCTTTGGCAATGGCAAGCCTGGGGGAGCCAGGCATCCGGCACTGGGGTCGAGAAGGTCGAGCCGCGATGGGGGCAAAGTGAGGCCGCCTCCCGTACCATTCTTCCCGCCATGCGGTGATCTTCTCGCGGGCGTCGGCCAGCGACAGCCACCAGTTGGCGCTCAGCCCTTCCTCCCGGCAGCGCCCGCTGAAGCCCTCGACGGGTGGCGTTGGGCCGGTTGTCTCTTGCCGTCGGGTATGCTGATGCCAGCGCGCTCGGCGTTCAGGGGAGCGCCTCGAGGAGGATGACGTCCGATGAGGAAACCCGGTTGGGGGCATCCCTTGGTGCTTGGGCTGGCTTGTGTGGTGGTGGGGTGCCAGGTTGCGCCGCCACCGCCTGAGGCCACTCTGCCTGCCAACGCGGTGGCGCGCCCTGCGGCAGGAATGGGCGTGATACGCGGTGTGGTGAGGGTGGACACGGGCGACCTCACGGCGGGGTACCGGCTGTCTCAGGCCCCTGTCGCAGGGGGGCGGGTGACGGCGCGCAGCCCTGGCGCCACGGTGGAAGGCCCCGTGGGGCCGGACGGGGGCTACCTGCTGGAGGTGCCCGGTGGCTACGAGTACACGCTGGAGGCGACGGTGTCGGATGGCCGGGGTGGGCTGACGCGTGTGGTGGCGCCGACGCCGGTGAGCGTGCCGCTGGCTCAGGACCCGCCGACCGTGGATGCGGCGAGCCTGGTGACGCGCCGCACGGGTAGCATCCAGGGCCTGGTCGAGCTGAAGGATGCCCCGGCCGGCGAGACGCCTGAGGGCGTGGATGTGTTCCTCAGCGGGGGCACTTCGGTCGTGGGCAAGGCTGGGCCAAGCGGTCGTTTTGCGCTGACGAACGTGGCCGAGGGCACGTGGAACGTGGTGGTCTCGCGGCCTGGCTACAGGCGTCAGGTGGTGAAGGGTGTGGAGGTTCGCGCGGGCCGTCCAGCGATGCTGGAGGCGGCGGTGGTGCTGGAGCGCGAGGCGGCCTCCGTGGCTGGCCTGCGGGGAGCGGTGCAGACCAGCGCGGGGCAGGCGATCGCTGGTGCCTCGGTGTCGCTGTATCCGAAGGTTCGGCCCTCATTGGGGGCGTCCGAGGCTGGACTGGAGCGCTTCACGGCCATCACGGATGACCAGGGGGGGTACGCATTCACGAACCTGCCCGCTGGCGAGTACTCGATGCAGGTGTACCGCCCGTTTTACCAGCTGATGCCTCGTCGGAGCGTGACGGTGGTGCCCGGGGTGGCCCAAGAGCTCGGCGTGACCAAGCTGACGAGTAACGTGACGTACTTTGGCCGGGTGCGCGGCACGGTGGTGGATGAACAGGGTGCCCCGCTTGATGGTGCGGTGGCCCAGCTGGATCCGCCCGTCACGGAGGCCCAGTACGCGGATGCGAAGGGGGCATTCACGCTGGATCGGATCTTGCCGGGGGAGTACAACTTGACGATCGCCGCGGGCGGCTATGAGCCCGTGATCATCCCGGTGCTGGTGGACAACTCTCCCGGCTTCGAGCTGGATACCGGGACGACTGGAGGGTATCGCCTGACGCAGGGAGCCGCGCGCCGGTTCTCGGTGCAGGTGGGCAAGGTGGCGCTGGCAAAGCGGATGGGGGCGCCAGGCTTCCCGGTGATCCGCCCCTTGGCGCCTCAGGCGCCTCCCGGGGGCGAGGCTGCGAGGGGCGAGCCGAGCGGCGCGCCCGTGACGGGAGTCTCGACGGATGAGGCGGCGTTCTCCAAGCAACTCGGCGACATGGATGAACCAGACCCTGGCATCCGGTCGCTGCGGGAGGTCAGGAACCTGCGCTTCTTCAGGCCCAACCCCGCCACGCCGCGCATCGACGTGACCCGGGCGCGCGAGGTGGCCGGGCGGTTCCTGGCCCAGCGCAGGGACTCAGGCGGCGGCTACTGGCAGCCGAGCGCACGCGTGAGTGAGGCCGCGCCGCTGGCCCTGCAGGATGGGTTCTCGGACGGACCGGGGGCCTACGAGTTCCTGGTGACGGACGTGAAGGGGCCCGCTGGCCACATCGTGGTCAACACCTCGCGCGAGATGGTCCCGGTGCCGGAGTCGAGCGCGACCGGCACAGGGCACCGGACGGCCCTGCTGGAGCGCTTCCAGGCGGTGCACAAGCGGGCGCCCCAGGCCCCGGTGTTCCATCGGTTCTCGGCCCTTTCCTGGGCCCTGGAGGACAGGGCCGACGGCGCCCACGCCACCCTGAGCGTCGGTGGCTTCGACTACAAGGCCTTCCGGGCCGGCAACCGGGAGCTTGTGGAGAGGCCCGACCAGGCAGCGGCCATCAAGGCGTCCTGGGAGCTCTACGACGCGCCCGCCGCGGAGCCACCGCGCTACCGGTTGAACCTCATCGATGTCGTCGGGGAAACGACCCTGACGGGGATGCCGAACTATGCCCAGTTCACTTACCAGGGGTGCGCCGTGGGCTGCGCCCCCACGGCCTGGGGCCAGATCTATGGCTACTGGGAGCAGAAGGGGCGGGACACCATAGCGGGCACGCCGGCCTCCAACCGGGTGTTGAACGACAACTCTCGCGCCATGATCCGGTCCCTGAACGATTTGATGGGGACGTACTGCACCGACAGCGGCGGCGCGACCAACCTGTGGGATGTGGGCAAGGGCGCCCTGTGGGGGCGAGGGTCCCGGGGCCTGCGTGTCGCCACCAGCTCGCAAACGATTGGCCTGTTTGGCAATTATGATGTGTTCAAGCACACCCGCACTGGGTTGCGAGACAACAGGCCGACCATCGTCGTGTTCACGGACACCCCGAACCTGGAGGGAGGGTGCCACGCGGTGGCGACGTACGGGTACTGGGAGGCGAGAGGCACCTGGTGGGAGGGGGGCTTCCAGAAGCTCGAGGTGAAAACGAACTGGTCCTCGCCGACGGACCTCACGCTGGAGCTGTGGGACAACTCGCTGACGTTGTGGATGTCGACCCGCATCAGCGTGAACAACAACTAGGGTGACGCTCGTGTTTCGGGGGGCGCCAGGAAGGCCTCCGGATGTTAGGCTGCGGTGGGTGGCCACCAGGACCTCGTTCGTGCACCCGTCGTGGCCTCACCGAGCCTCACGCCACTTCGGGAACCACGGCACCTGGGTGGCCGAGCTGAACCGGATGGACAGGGCCAGCGGGCTGAACGCCACCGCGTCGACCCGCTGGTCGAGGTGCCGGGCGACCTTCAGCACGGTGTCGGCGACGGCGAAGGCGCTCGTCAGCTGCAGGTAGGTCGGCGTGTCGCCCACGGCCGCCGCCGCCCCCCACCCGAGGGCCGTGGCCGCCGAGCCGATGCTGCCGAGCAGGGGGCCGCTGTCCGCGTCCATCGACGCGGAGACGCCTTGCGGATACTCGTTGAAGGCCGTGGCGAGGAGGAACTGCCGCTGGTGGTGTCGCTTGTAGTCGCGCCACAGGCGCAGCCCGGGCTCCGGGGCAAAGCGCGCCATGTAGCGACACGTCCACGAGAGGGCGCAGCCCCGCGGGTGACGCCAGTACGACTTGGTGCGGCTCAGCTCACTGAGGTGCAGCCCCGTCGTGGGCTCCCTCCCCTCGTGCGCCATCACGGCGAGCCACTCCCGGATGGGCCGCTCGGACAGCCCCGTGCCGTGGTTCTGGTCGTACAGCCACAGGCTGTAAAGCGTGGCGGCCTGGTCGGCGGGCCAGCGTGAAAGCTCGGGGAAGCTCGGGTGGATCCGCGTGGGCTCCCGCAGCGAGACGGCCGCGAGCCGCCGGCTGATGCGCCTGCTGAGCGCGTCGTACCTCGCGCTCCCCGTCAGGCGGCGGTGGGCCCCCAGCACGATGTTCAGGTGGCTCAGGTACAGGCCCCACTGGCCCAGGTCCGACACCTGCGCCAGCGGCCGCTTGTAGGGGTTGTGCCGGGGGGCCGTGAGGGTCGCTGCCAGCTGCTCCAGGCGGCGGGTGGCCTCCGCAGCGTGCTCCGGGCGTGTGAGGGCGTGGCCGACAAACGCCTCGGCGAGGTGGGAGGCGATGATCGGCGACCACTCACCCGTGAGGTGACCCTCTGCCTCGCGCCCTTCGCTGCGGCCGATGAAGCTGGAGGCCTCGTGGAACAGCCTGTCGGCCCGCGCCCCGGAGAGCGCGTCCGCCCAGACCAGCCCCTCGGCCGCACCCACCAACCCGGCTGCGCAGACCAGCCCGGCCAGGGCCAGGCGGCCCCACGTTGGACTTCCCGCAGGTGTCAGCATCGGTTCACGTGAATCCTGTGGTGTCGGTGGCAAGGTGTTGTCAACCTTACCACGCCGGGCTCGCCGGGCCCATCAGGTGGGGCCGCCCACGTGCCCCGCCCGCCCGCACCGGGTATCCACGACCACATGCACCCCTCGCTAGGAGGCCCCCGGATGGAGCTGCACATCAACGGCCAGCGGCGTGTGGCCGACCTCGACCCCGAGATGCCCCTGCTGTGGGCCCTGCGCGACGTGCTCGGGCTGACGGGCACCAAGTTCGGCTGCGGGATGGGGCTGTGCGGGGCCTGCACCGTGCACGTCGACGGGCAGCCCGTGCGCAGCTGCATCACGCCCGTGGGCACGCTCGGCAAGGCGCGCGTCACGACGATCGAGGGGCTGCACCCCGAGGGCCGGCACCCGCTGCAGGAGGCCTGGCGGGCCTGCCGGGTGCCGCAGTGTGGCTACTGCCAGCCGGGCCAGCTGATGCAGGCCGCCGGGCTCCTGAAGGCCCACCCCCAGCCGACGGACGCCCAGGTCGACGAGGCCATGAGCGGCAACCTGTGCCGCTGCGGCACCTACCCGCGCATCCGGGAGGCGATTCACCAGGCCTGCGGCCGCACGCGCCAGCCGGAGGAGGCCCGATGATGAGCGTTCGCAAGGTCTCGCGCCGGGGCTTCCTGAAGGGGCTTGCCGCCGGCGGCCTGCTGCTGGCCTTCGGCACGCTGGGGCGCTCGGCCCACGCCGAGACGGCGGGGGCGACGGGCCCCATGCCGCGGCTGCCGCATGACCCGCTGGTCTGGCTGGCGATTGCCCCCGACGGCCGCACCACCATCGTCGTGGCCCGCTCCGAGATGGGGCAGGGCAGCCGCTCCACGCTGGTCGCCGCCATCGCCGACGAGCTCGAGGCCGACCTGTCGCGCGTCACGGTGGTGCAGGCCGAGGGGGACGAGGCCCGCTATGGGTCGCAGAACACGGACGGCTCCCGCAGCATCCGGATGGACCTCGCCCGGCTGCGCGAGGTGGGGGCCGCCGCCCGCCAGATGCTGGAGGCCGCCGCCGCCAGGCGCTGGGGCGTGCCTGTCTCCGAGGTCGGCGCCCGGGCCCACAAGGTGGTGCACGGCCCCACGGGCCGCCAGCTCGGCTACGGGGAGCTCGCGGCCGAGGCCTTCCGCCAGCCCCTGCCCCGCGAGGTCCGCGTGAAGGCGCCTGGTGACCTGCGGGTGCTCGGCAAGGCCGGCATGCCGCACTTCGACCTCGACGCGATGGTGCGCGGCCAGGCGACCTTCGGCGCCGACGTGCGCGTGCCGGACGGCCTCGTCGCCGTGATCGCCCGGCCGCCGGCGCTGGGCGGGCGGCTCGTGAAGGTGGATGACACCGCCGCGCGGCGCGTGCCGGGCGTCGTCACCACCGTGCGCCTGCCCGACGGCAAGGAGCCCGCCGGCTTCGTGCCCCTCGGCGGCGTGGCCGTCGTCGCCACCACCACGTGGGCGGCCCTCAGGGGCCGCGAGGCGCTGGTGCTGGCGTGGGACCGCGGGCCGCACGCCACCTACGACTCGGCGGCCTACCGGCAGACGCTCGACGGCCTCGCCGCCGCGCCCGCCCGCGAGGTGCTCGCGCGCGGCGACTGGGAGGCCGCGCGGGCCCAAGCCGCGCGCGTCGTCGAGGCCGCCTACCACGTGCCGGCGCTGGCCCAGGCGCCGATGGAGCCGATGGTCGCCACGGCCCACGTGACGGACGCCGGCTGCGAGGTCTGGGCGCCGAGCCAGCACCCCCAGGAGGCGCGCAACACCGTGGCTGGCGTGCTGGGCCTCCCCATCGAGCGGGTGCGGGTCCACGTGACGCTGCTCGGCGGCGGCTTCGGGCGCAAGTCGAAGCCCGACTTCATCGCCGAGGCCGCCCTCGTCTCCCGCGCCGTGGGGCGCCCCGTGCGCGTGCAGTGGACGCGCGAGGACGACCTCCGCCACGGCTACTACCACGCCCCGAGCTCGCAGCGCCTCGCGGCCGCCCTCGACGCCCAGGGCCGCCTGACGGGCCTGCTGCACCGCACGGCCTTCCCCACGATCGCCTCCCTGTTCCTGCCCCACCTGGCCCTGAACGTGGTGTTCGGCCGCCCCACCGACTTCGAGGTCGCGATGGGCTTCGCCGACCTCCCCTACGACATCCCGCACCTGCGGCTCGAGGCGGCCCTCGCCGAGGCGCACGCCCGCATCGGCTGGTACCGCGCGGTGGCGAACATCCAGCACGCCTACGCCATCAACGCCTTCCTCGCCGAGGTCGCGCACGCCGCGGGCGTCGACCACCGCGCCTTCCTGCTCGGGATGCTGCCGCCGGACCGGCGCTTCGAGGCGCCGCGCTGGAACTACGACGGCGACGCGCGGGAGCACCTCGTGGATGCGGGGCGGGTCCGGGCCGTGATCGAGGCCGCGTGCGAGCGGGCCGGGTGGGGGCGCAAGCTGCCGAAGGGCGAGGGGCTGGGGCTGGCCGTCGCGCGCAGCTTCCTGAGCTACGTGGCGGTGGTGATGCGCGTGCGGGTCAAGGACGGCGCGATCGCCATCCCCCGCGTCGACGTCGCCCTCGACTGCGGCTTCGTGGCCAACCCCGACCGCGTGCGGGCCCAGCTCGAGGGGGCCGTCGTGATGGGCCTGAGCAACGCGCTCCACGGGGCCATCACGTTCAAGGGCGGCGAGGCCGAGCAGGCCAACTTCCACCAGTACCCGCCCGTGCGCCTCGACGCGGCCCCGCGCGCCATCCACACCTGGCTGCTGCCGTCCGACCACCCGCCCGGCGGCGTCGGCGAGGCCGGCATCCCGCCCGTGGCGCCGGCCCTCGTCAACGCGCTGTTCGCGGCGACGGGGCGGCGGGTGCGCGACCTGCCCGTGGCGGACCAGCTCTCAGGCTGAGGGTGGGCTGCGCGGCCCGGGAGGGCTGCCACCCCGGCTCGTCGCGGGCGGCGCCCAGGCCCGGGCGGATGCCCCCTCCCGTGGGTACAAGGCCCCTGACCCAGCCCGCCCCATGACCCATCGCCACCCCCTCGGCCTCGCCCTTCTCGCCTTCCTGCTGGCCGCCGCCTGCGCGCCGGCCCCCTCCGTGGTGCCGGCCGCCGCGCCCGAGGAGCCCCCGCCGAGCCCGCGCCCCTCGCCGCCGCCGGCCTCGTTCGGGCCCCCCGCCTACCCCACGCCGCGGCCGGCGATCACGCCGCCGCCGGACGTGCTCGCGCCGCCCGAGGGCCTGCTGCCCTCGGGCGGCCTGCCGTCGCCTTTCGCCCCGGGCCTCGGCCCCGGGCCTGGCGGGAGCCCCGCAGCCCCCCGCAACTACGAGCTGCCCACCCTCGGCATGCACCTCGTCACGCTGCACGGGCCGCGCCTCACGGGGGACGACGCGGGCCTCGTCGCGCCCGGGGGGCTCGCCCCCGTGGCGGGGGGCACGGTGTACCTCGCCGACACGGCCGCCCACCTGATCCGCATCAGCCGCCTCGAAGGTGGGGTGCGGCGGTGCGTGCGGTTCGCGGGCGACGGGCAGGCGACGCACGCCGACGGCGTGGACCTCGAGGCCAGCTTCAAGGGGCCCACGGGGCTCGCGGCGGCCGGCGGGGGGCGGTTGTTCATCGCCGACAGCGGCAACCACTGCATCCGGCTGCTGGCCCCCCACCCGAACGGGGGCGGGGTGCAAGTCGTCACCACGGTGGCCGGCCGCGCGGGCCAGGCGGGTCACCTCGACGGCCTCGGCGCGGCGGCGCTGTTCGCCAACCCCACGGCCCTCGCGCTGGACGGCGGCGGCAACATGTACGTCTCGGACACCGACAACCACTGCGTCCGCCGCGTCAGCCCGGCGGGCGTGGTCACGACGGTCGCGGGCCTGCCGGCGCGCGCCGGGCACGCCGACGGGGACCCGGACGAGGCCCGCTTCTCGGGGCCGCGGGGCCTCGTGGTCTCGGCGGCGGGCGAGCTCTTCGTGTGCGACACCGGCAACCACTGCATCCGGCGTGTCTCGGCTGCCGGCCGGGTGACGACCTACGCCGGGCAGCCGGGCGAGGCCGGGCTGCGCAACGGGCCAGGTGCGGAGGCCCGCTTCTCGTCCCCCACGGGGCTCGCGCTCGGGCCGGACGGCGCCTTGTGGGTGGGCGACGACGGCAACCGCCGGCTGCGCCGCATCGACCCCGAGGGCACCGTCACCGTCGTGGCGGGCACCGGACAGACGGGCACGCTCGACGGCCCGGTGGCGCTGGCGCGGGTGGGGGCGGCGGGGGCCCTCGCCTGGGGCGACGGCGCGCTGCACCTCGCTGACGCCGGCGAGCGCACGCTGCGGGTGCTGCGGCCGGAGCGGCTCGTGCTGACGGAGTTCGGCCAGCCCACCGCCGGCGAGCGCGACGGCAGCCTCGGCGACGCGCGCTTTCGCGAGCCCGTCGGCGTGGCCTACGACCGCGACGGCGCCCTGTACCTGGCCGACGCGGGCAACCACACGCTGCGGCGCCTCGAGCCGGACGGCCGCGTCACGACGGTGGCGGGCCAGGCGGGGCAGGCGGGCTTTGCCGAGGGCAGCCGGGGCAGCAGCCGGCTCTCGGGGCCCCGGGCCGTGGTGGTGGACCTCGACGGCACGGTCTACGTCGCCGACACCGAGAACCACGCCATCCGCAAGCTCTCCCCGGGGGGCCGGCTCGCCTCGCTGGCGGGCAACGGGCGCCCGGGCTTCGCGGACGGGCAGGGCGACGCGGCGCGCTTCGACCGCCCCACGGCGATCGCCCTCGGGCCGGACGGCCTGCTCGTCGTGACGGATCAGAACAACCACCGCGTGCGCCTGGTGACGACGCAGGGAGCCGTCACGACCCTGGCGGGCGGCCCGGGCGCCGGGTTCAAGGACGGCCCGGGGGGAGACAGCCTGTTTTCGCGCCCTGCCGGCCTCGCGGTGGATGCCCTCGGGCGGATCTACGTCTCGGAGCTCGGCAACCACGCCATCCGGCTCGTCACGCGCAACGCCGCGGGCGAGGCCAGGGTGCGGACGCTGGCGGGGCGCAGCGGCCAGCCGGGCTTCCGCGACGGCGCGGACGCCCGCTTCAACGGCCCCGCCCACCTGAGCCTCGACGCGGCGGGCCGGGTCTACGTCGCCGACAGCGGCAACAGCGTGATCCGGCGCCTCGAGGTGGACGGCACCGTCACGACCTACGCCGGGGCGCTCGGGGCCGACAGGCTGAGCCCGCGGGCTGGCCACGCCGACGGCCCCACGGCCGCTGCCCTGTTCGGCGCGCCGCAGGGCCTCGTGGTGGACCTGCTCGGCTACGTGCACGTCGTGGACACGCAGAACCACTGCGTCCGGCGCATCCACTGACGGCCAGCCGTCACTCGGCGTGGGTGACGTGGCCCTCGAACTTGTGGTCGGCGAGGCGGGCCAGCTCCTTGCGCTTGGCGGCCTGGCGCTTGAAGTTCCACACGCTCTTGAGCTCGACGGGCTTGCCGTCGCGGTAGCCCAGGATGGCGCCGTCGAGGATGGCCTCCTTCAGATCGCCGGCGAGGCGGTTGAGCCTGGCGCCCACCAGCGTGGCCTTCTCGAGCCAGGCGTTCGAGAGGTTCGTGCCCGTGAGGTTGGCGCCCGTGAGGTCGGCGTTCGAGAGGTCGGCGAGCTTGAGGTTGGTCCGGGAGAGGTCTGCGCCCTGCAGCTTGGCGCCCTTGAGGTCGAAGTGGCTCAGGTCGAGCCCAGCCAGGTTCTGGCCGCGGAAGTCGCCGCCCCGCAGGCTGCGGGGCTGGTAGCCGATGACGCCCACGCGCGCCATCAGGGCCTGCTCGGCCTGCACGTCCGCGAGGGTGATCTCGCGGCCGAACCTGAGGACCTCGTCCCGCACCTTCACCACCTGGGCGCTGCGCGGCCGGTAGCCGATCACGACCCGGTCGGCGGCCATCTCGACGGCCTCCTTGACGGCGCCCTGGCGGACGGCGGCCGCGGCCGCGTCCTGGGCCGTGGCTGCGGCGGCGGGGGCGAGGCGGTTGACGATGCTGTTGACGATGCCCATGGTCCTGCTCCTTCTCTCTCTCCGTGGCGCTCTGGCCACCCTTGCCGGCCGGCCTCGGCCTGGCTCACGAGAGAAGGTTTCCGCGGGGCCGGTTCCGGGCCGGTTACGCGATCGGGTTGATTTGGTTGTTTAGCGGTTAAATAGCGATCGCGAGGCGAGTCGTTGCTGCGGCGAGCGGGGGGGACGGGGGCCCCGGCAGGCCCGGCTCAGACGGGCGAAGCCTCCCCCCGACAGGCCGGGGGGAGGCTCAGGAGGCGGGGCCGATGGTTTGCCCGCGTTACTTGCCGGTGCTCTCGAAGCGGATGGTGGGGCTGCCACCCTTGCGCTCGTACTCCTCCCACAGGACGCCAGCCCGCACCTCGGGCGAGTCGGCAGGGCCCGCGGCCCACTCCAGGTGCCGCTCGAGCTCCTTCGGGATGGCCATGTAGAGCCCCAGCTGGGCGTAGGTGCCGCGCGAGACGCCGGCGGCCGGCTCCAGGGCCAGGCGGACGGCCACCTGGTCGCCCTTCACGTGGTGGAAGCTGAAGTGGTCGAAGAGGCCCTCCGTGGGGAAGCGGAAGAGCCCGTCCTGGGTCTTCTTGCCGGCGAGGGCCTCGCGCAGCTCCTCCAGGTTCTTCGGCTTGGCGCCGGCGAGCGCCTCCTTCACGACGGAATCCTTCATCATCGCGTCGAAGAGCGAGTGGGCGGGGAAGAGGGTGTCGAGGGAGACGGGCTTGCCCGTGGCCATATCGAGGGTCTCGAGCGTCTTGTTCACCCACGGATGGGCGGCCCCGCCGCGCGGCGTGCCGGTGTTCATCACCTCGGTGCTCAGGTAGCGGCCGACCTGCGCCGTGACCTTGAGCTGCTGCATCCGGTACCCGTCGCAGGTCCAGTCGGCCCCCGCGCCGTCCTTGCAGGCGGCCTCGAAGCGGGCCTTGGCCGAGAAGTGAGGCTTGGTCTGGCTCATGTCCTGGACGCGCCAGATGGCGAGGTCGCCGTTGGCGTCGTCCCGCACGAAGCCGCCGCTCTCCCGCCAGGTGCGCGGGGTGGCCGGGATCGCGCCGAGGCTGAGCTGGTCCGCGGCCATCGCGCGGCTGGGCGCGGCTCCCGCCTTGGGGGCGGCGTCGGCCTTGGCCGGGGCCTTGGGCTGCAGGCCCAGCAGCTGATTGAGCTTGGTGGCGATGGCGGTGGGCATCGGGGGGCCTCTCTCTGATCGCTGCTTGCCGGGCGGCGGGGTGGCTTCGGCGGGGTGACGGGGAGGTTGTGGCCCCCGGCCGTTACCCGGGCGTTCCAAAACGGGCAAAATTTGTTAAGGGTCAATCAAGCGTGAGCGAGGGACGGGTGAAGGTTTGCGGGCCTCTGGCCCACGCCGTGGCCTTGGCAGGCGGTCGGCGCAGCCTGCGAGGCGGGCTGTGGCGGCGCGGGGAGCCTGTCACCGCCTCGGGTGGAGCCGGGCTGCCGGTTCGACCGGGCCCATCTCGGGTAGGCAACACGTGGGAGCCCCTTGCGGGCTCGCGAGGCCAATCTCTCTTTAGTCGGAGGTAACCCCATGGTTGGGGGCATCAAGAAGGCGCTCCCCGTCCCCGCTGTGAAGACTCCTGCCGGTCCCGCTGGCGCTGCCGGCAAGGCCGGGGCCGCCGCAGGCGAGGCGGCTGCCACTGCCGCCAAGGCCGGGGCCGCCGGCCCCAGCATCGCCTCCGACGCGGTGGACATTGCGGAGATGCGCCTGCGGTCCCAGCTGGATCTGGCGCCGCCGGGCATGCAGCCCAAGCTCACGCCCGAGGCCGCTGCCAAGCAGGTGGCCACCGTGACCGAGAAGCTCACGGACCTGCGGGACTCCCTCCAGCAGGCCGTGGGGAACAAGCTCAAGGCCATGGCGAGCGGCGACGCCGAGGGCGTGGCCGCGGCCAACCGCGAGATCAAGGGCATCAACCGCGAGATCCAGGCGGCGACCAGGCTCCTCGAGAAGGCGCAGAAGGCCCTTCCGGCTGGGGAGAAGGACGGCGGGAGCCAGCCCGAAGCCGTGTTCTGAGGCCCCTGGGGGCCGGGCCTGCGCGTCGGCGCGGCCCGGCCTCGGCCCTCGCCGGGTGATGCCCGGGCCAGGCCCCGGCTTGCCCCCTTTCAGGTGGCGTGCGGGCCGGGCCGCTCCCTGGGGCCTGCCGCCGTGAAGCGCTGCGCCGGCTCGGGCGGTGACGCCATCAGGCTGGGCTCACCCTGGCAGCGTCCCCAGCAGCCAAGCCCCCGTCAGCCCCAGCGTGGCGAGCGTGAGGCGGCGGAAGGTTTCTCGCGAGAGCCGCCGCAGCAGGGGCGCCCCCAGCGCGTTGCCGGCCAGCAGGCCCGCCGTGAGCGCCGCGACCGCCGGCAGTGAGGCCTGGGTCGGCGCGTCCGCCAGGCCGAAGCCCACGATCTTGGCCCCGTGCACGATGGCCATCGCCGCAGCGCCGGTCGCGACCCCTTCCAGCGGGGCCAGCCCGGCCCGCGTCAGCAGCGGCGTGGCGACGAAGCCGCCGCCGCCGCTCAGGCCGCTCGCGAGGCCCGCGATGGCGCCGGCCAGGGCCGCGAGCCGGCCCGGGTGCTCGGCGTGGGGGGCCTGAGCCGCCCGGCCCGCCCCAAGCTCGTGGGCGACGCCCGCCAGGATGAAGGCGGCCACCAGGCCCTGGCCCAGGGCCGGGGGCAGCGTGGCTGCCACGAGGCTCGCGCCGGCGGCCGTCGGGGCGGCCGTCCCGGCGAAGCGCAGCAGCGTGGGCCAGGCGATGGCGTCGCGCAGCAGCAGGGCCCGGGAGGCGCAGCCGACCAGCAAGGCGGGGGCCGTCGTCGCCACCACCACGGCGGGGGGCCACACGAGGCTCAGGCCGGCGATGAGCAGCATGCCGCCGCCGAGGCCGGCGACGGTCGTCAGCACGCCGGCGGCGACGCCGGCGAGCAGGAGCGAGGCGAGGGTCAGGATGGACATGGGGCACCTCCACGGCGTGGGGTCCGGCTGGACCCGGGGGGAGGGATCGGGCGCCCGTCCGATGGCTCCATCGTACGCCGGGGAATGAGATAGATAAAATGAATCTTTTGGATTGAAGGTATTCAGGGTAATTATCAATTGCGCCCCGAGCCCCCCGAGACCTTGCCTGACCTCACGGCCCTGCAGCTGCTGGTGGCCCTCGCCCGCCACGGCACCGTCACGCGGGCGGCGGCCTCGCTGCACCTCAGCCAGCCGGCGGCCACCCACCAGCTCCGGCGGCTGGAGCGGCAGCTGGGCGTGGCGCTGCTGGAGCGCCGGGGCCGCGGCGTGGCCCTGACGGCGGCCGGGCAGGCGGCCGTGGGGCGGGCCGCCCGCGCGCTGGAGGAGCTGGCGGCCCTCGGCCGCGACATGCGCGCGCTGGCGGGCCTCGAGGCTGGCCACGTGCGCGTGGGCGCCGGCTCCACCGCGAGCATCCACCTGCTGCCGGCCTGGCTCGCCACGTTCCGGCAGCGCTGGCCGGGCGTGACGGTCCACCTGCGCGAGGCCGGCACGCCGGAGGTGCTCGACGCCCTCGTCGCCGGCGATCTCGACCTCGGGGTGGTCGGGCTGCCGGCGGCCCGGCGGGGCGTCGCCATCACGCCGTGGTGCGAGGACCCCGTGGCCTTCCTGGCCTGGCCGGGCGCCCCGCTGGCGGCCCGCCCGATCGCGGCGGCGGACCTCACGGGGGCGCCCTTCATCCACGCGCGCGCCGGCTCCCCCATCCGGGCCATCGTGGACGCCGGGCTGGCCGCCGCGGGCGTGGCGCCGCGCGAGGTGATGAGCCTGGAGAGCGTCGAGGCCATCAAGGCCTGCGTGGCGGCGGGGCTGGGCTATGCCGCCGTCAGCAGCCGCTCGGCCGCCGCGGACCTGGCCGCCGGGCGCCTCGTGCCGCTCGCCCCCGCAGGCCTCTCGCTGACCCGCCGCTTCGGCCTCGCCGTGCGCGAGGGCGCCGCACCCGTGGCTGCGGTGCAGGCGCTGCTGGGGCTGCTGGGTGAGGCGCCGTGAAGGGTGAGGGGGCGGCGCTGGCAGCCTCCACACCCTGGGTGTCGGCTGTATGCTATGGTGAGCGTGCTCAGCAGCGGATGGAGGGTGCGATGGCGGTGAGAACGAACATCCTGGCGGTCGTGGCCTGCTGGCTCGTGGGGTGTGGGCCTCAGCTTGGGCTTCAGGCCGCCGGAGCGAATGCGACCAGCCTGGCGCGCCGGGCCTTGGCGATGGCGGCCACCTGCCGGGCGGACGGCCGGGTCACGGTTGCCGAGCTCAAGATGTTCGGGGTGCAAGATGCTGGTGGGATGCGTCCCCTGACCTCGGCAGAGGCGGCGGCGGCAGATGCCGACGGTGATGGCACCATCCGGGAAGACGAGCTGGCGGCCCTGTTTGCTCGCGCGGAGGTGCGGGACGTCGCGGCGGCGGCGACGATGTGTCCTGGCCCGCCGCCGGGCACCGGAGGCTGAGCCCTGCCGCACCAGCCCCGCCAGCACCGGGTTTTCCCGCACCACCTGCAGCGCGTAGGCCGCCTGGTCCTCGGCGTAGCCGTTGCCCATCAGCAGGTCCACGTCCTGCCCCACGGCCTCGGCGATGCCCACCTGGCCGCCGCAGCAGCAGTCGATGCCGAACCGCTCGAAGACCTTGACGCGGCTCGCCCGCTCGGCCACGAGTTGGCCGACACGCGCCTCAGAGGAGTGGGGGGCCCTGCCATGGGCACGGTCTCCTTGCTGACAGGGCCTGCCGGCCGTCCCCGGCGGTGAGGCCTGGGACCTTGGCGGGTGGCCCATCGGGTTGCTATCCCATCGTAGGCAGAACCTGGGTCGTCGGGCGCAAGGGAGCGCCCGCAAGGGGCGCCGTTGCTCACCAGCAACCCCGCGTGAGGCACAGCGGCTCCGACTGAGCCCGGCACCCACGGATGTGCTACCTTGGCGCAATGTCTGCTGGCCTCCCCCCGCTCACCACCCCACGGCTCCACCTGCGCCCCCTCACGCTCGCCGACGGGCCAGCGATCTTCGCCTACGCGCAGGACCCTGAGGTGAGCCGCTACACGCTGTGGGAGCCTCATCGCACCGAGGCCGACAGCGAGGGGTACATCCGTGATTACGCTCTCCCCGCTACGCGGAGGGCCTGCCCGAGCCCTACGGCATGACGCTGCGCGGCGACGACCGCGTGGTGGGCACCGTCGGCTGCTTCGCCGTCACGCGCGATCACCGGACGATGGAGATCGCCTACGCCCTCGCCCGCCCCCTCTGGGGCCAGGGGCTGGTGGTCGAGGCCGCGCGGGCCGTGCTCGACCACGTGTTCGCGAGCTATCCCGTCACGCGCCTGCAGTGCCGCTGCAAGGTCGAGAACGTCGCGAGCGCTCGGGTCGTGGAGAAGCTCGGCCTGCAGCGGGAGGGCGTGCTGCGGTCGGCCCTCCACCACCGGGGCTGCGACTGGGACATGGTTTACTACGCGGCGCTGCGACCGGAGTGGCAGACGACCAGCGCCCCGTAGCGGCGCGCGGGCGGCAGGACCGCAGCGTCAGCGTCCGAGCAGCTCGACGTATGCCAGCTTCCGGGCCTGCCCTGCTGCATGTCGGCGTTCACCTTCGCGATCTCCCGCTCCAGGCTTCACGCCTGGTTCCGCGAGATGCTGGTCGGGATCAGCGTCAGCCCCACGGACAGAACGGCCAGGCCCCACCGGGGGCTTCGCCTCGCCGCCGGGGCCACGGCAGCGTCTCGGACAGGCCTAGTCACAACCGTCTGGCACGTGGGTGAACTCGATGGTGGCCGGTATCGTGCGCCTGTCGAGGCGCCCGGCGACGTACACGATGCCCTTCGTCGCGAAGTATGAGGCGCAGAAGTAACAAAGCGAGGGTTGCCCGTACGCGGGCTGGGTGCGGTAGGCCCTGAGCCTGACGAAGTCTGGGCGTTGCTGAGGGCCTGCTCGAGCTCGGGGCAGGGCTCCTCGGGCCGGGCAATGGTCCCAGAGCGGCCTCGTCTAGAAGAGGCAGACGCCACCGCGCCCCCTTCCCCGGGTGTGACGCCCGTGCGCGCCGCAGGGGGGCGTGAGGCCCGTGGCGTCGGCCTGGCCCTGGTGCTGCTCGGCCATGAAGGCGCCGCTGCCCTCGCGCAGCACGACCACGCCCCGCGCGGCCAGCGTGCGGTACACGGCCTGCACGGTGTTGTGGTGGATGCCGAGGCGCTGTGCCTGCCCCCTTCACACGGTGCTACTCAGTCCTCTGGCCGGCCTTCGCCTGCCGGTCTCGTGATCCTGTAGACGAGCCGCTGCTGAGTCCGTCCCTCACGAACGACGTCGTCGTCCCCCACGAGCGCGCCACCCAGCTTTTCGATGGATCGGCGCGCCCGTAGGTTGTCAGGCCCTATGTGAAAACAGACCGCATCGACGAACCGAAAGGCGTGGTCGAGCATCAACGCCTTGAGCTCCGCGTTGGCGCCACCGCCCCAGAACGCCCGACACAAAAAGGTATAGCCCACGAACACCGTGCGGAGGTTCGGTACGTGCGCATAGTAGCGTGATGAACCGATCACTTCACCGGAGCTGCGTGTGCGCACGGTGAAGGCACTTCGGGAAGCCAAGGCGCTGGCGAAGAACCCCCGCTCGAACACCTGGCGTCGCCAGCGCGTCGGCTCCGGGTGAAGGGCCCAGATTGCTGGGTCGCTCGCGGCCGCGTGCAGGGCATCGAGGTCGTCGGCTCCCAGGGGGTTAAGGAGCAGAGTGGGGCCTTTCAGGGTCGGCTGAAAGTCAAACGTCATCGAGGTTCTCGGGCTGAGCGTCCAGTGATGCCGTTTCGCAGCCACCCTTTGGCCTGTCCACCTGCCTGCATTGAACTCGACGCGACGCCCTCAGCGCACCAGCCAAACCCTCAGGGCCTCCTCGTCCGCCAGGCCGAACACGGCACCCACCAGCTCCTCCAGGCGCTCCACCGGCTGAGTTTCCACAAGCGCCAACGTCGATGCCGGTAGCTGCCCCAGCTTCGCCTCCAGCACACGCAAGCTCAGTCGCAGGGCCGCTTCGTGGCGGCCCTCCTGGCGGCCCTCCTGCCGGCCCTCCTGCCGGCCGAGCTTCAGACCTTCCTCCCGGCCTGCTGCCAGCCCCTCCTCGCGCCACTCCTGGATCAGAATCGCCTCCAGCATCTCCTGCGTCACGTCCGGGAACGGCGTCGGCAGCCAGGACGGGTCGTCATAGGCCTCTTGCGTCATGCCAAGCTCCTTTCGTGCCTCGCTCACCAGCCGCACCTGCGACGCCGCAGATAGCGGCGCGTAGGCCCTCAGGTACCTCACCAGGATCTCCCGGGCCCGCACAGGCATCCCCCGTGCCAGCCGCACTGTCTGGCGCCAACTCTCCCATCTTACCCGCTCGCGCTCTCCGGGGGCAGCCGCCATGTGCGGCAACAGCGCCACGGCCGCAGGATTTTCCAGCCCCGCATAAGCCTCCCAGCGGAGCTGGCTCAGTTGCACCACATGGTAGCTGAATCGCACCACCTCCCGCCCCCCCACCACCCGCACATACGATCCGTCTTGTGGCCGCCGCGATGCGTAGGTCAGCACCGCGACCGGGTACACGGCCAGGCCGTGCTTCACCTCCAGCCGCTGGTGGTAGCGGTACATCCGTTCCGAAAGGCTCCCATCGGGCTGGGCCTGGACCTCCAGGTGCACCAGCAGGAACGCCTCCTGACCTGCCACCTGGCCACGCATCACCAAATCCGTGCGCAGATCGCCCTGCCCGAGCGCCTCCGCCAGCACCTCCTGGTTCATAGAGGTCAGCGAGCCCGGCGCCACCTCGGCCGCCAACTCCGGCACGAAGGCCGCCAGGAACGGCTCGAAGAAGGTCTCGAACAGCAGCTTGTTCAGGCGATCGTGGCGCACAGCTACACCATCGACCGAAAACGCAGGCGTCATGCGTGATTGCCGCGTGTTTGCGGGCTGTTTCTTGGCGGGGAAGTGGCCGGGCCTGGCCCGCGGCCCCTACCGCACCAGCTCCGCCAGCACCGGGTTTTCCCGCACCACCTGCAGCGCGTAGGCCGCGTGGTCCTCGGCGTAGCCGTTGCCCATCAGCAGGTCCACGTCCTGGCCAACGGCCTCGGCGCCGAGGGCGGCGGCCTGGAACGAGGTCGCCATGCTGAAGAAATACACCATCCCGCGCGGCCGCACGGCGAGGATGCTCGCCATCTCGGTGCCGGGCACGTTCACGCAGTTGATCGCGAGGTCCGCGAGCGCCCCGCCCGTGGCCTCCTCGACGGCCTGCCGGACGGCCAGCGCGTCCGTGGCATCCACCCGCTGGATGGTCACGGGGCCCGGCACCCGCGCCAGCTTCGCGAGGCCCGCTTCGCTGTACTCCAGCGCGATCACGCGGCCCGTGGGGCCCACCTGCGCGGCTGCGATCCAGCTGCACAGCAGGCCGCTGCGCCCGCCGGCGCCCAGCACGGCGACCGTCATCCCGGGCTTTGCGAGCCGGTGGGCCTGCGCGGGCGCACCCGCGACGTCGAGCACGGAGAGCACGAGGTCCTCGTCCATGTCGGCCGGCAGGTGCCCGAAGGGGCTGCGCGCGAAGAGGATGGCCTCGCCCGTGGCGTGAAGCTGGTGGGCGGCAGGGATGACCTCCCCGAGCGCCGTCAGCCGCAGCGGCGTGGTCGTGAGCGAGACGAGCGTGATGACGCGGTCCCCCACCTTCACGTCGTGCCTGGCGGCGCCGACCTCCGATACGCGCCCGATCAGCACGCCGCCCGAGCCCGTGACGGGGTTGTGCATCTTGCCGCGCTCGGCCACGATGGCGGCCACGCGCGCCTTGAGGGCCTCCATGTCGCCACCCGTCTCCTGCTTGAGCTGGTAGAAGCTCGCCGAGTCGAGGTTCAGCTTCTCAACGGCGATGCGCACCTCGTGCGCCCGCAGGGGCGAGTCGAGCTCCAGCCGCTGGGCCTGGTAGGGCAGCACGCCGGCCGGGGCGGCGACGCGGTGGACACCGAAGGGGCTCTCGTCGAGGGCGGTCAGGGTCATCGGGGCGCTCCGGCTCAGGGGCGGGGGGACAGGCCGAGGATGGCGCGCGCCTCGTCGGGCGTCGCGACCTCGCGGCCGAGCTCGTGGGCGAGGCGCACGACGCGGGCCACGAGCTGGGCGTTGCTCTCGGCGAGCTCGCCCTTGCGGTAGAAGAGGTTGTCCTCGAGCCCCACGCGCACGTGGCCGCCCATCAGGATGGCCATCGTCGCCATCGGCAGCTGCTGGCTGCCCACGCCCGCCACGCTCCACGTGCACAGCGCAGGCAGCGAGTCCACCAGGAACTGCAGCTGGCGCACGCCGCCCGGCATCGCGCCTGGCACGCCGAGCACGAAGTCGAAGTGCAGCGGGTGCGCGAGCTCGCCCTGCCTCGCGAGCCGCAGGGCGTTCGCGATCATGCCAGGCTCGAAGACCTCGACCTCCGGCTTGATGCCCGTCTCTTTGAGCTTCCGGGCCAGCGCCCGCAGAAACTCCGGGCTGTTCATGAACACCTCGTCGCCGAAGTTCACGGTGCCGCAGGTGAACGACGCCATCTCCAGCGCCGCCACGCAGGCGGGGTCATCGAGGGGCGCAAGCCGCTCGGCCGTCGTCGCCGTGACGGCCCCACCCGTGGAGAGCTGCAAGATGGGGTTCGCCTCCGCGCGGATGCGCGCGAAGAGGTCGCGGAAGAGCGCCGGGTCCTGGCTGGGCACGCCCTGTTCGTCGCGGGCGTGCAGGTGAACGAGGCTGGCCCCGGCCGCCACCGCCGCCAGCGAGGCCTCGGCGATCTCGCGCGGGCCGTAGGGCACCGCCGGGTTGTCGGCCTTCGTGACCTCCGCGCCCACGGGCGCGCACGTGATGATGAGCTTGTCCACGGCGCCGTTGCCTCCTCGCGGGGCCTGGCCCCGGGGGCATGGTCCCACGGCCGGTCGGGCGGTGTCCAGGCTCGCTCAGCCCTCGGGCGGCAGCCTCACCGGGGGCATGCTCGGCATCCGCGTCCGCCCGCCCTTGAGCTCGCGCACGAGGTTGGCGATGCCCGGCACCTCGGCCACGAGGCCGGGCGCCCGCAGGAAGTCGAAGGTGACGGCCCGCAGCCTGGCCGACCACGAGCCGTTGGGGTTGCCCACTGCCCAGGCGGCGCAGTGGACGATGCGCGTGAGCGTGGGCAGGTCGAGCCGCGGGTCCACGGGCCGCAGCCCCTGCCGTTCCTTGAAGGCCAGCACGGCCGCGTAGAACTCCGGATCGAGGCCCCCGAGTGGGGCCAGTTGCTCGCCCGCCAGGCACAGGCAGGCCCGCACCACGCGCTCCTCGTAAGCCGAGAGCGCTGGCTCCGTGCGGCCGAGCAGCGCGAGGAAGAGCGCTGGCACCTCGTCGAGCGCCGGCAGCGGGGCGACGTCGCCCGGCGCAGCCTCCGGAAGGACCCGAAGCGTCAGCGGGGTGCTCGGATCGGGGGATGGGTTGTCCAGCAGACCGACCATCTGGGTGTCGGAGGCCTCCGAGCCCCGAGACTTTTCCATGCCGTTCCTCCTCCGTGAGTGAACGTGCGTCCGAGGATCCGTCCCCGTTATGGCAGATTATACCCCCACCGGTCCCAGCTTGCTCGCTGGCCGGTGGCCATGGTGATCATCGGCACGACTTGCGCCAAGATGAAGCCGGGCGCCTCACGACCGCGAGAGCCGACGCGTGCCCCTGCCGGGGGCGGCGCTGCCGGCCTTCTGGCCGCCCGGCCCCGGGAACAGCCACTCCAGCGCGGGGCCGAGCCTGCGCGCCCAGTCCGCCTCGGAGTGGGTGCCGTGGGGGTCGCTGACCCAGCGCATGGACTCCTCGCGCTTGAAGCCCTGGAGCTCCAGCAGGTCGACCATCGAGGCCGCCACGCGGTAGAAGTCGCGCTTCGGGTGGACGCGCGTGGTCTCGAGCTCGCCGCAGTCCATGTAGACGCGGGCCTGCAAGGGGGGCGGCATCGTGGCGACGTAGCGGAAGATCTGGCTGCGGGCGAACCAGAAGGCCGGCGACAGCGCAGCCACGCGACCGAACACCAGCGGGTAGCGGTAGACGCCGAACAGCGCCGCGAGCCCCCCCATCGACGAGCCCGCGAGCCCCGTGTGCTCGGGCCCCGTGAGGGTGCGGTAGTGGGTGTCGACGTGGTCCTTGAGGTCGCTCACGATCCAGCGCATGAAGGCGTGGCCCTCGCCCATGGCGTCGAGGCGGGCGTCCTTCCAGGGGGAGAGCTCGCTGGTGCGCTTGGCCTCGCCGTTGTAGATGCCCACGACGATCAGGGGGGCCAGGCGGCCGGCCCGGATCAGGCGCTCGCAGACGTCATCGACGGCCCACTCCTGGTTGAACGCCGTGCCGGGGTCGAACAGGTTCTGCCCGTCGAACATGTACAGCACGGGGTACCGCCGGTTGGGCTCGGTGTGGTAGCCGGGCGGCAGGTACACGGCCACCTCCCGCTCGCGGTCGAGCGCGGGGATGGCGATCGGGCCCACGATCGCGACGTCCGTGGCCCGCCGCCGGGCCGGCCTGCGTGCGCTGGCCTGGTCGCGCCAGTGCGGCACGTCGAGCCGCAGCGAGGTGGCCCCGAAGACCGTGAGCTTGCGGTTCTCGAGTTCCATGCCGCGGTCGTCCACCTCGACGGTGCGCCAGGTGCCCCGCGTGACCTTGTACTCGACCACCGTGCCGCGCGCGAGCGCGAGCGTGAGGCGGTAGCGCCCCGGTTCGACCTCCTCGAACCGCATCGCGGGGTCATCCGTGCGCCAGTCGTTGAGGGAGCTCGCCAGGTACACCCGACCGCGCGCGGGCGTGGTCGGGGCGTGGACCTCCAGGGTGATCTGGCACTTGGCGTCGAGGCGGCGGGTGACCATGGCGTCGGTTCCAGGGGGGCGGCCCTTGCATCATACCCGGTGGGAGTCGCAGGGCTGTTCCCCCTGGCCGAGGATGGCGCTCAGGCAGGCAGCGCGGCCCGGGCCTGCCTGAGCGCCTCTTGGACCCGCCGGGGAGCGGTGCCGCCCAGCTGGCCCTTGCTCGCCAGGGTGCGCGCCATCGAGAGCGCCGCGCGGACCTCCTCGTCGATCGCCGGGCACACCGCCTGCAGCGCCTCCAGCGGCATGTCGTGAAGCTCGACGTCCAGCTGCTCGGCCTGCAGCACGAGCTTGCCGACGAGTGCGTGGGCTTGCCGGAACGGCACCCCTTGGCGGACCAGGTGGTCCGCCAGCTCCGTGGCATTCAAGGCGCCCCGGCCAGCGGCCTGCGCGGCGACGTCCTCGCGCAAGCGCGTATGGTCGAGCACCGTGGCGGTCACGGCCAGGCTCCCGCGCAGGGTGTCGACGGTGTCGAACACGGCCTGCTTGTCTTCCTGCAAATCCTTGTTGTAAGCCATCGGAAGCCCCTTGAGCATCGTCAGCAGCGCCGTGAGGTGGCCGAAGACGCGCCCCGCCTTGCCCCGGACGAGCTCCAGGGCGTCCGGGTTCTTCTTCTGGGGCATGAGGCTCGAGCCCGCGGCCACCGCGTCCGCGAGCGAGATGAAGCCGAACTCTCGGCTGGCGAAGATCACGAGATCCTCGGCAAGCCTGGACAGGTGGACCATCACCAGCGAGGCGGCGCTCGCGAACTCCACGCAGAAGTCCCGATCGCCCACGGCGTCCAGGCTGTTCCGGCACGGGGCGGCAAAGCCAAGGTCGCGGGCGACGGCCTCACGGTCGATCGGGAAGCCCGTGCCGGCCAGGGCGGCGGCGCCGAGCGGCATCACGTTGGTGCGCCCGTACACCTCCTCGAGCCGAGCCACGTCCCTCGAGAGCGCCTCGAAGTGAGCCAGGCACCAGTGGGCCCACAAGATGGGCTGGGCCCGCTGGAGGTGCGTGTAGCCGGGCAGCACCGCATCCGGGTGCCGCTCCGCCAGGTCGAGCAGCGCGGCCTGCACCCGCCGGACGAGTGCGATCACCCCGGCCACTTCCTCCCGGAGCCACAGCCGCAGCGCCGTCGCCACCTGATCGTTGCGGCTCCGGCCCGTGTGCAGCTTGAAGGCGAGATCGCCGATGAGGCCGTGCAACGTGGCCTCGATGTAGGCGTGCACGTCCTCGGCCGCGCTGGCAGCCAGGCCCTCGGGGGTGGCGGCTTCCTGGATCTGGCGCAAGCCGTCGAGGATGGTGGCTGCCTCCACCGCCGAGAGCACGCCGGCGCCTGCGAGGCCCCGGCAGTGCGCCATCGAGCCGAGCACGTCGGCGTGGAGCAGGCGGCGGTCCACGCCCCAGGACTGGTTGAACTGGCTGAAGGTGGGATCGGGCGCCTCCTCGAAGCGCCCTCCCCACAGCGTGGCTCCCTGTGGCATCGGTCGACCCTCCTCTGGTCGTGGGTGAAGCTTGACAACCTCATTTTATGCATATAATATGCGTTTATGCAAGCGGCGCCAGGGCGCCCCTGCCACCGAGGGCCGACGACATGTCCAAGCAGCGACGACAACAGACGATCCTGGGGCTCATCCGGGCCAAGCGCATCAGCACGCAGCAGGAGCTGATGGATGAGCTCGCGCGGGCTGGCCACACCGTCAACCAGTCGAGCGTTTCGCGCGACCTCGAGGCCCTTGGCATCGTCAAGGCTCACGGCCACTACGTGCAACAACCCCGCGAGGCGTCGAGCGGCCTGACGATCCAGGCGCTGGAGGCTGCCAGCGGCGGCCTGCTGGTGCTCCGGTGCGAGACCGGGCAGGCCCTGGCGATTGCCTATCAGCTGGACCGCGCCGGGCTGCCGGGCGTCGTCGGCACCGTGGCTGGCCTCGACACCGTGTTCATCGCCATCCGTGAGGCCCGGGAGGCCGCAGCCGTGCAGGCGCGCATCCGGGCTCTGTTCGACCAGGAGGTTCTCTCATGACATCCCGCATTCCCACCAAGGTGGTGCTCGCTTACTCCGGAGGGCTCGACACCTCGGTCATGCTGCACTGGCTCAAGGCCCAGCACGGCTGCGAGGTGGTCGCTTTCTGCGCCGACGTCGGTCAGGGGCAAGAGCTCGCCGGTCTCGAGGCCCGTGCGCGCAGCACCGGCGCCTCGGAGGTCATCATCGAGGACCTCCGCGAGGCGTTTGTCCGGGAGCACGTCTGGACCGCCGTCAAGGCGAACGCGGTCTACGAAGGCGCCTACTTGCTGGGCACCGCGCTCGCCCGGCCCCTCATCGCCAGGCGTCAGGTCGAGGTGGCGCAGCGCGTCGGGGCAGATGCCGTGGCCCACGGGGCGACGGGCAAGGGCAACGACCAGGTCCGGTTCGAGCTCACCTACCACGCGCTGGCCCCTGCGTTGAAGGTGCTGGCACCCTGGCGCGAGTGGGCCTTCAGGGGCCGGGCGGACCTGCTCGCCTACGCCGCGCGGCATGGCATCCCCGTCACGGCCACGGCCGAGAAGCCTTACTCCACCGATCGCAACCTCATGCACGTCTCGCATGAGGGGGGCATCCTCGAGGACCCCTGGCAAGCGCCGCCCCCGGAGATGTTCCAGCTGACGGTGGCCCCGGAGGACGTGACGGCTGAGCCACGGGACCTCGTGGTCGGCTTCCACGCCGGTGAACCCACCACCCTCGATGGCGTGGCCCTGTCGCCCGTCGCCCTGCTCGAGGCCGTCAACCGCCTGGGCGGGGCGCACGGCATCGGCCGCGTCGACCTCGTCGAGAACCGCTTCGTGGGGCTCAAGAGCCGGGGCGTGTACGAGACGCCGGGCGTGACGATCCTGCAGGCGGCCCACCGGGCGCTGGAGTCCATCACGCTGGACCGGGAGGTGATGCGGCTGCGGGACTCGCTCGGCGCGACGTTCGCCGAGGGCGTTTACCAGGGCTTCTGGCACGCGCCGGAGGCCAGGCTGCTGCGCACCGTGGTCGAGGAGACCCAGCGGCACGTCACGGGAGAGGTGCGGCTCAGGCTCGGCCGGGGAGGCCTCGCCGTGACAGGGCGGCGCTCGCCGTGCTCGCTCTACGACGAGCGCCTCGCGACCTTCGAGGCCGATGAGGTCTTCGATCAGCGCGACGCTGGGGGCTTCATCAGGCTCAACGCCCTCCGGCTCGGGCTGCGCGCCGCCGAGGCAGGCCCGCTCCCCGCCCTGGCCTGAGGGCTGATGGGCCGCCCCGTCGTCGGGCGCGGGGAGACGGCTGTTGGGAACGTCCCACCGGTCCCTGCGTCCGGCCCATGGGGCTGAGGCCATCACCCCGTGCGGAGGTGGACAGCCCCCATCGGGTGGGGGCATCCCCGCTCCCTGGTCGCCGGGGAGCGGGGAGCCCGTTTTCTGGCGGGGCCTTTCCCAGCCATGCGGGTTACCTCGCTCGGTCGCTATCCAGGATTCAGGGGTCAGGAGCCCGGGGTGTCCTCCCACAAGGCACGGGGTATGGCTTGCACATCGCTTCTTGCCCCCCTCGCCGCCCTCGGCTTCGGACGCGCATCCGCCAAAGCCGGGCCGACGGGGCCACCCGACGCCTTCCACGGAGCACC
>JAYKHR010000062.1:0-3635 GCA_035285125.1 Candidatus Sericytochromatia bacterium | reverse complement strand
GCCGTGCCCTCGCGCAACTCCAAGCGAAGGGCTACGCCGAGAAGTACCGGGAACCCGGCGTCACCGTCACCCTCGTCGGCATCGAGTTCAGCCGCGAAGAACGCAACGTCGTGGCTTTCGAAGTGGCCGCGGGCTGAGGCGCTGGCGCCGATGGAGGGGATGGCCATCGAGCCGCTGGAGGACCTCGCGGAGGCGCTGCTGGATTTCAACCCGCCCGAAGACCTCGCGGCCTGGCTCGCGGCGCATTGAAGGGGATGGCGGGCCAACCGCTGGCGCAGCGCCGTGTTAGGAGGCAGCAGCCCCCGTGCTATGATCCCGAAGGAGGCGCGATGCAACGCAAGAAGCTCCCCATCGGGATCCAGACCTTCCGTGAGATCCGGGAGAACGGGCACTATTACGTCGATAAGACGCCCTTCGTGCTGCGATTGATCGAGCAGGGGAAGCCCTACTTCCTGTCGCGCCCGCGGCGGTTCGGCAAGAGCCTGCTGCTCGACACCTTGAAGGAACTGTTCGAGGGGAACCGTGAGTTGTTCACGGGGCTCCATGCCGAGCAGCACTGGGACTGGTCCGTGAAGCATCCCGTGCTGCGATTGAGCTTCGGGGCAGGCGTGCTCAAGACGCCGGAGGACCTGGCGGCCAGCCTGCATGAGCAGTTGTCGGCTTTCGAGGTCCTTCACGGCCTGCCTGCCGAGGTGCCGGATGCCAGGGGGCGCTTCAAGCGGCTGATCCGCGGGTTGCACGAAAAGTCTGGCCGGCGCGTGGTGGTGCTGGTGGACGAGTACGACAAGCCCATCCTAGACAACATCACGGAACCCCAGCGCGCGCGGCTGATGCGCGACGGCCTGCGTGACCTCTACAGCGTGCTCAAAGATGCGGATGCCCACCTGCGCTTCGTCTTCATCACAGGCGTGAGCAAGTTCTCGAAGGTGAGCCTGTTCTCGGGGCTTAACAACCTCAATGACATCACCATCGACCCCGAGTATTCAGCGATTTGTGGCTACACCGAGCCTGACGTGGACACGGTGTTTGCACCGGAACTCGACGGCCTCGACCGCGAGCGCCTCCGCCGCTGGTACAACGGCTACAACTGGACGGGGGAAGCGGTCTATAACCCCTTCGACCTGCTGCTGCTCTTTCAGAAGCGCCAGTTCAAGCCCTACTGGTTCGAGACGGGCACGCCCACCTTCCTGGTGGAGCACCTCGCAAGCCATCGCTTCTTCACGCCCGACCTCGCCCGCCTGACCTCGTCGGCGGAGTTGCTCGGGGCCTTCGACGTGGACCGCATCGAGCCCGAGGCCTTGCTGTGGCAGGCCGGCTACCTCACGATTCGCGACGCGCGCGAAATCAGTGAGGGGATGTGGGTCTACACCCTCGGCTACCCCAACCGGGAGGTCGAGGCGAGCCTGAACGGCAGCCTCATCCAGGCCTATGGCGGCCAGGAGTCGATCGCCTTCAGGGCCCGCACCCGGCTCGTCGAGGCGCTGCAAGCGGGCGACACGGGCTCCCTGCGCGACATCGTCCACGCCCTGTTCGCCAGCATCCCCCACGACTGGCACCGCAACAACCCGCTGGCCCAGTACGAGGGCTTCTACGCCAGCGTGTTCTACAGCCACCTCGCGGCGCTGGGCCTCGACACAAGGGTGGAAGACGCCACGAACAAAGGACGCATCGACCTCGCGACGCGGGTGGGCGATAGGGTCTACCTCTTCGAGTTCAAGGTCGTCGAGCAGGTGCCGGAGGGGCGGGCCTTGGCGCAACTCCAGGCCAAGGGCTACGCCGAGAAGTACCGCGAACCCGACGTGACGGTGACGCTGGTGGCATCGAGTTCAGCCGCGAGGAGCGCAACGTCGTGGGCTTCGAGGTGGCCGCGGGCTGAGCAAGAGTTCTTGCGGGAGGCGCTGGCGCCCTCGTTTCTGGCGCTGGCGAAGGTGGCCGGGCGCTTCGAGCAGACGAACTGGCATCGGACCCTGGTGCAACCGGGCAGGCTCAAGGCGATGCCCTCGGGAAACAGCGTGAACGGTTACGCGTCATCAGCCGTCTGCAGGGCCGCCGCATGGGCCTGCCAGGACCCCATCCCGCAGCCCTGAAATGGCCAGAACCGCAGCCACCTGTCGGCGACCGCGGGCCCGGGATGCCGCGGGGGCCTTCGCCCCCGACCGGCGCTTACTATCGATCCAGTAGATGTGGGTCGCGGTGCCATCCGCCTGAACGGCAAGGGAATAGGCGAGACTTGAATTGACTGCCGTGCTGATGTCCAGATCTGCGCCGTTCAGCTGGACCGTCTCCGAGGCCGACAGGTCGCCGCCGAGGGTGGAGGGGGTGCCGCCGCCCGTGAAGGTGAGGCCGCCCGTCTTCGAGATGGCGACCTTGTCGAGCGGGAAGTCCTCGGCCGTGATGGCGTCGAGCTTGCCGTCGGCCGTGAGCTTCTGGGCCGTCACGGCCTGCAAGCGGCCCTGCACCGCGCTGAACACCTTGTCGAAGACGCCGAGCTTGGAGACGGCGCTGCGGAAGGCGTCGACGTCGCGCACCTCGCCGTTGGTGCCGACGCTGACGACGAGGTCCTCGGCGAGCTCGGGCTTGGTGGTGAGGGCCGACTCGACCTCCTTGGCGGCCTGCTCGGCGGCGGCGAGGGCGGCGTTGCGCTCGGCCTCGCGGGCCTCCTTGGGCAGCTGGAAGGTCAGCTTCAGCGCGCCCTCGAAGGCCTTGGCGGCGGCGGTGGTGGCGGGCGTCAGCTTGAGCCTGATGGTGATGGAGACGGCCTGGCCCTGCGCGAGGCGGTAGCTGGCCCCCTGGGCGCCCACGGCGCCGACGGCCCGGCCGCGGGCGTCGAAGAGGGCGGTGAAGGTCTGCGAGCCGCTCACGGCCACCAGCTTCACGACCTGGTCGTCCGCCAGCTTCGGCAGATCCAGGTCGAAGGCGCCCTTCGCGTCCGTGCGCTGCGTGCCCGTGGCGCCGCTGCCCGTCTCGGACCACGCCCTGAGCGTCAGCGCCTGGCCCGTGGCGAGGTCGAACGCCGTCAGCGTCGCGTCCGCCACCGGCACGTCGTTGAAGACGACGCTGCCCGTGAGGCGCTGGCGCGCGTCGGCCGCAACAGGGCGGTGGCCTGGAGCAAATGGCGTCGGCGCAGCATCGGGATCCTCGTCTCGTGCACCCGGACCCGCGGGGGCCCGATAGGGAGGCCTGCCGGTTGGCAGCACGGTACTTTAACAGGGGGGGGGCGGGGGCAAGGGGCGGAGAGCGGCGGCGCTTCCGAGTGCCCCCATCCCCGCTGACGCGGACCTTCCCCCCCGGGGGGGAGAAGGGAGTCAGGTCGACCGCGCTTCGTGGGGGAGAGGGAGTTGAAGCCGCGGGGGCCGGGGAGCTGGTGGCGGCGCCGCTCGAGGCCGGGGGCCGAAGCCGGGGCGTTGGCGCCCACCCCCGCGCGGGGGTATGATCGCCTCTGGAGGCGGCATGCAACGCAAGAGGCTCCCCATCGGGATCCAGACCTTCCGGGAGATCCGGGAGGAGGGGCACTACTACGTCGACAAGACGCCCTTCGTGCTGCGCCTGATTGACCAGGGCAAGCCCTACTTCCTGTCGCGCCCGCGGCGGTTCGGCAAGAGCCTGCTGCTCGACACGATGAAGGAGCTGTTCGA
>JAYKHR010000061.1:0-59438 GCA_035285125.1 Candidatus Sericytochromatia bacterium | reverse complement strand
GATTTCGACCCCGTGCAGCTTCGCGGCCTCGATGAGGTTCATCCCATCGGGGGCCTCGACCTGGTTGCCGTTGAGCGTGAAGGTTGCCATCCGCGAGCCTCGGTTTCTAGACGGACGCGGCGACGGGTGCCGCCGCCGGCAGGTACCGGCCACGACGGTCCACGGGACGCCCGCCCTTGACGAAGTAGGAGACGAACTCGGCCTTGAACTTCTGGATGTAGCTGCGCGTCGGCATGGTCGCAGCGGCGGCAAGGGCGCAGATGGTCCGGCCTTCCATGTTGTCCGCGATGTCGAGGATCTCCTGGAGATCGGCCTCAGAGCCCTTGCCCTGCAGCATCCTGCCGAGAATCTTGTAGAGCCAATCCGTGCCCTCGCGGCACGGCGTGCACTGCCCGCAAGACTCGTGCGAGTAGAACCGCAGCAGGTTGTGCAGCGCCCAGACAAGGCTGGTGTCCTGGTCAATAACGATGAGGCCGCCCGACCCGAACATCGTGCCGTGCTTGGCCATCGACTCGTAGGTCATCTCGACGCTGCGGGTCTCGTCGGCCGTGAGGATGGGGCACGAAGAGCCGCCCGGAATGGCAGCCTTGAGCTCGCCCTTCACGCCACCACAGTAGTCGTCGATGTACTCCATCAGCGAAATGCCGAGCGGAATCTCGTGCACGCCGGGCTTGTTGATGGCACCGGAGGCGCACATCAGGCGCGTGCCCCGCGAGTCGATCTGGGGACGGCCGTCGGGGCCGACCACGAACTTACCGATCTTGGAATAGGCGTCGCCGCCGTTCCGGACAATCCAGGGCACGTTGGCAATGGTCTCGACGTTGTTCACCACCGTCGGGCACTGGAACAGGCCATGCGTCGCGGGAAAGGGAGGCTTCAGCCTCGGGTAGCCACGCTCGCCTTCAAGAGACGTGAGCAAGGCCGTCTCCTCACCACAGATGTAGGCCCCTGCGCCCGAGTGGACGGTAATGTCGAGCTTGAAGTCCGTGCCGAAGCAGCGCGCGCCGAGAAAGCCCTTGTTGTAGGCCTCTTGCACGGCCTGCCGCAAGACGCTCTGCTGGCTCCAGAACTCGCCGCGAACGTAGATGTAGCAGTCGTGCGCCCCGATGGCATAGGAGGCGAGGATGCAGCCCTCGATGAGCATGTGCGGGTCGTTCTCGATAATCCGACGGTCCTTGTAGGTGCCCGGCTCGGACTCGTCCGCGTTGATGACCAGGTAGCGGGGCCGGGGGTCCCCCTTGGGGAGGAAACCCCACTTCATCCCAGTAGGGAATCCGGCGCCACCGCGCCCGCGAAGGCCGCTCTTCTTCACCTCGGCCGTGACATCGTCGGGCGAGCGGGCGCCCCCCAGCACGGCACGCGCTGTCTCGTAGGCACCACGCGACATGGCCACATTGATGTGGTGGCTGTCGGGAACGCCCCAGTTGGCGGTCAGGATCTTGGGAAACGACATAGGGCCTCCTCAGGCCAGGCTCGCGAGGATCTCATCGACCCGCTGGGACGTGAGGTTCTCGTAGTAGCGCCGGCCATTGACTTGCATCACTGGCCCCATCCCGCAAGCAGCCAGACACTCCTGGGTCATCAGCGTGACCCGCCCATCTTCCGTGGTCTCTCCGACCTTGATGCCGAGCCGGGCCTCGAGGTGGTCGAGGATCTCGAACGCCCCGCACATCGCGCAAGACAGCGTCCGGCAGACCTCGACCTTGTGACGCCCGACAGGCTTGAGGTTGAACATGGTGTAGAACGAGGCCACGCTGTAGGCCTTCGACGCCGGCAGACCAAGGAGCCCGGCGCAGTAAGCCAACGCCTCCGGCGACAGCCAGCCGAGTTCGTCTTGCGCGAGCCACAGCGTGGGGATCAGCGCGGCCTTCTTCTGCGGGTAGCGCTTGACGAGGGCGTCGAACTTTTCTTTCGTCTCGGGGGAGAACTGGTAGGCCATGAGACCTGACTCCTAGCAGGGGACGGCTAGCGCTCGAGCTCGCCGGCGATGATGTTGATGGACCCCAAGGTGGCGACCGCGTCGGCGATCAGGTGCCCCTCGACCATCTCGTGGAAGGCATTGAAGGCGTAGAAGCAGGGCGGGCGGCACTTGATGCGGTAGGGGTAGCCGGAACCGTCGGAGACGATGTGGAACCCCAACTCGCCGTTGCCCGCCTCGGTGGCGTCGTAAATCTCGCCCGGCGGCACCTTGACGCCCTCAAAGACCAACTTGAAATGGTTGATCAGGCCCTCGATGTTCTGGTAGGTGTCCGTCTTGGGCGGCAGCGTGACCCGCTTGTCATCCACATTGACGGGCCCACCGGGCAACTGCTTGACGGCCTGTCGGATGATCCGGATCGACTGTTCGATTTCGATGAAGCGGATCATGATGCGGTCGTAGGTGTCGCCGGTCGAGCCAAGGGCGATATCCCAATCGAACGTGTCGTAGTAATAGTAGGGGTGCGTCTTCCGGATGTCGTAGGGCACGCCGCAAGCCCGCAGGTTCGGCCCGGTGAAGCCGTAAGACATCGCCCGCTCCGGCGTCAGGATGCAGATGCCTTGGGTGCGGTCGACGAAGATGCGGTTCTTCGCGATCAGCCCATGCACCTCGGTGGCAGCCTGTTCCAGCCCCTTGCAAAGCTCCAACACATCTGCTTCGAAGCCGTCGTAGGCGTCGCGATAAAGGCCTCCGATGCGCGTGAAGCTGTTGGTCAGCCGAGCGCCCGTAAGCTTCTCCAGCACCGTGTAAACCTCTTCCCGCTTGTTGAAGAGGTACCAGAAGTTGGTCAGCGCGCCGATATCGACCAGGTTGGTGCCGATGCAGATGCAGTGGTCAACCACGCGCATCAGCTCGCCCACGATGACGCGCAGGAACTTGCAGCGGTCGGTGATCTCGATGTCGAGCATCCGCTCAACGGCCTTGGCGAAGCCGATGTTGTTCAGAATCGCCGAACAGTAGTTGAGGCGGTCCGTGTAAGGAATGACCTGGTTGTAGGTTCGCACCTCACAGGTCTTCTCGAACCCCCGGTGCAGGTAGCCGATCTCGGTGACGGCCGCAGCAATCGACTCACCGTCCAAGGCGACGAAGGTGCGCAGCGTGCCGTGGCTGGCCGGGTGAGAGGGCCCGAGGTTCAGGAACATCAACTCCGTGTGGAGGTCCTGGTACGTCTGGGGCTCTTCCCCTGCGGGGACCACCGACGGCTTGTTTTCGAGGCTAAGAACCTTCATCGATGTGACCTCCGGCCCTCTACTTGAGGCCCTTGAAACGGAGGCGCTGCTCCATTTCGTCGACCATGGTGTCCGACTCGGACAGGGGCTGCCGCTTCTTCACGGGGTAGTCCTTGCGGAGGGGGTACCCCACGAAATCCTTGTGAGTGAGCAGTCGGCGCAGGTTCGGGTGGCCGTCGAAGCCGATCCCGAACATCTCCCAGCACTCTCGCTCGCCCCAGTCAGCCGACGCCCACACGTCGCTCAGCGTGGGAACGTTCTCACCGAGCGAGACCTGGACCTTCACCCGCAGCCGGTGCCCCCAACGCAAGGAGTACAGGTGGTAGGCAACCTCGAAGCGCTTGGGGCGCGGCTCGGGGTAGGTGAGGTAGTCGACGCCGGTCACATCCATCAAGAAGTTGAAGGCCAGGCCAGCCTCGTCCCGCAGGAAGGTCATCACGGCCACGAGGTCATCCTTGCGGACCACGACGCTGTCGTCGCCCTTGAAGTGCAAGGTGGAGACGAGGGCCGCCGGGAAGCGCTCCTTGAGAGCGTCCAGGGGCGAAAGCTTGGTGTCGGTGTCGGTGGCGGACATGATCTGCTTGGTGCCTCTGTCGTTCAGCGCACGCCGAGGTCGAGGCGGCGCTGCGCCGTGGCCTCCGCGACGCCAGTGTAGGTGGCGTCCTTGACGGAGGAGACGCCCATCTTGCCCTGAATTTTCATCACGGCATCCAGCACGGCCTCAGGGCGCGGCGGGCACCCCCCGATGTAGACGTCGACCGGGATGATCTCGTCGATGCCCTGAACGACGGCGTAGTTGTCGTAGAAGCCGCCCGAACTCGCACACACGCCCATCGAGATGACCCACTTGGGCGAGGCCATCTGCTCATAGATTCGCTTGAGAATCGGCGCCTGCTTGTAGTTGATGGTGCCAGCGACCAGCATCAAGTCGGCCTGACGCGGTGAGAAGCGCACGAGTTCGGCGCCGAAGCGGCTGATGTCGTAAGCCGACGACACCGTCCCCATGAACTCGATCGCGCAGCAAGCCGTACCGAAAGGCATCGGCCACAGCGAGTGCTCCCGCCCCCAGTTGAGGACTGCATCGAGCGTGGTCGTGATGACGCCGTCAGGCAGCTTGGACTCGAGGGATTCTAGTCCCATTTGAGCGCCCCTTTCTTCAGCACGTAGACGAAGCCGGCGAACAGCACCCCGATGAAGATAAACATCTCGGCGAGGCCGAAGAGGCCGAGTTCGCGGAAGTTCACTGCCCACGGGAAGAGGAAGACAGCTTCCACATCGAACACGATGAACAGGATCGCCACCAGGTAGAACTTGACCGAGAAGCGCTCCCGTGCCGTGCCCACGGGGGCCGTGACGCCAGACTCGTAGGGCTCAAGCTTGTTAGCCCCGGCCTTCTGGGGGCCGAGGACCGCAGAGAGTCCGAGGATGATGAGCGGCAGGACCGTGGCGATCGTGAACGTGACGATCAGGGCGAAGGTGGTTTCGGTCATCGTTTCGCTGCTGTGGTGTGGCTGTGTCGCGTGGTCACGAGCGGGCCCGTGGGGCCGCTGCGGCGAACGTATCTTCGCATGCTTTGCAAGGAGCGTCCACGGGGGACGGGCCGTGACGCCCAACGGCGTTAGCACACGGGCCTCCTGTATATAATGAAAGCAGGGATCTGGTAGGTGATCGACCTAACATCCCGGCCAGAGCGGGGTGGCCTATGCTTGGTGGGCGTTGGAGCCTCTCCGACCCGCCGGCCAGCAGGCCCCCACGGGCCCCACCCCTTCCAAGAGGTGTTCCCCTCACCATGCACGCAGAATTGAACGACCAGGTGCACGAGCCGTGTGGCCCCACGCCAGGTGGAGACGACATCGCCGATGAACTGACCCTCCTGCAGGAGATGCTCAAGGGCACGGACGCGGCACTCGCCAGCGCGTTGCTGCGCGGCTGGGGGCCCCTCGGTGAGGTCGACCTCACGGGCGCGCCGCGGGAGCGCTACCGCGCAGCCGGGCCGACCGTGACGCGCGTCGCCGCCGCAGGCATCGCCACGCTGCCCGCCGTGTTGGCCCCCGTGCCCGCCTTCGCCGGCACCCCGCTGCCGCCCAACATGATGTTGGCCATGGCGGCCCGGCCGGCCGCCCCCCCCTCGCGCGACGTCCCCCCCGCGCTCGCGGCCACGGGTCCGCAGCTTTTCCCCTTCACCCGTCCGATGCAGGCCGTCCGGACCCAGGCAGCAGCCCCCCTCTCCGCGCCCCTGGCGGAGCCCCGCGCGGCCAGGGCGGAGCCCCAAGCCTTCTCGATGAACCCCCGGCTGCGCTCGATCTTTTCGGAGCAACGCAAGGTGGCCGTCACGACCAAACGCGAGGGCCGCAGCGCCACGCTGTACCGCGTGCAGCAGGGCGACTCGCTGTACTCCATCGCCCGCGAGGTGCTGGGCAGCGGTTCTCGCTGGCGCGAGATCTACAACGCCAACCAGGACAAGGTTGGCCATGGCTACCTGCTCCGGACTGGGCAGCGGCTGGTGATCAACACGTCGCCGCAGCCGGCGGGCCCTGTCGGCAACGTGGCCAGCCGCAAGCAGTACCAGGTCGCCCCTGGCGAGAACCTTTACATCATCGCGGCGAAGGCCTTGGGCGATGCGACCCGTTGGCGGGAAATCGTCGCCCTGAACAAGGCGGCCCTTCGTGGTCGGACGACGATTTACCCCAACCAGTGGCTGACGCTGCCCAACCAGCAGGTCTGAGCCGCCCGGCGGGGCCCCCTCCAGGGAGGTAGCCATGGCCGTTCCCGATCTTCCCCTCCAGCCGGGTGACGCCCTCGACCTCGTGCTCGAGGGCCAGGTGGCCCAGGGCGAGGTCGTGAGCTTGGACGACGAGAAGCTCGTCGTCAGGGTTGGGATCAGCCAGCCGGCCCTCAGCCACGAAGGCCTCATCGGTCGGGCCACGCTGGCCGACGGGCGCGAGGTCAAGTTCGACCTGGGTCGCTGCGGCCAGTACGTCGCCCTCGAGATCACGATCCCGCTCGGCGGCAGCCAGCAGCCCGTCGAAGAGGCCCCTTCCGTCGATAGACGACGCTTCTACAGGCTGGGCATGGAACTCGCGGTTGACGTTATCGAGTCCTACACCCTGGGCAGCGGTGGGCGCAGCTTCGGCTCCGAGATCGTGCGGACCCGCGGCAAGACCGTGAACGTCTCGGGCGGTGGTCTCCTCTGCGCCCTGGAGCAGCCGCTGCTGCCCGGGCTTTACACCGTCAGGGTCTACCTTCCGGGGGAGACCCTGCTCGCGACCGCCAAGGTGATCCGCAAGCCCCTGGCGTCCCCGGTGCTGACGGCGATGGAGTTCGTGAGCATCCACGAGATGGATCGCTCCAAGCTCATCCGCCTCATCTTCAACCGCATGCGGAACGTGAAGTCGCTCAGCGCGACGCCCCCGCGGGAAAAGCCAAAGAAGAAGGACGACGTGTCGCGCTCGGCGGCCAGGCGGGAGAAGTACTTCAGCCCACCCAAGATCCGCTACTGGTAGGACCGGTGGCCGGGTAGCCTCTCGGGGCGCCGGGGTATGAAGCAGCGGGCGAGCCACCCTCGACGCTGCCGCCCCCCGCCACGACTGGAGCTTCCTGCTTGCGCGTCCCTGCTGGTTTCTCGGCTCGTCTGGCCTGGGGCCTGGCCGCCCTGGCCCTGACCTTCGCCCCCACGCCGGCGCTGGCCGTCACGGCCGCGGAGCTCACGGATGTGCCCCCCGACCACTGGGCGTACCGAGCCATCCAGCAGCTGACGGAGCGCTATGGCGTCATGGACGGTTACCCGGACGGGACCTTCCGCGGGACGCGGACCGTGACCCGCTATGAGCTCGCCGCTGCGCTGACGCGCGTCATGCAGAAGCTCGCGGCAGGGCAGCCCGTGGCCGCCGCCGCCCCGGCCACCGCCGCAGCCCCTCCCGTGGCGGCGACCGAACAGGACAAGGCCACGCTCGACCGCCTGCGCACCGAGTTCAAGAAGGAGCTCGGGGACCTCGAGGGGCGCATCAAGGTCAGCGAGGACAACCTCAAGGGGCTGCAGGACAAGCTCGGCAAGATGATCACGCTCAAGGGACGCGTCGACAGCGTCCTCGGCGACGAACTCCTCGACGTGGGCAAAGACCGCACGGCGCCCTACGTGGGCAGCACCTTGGCCGTCACCTTTGCGGGCAAGGTGTCCGAGGCCACCAGCTACGATGCCGCAATCGGGGGCTCGATCAAGGCCTCGGGCTCGGGCGACGTGCCAGCCGTGATGGCGGGGGCCCTCGGCAGGACCCCCACGGCAGACACCATCACGCTGCGCAGCGCGCGGGTGACGAGCAAGATCGGGGCCGCGACGCTCAACTTGGGACGCTTCCCGTTGTGGCTGGTGGGTTTCGGGCCGTCCACGGATCAGCCCTTCCGCACGGGCGACTTCCTGGTGGGCGTGGGCGCCCTCGGCCCCGACGCCTCGGCGATGCGCGTCGGCAGCGACGTGGGCCTCTCGGTGGACGCACCGCTGGGTCCGCTCAGCGTGATGGGAGCCCTCAACTCCAACATCATCGCGGCCCAGCTCGGGGCCTCGTGGGGAATCGTCAGCGTCAAGGCTGGCTTCGAGACCGACCACAAGGCCATCACCCAGCAGCTGCTCAACACGCCGCAGCGGGTCAAGACCACCTACAACACCGCCGCGGTCATCGACGTGGGGGGGGAGGGGCCCGTGGGCGGCACCTTCCAGGTGAACATCACCAACGATGCGATCACCCAGTTCGGCGGCGGCATCCGCGGGAGCGTGGCCGGCATCGACCTCAACGGCATCCTGACCTCCGCATCAGATCCGGGCCGCAGCGTCGACGTGCTCAGCTACGGTGGCGTGATCGGTCTGCCGGCCTACTCGCTGTTCGGCGACCGCCTGACGCTCCCCACCGTCACGCTGGCCCTCGTCGACAACTTCACCTGGAACGCGCCCGCGCGCACCGACCGCAAGGAAACCACGGGGCCCGGCGGTCAGGCCCTCGGCAAAAACGCCGGCCTGTCGATCCAGCTGGGCATCGAGAACCCCGTGATTCCGGGCCTCGTCGTCGAGTACAACGCCCAGGCCAAGCTCATCGAGGACATCTTCCTCCCTAACGACCAGGACCCCATCACCTCCGAGTCGCTGCTGTTCAAGTCGACCATGCGGTTCTGATCCCATGGTGCCTGCAGCCAAAATGGCCCGTCAGGCCTCCCTCGTGTTCCTGGGGTTCGGCTGCTGCAGTTGCTGGGGAGGCGCTGCGCCCGGGACCATCACCGGGGTGGTGACATACGACGGCCGGCCGGCCGCCGGAAAGCGCGTGCAGCTCGTCGGCGGCGAGACGCGAGCGGCCGCCACCGACGCCAGCGGCCGCTACACCTTCAGCGGCCTGCCGCCACGGCGCTACCAGATCGTCTTCCGCGGCGAGGGGGACGGCCCCCGCGTCTTGCCGAACGAGGTCGCTGAGTGGCGTTCCCTGGCCTTTGACTACGTGGAAGGCTCGGGCAAGGAGGTGCCTGCGTTCGAAGTGGCCTATAATGGGCTGCTGTACCCCGACGATGCCATGGCCCTGGTGATCAGCGCGGAGGCGGTGGTGCCCTTCCACTGGTCAGTCCACCCCAAGGCCCAGCGCTACAGGGTCCGCGTGGAGAGCGAGGCAGGGGGCTTCCGGTGGAATAGCCCGTGGGTGGGTGAGCCCACCGCAGTCTTCGGGCAGGCCGTGGCGCCCGGTCGATACCGCTGGGCGGTCGAGGTGGACGGCAACGAAAGCGGCACGGGGTGGACCCGCTCCCGACAGGTGGACTTCTAGACGGTGAGGCAGGACTTGCAGGCGAACCAGGAGACGACCACCGCCGAGGAGGGGGCCGAGCGCCCCGCTCGGCGTGCCGCCCTATCGCCCCGCGCGAAGTGGATGCTGCCGAGCTGGTACCACGAGCTGCTGTCCACCGTGTCGTTCCGCACGCTCTACGACCCGTTCGCGGGCGATGGCGTGGTGGCCCGATACTTCAAGCGAAACGGCAAACGTGTGATCGTGGGGGACGTGCTCGAAGGCAATTACTGCCACGCCCGCGCGCTGGTGGCGAACAACGAGCGCCACGTGGCCGCCGAGCGCCTGGCCGCCTGGACCGCCGTCCTGAAAGACCCGCGGGTGGCAACCCGATTCGGCCCCTGGGCCCACCGGCTGTTCAGCCCGGAGGAGACAATCTGGCTCGGCATCTGGCACGCGCATCTGGCCGCGGCCGACCTCGGGGCCACCGAGCGGGCCATCGGTGCGGTGGCGGTGGGCCACACGATGAGGTACTGGCGCTCGTTTAACCGGGAGGCGATCCTCCCCAAGCCGCTCGAGCCGACACAGGTGTTCGCCCACTATGTCCAGACGCTCAATGCGCTCGTGTTCAACAATGGCATGGCCAACGAGGCGCACTGGGGCGACGCTTACCAGCATGCGCCGCGTGTTGAAGCAGACCTCCTTTTCTGTTATCCTCCCACCCACTTGGGCTTCCATCAGTACCCTGAGTCCGACACGCTCTTCGAGGGTTGGGTCAAGGGAGATCCCCACCTCACCCTGCCCGGGCAAGTCGAGATGATTCCTGGGCCGCCGACGCTCGGGATGCCCCTTCCCTCTGCCAAGGTATACGCGGAAGCGCTCAGGAGGTTCCTCGCACGCTGCGACCACATCCCAGTCTGGGCGCTGGCCTTCAACGACCGCTACCCGCTGGATGAGGCCGAGATGGCTGACCTCGTGGGGGAGTTCAGGTCCATCGAACGCCGCGCCAAGATCTCCGTGCCGCAGGGTGCCGGCGCGATCGCCCCCACCGAGAAGCTGATCATCGCCCGATAGGGACGCCGGCCTCAATTAAGGAACGCCTCGATGCTCAAAGAAGGTAGCCTCCAGGACTTCAGCCTGCCGGATCTCCTCCAGATCCTGGTGCTCGGCCAGGCCACCGGCACATTGAACCTCCGCAGCGAGGGGCGCACCGGCCACGTGGTGCTTCAAGGCGGCCAGCTGACGGGGGCAGCCATCGGGGAGCGGACCGGTGAGGACGCCGCGGCAGACCTGTTCCTCTGGACCACCGGCGTCTTCGACTTCCACCCCGGCTCCTCGACCTCGACGAGTGGCGCGACGCTTTCCCTCGACGACGTCACGCGCTCAGGCCTCAGGCGCCTGGAGCGGCTGCGGGAGCTTCGCGAGGCGCTGCCCGACTTCTTTTCGGCGCGGACCTGGGTGCACCCTGCCCAGATGTACCAGGCAAGCATCGAGCCATTGCTCGCCACCGTCGGCAGCGGCAAGTCATACGAAGACCTTCGGCAGCAGCATGCCGGCAGCGAGCTCTCCCTGTTGGAGGAAGTGACCCGGCTCTACCAGGCGGATCAGCTGGGGCTCTCGTGCGCCCCTGAGGAGCAGCTGCGGCTGCTGTTCGCGCACGTGGCCTCGGCCCTCTTCTCGCAGTTCGCCTCCATCAGCGGCGTCAAGATGGTTGAGGGCCTGGAGCAGAGGCTCAACGAGCAGGCCAGGAGCGCCGCGCTGGGCCTCCGCTGGCGCGGGGGGCGACTCCAGGACAGCCTCCCCAATGGCCTGGGCAAGGACCAGCTGATGTTGGCCTATCGGCCCCAGGTCTCGGTCTTGGCCGACTACATCGGGAAGGTCTACGGGCCCACCTTCGTCGATCGGGTGGTCCAGCCCATGCTCGAAGAGGCGAGCCCGGCACAGCGCGCGCTGTGGGATGAACTCGCGGCGCCCCTCCCCGCCACCCAGGGCTGAGGGCGGGCACGGCGATGGAGAAGCCCAGCGGCAACCTGGTCCTCACAGAGGCGGGCGTCAACGCATTGAACGCGCTCACGGGTGAGCTGCAACGCGAGACGGGGGCCCGGGCCGTGCTCCTGATCGAGAAAAGTGGGCAGATCATCACGGCACAGGGGCAGACGAGCACCCTCGACACCCTGTCCCTCGCAGCGTTGATCAGCGGCTCGTTCGCCTCCACCAAGGCCCTGGCCCGCCTGCTCGGCGAGAAGCACTTCAAGACGCTCTTCCAGCAGGGCAAGACGGAGAGCATCTTCGTCGTGCAGCTGGACACCACCGACACCCTTGCCGTGGTGTTTGGACAAGCCGTCACGGTGGGGCTGGTAAAGTTCAAGACCATGCAGGCGCTGGAGCGCCTGAATGCCCAAATGCGGGCCCTCTACACCGACAAGAAGCCCTCGCTGTCGAACCTGTCCCAGTCGATCGACAACCTGTTCTGATCTCGTCGCACCACGACCGCCTGCCCTGACCTCGCCGGGAGAGTGCCCCATGGCCCTGATCAACTACGCCACCCGTGAAGTCAACTGCAAGCTCGTTTATTACGGCACGGGCCTGGGCGGCAAGACCACCAACCTTGAGTTCATCCACAAGCAAGTCCCCCCCCACGTCCGGGGGCAGATGGTCAACCTGGCCACGCCGACGGAGCGGACGCTCTACTTCGACTTCCTGTCCCTCGATCTGGGCAGCGTGCAGGGCTTCAAGACCCGCTTCGCGCTTTACACCGTCCCGGGTCAGGTGGAGTACAACGCCAGCAGGAAGCTCATCCTGAACGGGGTGGACGGCATCGTGTTCGTGGCTGACTCTCAGCGCACGAAGTGGGCCGAGAACCTGCAGTCGATGCAAAACATGGTGGAGAACCTGGCCGAGTACGGCCTTAACCGGGACGAGGTGCCGTGGGTGCTGCAGCTCAACAAGCGCGACTTGCCCGACGTCACCCCTGCGGATGAGCTGAACCGCGCCCTCAACCCACGGGGCGTGCCGTGCTTCCAGGCCGCCGCGACGCAGGGGCACGGGGTGTTCGACACCCTCAAGGCCGTCAGCCGCGGCGTGCTTGCGCGCCTCTCCTAGCCAGAAGCTGCGCCTCACCTGGATCAATTGCCCGCTGGCGTGCTACACTGGTCGGACCGGTCGCGCTCCCGCTGAGCCGTCGTTCGGGGCTGCCCGGCGGCGTGCACACAGCCTGTTTGACGCTCACGCGCGACGCTTCCGTCTACCAAGGAGCTTCCTGTCCATGTCCAAGATCAACGCTGGCGAGATCCTCAAGTCGATCGAGCAGCCCCACCTGAAGTCCAACATCCCCGATATGGCGCCGGGCGACACCGTCAAGGTCTTCGCGAAGATTCGTGAGGGTGGCAAAGAGCGCATCCAGGCTTACGAAGGCACCGTCATCAAGCTCCAGGGCGCGGGCGTGAACCGCGCCGTGGTGGTGCGCCGGATCTTCCAGGGCGTGGGCGTCGAGCGGACTTTCCCCGTCCACTCCCCCCGCGTGGACCGGTTCGAGGTGCTGCGCAAGGGTGACGTCCGGCGGGCCCGCCTGTACTACCTGCGCGGCCTGCAGGGCAAGGCGACCCGCATCAAAGAGAAGACCAGCAACCACGCCAGGTAGTTGCCGGTCCAGGAGCCCCGGGCCCTTGTGGCCCGGGGCTTTTGTTTGACACGCCGCGATAGCGGGAACGAGATGGTGACGGAACGCTCCCGCGGCCGCATCGGACCCTACGAGAAACCCATGGCCCTCTGCGCCTACCACGAAGACACCGAAGCCACCAGCACCTGCGTGACGTGCAAGTCCGCCATCTGCGACGTCTGCAAGGACTACGGCGCGGATGGGATGTGCGGCATGTGCCTCGAGGTCACGAACGCGCGCAGAACGAACATGGACCACGCCCGGGCCGCTGCCCGGGCCGCGACCGCCGAGGTCCGTGACGGCTACGCCGAGGAGCTTCCGGAGGAACCCGTGGCGCCAAGCCGGCGTGGTGGTTCCGCCCCCCTTGAGCGGCCCGGCGCCATTGGCGAGGGGCGCCCTTCAACGCGAGAGCTCACGGAGGCGCGTTCCCCCTCCAAGCCCCTCCGCACGCCTCCAGGGCCTGCTGAGGGCGTCAACAGGGGGCGTGGCACCAACAAGCTGGAGCCTGCGGCGCCCGCCGCCTCGGCTCCCGTGAAAAGGCTGACCACGACGCAGAAGCGCCAGCGCCGCCTGTACGCCGCCGTGGCCGCCGGGTTGCTGCTCGTCGGAGCCGGGGCTTGGCTCCTACTGAGCCGCGAGGGCGGCCCCGGCGAGCCCAGCGAGGAACTCGTGCTGGAGTTGCGCCAACGGATGGGCCTGGTCAAGTCCGCCGTGCTGTCCGTGCAGGAGCGCTCGGGCGCCTTGCCCGACAGCATTGTGACCATCGAGGCCGAGCTCAGGCGGCGGGACTTCGACCCGAACGCCCTCCACCCTCCGCTGCGCATCGTGCTGGACCGCAAGACCAGCTGGCCTTATGCCGTGGTGCTGCGGACTCGCCCCAAAGGCATGGAGCTCACCGCCACCGACGACAAGGGCCGAGAGGTGATGGTCAACGGCCAGCCACTCCTGATGGACGTCCCCCGACGCGACGGGCTCGTGCCGCAGGGCTCAGGAAGCCCCGCAGCCACGCCCACCCCCGCCCTCGGCGACGTGAAGCTGGACGACTAAGCCACGACGGCTCCCTGACGGGCAGCGTGCGGGTCGCTTACTTCGTGAAGATGAAGTTGAACTGGTTCCAGGCCGGGGCATTGAAGGACCACCCGCGGATGTCCTGCTTGCGCAGCTCCCACTCCCCGCCGATCTGCTCGTTGAGGTCGCGCACGCCGTTGCGGTTGAGGTCGTCCCAGGCAAACAGGTTGATCAGCCCGTAGCGAGAGCGCACCGTGAAGGTCTTGCGGAATCGCCGCTCCGCGTCCAGCGACAGAATCTCGGTGGGGACGTAGATGCCGCGGGCGTCGATGCCCACCCCTTGGGAGCCGATTAGCCGGAAGCTGCCCCGGTCGGTGCTGTCCCCCTCCCCCTGCACGTAACCGACTCGCGGGTAGCTCGCAAACCCGCGCGTAAGGGCGCCCTCTATCATGTAGGTCTCGGCGTCCCACTTCCAGAGCGTCTCGAAGTTGGGGTTGATGTTGATGATATTGCCACAACCCAGCAACGCCAGCGGGGCCATCAAGGCCAAGCTGAGGCGAAGGTGCGCATTGGAGGTGGGATGTGCAGGGTATGACATGGAGGCGGGCGTGCGACCCTCTGCGGTCGGTCTACCCTGTTATACCCGCCCCGGTCTCCCCCTCTCGACGCCAGGAGGTTTCGCGTTGACGACCAAACCGCTGGAGCAGCCCACGACGAAGCAGCGCCTGTTCGACCCCTACAAGGTGCTGCTGCACAACGACGACCACAACGGGATGGACTATGTGGTCGAGGCCATCCTCAAGGCGGTGCCGCAGACGCCACGTGCGGAGGCGCTCACCATTATGCAGGAGGCGCATCACCACGGTGTCGCCATCGTGATTGCGGCCCCACTCGAGCATGCAGAGATGTACTGCGATCGCCTGCGCAGCTACGGGCTCGTGAGCTCGATCGAGAAGGACGTCTGACGAGGGGGCCTGACGCCCCCCCCCCAGACCCCGCGGCGAGGCGACGAGACAGCTCAGGCCTCGACGCGGGCCGGCTTGTAGACGGGCGTCACCCAGTCCGCAAAGCGGGGGTGACGCCCACGCACTGCTTGGTTGTAAATGTCCATGATCTGGCGCGTGATGGGGCCGATGCCGTCGTTACCGCCCACCAAGCGGTGGTCGATTGCCGTGACCGGGGAAATCTGGGCTCCCGTGCCGCACAGGAACATCTCGTCGGCGATGTAGAGCTCCGTCCGGTCGACGGAGCGCTCGTCCGTCTCAATCCCGAGCTCCTCCTCTGCGATCCGCATGACGGCCCGCCGGGTGACACCCTCCAGGATGTTGTGCTGCACGCCGGGCGTCACCAGGCGCCCCTTGCGCACCAGGAACAGGTTCATAGCGCTGCCCTCGGACACGTGACCGTCCGCGTTGAGGAAGATCGCGTCGTCGAAGCCGTTGAGGTAGGCCTCAGTCTTGGCGAGGGCCGAGTTGATGTAGGCGCCCGTGATCTTCGCGCGGGCCGGCACCGCGTTGTCGTCGAGCCGGCGCCAGCTCGAGACTCCCACCTTGATGCCCGTGGTGTCGATGTAGTCGCCCATAGGCGTCGCAAACATCGTGAAGTTGGTGTTCAGCTTGTGGAGCCTAACACCGATCAGCTCATCGCCCATGAACAGCAGGGGCCGGATGTAGACATCTTCTTTGAAGCCGTTGCGGCGGATGAGCTCGAGCGTGATCTCGCACAGCTCGTCAACCGAATGCGTCAGGTTCATGTACAGGATGCGCGCGGACTGATGCAGCCGCTCGAAATGGGGGCGCATCTTGAGCACATAGAGCTCGTTCTCGTCCGCGTTCCAGTACCCCCGGATGCCCTCGAAGCAACCCGTGCCGTAGTTGAGGCCGTGCGTCATAACGCCGACCTTGGCCTCATCGAAAGGCACGAAGTCACCCTTGAAGAAGACGACGGAGGGTTGGGTGGCCATGGAGAGATCCTTTCTCTGGTGGGGCACGCGCCGTGGTGCCGCCGCAGGCGCAATCGCCGCAATGGTCGTATCCCCCAGTATACCAGGATCGACAGGGCGCCTGTGGAGGGTCAGGAGCCTTCCGGGAAGAGCCTTCCGGGCCCTGAGACCCCGGGGGTGCCGAGGCCCAGGTGAGCGTATGCCTGCGGGGTGACGACGCGCCCTCGCGGCGTGCGGGCCAGGAAGCCGGCCTGCAAGAGGTAAGGCTCGTAGATGTCCTCGATGGTCGTGACGTCCTCGCCAAGGGCCGCTGCCAGCGTCTCGATCCCGACGGGGCCACCGTGGTGGTGCCTCACGATGAGGGTCAGCAGCTGCCTGTCGACGGGGTCGAGCCCCGCCGGGTCCACGCCGAGGCGCTCGAGGGCGTCATGAGCCAGCGGCTCCGTGACCGCCCCGGAGCCACGAACCTGCGCGAAGTCCCGCACGCGGCGAAGCAGGCGGTTGGCCACGCGGGGGGTGCCCCGGGCCCGCCTGGCGATCGCGCGGGCGCCGGCCTCGGGCAACTCGAGTCGCATGATCTCCGCGGCCCTGAGCAAGATGGTCACGAGCTCGTCCTCGCGGTAGAACTGCAGCCGCTGGATGATGCCGAACCGATCCCGCAGGGGAGAGCTCAGCGCCCCTGCCCTGGTCGTCGCCCCCACGAGCGTGAAGCGAGGCAAGGGCAGCCTGCGGGTACGCGCCGTTTGCCCCTTGCCCACGGTGATGTCCAGCGAGAAGTCTTCCATGGCAGGGTAGAGCAGTTCCTCGGCCAGCCGACTCAGCCGGTGAATCTCGTCGATGAAGAGCACCTCGCCAGGTTGCAGCGTCGCCAGCAGGCCGGCGATGTCGCGCGGGCGCTCGAGCGCCGGGGCCGAGGTGATGCGCACGGGCACGCCCATCTCGGTGGCCACGATCTGGGCCATCGTCGTCTTGCCGAGCCCTGGAGGCCCATACAGGAGCAGGTGGTCGAGGGGGTCGCCGCGGTGCCGGGCAGCATCGATGGCGATCTGCAGGACCTCCTTGAGCTCCGTCTGGCCGGTGTACTCGGCCAGGCGCCGGGGCCGGAGGTTCTGACCCTCGCCGGCGTCTTCCACTTGGGCCTCGGCCGCGATCACCCGGGTCGGAGCGACCCCGGCCGGACGGGCCTCGAGGGGCACGACCGGCTTGGCCACGCGCTCCTTGCGGACAGGCAAGGCGTCGTCGGAGGAGCTGATGATGGCCAAGGTGTCACCGAGGTTGAACGGGGGATGAGGCCATCGTATCAAAGAACATACGTTCCAGGCCAACCCCCCCGTCACACCGGATGGCAAGGCGAGCCGTCAGGCCAGGACCTCGGCCAGGGCGTCGAGCAGCGTCCGGCTCTTGATGGCCTTCTCCAGGCAGACCGTGTGCCCCGGCACGAGCAGGTCCTGCACGCGCGACGCGGTCTCTGCCGTGACGAACACGATCGGAATGCGAGCCGTCTCAGGTTGGCTGCGAAGCCGCCTGGCGACCTCGTCTCCATCGAGCTGTGGCAGGTTGATGTCGAGGACCATCGCGTCGGGCAGTTCCTGGCCAGCTAAGCGCCAGGCATCGATGCCGTTCCGGGCCACGAGAACCTCATAGCCCTCATCCCGCAGACGGCGGGAGAGAAACTCGACGGTGTCCGGGTTGTCTTCGACCAGCAGGATCCTGGCCTTGTCAGCCATCGCTCCCATCCTCCACCCGGTGCGGGCGTTGCGCCCAGAACTCCGGTGCGGGCTGCCGGGTATTTACCCGGCAGCCAACGAGGCTTCTCCACCGAGCCGGTCAGGCGAGCTTGAAGGCTGCCCGAATGGCCGTGGAGGCCGTCGGCAGATCCTCTGGGCGCACCTGCCCCATCACGATCAGACGAACGTCCCGCTCAGACACCCCCGCCGTGGAAGCCACGTCCCGCACGCCGAGGCGCTGCCGCCCCATGATCCGGAAGAGGGCCCGCACCCAGGGATCGTAGCGCTCGTCGGGCGGAAAAATCTTGACCATGTCTTCGGAAACTTGGGAGGCCGGCGACTCGTAGCTGGCATAGCCGCGCGCCAGGAGCATCCGCGTGACGAGCAGGTTCATGAAGACGTGCTCGATGGCGCCAGGGTTGCGCTCAGCCCAGTCCTGCACCGGGGCGAGGTACTCGGAGAAGGTCTCGGGGGCCATCTCCGCCGCCGTGGCGACCTTCTCGATCACCTCGGGGTTGCGCGGGAACGGCACGTCGCCGCGCAGGATCTCGTACATGTAAGTGCGGCTGATGGCGACCCGCGAGGAGAAGTCCTGCCGCGTCAACCCCAGGCGCTGCAGCTGGGCCCATAGCTTCCGCGTGGACTCGGGCAACACGGCCACGAGTTGCTGGTACTCCACAAAGACCATGGGGTCGATCCGCGCCACCTCGGCAAAGCGCTCCAACGTCTCTCGAACGGCTGGGAACTTGACCTTGCTGTTGAAGATCCGCGAGACGTACTCGTAGCTGAGCCCCGTCTCGTTGACGAAGGTGCGACGCGTCACGCCCGCTGCTTCGAGGCTGCGCTTCAGGATGTCGATCGAGGGCGACCGAGGCCGGCTGGTGCTGGCGTCACGCCGGACGCCGACACGCGAAAGAGAGCGAGCACGCTCAGACATGTGGGGACCTGCCTTTCTGAGCCCAACACGCCGTCGTGGCGGTTGCGCTGCGCATGGCCCACCTGCATTTAGGCCTTGATAGAACAAGCATACCACGCGCGGCGCAGAATTCACCCCGCGGCCCGAAAAAGTTAACACCGGGACGAGGGCGGCGCAATCCTTAAAACACCGTCACAAAGAGGGTTTAAAGGGTTACGGCCGCCTCGCCTCCAGGTCAACTGCCGCTGTGGCAGCCTCCCATGCAGTTGGGACGAGGCCTGGCGCCGGTGGTGGGCAACCAGGCCTCGCGTCACCGCTTGACGGGGGCCAGGATCACGCCCGAATGGGCCGGGAGGGCCTCGATTGTGACGCGGCCCTGGCGCACCGCCCCCTGGCGCCCGGAGCGGAGGTCGCGCAGCACAGTGCCCTCAGGGAAGGCCCCCTGCACGTCGAACGCCACGTCGCGGGCCTCAGAGCCACTGTTCAGGGCCACGACGAGTTGCTCTCCCTGGTGGGCTCGCGAGTAGACGAACAGCCGGAAGTGGTTGTGACGCATCAGCGTCCGCACCTCGCCACCGCGCAGCGCGGGATGCGCCTTCCGGATGGCGATCAGTTCGCGGGTGAAGCTCAGCATCTCGTTCGCCGGGCGCGCCTGCTCCCAGGGCATGCAGCGACGGTTGTCCGGATCCTTGGCCCCTTCCATCCCGAGCTCGTCTCCGTAGTAGATGACAGGCGCGCCGGGCTGGGTCATCAGGTAGAACAGGGCGTCCCGCGAGCGGGCCAGGCTGCCGCCCGCCTCGGTGCGGAGGCGAGGCACGTCGTGGCTGCCCACGATGTTGAAGCTGGCCTCCGTGACCTCCTGGCCATAGTGCCGACGCAGGCCGGCCTGGTAGGCGTCCAGGTCATCGACGCTGAGCTTCTGGTAGGCGAAGTAGTCGAGGATGTTCTTGCGGCCGACGTAGTTCATGACGGCATCGAACTGGTCACCCTGCAGCCAGGCCGAGCCGTCATCCCAGATCTCGCCCACGATATAGGCCTCGGGGTTGATGGCCCTTACGCGCTTGCGCCACTCGCGCCAGAAGTTCCCGTTGTCGATCTCATTGGGCACATCGAGGCGCCAACCATCGATGCCCTGACGCGTCCAGTGCTCCGTCACCTTGAACAGGTACTCCTGCACCGCGCGGTTCTTCGCAGCCGTGAGCTGGGGCAGGGTGCCGAAGCCCCACCAAGCGTTGTAGTTGGGCTTTGGGCTGGTGACGACGGGGAAGCCCCAGATGCTGTACCAGTTCCAGTAGGGGCTCTGGGGCCCGTTCTTCTTGCAGTCCTCGAAGAACACGTGGTCATCGCCGGTGTGGTTGAACACGCCGTCGATCACCACGCGGATGCCCGCGGCGTGGAGGTCGTCTACCAGCGCCTTGAAATCGGCGTTGGTGCCGAAGGCGGGGTCGATCTGCATGTAGTCGGCCGTGTTGTACTTGTGGTTCGAGGAGGCCTTGAAAAGCGGGTTGAAGTAGATGGCATTGATGCCGAGCGACCTCAGGTAAGGCAGCTTGGCCCGGACGCCCGCCAGGTCTCCCCCGAAGAAGTTCTCGTACTCGGGCTTCCCACCCCAGGGCTGCACGTTCTTCGGGTCGTTGGCGCGGTTCCCGTTGGCAAACCGCTCGGGGAAGATCTGGTAGAAAACAGCGTCCTTCACCCAGCGCGGCGTGAAGCCCGTCCGCTTGGAGGCACGCGAGGCCTGGCTTGCGACCGCCCCCTTGACGCCGGGCAAAGCCCCCAGCGACGAGCCACAGCCCGCGAGGGCCAGCGTGGCAACCAGGACCGCGGCGCCGAGCCGCCCCGACAGCTTCCTTTGCAAGTGCCCACTCCTTCGTCGACGAAGCGCAAACAGGACCACACCGGTTAATAATTAAATCTTATTGTATTTTTAACCAAAATGCAATACGCCTGCCCCAGTTTTTTTGGGGCGCGCGAGCTGCGGCGGGCGCAGGCCGGATCGACGCGGGACCGACGCTCGCCGGCATGATGGTTGAGGACGCGGCCAGCTGCCACGTCTCTCACCCGCTGGTTCCCGGCAGCAGCTCGGCTCAGAACCGGTCGGCGAAGAGCGGGCCTTCGACGGCGTGCCGCCAGACGACACTGCGGTCGGCAGCCACCTCAATCACCCGCTGGTTGCCAGTGTCGGCGATCAGGGTGGAGCCCCCGGGCAGCCGCACGGCGGAGTTGGGCAGGAAGCATGTCTCGCGCTGGCCGTCTCCCCCGTAGTCCCACGCCAGGCGATGGTCAGGGGTGATCTCCAGGACCCGGCTGTTGCCCGTGTCCGTGACCAGGGTGTTGCCGTTGGGCAGGCGCGTGGCGTAGGTGGGGCGGTTGAGGGTCTCAGGCCGGCCGTCGCCGAAGCCCCACACGATGCGCCCGGCGTCGTCCAGCTCGAGCACGCGGTTGTGGCCGGTGTCCGCCACCAGTGTGGTGCGCGTGTCGTCCAGGCGCTCCACGCCCATCGGCCGAGAGAGGTCGGCGCGCAGCGTCCGCTGAAGCTGCTGGGAGGTCGAGACCTCGAGGACGCGGTCATGGTCTGTGTCGGCGATGAAGGTGTTCCCGCTCCCCGCCCTGTAAGCCCCTTGCGGGTTCCCGAGGCGACCAAGCAGCATCGGCTTGTAGGACCACATGACGCCGCCCCCCGGCACCAGCTCGTCGACCCCGCCGGGGCCGGCCGCCAGCAAGTTGCCAGAGGGCAGGATGCGCACCTGGACGGCCCCCTTGCGCGAGGTCCAGATCGGGCTGCCGATGGCGTCGATCTCGTGGATGGCCTTGGCCGTGGCGATGACGGTGTGGCCGAAGCGGGCCACGTCCCGGGCAGGCGCGAGACGGAAATCAAGCCGCACGGAGGCGCCTGCCCGCAGGGTCGCCACCGTGCGCTGCGCCTTGAAGCCGGGGTAGGTGGCCGTGACAATCGGGTTGCCCGCGGGCACCCCCTTCAGCAAGAAGGCCCCGTCTGCCCCCGCCCGAGCCGTGGCGGGCACCCCAGCGACGGCCACGGTTGCACCGTGGAGTGGCCGCCCCGTCAGCCCGTCGATGACGGCCCCCGCCAGCGTGCCGCGGGCCCCGTTGGCCGGCGCGAGCAGCACGCTCACCAGCACTGCCGCCTCCCCCTCCACGTCAAAGGCGTGGCGCGCCGTGAGGCCCAGTGTCCGCGCCGCCGCGACGTACCCCGGGGCCCGGGCGACCTTGGGGAAGTTGGCCTGGCCGGACGCGTCCGCCTTGACCTCAGCCCCGACGACGCGCCCAGCTGCGTCTAGGATGCTCACGAGAGCCCCGGGCACAGGCCGGGCCGAGGCATCGATGACCGTCACCGTGACGCCAGAAGCCGCCTTCTTGATCTCGCTGGGGCCGCCGCCCGCAGCGGGCGACTCAGGCGTCGCGAACTCGATCCGGGAGCCACAGCCAGCAGCCAAGCTGCTGGCGATCGCCAGGCAGCAGGCCACTAAAAGGCGGGACGCACGGCTCATCGGGGCGAAGGCTCCGGCAGACGATCAGGGCGTGAAGTAACCCATCGGGGCGGTCGCCTTGGCAATGGCCTTGGCGTTGTGCATGTTGTGCGTGTCCGTCCGGACGGCGCACACCGTCCAGGCGAAGCGCTGGCCGGCGGTCAGCGGCAGCGACCACTGGAAGGGTTGCGTGCCCTCGAAGACATCCATCTGCTGGCCGTACATCATCACGTTGGCGTCTGTTTCAGCCCGGAAGCCACGCCACATCGGCAGCGTGGGGATGGTAGCCCGCGCCGTCTTGAAGACCTCCACGTAGTAGCCGTCGGCCCCGCGGGCCGGCGTCCACTTCAGGTAGGGCGACATCCCAACGGCCGCAGCGTTCGGGCCGGGCTCCCGCAACGCAGGCAGGTCGAGGGGGGCGAGGGCCGCGCAGTTGTCCCGGCCAGCAGCGAGCACGTTGCCCGCCCGGTCCAGCGCCTCCACCGTGAAGACATACTCCTGACCGACGTTCAGGTTGCCGAGGCCACCGAGGCCGCCGCCGATCAGGGCCACCGGCGCCCACTGCGGCAGGTAGTAGCAGAGCTTGCCCTTCTCGCCCTCGGCCTGCCCCTCTCGGACCGGCAACGAGTAGATCCGGTAGGCGCCTGCGCCCTTGACCGGGGTCCATGTCACGCGGGCCCGGATCAGGGTGGTCGTCATCATGTTCGTCGAGGGCATGGTGAGCACGGCGTTGAGCATCTGCGCCGGCTGGAAGGTGTTGGTGGTCGCGAGCGCCCTCACCTGAAGGTTCGCGGGCTCGACCGGGGTGGGCGGCGCCTTCGGCACGGGCGGCAGGTTGACGGGCCCCTCCACAGGGTCCATCTCGGCCATTTCAGGGGCCTGAGACTCGCGATAGACCTCGTTCACGACGGGGTTGCGCGGCGCCGTAGGCGTGGTCTTGGCCGCCGAGGCCGACGACACCTTACCGAAAGAGGGCACGGGACGCCCGCACGCAGCCACCGCCGTGGTGCAAAGCACGGCCAGCGCGACGCGGGCGGTCACGGCCTGGCAGCTGCTGGTCTGGCGCATCTCGGGCTTCCTCATCTTGGCTCGATCATTTTCCACGGTCCGGGCAACCACGCCCGAGCCCCTGCTGGTTCTATCGCCGGATGTCTCCCACGGGTTGCGTCGCAAACATAAACAAAAGGTTAAGTTATCTGATTCAACTGGTTAATTCACGGCTTAGTAACACCCGTGAACCAACAACGGGACGCACCCTGCCCGCTCCAAGCTCCCCCGGGGGAACCCGGCCCGATCCGACGGGGCAAGGCAAAAAAAAACCGCCCCAACCAGGGGCGGCTTGAGAGCGGGAAAAGGGATTCGAACCCTCGACCCCCACCTTGGCAAGGTGGTGTTCTACCACTGAACTATTCCCGCAGAGCTTGCGACCAGGCTGCTTACACGCCGAGGCGCTTGCGATGAGGAAAAGATACCACACCCCCCTGTGCGGTGTAAAGCCCCGACCAGTCCGGGCCCGTCGAAGGCGCCTCAACGCACCCTGAGCCGTCCCGCAAGCTCGTCCAGCTGGGCTTGCAGGGTGGCCGTCTCGATCCCTCGAATGGCCTCGGGCAGCAGCCGACGGCTCGAGCACTCGAAGACCGCCAGGAGCTCCATGAACGCGGTCATGTCGCGGTCGCGGTTGGGGATGTAGTCCTCGGCCGCCGCCTCGACGTCGGCGCAGGTGATGGCCGCCCGGCCAGCCTGACCGGCGAAGCGATCAGCCAGCAGCAGCACCGCCTCGAGATCCGCCCCCGAGTAGCCCTCGAGGCCCCCGACGGCCTCCGTCGGCGTCAGCCCCTCGAGCGCCAGCTGGTTCTTGCGCAGCAGGGCCTCTGCCACCTCCGCGCGGGCCTCGGGCCCCTGCGGGAAGAACAGCGGAATCTTCAGGTCGAACCGCCCCGGCCGCTTGAGATCGATGTCGAGCTTGTCGGGCCGGTTCGTCATCACGAGCCAGAGGATGCGCCCCCTGTGGCGCGTGTCCGCCATGAATGCTTTCAGGGTGGCGAAGATGCGGCTGCTGGTGCCAGAGTCTCCGTCCTCGCCGCCCAGCGCGCGCTCGACCTCGTCGATCACCACCATCACGGAGCCCATGGTCTGGATCATCGTGAGGATCTTCTGGAGGTTGGCCTCCGTCGAGCCCACCCACTTCTCCCGGAAGTTGCGGAGCGCCAGACACGTGAGGCCCGACTCCCGGGCGAAGGCAGAGGCCAGGAAGCTCTTGCCAGTGCCCATCGGTCCCACCAGCATGACGCCCATCGGGACGTGCTTGCCGTGCCCCTCCCGGATCGCCTTCGCCGTGTGCATCAGGAGCTCCTTCGCCCCGTCCATGCCCCCCACGGCCTCGAGGCCATGGCTGCCCTCGATGAGCTCGACGAGGCCCTGACACTCGGTCTCGATGATCTCCTTGCGCTTGGCCGAGACGAGCTCGAACCCCACCTCGCGGCCGGACTGCTTGGCGTGCCTGAACAGGTTGTCCAGCTGCAGCAGCCGCAGCCCGGACGTGATGCGCGCCAGCGTCCGGTCGTCCAGCTCGCTGCGGAAGGCGCCGGACGCCCGACGGTTGGCGATCAGGGCCTCACGCTCCACCGCGTCCGGCCGTGGTACCACCACGGGCACGACCTGGGGGCTGGTCAGGATGCGCCGGTGGATCTCCGCGGCCGTCTCGGCAACCAGCAGGATCAGGTTGTCGCCCGCCAGCAGCTGCGGCTCCTTGGCCCAGCGCAGCAGGGTCACGAGGCTGGCCTTGTCCTCGCGGGACATGAAGGCGAGCTCGGCGGAGGGCGCGACGACCTCGGCGTAGTCGATGACCAGCGCGGCCCGCTGCCCCGGCGCCAGCAGGTAGGCCTCCAGCAGGGGCAGGAGGCGGCCGGGCTCGGTGGGCAGCTCGCCATCCCAGGCCGGGCGCCCCTGGACCATCAGCCGCGCGTTCAGGCCGCGCAGGAAGGCCGCCCGCATCTCGGGCCGGGCAAACACGAGCCCCTCCGCCGGGTCGTAGAACATCACGACGTCCTTGCTCGCGAGCAGCCCCTCGGCGAGGAAGCGCCGCAGCGGCACGAACTCGCCCCCGAGCGGGACGAGATCGTGGACGTTGCCGTGCAGCAGGAACTGGATGGCCTCGCCGGCCAGGTAACGGCGGCGAAGCTCCTCGGCCCAAGCTGGCAGCCTGGTTTGGATGGCGGCCTCGGTCATAAGGTCCTCGCTAGAGCGTCTTCTCGGCGCCGCCCTGCTGCTGGGCAGCCATCTGGCGCTTGATGGCATCGAGCTCAGCCCGCGCGGACGCGGTGCCCGTGGCCTCCTTGATCTGCCGCAGCTTCGTCTGCATGCCCGCGCCCTGGATCTCGGCGGAGACGTCCGCCTGGGCCTCGAGCTTGTGGATGCTCTCCCGCACCGAGTCGAGCGCCCGGGTCTCGGCCTGGACGCTCAGCCCGGAGAGCTGCTCCTGGATCTTCAAGCGGGCGCGGGCCTGCTCCCGCTTCGCGAGCATGCGGTCGCGCTCGGCCTTGAGCTTCTCGATTTCGGCCTGGAACGTGACCAGGCCGGCCTTGGCCTCGTCCGCCTGGGCTGACACCTCCGCCAGCTCGCGCTCGACCTCGGCCAGCTCCTCCGTCACCACGTTCTTCCGCTCGATCAGGATCAGGGCGCTGGCCTCGTCCCCCTGCTGGACCGCCACCGGGATCTGGGACGCCAGCTCGGCCAGCTCGCGCTGCTTGGCCTTCTGGTCGCGCTGGAGCTTGTTGCGCAGCGTCACGATGCTGGCCACGGCGCCGAGCAGCTTCTGGTGCTGAGCCACGCGGTCGTTGATGGCCTGCTGGTAGACGATGTCGGGGTTGTCGCGCTCGACATCCTCCACGGCCGAAGCGAAGAAGCCACGCAGCAAACTGACGACCCGACCGAAGAACCCCATCGAACCCCTCCTCCGAGGCACGGCCCACGACCCCCGGGGCCAACAAACCCGACGGCAACATACCCCGCCCCACCTGCTTTAATGGTGGAGCCCAGCCACCGAGACAAGCAGCAGGAGAGCGTCACCGTGCCAGAGTCCATCCAGCCGGGCACCCTGTACCTCGTCGGGACGCCCATCGGCAACATGGGCGACATGTCGCCCCGCGCGGTCGCCGTGCTGCAGGGCGTGGCCCTCATCGCGGCGGAAGACACCCGCCACACCCGGCGGCTGCTCGAGGCCCACGCGATCGGCTCCCCGCTCGTGAGCCACCACGCCCACAACGAGCGGGCCTCCAGCGCCGGGTTGGTGGAACGGCTCCGGGCCGGCGACGCGATCGCGCTCGTGACGGACGCCGGGATGCCGGGCATCTCGGACCCGGGCGAGGCCCTCGTCCGCGAGGCCGTTGCCGCGGGCCTGCCGGTGGTGGCGGTGCCGGGGCCTACGGCGTTCGTCACGGCCCTCGTGGCCTCGGGGCTGCCCACCGACAGGTTCACCTTCGAGGGCTTCCTGCCACGGGAGGCCCGCCCGCGCCGCAAGCGCCTCCAGGCCCTGGCGAGCGAGCCGAGGACGATGGTCTTCTACGAGGCGCCGCACCGGATCGTGGGGACGCTGGCGGACATGGGCGCCGCCTTCGGGGTCGGCCGGCCAGCCTGCGTCGCCCGCGAGCTGACGAAGCGATTCGAGGAACACCTCCGAGGCTCGCTCGGTGAACTGAGCGCCCACTTCGAGGCCCAGGCCCCGCGCGGGGAGCTCGTGATCGTGGTCGGGGGCGCCCCGGAGCCCGAGGGGCAGCTGGATGACGAGGCCTGGCGCGACGACCTCGCGCAGGAGCTGGCCGCCGGCACCCGCCCGAGCGAGGCGGCCCGCGCGATCGCCGCCCGGCTGGGCGTGCCCCGGTCCCGGGTCTACGAGGAGGCGATGCGCCTCAAGGCGTCTGCAGCGGGAACCTGAGGCGCTCGCCAGGGGCCAGCGTGTGCAGGCGCAGGTCGCGTGCGCTACCTGCCGGGGGATTCGCCAGGCTCACGCGGCGCGTCTCCACAAGAAGCACGGGGGCCTCGCCGTGCACCGAAAGGGTGCCACCCTCGAGTTGAACCCCGTTGTTGGGGGCCAGGCCGATGCCAAGCGAGCCCTCCGCCATCAGGGCGTCCAGCGCCAGTCGCTCGAAGGTGCCAGCCCCCCAGATGTCGTTGTGAAGCACCACGCCAGGTGCCACCCGCACGCCCGTCGCGAGCTCGGCCCCGGCCCGGGTGGCGGCCTCCCCGACCAGGCCCGACGCCGCCCCCAGCGAGACGAACTGCAGGTGGCCCGCCTGCTGCCGCAAGAGCTGCGCAGGCTCGCCAGCCAGCTTGGCGGCCAGCGTCCCGGCGGCGTCGTCGATCAACACGACGCCCCCGGCGATGGCCAGGTACTGCGCGAAGAGCGCGGTCCGCAGCTGGTCGGCCTGGATGACCCGAACGGTGGTGCGGTTGCCAGCGCTCAGCGCCGCCTGCCACCGCTGCCCCGTGGCCTGGGCCCCGTCGCCGACGAGCACGACGACCTCGTCCGGGAGCCGCCGAAAGATCCCTGCGCTGGGGGCGAGGGGCCCCGCCGCCTGAGCGAACCAGGCGGCGGGCGGAACGACCTCGGCCCCCTGCATCCAGAGCGAGCCGGAAGAAAGTGGCTCATCCGGCCGGTCTGGCAGCATGGGCCGGCGCTCCGCCGCGTCGCGCCGCCAGCGGAGCGCCTCGCCCGAGGCGAGGATGTGCATCTCGACGTTCCGCACAGAGAGCGGGCCCCGCGCGGCCGTGCCGATGGTGGCCCGCCCCGTGTCGAGCACCGTGACGCGGCCCGTGCCGAGGACCCGCACCCCGTCGGGGGTGATGACGGCCGCCGTGCCCTCGTCGACGCCGAGGCCGATGCCCTTGGACACCCCCGCCGTGGCGACCAGCAGCCGCCCGAGTCGGCCCTCCCGGCCGAAGTGGGTGTCGACCAGCACCCCTGGCACGAGGCCGAGGCCGTCGCGGGTATCCACGCTGCCCGCGGCGCCGCTGCGCAGCACGGCCGTGGCGCTGTTGCCCGTGGTGATGTAGCTCGGGCCCCACACCATCGCCCCCGCACTGGTGCCAGCCAGGACGACGCCCCGCTGCCACGCGGCCAGGATCGCGCCGTGCGCAGGCGTGCCGGCCAGGGTCTGGGCGAGGCGGATCTGGTTGCCGCCCGTGACGTAGATCAGGTCGGCCCGGCCCAGTTGCTCGACCACGGCCTCGTCGTAGGCCTGCTCGCGCGTCAGCAAGGGCAGCACGTCGGCCTGGGCGATCCCCAGCGTCTCCTGGAAGTAGCGCCTGTAGCTCGTGCCACTCTGCGAGGGCCGTTCGGAAGCGGTGTTGATGATCGCCACCCGGCTCGCCCGCCCGCGCGCCAGGTCGAGGACCTCCGACATCAGTTCAGGGTTCTCGGAGCCCCCGCCCACGGCGATGAGCACGCCCTGGGTGGGCTCGGCCCCCAACACGGTGGCAGGCGCCAGCACCACCCCGAGGGCGAGCAAGGCGCCGCGCAGGCGTCGACGGAAAGAGGCAGCCAGCCTGCGGCTCGAAGGCGTGAAGTTCGAAGGGCTCACCGGGGTTCCAGCTTCCACTCCCACACGTTCCAGAGGTTGCCTCGGATGGTGGGGTTGGGACGGAAGCCACGCAGCCGAGGGCTGGTGGCGTCGAGGGCCACCCAATATAGCAGGGGAATCACGGGCAGATCGAGCCTGAGCCTCTCGGCCAGGTCGCGGTACAGGGTGGCCCGCGCCCGGGGCTCCAGCGTGGCCAGGCCGCGCGCCAGGAGGGCGTCGACGCGGGGGTCGCGGTACCGCGAGCGGTTCTGGCCGGCCGGCGGCACCTGGTCGGAGCGCCAGCGGAAGCTGGTGTCGGGGTCCGGCCGAGACAGGGAGGCGATCAGGGCAAGGTCGAACGCGCCCGCCGCCAGCTTGCCCCCCGCCGACCCGAAGACCACGGCCGGCGGCCAGCGCTCGATCGTGAGCGTGATGCCGAGGTCCCGCCACTGCCGACGCCAGAGCTGCGCCGCCAGGTTCCGGCCCGGGCGATCGCTGGTGGTGACGAGCGTGACGGCCAGCGGCACCCCGCCCCGGCGCCGAAGCCCATCAGGCCCCAGACGCCAGCCCGCCTCGTCCAGCAGACGCTCGGCCGCCGCCCGATCCGGCGGGTAGGCGTTGGTGCCGCGCGCGTCGAAAGCCCAGTGCCCCGGCGTCAGTTCGCTCCAGGCGGGCTGCAGCACGCCGCCATAGGCGCGGGCGTTGAGTTGCTGGCGGTCGACCAGGTGGGCAATGGCCCGGCGGACCCGAACGTCGGACCACACCGGGCGCTCGAGGTTGAATACGAGGTGCTCCCATGTTCCGGTGGGCGTCAGCCAGACCCGGCCGGGGGCCTCCCGCTGGAGCGCGTCGTAGGCCGTGGCAGGGGCCCCCTGCAGCAGGTCGGCCTCGCCCACGCGCCAGAGCTGGTAGGCGGTGGCCTCGTTCGGCACGAACCTGACGTCCAGCCGCGGGATCGGGGGCCGGCCGCGGAAGTAGCCCTCGTGGGCGACAGCCAGCAGGCGATCGCCGCTGCGCCACCCCGTGAGGCGGAAGGGGCCGGTGCCCACCGGCGCGCGATGCCAGGCCGCGCGGGCGGGCTCCCGGCTCGCGGCGAGCACGTGGGCCGGCAGCACGTACGGGAAGAGCTCCGCGTAGGGCGCATAGGGACGCTTGAAGTCGAGTACCACCGTGTGGGGGTCCGGCACCTCGACCCCGCGGAGTTCCTCGAAGCCCGCGCGGGACACGGCGGGGAACGCGGGGTTCATCACCAGGCGCCATGTGGCGCGGACGTCCTCCCCCGTGAACGGCCGCCCGTCGTGCCAGCGCACGTTGCGTCGCAGGCGGTACCGCACGCGCATCCCCCCTCCGCGCAGCACGACGTCGCCGTTCGCGAGGGTCGGCACCCGCTCCGCCAGGTCGGGCTGCCAGCGACCCTGCTCGTCCGGGATCACGAGGCCGCTGAAGAACAGGCTGGAGACCGTGCTGACGGACGCCATCGGCGACATGTAGGGGTTCAGCAGCTCAGGCTCCTGCGGCAGAACCACCACGCAGGTGCCCGCAGGGGCGGCTGCGCCCGCACCGCCGCCGTGGCGACAAGCCGTGGCCGCAACCGCGACGGCGACGGCCAAGGTGACCCGCGAGACGGCCGCGTTCACGCCTCGAAGCCCTCCGGCACCTGGTCGTCGTCCAGCGGCACGAACCCACCGAGCGTGACCTCCTCGGGCTCGGGGTCGTCGGGGGCCGCGGCCAGCGCCCCCTCCACATCGTCCCGGAGCTGGCCGAGGTTGAGATCGAGCTGATCCAGGATGTACAGCGCCCCGCCCACGTCGAGCTCCAGCAGGCCGATCAGGAGGTGGCCGGTGCCCACCTGGGCCAGCCCCTGCTTGCGCGCCACGCCCCACGCGCTCTCGCAGACCTCCTCGCACCAGCGGGACAGCGTCAGCCGGCCCGACACCGTGCCACTGCCGCGGCCGATGGCACGGGCGGCGACGGCCTCGACACGCAGCGGTTCGACGCCGTGGGCGGCCAGCACCTTGGATGCCAGGCCCGAGTGCACGTAGAGCAGGCCCGTGAGCAGTTGCTCGGTGCCGACCACCGTGTGGCCGAAGAAGCGCGCGGCCGCCTCGGCGTAGCTGAGCACGGACTGGGCGGCAGGCGTCAGCAGCCGGGGCGAGAAGTGTCGCGGCACCACCACGCCGGCCTCGGGCGTGCCCGCCTCGGCCTCCTCACGCGCGGCCCCTGCGAGCTGCTTCGCCTCGGCCAGCAGGGCGGGCACGGCGAGCCCGAGACCCATCAGCACGGCCTGGGCGGCGGTGTCCGGCTCGGCCAGCAGGGCCAGGAAGAGGTCCTGGCTTTCGACCAGCCGGGGCCTCGCCACCACCGCCCGGGAGAGCACGCGGATGGTGCCCGGGGCGAACACGAGGTCCTCCTGGCGCGCCAGGCTGTAGCCGCGCCCCGAGCACTGCTCCACGGCCAGCCGCAGGCGTCGCGACACGACGCCGTGCCGCTGCAGCACGCGCAGGCACAGGCCCCGCTGTTCGTGGGCGAGACCGAGCAGGAGGTGGTCGACGTCGACGTGGTTGAACTCCAGCCGCAGGGCCTCTTCGCGCGCGGCGTTAAGGGCCTGAATTGCGCCCGCGGAGAACTTCTCAAGCAATAGGTGCCTCCCGGAGGCGTCGGCGCGCCGGGGCCCTCACGCCCCGCCGCCCTGCGTGACGGGCAGGCCCACGTAGACCGTCGTACCCTGGCCCTCTGTCGATTCCACGTGGATCTCTCCGCGGTGGGCATCGATGGCCTGCTTCACAATCGTCAGCCCGAGGCCGGAGCCTCCCTGGAGGCGCGAGCGGTTGCGCGTCACGCGGAAGAAGCGGTCGAAGATATGCGGCAGGTCCTTCGCGGGGATGCCGATGCCGCTGTCGGCGACCGAGAGGCGGACGGCCTCCCCCTCCCGCCAGGCGCGGACCCCGACGCGCCCCCCCGCAGGCGTGAACTTGACGGCGTTCGCAATGAGGTTCACCAGCACTTGCCGCAACCGGGTCCGGTCTGCCTCCAGCCGCGTCGGGCCACCGGGCTCCAGCGCGAGCGTCACGTCCCGCCGCAAGGCCTGCGGCATCACCGTCTCGATGGCCTCGGCGATCACGACCTCCACGTCGAAGGCAGCCAGCGTCAGCGCCTCCCGCCCCGCCTCGAGAGCCGCGACGTCGAGCAGGTCGTTGACGAGGTCGTGCATGCGATCGATCTCGCGGAGGGCGTCCTCGAGGAACACGTCGCGCACCGCCGGGTCGTCCTTTGCGCCATCCACCAGATTCTCGAGCAGCAGCTTGACCGAGGTCACGGGCGTGCGCAGCTCGTGCGAGGCGTTGGCGATGAAGTCCCCCCGCAGCCGATCCTGCGCGACCTCCCGGGTGATGTCCTGGTAGCTCACGAGGAAGCCGTCGACGGCCCCTGCCGCACCATAAAGCGGGGCGCTGTAGCGGCGCAGGAACTGGGTGGGGCGCTCCAGCTGGATGATGTCTGTGCGCGGGCGGTCGGGGTGCCGGCGCATCTCCTCCTCGATCACGGCCAGCTGGTCGGGCACGAAGCACCGCGCGTGAATGGCGCCCTTGAAGGCGTCCACAGCCCCGTCACCAGACGCCGGTAAAGCGTCCGTCTCGGCCGCGCTCGCCATCACCCTGAGCGCGGCGTTCGTGAACACGGGCACCAGGTCAGGGCGCAGGATGAGGACGCCCTCGCTGAGGCTGTCGAGCACCGCTGGCAGGGCAGGCCCCGCCGCCGGGCCCCGACTTCCCCCCATCACCTGGGCGTGGAGCCCTTCGACGATCCGCGCCCAGCCCTGCCCGTCGGACCCCGGCAGCTTCCCGAGCGGCGCAGGTTCGCCGGCCGTGAGGCGCCTCAGGGCCTCGGCCACCTGGTCGAGCGGGTGCAGCAGCAGCCCGATCACGACGGCGGAGACCAGCCAGCAGGCCCCGGCCACCCACATGAGGGCGACAGGCTCCGTGAAGTCCCAGCGGATGGCGAGCAGCCAGAACAGCAGGCCAGCCAGCCCCACGAGCAGGAGCTGGAAGAACATCAACCGCAGGTACAGGGGACGAAGCATCAGGTGATGGGAGCGGCGTCGGGTCGTGAGGGGACTCGGGCGAGGACCTCAGGACACCTCGGCTGGCCGGGTCCGACGTTCGAAGCGGTAGCCGACGCCCCGCACGGTCTGGATCCGCATCGGGTGGTTGGGGTCCTTCTCGATCTTCTCACGCAGCCAGTGGATGTGCACGTCGACCGTGCGCCCCTCCCCGGTGAAGTCGTAGCCCCAGACCTGCTCGATGAGGTACTCGCGGCTGAGGACCTTGTTGGCGTTGAGCGCCAGCAGCTTCAGCAGTTCGTATTCCTTGAGCGTCAGGTTCAGCACGCGGCCGCCCAGCGTCACCTCGTGGCGCGTGAGGTCGATGATCAGGTCCCCCACCTCGATCTTGTCCGGCTGCGCCTGCTTCTGCTCGCCGTAGCGGTTGACCAGGCGGAGCAGGGCCTTCACGCGGGCCAGCAGCTCGCGCAGGCTGAAGGGCTTGGTGACGTACTCGTCCGCCCCGATCTCGAGGCCGACGACCTTGTCGATCTCCTCGCCCTTGGCCGTCAGCATGATGACGGGAACCGGCATCTCCTGGCGAAGCTGGCGGCAGACCTCGTAGCCGTCGAGCAAGGGCAGCATGACGTCGAGCACGACGAGGTTGGGCTTCTCGCGCCGCGCCACCTCGAGGGCCTGCTGGCCATCTGCCGCCGTGACGACAACGTAGCCCTCCTTCTCGAGGCTGTACTGGATGCTCTTGACGATCGAGGGCTCGTCGTCGACGACGAGGATCTTGGCTGCGGCCATGGGCCGTGACCTCCATCGGGGCTGCCCCCAGCGACACGGGACGGTTTGTGGGTGCGCTGGGAGTGGCGGGGGGAAAAGCGGAAGGAAACCCTGTTTTGACGGGCCGTTGATCAGCCCTTGAAAAACTTAACGGGAGTATACCCCTCTCGCCGGGGCGCCTAGCGGAGGTTCACGAAGTTTAACGGCAGCGGGAGCTCCAAAGGCTCGCCCGGCCGGCGTCAGGCCAGCATACCGGGGGGTATGGACCGGGTGTTCGACACCCCCGCGGAGCCCCCCTCGTGCCCCCTTGCCGCCTGCCACGCTGGACCGCCCCCCTGGCGCTGGCGACGCTCTCCCTCTGCCCGGGGCCCGCCTGGGCCGCGCACCACCCGGAGCGACGCTGGTTCGTTCAGGAGACCCCGCACTTCCGGGTCCACGCCTACCCTGGGGTGCACGAGACGGCCCGCCGGGTGGCCGCCGCGGCGGAGGAGGCATACCCCCGCCTGCAGCGGGTGTTCGGCGCGCAGCCGGGGCCCCCCATCCCGATCATCCTGGACCAGGACGCCTTCTTCAACGGCGAGGCCGAGCCGCTCAAGGATCGAATCACGCTGGACCCCGTGCTGGCGGCCTCGTCGGTGGTGGGCACGCGGCGCTTCGTGGCCCACGAACTTGCCCACGTGATGACCTTCCGGGCCCTGCAGGGGGGGCACGCGCTCACGCGGCTCAACCTCCTCGGCACCCTTCCGACATGGCTGCTGGAGGGCGTGGCGCAGCTGGCGGCCGAGCGCTGGTACCCCTCGCTCGACCGGTTGCTGAGGCTCGCCACGCTGGAGGACCGGCTGCTCACGCCCGGGGAACGGGCGCACTTCCGCCAGCTCGGCGTCCATGTGGGCGCAGCCGGCTACAACGAGGGCTACGCCCTGTGCCGCGAGCTCTTCGGGGAGCCCGAGCAGGGGCGTATCGCGGCCTTCTTCGCCCACCTGCGATCGGGTCGCCACACCGTGGCCCAGGCGATCGCCCTGGCGTGTGGGGCGTCGCTGGAGGCCGTGGAGGCCCGCTGGCGAGCCCAGGCCCGGACGCACTACACCCGACAGACGGCCGGGCTGGATGACCGCCCCCCGCAGGCCCGGCGCCTGGCGGCCTCGGAGGGTGGCACGGTGCATGTCCGCCCGCGGCTCTCCCCGGACGGCCGCCGGCTGGCCTTCCTCACGAGCGACGGGCAGGACCGGTTCCTGTACCTGCGCGGCCAGGTGCAGGGCCTGCTCTCGCTGGCCGTGGCGGCGCCCGACGGGGCGGGCGCGCGCAGGCTGCCCGGCGGGCAGGGGGGCGTGATGCTCTTCGACTGGTCTCCCGATGGCCGGGAGCTGGCCCACACCAGGCTGGGACGCGACGGCGCCGGGAACCCGGTGGTCGACGCCCACGTGGTCGACGTCGCCTCTGGCCGCGCCACGCGGCTGACGACGGACCTGCACGTGGTCGCCCTCGCCTGGCGACCGGGTAGCCCCACGATCGCCGTCGTCACCCTGCAAGACGGGGTCAACACCCTCTCGACGGTGGACCGCCACACGCGCACCCTGACGCCGATGCTGACGCTGCCGGCGGGGTGGCAGTGGCGGGACCTCGCGTTCTCGCCCGACGGCCGGCAACTCGCGGCCGTGGCCTTCCAGCCCGGCGACGGCGGCCGCCTCGTGCTACTCGACTGGCGCACCCGCAGCCAGGCGTGGCTGACGGCCGTGCCCCCGCGGGGCGGGGACAGCGCCCCGTGCTGGACGCCGGATGGGCGTGCGCTGGTGTACGCCAGCGACAGGGACGGGATGGCCAACCTGCATATGCTCGACCTCCTGACAGGCCACCAGCGCCGCCTCACCCGGACCTGGCGGGGCGCGGAGGGCCCGAGCGTGTCGCCAGACGGCCACCGGCTGCTCTTCTCCACCTTCCTTGCCCGCGGCACGGAGCTGCTGGAGGTGCCGCTGGGGCCCGGTGGCGCGGCGGGCAGCGACGGCCCTCCCCCGCCCGTCCGGCCAGCGGCCGACACCGAGGTGCCCCAGGCCCCGCTCCCTCCCGGCGCGGGCCTCCAGACCCTGGCGGCAGGCCCCGGCGGCCCGCGCGTCTGGAGCTGGACCGGGCTCCCGAGCCAGCCCACCGCAGACCTCCCCGTCGGCCCTGTGACGTCTTACCGCTCAGAGCTCACGCAGGACCTGATCATGCCCTCGCTGACGGCAGACGAGCGCGGGCAGCAGCTCGGGCTGGCCGCCATGTTCAGCGACGTCTTGCGGCAGCAGGAGCTCGGGCTCGACGTGCGCTGGGGGCTGCTGAGCCAGCGTTTTGCCTACACCGCGGCCTACACGAACCGGATGGGCCACGCGAGCTGGACCGGCCGCGTCTTCGACACGCCCCAGCTAGGCCTCGCGCCGGACGTCGGCACGGCCGGCCGCCCCCTGCAGGAGAGCCTGTACCTGCAGCGCCTGCAAGGGGTCTCCCTCGGGCTACGGCTGGCGCTCGGCGGTGGCCGGGCGGTGGCCGCTCAAGCCCAGGCGGCTCACCTGGGCACCCTCACGCCCCCGGTGCTCGCCGGCACGGTGCGCGAGGGGGCCCTCAACACCGTCAGCGCCACCCTCTCCGAGCAGCTGGTCCGCCCGACGCTCGACGCCGAGCTCAACCCGGCGGAAGGCCACCGCCTGGCCCTCGGTTGGACGGCCTCCCCCCCGGCGCTCGGCAGCGCCTTCGCGTTCAACCAGTGGCTGCTGCAAGGGGAGCGGTACTTCCCCCTGGTGGCCGGCTGGCAGCACCACCTGACGTGGACCTTCGCAGCCGGAGGCATCGAGGGCGAGGCCCCGCAGCCGCTGCTGCTCGGGGGGCCCAACGGCTCGGGCCAGGTGCTCGCCCTGCGCGGCCACGCGGTGGGGGCACTCCGCGGCAGCCGCCTCGCCACCACCGGCCTCGCCTACACCTTGCCGCTCGCCACCCACCTCGACCGCTCGCTCGGGCCGCTGTACCTCGACAGGCTGTACCTGTCGGCCTTCGCGGAGGGGGGCTCGACGTGGGGCGCCCCGACGCCCCCCGAACAGCTCGGCAGCGTCGGGCTCGAGCTGCGGCTGCGGGCGACGATGGCCGGGAGCCAACCCCTGGCGCCCCGCCTCGGGCTGGCCCAGGCGCTCGGCAGGGGCCTGGCACCGGGGCTCTACGTGACCTTCTGAGGCGCGGTTCAGAACGGCAGGGTCGCGCCCCCGGAGCCCTCTGGCACGGTCGTCGTCCGTTCGGGCATCCAGCCGGGGCCAAAGTCGATGAAGAACTGCAGCTGGCAGCCCTCGGGCACCGAGAGCTTGACCATTCCACCGGAGACCGCCCCGGACGCGAAGATGGCGCCCTCATCGAAGGGGTTCATCGGGTTGAAGATTGCGACCCCCAGGCGTTGGATGGTCGGGTTGCCCACCGCGAAGGTGTGGGACGTCCTGGCGCCACCGCAGCCCAAGGCGGCGGTGGGAGAGGGGCTCGGGGCGATGGACGGCGCGACCGACGCGGCAGGCGCCGAGGCCGCGACCGAGGGCAACACGGCGGGCGCGGAAGCCACGGTGGATGGCGCCGCACCGGGAGACGGGGATGCCGGAGCGGTGGCTACGGGCGTCACGGGCGTCGCAGCCGAAGGAAGCATCACAGGGGCCGAGGACGCCGGCGCCGCGGTGGCCGCGGGCACCCCCGACGCAGCGGGCGCGGGGCTGGCCTGCGGCTGGCCTGCGGGCGGGGAGGCCCGCAGCGCGTCGAGCGAGCTCTTGATCTCGGCGAGGTCCTTGCGGACGTCCACCAGGAGTTCCCTGAGTTCCTGGACAAGCGCCACAAGCTCCGCCATCTTGGCCTTGATGGCGAGGACGTCCGTGAAGTCGGGCAGCTTGTCCGCCGTGAGGTTGCGCCCGGTGGCCTCCGAGGCTGTCTGGAACTTGGCCGGGTTGAAGTTGCCGAGGGCACCCGCCGGCAACCCGTCGAGCACGTGGAAGGCCACGAGGGTGCTCGGGGGATCGACGGTCGTGGTGGCACCGAACTTGCCGACCTGCACGATGGTGCGGAAGAGCGCGGGCTTGCCCCCCGCCGTCGGCACCTCGGCAACGATCACGAACACCTCCTCGGCCGGCACCTGGCCCAGCGTGAAGCGAGCCTCTCCGTCGGAGCGCACCTCCGGGATGCCGGGGATGGGGTTGCCGGCCTGGTCTGCGACGTAGACCCGCGCGCCCTCGACGCCGGCCGTTTGCAGCTGCTGAAGGCGGAACGCCGGCCGGGCGAGCCGCCCGTCGGCCCCGAGGCCCAGCAGGCCCCCGACGTTGTTGGAGACCAGCCCCCCGGCGTTGTTCGCGATCAGGCCGGCGGCCCGCTCGCTCACCAGCTTTGCCGAGGAGGCCAGGGCGAGGCCCGCCGGGATCCGCAGCTGCCCCACCACCTGCACGCGGCCGGCCACCGGGGCCGTAAGGGGGGCCTGCGACGCGGCCGGCGCGGCCCCGAGGGAGGGCGCGGGTGGCGTCGCGGCGGGCGGCTGGCTGCAGGCGGCCAGGAGCAAGGAGAGGCAGAGCGCGGAGCCAACGTGGCGCATGGCGGGAGACACCTCGAAGCACGTCTTGATGGAAGGCAGGGCTGTCCCCTTACCCGTCGGTCAGGATACCCGAAACATCGGCCCGCGGCTTCGGCCGCCGCCCGGGCGGCGGCGGGGGCCCCCGTCTGCTACGATAGAGCGCCGAAAGGAAGGCCCACCGTGCCGTCGATGTCGTTCCCCGATCTGATGCGCCTCAAGGCCGAGCTGGGCCGCCCCCTCGTGATGGGGCACCGCGGGGCGATGGGCCACGCCCCCGAGAACACGATGGCGAGCTTCCAGCTGGCCAACGAGCTCGGCGTGGAGGCCATCGAGCTGGACGTGCACCTGTCGGCCGACGGTGTGCTGGTGGTGCACCACGATGAGACGCTGGACCGCACCACCGACGGCCGTGGGGAGCTTGCGGCCCTGACGCTGGCGCAGTTGCAGCAGCTCGACGCGGGCCGCTGGTTCTCGGCCGAGCACGCCGGCGCTCGCATCCCGACGCTCGAGGAGGTGCTGGGCTGGGCGCGCGGCGTGAAGCTGCCCGTCGTGATCGAGTTCAAGCGCAACTTGAACGCCCGGGCCGTCGTCGAAGCCGCTATCGCCCTCGTCGACCGCCTCGGGGCCGCCGACGACGTCGCCTTCATCTCGTTCGACCACTTCGTGCCGCTCGGGCTCAAGCAGGCGCGGCCCAGCTGGTGCACGGGCGTGCTCTACGCCGCCCGCCCGGTAGACGCCATCCACCTCGCCACCGGCGCCGGGGCAGACGGGCTGCTGCCGAACTTTTCTTTTGTCGAGCGCGACATGGTCGAGGCCGCCCACGCCGCCGGCAAGTGGGTCGGCTGCTGGGCCCCCAACACCGAGCGCGAGTTGGGCTACGCCCTGTCGCAGGGCGTGGACATGATCGGCACCAACTACCCTGACCGGCTGCACGCGCTCCTGCGCGGCCAGGAGGCTTGAGGCGATGGAAACGCGCGAGCGAGAGGGCGGGCTGCGGGTCGGAGACCAGCCCCAGCTGGAGGTCGAGTCCCTCGTGGCGGGCGGCGAGGGCCTAAGCCGCGCTGACGGGCTGCCGGTCTTCGTGCCGCTCGCCGTGCCCGGCGACGTCGTCGAGGCCCGCGTCATCAGCACCAAGCCAGGCTATGCCCGGGCGCTGGTCGCGCACGTGGTGCAGCCTGGCCCCGACCGGGTGACGCCCCCTTGCCCGGCCTTCGGGCGGTGTGGTGGCTGCCAGTGGCAGATGCTCGCCGCAGACGCCCAGGTGCGCTGGAAAACGCAGGTGGTGGCGGAGGCCTTCACCCGCCTCGGCAAGGTCGACGCGGGCGCAGTGCTCCGCCCGTGCCTGCCCTCGCCACAGGCCTGGCAATACCGCAACAAGGTGCATTGGGCCGTCGGGCAGGAGGCGGACGGCTGGCGGGTGGGCCTCTACGAGCCCCGCTCCCACGCGATCGCCGACGTGGAGGCCTGCGCCATCCAGCACCCGCTGCTCACCAAGGCGCAGGAGGCCGTGCGGGGCCTGCTCGCCGAGTTCGACCCGCCCCCGTACGACGAGCAGCGCGGCACGGGCTTCCTGCGCTCCGCCTTCGCCAAGGTGGGGCACCGCACGGGTGAGGTGATGCTGGGGCTGGTGGCCCGCAAGCCGGAGCTGCGCCGCGAACGCGACTGGGTGGAGGCTGCCCGGCGCCTGCTGCCCGAGCTCACGACCTTCGTGCTGAACGTCCACCCGGGCGGGGGCAACAAGCTGCTGGGCTCTGAAACCCGGGTCCTCTACGGGCCCGGCGTGATCCGCGAGGCCCTTGGCCCGCGGCTCACGCTCGCCATCTCCCCGCAGTCCTTCTTCCAGGTGAACGGCGCCGCCGTGGAGGTGCTCTACGACGAGGTGGTGCGGGCCTGCGCGCTGCCCGGCGCGCAGGCTTCCGGCGGGCCGCGCTGGATCGACGCGTACGGCGGCACGGGTGCGATCGCGCTGTACCTCGCCGCCCACGGAGCCGGGCACGTGACGGGCATCGAGATCGTCGGGGCCGCCACCGCGGATGCCCGGGCCAACGCCGCGGCCAACGGCCTGTCGGACCGCACCACCTTCGTCACGGGGCGCGTCGAGGCGGTGCTGCCGGCCCTGGTCGCGCAGGGCGAGCGCCCCGACGGCGTGGTGCTCGACCCACCCCGCAAGGGCTGCGAGCCGCCCGTGCTTCAGGCCCTGCTGGAGGCCGAGCCCCCATGCGTCGTTTACGTGTCCTGCAACCCGGCAACGCTGGCGCGCGACGTCCGCGTGCTGCTCGACGGCGGGTACCGGCTGGCCCACGTCCAGCCCGTCGACATGTTCCCGCAGACGGCCCACGTCGAGTGCGTGGTGCGCCTGGAGCGGGGCTGACGGCCCCGCAACCCGAGGAGCCTCAGCGCCCCCACGCGGGTACAGAATCCTTGCCCGGCCCTGTGCCACCGCCCGTGCCCCGACGTCGCCCCGCCCTCCGCTCGCCAGGCGCGGGCGCGAGCGACGCTACTGACCCCGCCGCTGCCACAGGGCCAGGCGAAGCCGCCGCAACGCACTCGACGGGCGCACCTCGAGCCGCACGGCGCCGAGCCGGCGGAGGTCCTCATCGACCACGAGGCGCTTGAGCCGGGCCTCCACCACCGCCGGCGTCTCGGCCGGCCCCTCGAAGCGGTGGCACGACCAGGCCACGTCGTTGATCCAGATTTGCCCGACCACCATGCGCGCCTCGTTAAGTTTTGTTACAGAAGCAGCACAGATATAGCACGGCAGATCGACCCGGGCAAGCCCCGGCCAGCGAGCGGCCGAACGGCCCCTCGGAGCGACCTCAGGCCTCGGGCGGCGTCGACTCCGAGCCCGCGACCTCTTGCAAGAGCTGGCGGGGCAGCACGTAGTCGACGAAGACGGCCGCGAGCGTCGGGTCGAAGGCAATGCCCGCCAGCCGGTTGATCTCGGCCTTGACCGCGTCGGGGACCATGGCTGGCCGGTAGGGACGGTCCTGCAGCATCGCCTCGGCGCTGTCCGCGAGCCGCAGGATGCGCGCCCCGAGCGGGATCTGCTCACCGGCCAGGCCATCGGGGAAGCCGAGGCCGTCCCAGCGCTCGTGGGACCAGCGAACCCAGCCCGCGATCTCGCGATCGCCCGTGACCTCCAGCGCCCGTGCGGCGCCGCGCAGCGTGTGGCGCGCGATCTGCTGGAACTCGACCTGCGTCAGCAGCTGCGGCTTGGCGATGAGGTCCGGGGGGACGTCCAGCATGCCGAGGTCGTGCAGCAGCGCGGCCTGGTGGATGCGGCCCCGTTCCTCGCGCTCGACGCCCGCCGCATGGGCCAGGGCGGAGGCCAACTTGGCGACGCGCGAGGCGTGGCCGGCGGCGTAGCGTTCGTGGGCATCCGTGCGCTCGATCAGCGCAGCGACGTCTTCGATTTGAGGCGCCGGACGCGCAGGCGCCTTGCGCCGGGGCCAGGCGGCTGGGGTGACGGGCGTCTTGGCCTCGCCGCCGGCCGGCCAGAAGAAGTAGAGGGCCACCAGCAGGGCGGCCGCAAAAAAGAGGTACCCGAGCAGCTGGATCCAATCTGGCAAGCTGGACACGGGTACCTCTCAAAACCGGGACAGGCGACCGGCTGGTGGCCGGCCGCCCCTGTTTCAGTGACCGGCAGGCGACTCGCTGGACACGGGAGCCGCCGACGCCGCCGAGGGACCGATCGCCTTCGGCGCCTGGTGGACACCGAGCATGAACGGAATCAGCAGCAACGCCACGATGTTCAGGATCTTGATCATCGGGTTGAGGGCGGGCCCCGCCGTGTCCTTGAACGGATCGCCGACGGTGTCGCCAACAACGGCCGCGGCGTGCGCGGGCGTGCCCTTGGCACCCGAGATCTCGATCAGCTTCTTGCCGTTGTCCCAGGCCGCGCCGCCCGTCGTCATCAGCAGTGCGAGCATCAAGCCCGTGATGATGGCGCCGACGAGAAGACCGCCGAGGGCGATCGGGCCGAGCAGCAGCCCGACGATGACCGGAATCGCGACGGCGAGCACGCCAGGCAGGAACATCTCCTTGATGGCGGCTTCCGTCACGATCGCCACGCAGCGGTCGTACTGGGGCTTGTTCTTGCCCTCGAGGATGCCGAGCTCGCGGAACTGGCGGCGCACCTCGGTGATGACGGACTGCGCGGCCTTTGACACGGCCCGCATGAAGATCGAGCCGAAGAAGAAGGGCAGCACGCCACCGATGAACAGGCCAGCGATGACCTGCGGGTCGGAGAGCCCGAAGGTGATGTACTCAGCCGTGCCGCCAGCCCTCTCAGCCATGACCTTGTGCAGGTCCTGGGTGTAGGAGGCGAACAGCACGAGCGCCGCGAGACCGGCGGAGCCGATCGCGTAGCCCTTGGTGACGGCCTTGGTGGTGTTGCCCACCGCGTCGAGGGCATCCGTGATCTGACGGACCTCGTGCGGCAGCTCGGACATCTCGGCGATGCCGCCGGCGTTGTCGGTGATCGGCCCGAACGAGTCGATCGCGACGACCATGCCGGCCGTCGAGAGCATCGCGACCGCCGCGACAGCGATGGCGTAGAGGCCAGCCTCGTAGTTGCCCGCGAAGCCGCCGGCCGCATAGAACGACCCGACGATGGCAGCCACGATGACGAGCACCGGGGCGAGCGTCGACTCCATGCCGACGGCAAGGCCGGCGATGATGTTGGTGGCAGCACCGGTCTCGGAGGCCTTGGCGACCTCCTGGACGGGCCGATACTCGGTGGCCGTGTAGTACTCCGTGATCACGGTGATGACCACCATGACCGCGAGGCCGATCAGCGCAGCCCACAGGTACTGGTAAGGAGCAGCCGGGAACATCTTGAACGTCACGGCGATGAAGCCGACGAGCGAGACGAGGGCCGTGATGCCCGTGCCCAGGTAGAGGGCGTGCATGATGTTGTTGTTCTTGCCGAGCTTGACGCTGTAGGTGCCCACGATCGAGGCCACGATGGCGATGGCGCCAAGGGCGATCGGGTACAGGACGTAGTTCTCGTTGCCCGGGAAGAACAGGTGGCCGAGCAACATCGCCGCGATCAACGTGACGACGTAGGTCTCGAACAGGTCGGCGCCCATGCCGGCGCAGTCGCCGACGTTGTCGCCGACGTTGTCCGCGATGACGGCGGGGTTGCGCGGGTCGTCTTCGGGGATGCCCGCCTCAACCTTGCCGACGAGGTCAGCGCCGACGTCAGCAGCCTTCGTGAAAATGCCGCCGCCAACGCGGGCGAACAGCGAGATCAGCGAGGCGCCGAAGCCCATGCCGATGATCGACTCGACGCTGCGCGTCACGCCGTAGAAGGCGGCGACGCCCAGCAGGCCGAGGCCAGCGACGGCGAGGCCCGTCACGGCGCCACCGCGGAAGGCGACCTGGAGGGCAGGGGCGAGGCCCTTCTCCGCGGCTGCAGCGGTGCGGACGTTGGCCCGAACGGAGATGTTCATGCCCACGTAGCCAGCGGCGGCCGAGAAGGCGGCGCCGATGGCAAAGCCGATCGCAGCCGTCCAGCCAAGGGGGGCCTTGCCGGCGAGCCCGATGGCAAAGAAGAGCACCGCGCCGACGATCGCCACCCACTTGTACTGGGTGTTGAGGTAAGCCGAGGCGCCCTCCTGGATGGCCGAGGCGATGTCCTTCATCCGGTCGTTGCCGTCCGGGAGCCGCAAGATGCCCATCGCGAGGAACCCGCTGACGAGCAAGGTGAGGATAGCGGCGGCAACGCTACCCCAGATGATCAAGTTTTCCATGATGCCGTGTTACCTACTCCTTGCGTGATTACGGCTGCGTTCGGTGCATCGACAAAGCGACGGACACGCCGACGAGCGTAGCAAATTGGACCGGCATTTTACCCGGTTTTAATCCTTCAGGCAACCTGTAGGGCCGCGCGGCGGGCCCGCGCGGGGGCCCAGCGTCAGCCGTTGGCGGCGCAGGTGCGGTTGCGGCCCGCAGCCTTGGCGCGATACAGCGCCCTGTCGGCAGCCTCGATCATGGCCTCCGCGTCCCGGGCATCCCGCGGCCACGTGGCCACCCCGACGCTCACGGTCACGCGCAGGTCCTCTCCGGCGGGCCCCAGCAGCCCGGCGCCCTCGATGGCCTGCCGCACCCGCTCGGCCATGACCTCGGCGCCCGCCCCATCCGTCTCAGGCATCAGCACGAGGAGCTCCTCCCCGCCGTACCGGCCGGGGGTGTCGAGGTCCCGGATGCTGGCCCTGACGGTCCGCGCCACGTGCCGCAGCACCTCGTCACCCTGCTGGTGACCGTAGGTGTCGTTGAAGCGCTTGAAGTGGTCGATGTCCATGATCATCAGGGACAGCGCGAGACCGTAGCGCTCGGCACGGCGAAGCTCCTCGACGAGGCGCTGCTCGAAGTGCCGGCGGATGTAGAGCCGCGTGAGCCCGTCCACCGTGGCCAGCTCGTAGAGCCTGGCGTTCTCCATGGCCGTCGCCGCCAGGCTCGCCAGGTTTGCGAGCAGCGGCCCCGCCTCCTCGAGATCGAAGGCCCCCAGTTGCTGCCGTGCCTCGTGATCCAGCACGGCCACGACACCGAAGGTCCGATCCTGGTAGCGGATTGGCGCCAGCATCGCGTTGCGCGCCCCGAGCTCGGCCGGCAAGGCGTCTGCCTCCAGCAGGAGTGGCCCGCGGGCCTCCCAGGCGGGGGCCAGCCACGACGCCTCGGCTGGCCAGCTGAAGCCCTCGTCACGCTCCTCAAAGCCGAAGATGGCGGCGGACTCGTGGGCCAGGCCCGCCTCGTCGGGCAGGACCAGCACCCCCTTGCGGGCATCCAGCAGTTCGATGGCACGGACCATCACCTCGCGGGCGATCCGCCCCCGGTCGAGGCTGGAGCTGAGGTCCCGCGAGATGTCGTAAAGCTGCTCCAGCTGCCGAACCTTGAGCCCCAGCTTCAGGTTCGCGGCCGAGATGCTGGACTTCAGGGCGTGGTTGTGGAGGGCCACCGCCAGCTGCCGGCCAATCAGCATCAGGATGTCGGTCTCCACGCGGCTGAGAGGCTCTCGGGACAGGCGATCGCCGAGCATCAGCAGGCCCATGAAGGTCCTGTTCACCGTCAGCGGCAGCCAGATCGAGGGCGGGTAGGCCTCCACGGCCGGCGCATTGGCCTGCAGGAAATCAACGAGGGCCTCATGCGGGTGCTCCCGGTCGACGACCGTGCCCCCCTCGGCCAGGAACCAGCGTCTCACATCGGCCGAGACCTCCAGCGGCGGCCCGCCCTCTCCCCCCACGGATTCCAAAAGCTGGGCCTCAGGCCGGTACACCAGCAGGGCGCCGCGCCCGATGCCGAAGGCCCCGCTGGCCATGCGGATGATGGCCCGGATGCTGGACTCCGGGTTGGGGTTCGCCGTCATCTGCTCGGCCATCTCCCCGAGCGCCGACAGGATGTAGAGCATCCGCTCCAGCGCATCCCCCGAGGCGCCCTCGGCTGCCGGAACGACGCGCGACGCGGCGGCGTGAAACTCGGTGCCCATCAGACCTCCTAGGCCTCGGCCAGCACCCCACGCACGGCCTCATCCTCGGTGTCGAAGAGGGCGGCGTACTGGGTGAGGCCCATGATGGTGAAGGTCTTCTGGATGGTGCGCGTCAGGTGGCAGAAGGCCAGCGTGCCGTGCGCCTCCTGCATCTTCTCGATGATCTCGATCAGAATGGAGATGCCGATGGAGTTGATCACCGTGCTGTGCTCGAGGTTGATGACCAACCGGGTGTAGCCCTCTGCCATCAGCAGGCTCGCGGCTTCGCCGATCCGCTCGCCGGCGAGGTTGTTGATGTAGCCATCGGTCGCCAGAATGGCGTAGCGGCCCTGCGGGTCCTTGCGCACCGCGATGGTGAACGGGTTGATCACGCCGAGCCCTCCTCGTGCCGCTTCTTGGTCATCGTGATGCGGGTGCCGGCCTCGCCGCTCTCGATGGCGACGGCGTCCATCAGGCTCTGCATCATCATCAGGCCCCAGCCGCGCTTGTGGTCCCCGCCCCCGACCTTGCGCGCCATCTCCGGGCGCTGCACCGTGGCCTGGTCGAAGCCGGTCCCGAAGTCCTGGATGACGAGCCGCAGCTCGTCAGGCCGCATCACAAACCGGATGTACACGTTGCCATCGCGGCTCGCGCTGTGCTCGAAGGCGTTGATGCAGGCCTCGATCAGCGCGTGTTTGACCTCGTCGATCTGGTCGGCGGAGAACGCCATCAGGCGCAACACGGCCTCGGCCGTCTGCGTGGCCGCGACCTCCATGTCGGGGATGATCGGGATGGTCAGGCTGACCTCCCGGGTGCCGTCCGTGCGCTGCACGCGAGCCTCCCACCTTGGCCGCCTGCACGGCCCGGCGGCATTATACCTGGCGGCGGGAGGCCGCAAACCAGGTCACTCGACCTGCACCAGCCGCGTGTAGATCTTGTGCCCCAGCAGGGTCTCTTGCTCGTTCCGGCTCCAGAGCTTCGGCACGACCATCACGTGCGTGTAGGTGCCCGGTTTAGCCGGGGCCCGCACCACCTGGTCGACGCCCTCGCGGCCGACGGGCGTGAAGCGCAAGGACTTGTATACCTCCTCCGCCCCGTTCTTGGAGATCACGGTGGCCAGGGGCACCACGGCATAGGCGTACTCGACGCGCGAACCCTCGAGGGCGTCGTCGGCGACGTGCAGCCGGAACCGGTAGGTCTGGGAGGCCCCCAGCAGCGTAGGCAGGGACGTGAAGCCGAGCATCGAGAAGGGGCGCCCGATGTCGATGAAGCTGTCGTTCCAGGCCACCTGCATCACGCCGGAGCGCCACCCCTGGGGGGTGCGGCGGTACAAGGAGGTGACCTCCCCGACCTCGACATAGGTCGCAGGCAGGCCCGTCGCGTCGTAGTTCGAGGTCGAGCCGCGGAACTCCGCGACGGTGGTGACGTTGGCGTCGAGGTCCCCCATCTCGTTGATGGCCACGGACCTGTAGCGCATCTTCAGGTTGCCGAAGGACTGCTTGAGGTCTCTGTTGATCTCGTGCAAGCGGCCCCTGGGGACCTCGATGCCGTTGTAGGAGACGGTGGCCTCCATGTCGTGCAGGTAGCCCTCGAAGTCGCCCTTGTTGAACGACGTGAGGCTCCGCGCGAGGTTCTGGCGCAGCGCTGCCTCGGCCGGCGAGCGTGGGGCGACCTCGGCCGACGCCGGCAGAGCTGACGCCGCCACCGCGGCAACAGCGGCCGCAAGAAGCGCCCCGGACACGAAGGGGAGGTTCATGGGAGCGGCTCCTGCTGCGAGACCGTCACCTCGAAGCCGCAGCGCCACGCGCCGCCCTCGCTCAGGGTGAAGTGCCAGTTGGGGAACACCACGGACGATTGGTACACGCGCTCGAAGCCCCCTTCGGAGCGCGAGACTGTTTCCACGGGGAAGCGCCACAGCGTGCCCCGGACGTCCCACGTCAGGTGCACATCGACGCCCAGGTCCGCGGCGCGCAGGCCGATCTCCGTGATGTGCTCCTCCTCGGCCAGCGAGGCCGGGTGGGCCGGCTCCAGGTGGCGCCCCGTGGCGCTGTAATACCCCCCGCGGTGGCCCGCGCCGGAGCGCATATTGAAGTTGAATTCCACCCCGAACCACAGCCTCACGGGCCGCTCCCAGAGGTTCGTCAGCTCGTAGTCGACCCGGTACCCGGCGCCGTCGCGCGGCACCAGGATGGTCTTGCGCACCCGGATGGGCCAGAACTCGGAGCCGACCCAAACGTGCCCGTCACGCCACAGCACGAGCTCCGTGCCCTCGGGGCGCTCCGAGGTCGCCAGCTCGTACCCCAGGTTCACAAAGTCGCCCTGCTCGCCGTAGCTGACGTTGTGGAAGGTCTCCAGGCGGGTGTCCGGGTGCAGGAAGTGGTCAAGCAGCGAGAGGCGCCGGTACCAGTCGTAGTGCAGCATGCGATCGAGGCCCGTCTCCTTGACCACGGCGCGCTGTCCGAGGCCAGCGGGCGGTGCCGCGGCGACGTCGCTGGCCAGGCGTGCCGCCGCGATCTCGGCGTGGTAGGACTCCGGACGCCGCGCGAGGGTGTCGAGCACGTTGAGGCCCGCCCCCTTGAGGTCATGCTCGAACAGCGCCCCCCCGTAGGCGGGCGTCACGTACAGGTTCTGCGACCGCGTCGACACGAGGGCCTCCACCGCGCCGTCGAGGTCGAAATCGACGACCTCGAGCTCGCAGAAGGCCTGCTCGCCGTGACGGAGGCGATCGCAGAGGGCCTCGGCCCGCAGCAACGCGCCATAGTTCGCGCCCCGCAGGTGGTTGAGGTACAGCCCCCCGAACACCCCGTGCCAGAACGGGTCGTGGCTTTGGCCGCGCCACAGCGACTCGCGGGCCTCAGCCAGCAGCCGCTGCCCGTCTGAGGGCTCCGAGCCGGCCTCGCCCGCCCCGACCGGGGTCCGAGCGGGCTGTACCTGCTGCGCCACGGCCCGCAGCTGGCCGGCCACGCGCAGCATCTTCTTGTGCATGTTGTTCGACTCCGGGTAGCGCACCAGGAAGTGCCGCCAGTAGCCCGGTTGCAAGAAGTCGACCTCGCCTGGCGGGGCTGCCCGGCGCGAGGCCTCGAGCTGGCTCGCCTGATCCGGGGGCAGCGACCAGGTCTGCATCTCGGTGAAGGAGCCGGTGGGGAGGTAGACCCGGCCCCAGGGGCGGTGGCGCTCGCGGTAGCCTCCCAGGGTGCAGGGCGTGATCCACTCCCGCTGGGCCGCCAGCAGCTGGAAGAAGCGGTCGAGCCAGCCGTCGACGTACACGGCCTGGTACGTGCCGGGCCAGCCTCCGAACTTGGAGCCGTCGTCGAGGTGCACGGCCAGCCTGGCGCCGTCCGCCGTGGCCTGCTGCCGCAGGTAGTCGATCACGAGCTCGGGGGGCTGGAACGGGATCATCGCCCGCAGCACGGCGTCATTCGGGAAGACCGACACGGTGGCGCCCTGGTCCTCCGTCTGGTAGTAGCCGAACAGGTCGTCGCCCCGCAGGCCCACGGAGCGGAACGGCTGATCGTCCAGCACGCAATAGCGCATGCCCGCCGCCACGATGGGCCCGACCAGATGCGGCTCCCAGACCCGTCCGGCGAGCGAGACGCCGAGGGGCTCGTAGCCCGTCAGCTGGCGCACCGTCTCGGCCAGGTGGCGCAGCTGGCCGTGCTGATCCTCGGGCGGGATCATCGCCAGCATCGGCTCGTAGTGCGCCCCACCAAGCAGCTCCACCTGCCCCGAGGCCACCATCCTGCGCAGGCGCGCGATGAACTCGGGGTGCCGCTCCGCCAGCCACGTCAGCAGGTGGCCGTCGTAGTGAAGGGTGAACGGAATGCCCGGATGCCGCTCCAGCACGTCGAGAAACGGCATGTAGGAGTGCTGGTAGGCGTCCTCGATGACGTGGTCCCAGTTGCCAACGGGCTGGTGGTTGTGCAACCCGAGCGCAAGGTGGATCTTGGGCTGTTCTGCGAGGAGCATGGAGGCCTACGGGGGAACGCGCGCCCCCAAACTATACCACAGCGCCCGTGTGCCGACCCCGAAGCGGGCCGCCAGCGCCCGTCATCGAGGCTTTCCGTCAGGGGGTGACGCTGACGCGCTCCTGGCGGTCGGCAAAGAGGCCGGGTTCGATCGTCGGAAAAAGGTTGTCGATGGCCTCGAAGCCAGCCACCAACTCGTCCGTCAGCGTGCCCGCCATCAGCGCATCGGCAAGCGCGTCGAACCGCTCGACATGCTCATTGAAGCGCTCGATCGCGTAGGTCTTGGCCTGCCCAGTGGTGACCAGGAAGGGCCAGTCGCTGCCCTCGAGCAGCAACAACTCGCGGGCCGCCTGCCGGAGCCCGCGCGCCTGCAAGCCGTCGGCGGGGGCGGGGAACATCCGCACGAGCTCCTCCATCCGCCGCTCGCAGCGGTGGATGATGGGCCACATCCACTCGACCTGAGGGTTGAGCCACACGTGGTAGTGGCCGCCAGCGCCCCACGTGCTCTCGGGCAGCTGGAAGGCGTGGGCGGGGGGTGCCTGCTCGTGCAGCTCGCCGACCGTCACCCGGCCGATGGCGGGCTGCTTGGCCATCTTTCGCACCACCTGCTTGATCCAGTCGATGCCTTCGAACCACCAATGGCCGAAGAGCTCGGTGTCGAAGGGGACGACGACGTGGCCGGGCTCGCCGTTGGCGTCGTGGTAGCCCTTGAGCATGTCGTGGATCAGGGCCACGTAGTGGTCGCTGTGCTCCTCGATGCGGGCCGCGGCGGACTCGGGGTGGTAGAACCACTTGTGCTCGAGCTCGCAGCGAGGGCCCGTGATGCGCCAGTAGGGCATCCCGCTGTTGCCGTCCTTCTTGTGGAACTCGCGGTAGTAAGGATCGCCCGGGTAGCCCATGTCGGCCGACCAGACCTGCCAGCCCGCCCGCTCGTTGCGGGCGTAGAAGGCCACGGGGTGGTCGGGCAGCCAGTAGCCGTGGAACGTGTCGAGGCCCGACAGGGGGCGCTCCGGCATCTCCAGGTACTCGATATTGCCGTACAAGCCGATGTGCCGGCGGTAACCCGAGGTCTTGCCCCCGACAACGGCGTGGGCGTCGGTGAAGAAATACTGCAGGCCCTGCTCATGCAGGAACTTGTCGATGGAGGGCCGGTAGTCGGCGCCGTCCTCGTAGCCAGGCCGGTAGGCACACTCAGGCAGCCACACACCCTTGGGGGCACGGCCGAAGTGGCGCTTGTGGGTCTCGACGCCCACGGCGAACTGGGCGTTCAGCGACGAGTCGCGGCTGAGCAGCGGGCTGAAGCCGTGGGTGGCCGCGCAGGTGATGAGCTCGATGGCGCCGGCGTCCTGGAGGCGCCGGAAGGCGCCGAGGACGTCCCGCTGGTAGCGATCCTGGAACTCCGCGAGGCGGGCCTTGTACCAGGCCAGGTACCAGGTGGAAAGCTCCCGACGCGGGTCGGGCGACTCGGGCAGGACCAGCTCCTCTTCGGGGATGTCCGCGAGCTCGGGTTCCCGATCGGCCGTGGTCGCCGACGCGTCCAGTGGCTCGAGCGTCTCGGCGGCGCTGGCCCGCGCCTCGGCCTCAGCGATCGCCTGGGCCGTGGTCGCCGTCAGCACGTCCGCGGCCGCGGGCACGCGGCCGGTCGCCGGGCGCTGCTCCCGCCGGCCAGCGGCGTCGAGGGGCACGCCGGCCACCGTCACGCTGGTGGTAGCCGTCTCGGCCCGGGCCGCGGCCCCTGGTGCGGGCGCGACCTCGGCCTCGCCATCAACGGCACGTGGCGCCTCGCCCTCCGCGGCAGCGCCCCCCTCCTCGCCCACCACGTCCTGCAGCGCCAGCGCCTGCCGCTCCCGCCAGGCGGTCCGGGCCGCTTCCAGCTTCTCAGCGCGAGCCTCCCCGGCTCGCCACACGGCCGCCTCGCGCTCGCCCTCTGGCGAGTAGCGGTGAACGTCCTTCTCCAGCCGCTCGATGATGTCGCGGCAGTAAGTTTCGAAGCCCTGCTTGAGGTGCTCGTCGGCCAGTTGCTCCGCCAGCACGGGCGTGACACCGATCGTCAGCTTGGCGAGCACGCCCTCGGCAGCCAGTTCGTCGACGGCCACGAGCAGGGGCAGGTAGGTCTCGGCGATAGCCTCGTAGAGGTTTTCCTCACCGAAGGGCCACATGCCGGCCTTGCGGTAGTAGGGCAGGTGGCTGTGGAGGACCAAGCTGAAGGTGCCGACGGCCATGACGTGTGTGTCTCCCGGCCCGGGTCAGGCGGGCCCATCAGGTGAACGCTTCGTTAAATTTAACACGAAAACACGTTAACCACCAGGGCGCAAGCAAGCGTCCATGCGCCTCCGGAGGAGGTCGAGCGCCCCTTGAGAGGCCCGCTGCTTGACCACGGCCCGTCCCATCGGGCCATAGCGCACGCGCTGCGAGGTGGCCCCATTCGGCCCCGCGACCGCCACGCACACCAGCCCCACCTCGTCGGCCGTCAGCCCCGGGGCAGGGCCCGCCCAGCCCGTGATCCCGATGCCCCACGTCGCCCCGAGGGCGGCCCGCGCCCCCTGGGCCATCGCGGCCGCGACCTCCTCGCTGACCACCCCGTGCCGCTCGAGCAGGGCCACGTCGACGCCGAGCAGCGCCTGCTTGACGTCCGTCATGTAGGCCACGACGCCCCCTCGCAGCCAGCGGCTGCTGCCAGGCACGTCCGTCAGCCGGCTCGCCACGAGGCCCCCGGTGCAGGACTCCGCCGTCGCCACCGTCTCGCCGGCGGCCAGCAGCCGCTCGCCCACGGCGGCCGGCAGCGTGAGGCCGTCTTCGCCATAGTAGTACGGGGCGATCGCCCTCAACCGGGCCAGCACGGGGGCCATCGCCGCCTCGGCCGCCGCCCCGTCCGCCGCCCGGGCCGTGACGCGCAGGTGCACCTCGCCGTCCCCCGCGTAGGGGGCCACCGAGGGGTTGGCCCCCGTCAGCAGGTCCGCCACCTGCTCCGCCAGCACGGACTCGCCGAGCCCCACGTAGCGCAGCAACACCGAGCGGATCGTGCCGCCACCGAGGGCGGCGAGCCGAGGCCGGGCCCAGGCGTGCCACATCGCCTCGAGCTCGGCCGGCACGCCCGGAAACGCCAGCAGCCACGCCGCCCCGTGGCGCAGAGCCGTCCCCAGGGCGGTGCCGGTGGGGTTCGGGATCAGCTCCGCGGAGGCCGGAAACAGAGTTTGCTTCAGGTTGGAAGGCGACATCGGGCGCTGGCGGGCCGCGAACCAGCGCTCCAGATGGCTGCGCGCCTCGGGCCGCTCGGCGAGGGGCTCCCCCACGAGCCGGGCCAGGGCCTCCATCGTGATGTCGTCGGGCGTGGGACCGAGGCCCCCCGTCACGAGCACGACCTCGGCGCGGGAGGCCGCCCGGCCGAGAGCGTCGTCGAGGCGCTCGGCGTTGTCCCCCACCGTCGTCATCCAGCACACGGAGATGCCCAGGGCAGCCAGCTCCCGGGCCAGCCACGTCGCATTGGTGTTCACGATCTGCCCGATGAGCAGTTCGGTGCCAACGCAGACGATCTCAGCGCGCATCGGGAACCGTCCCTCAGGTGTGGGCCGTGCCGAAGGCGCGGTCTCCGGCATCGCCCAGGCCCGGCACGATGTAGCCCAGTTCGTTGAGGTGCGAGTCGACCGAGACGCAGTAGATGGGCACGTCCGGATGCGCCGCGTGGACGTTCCGGACGCCCTCGGGGGCCGCGATCAGGCACAGGAACTTGATGCGTTGGGCCTTGCGACGCTTGAAGGCCTCGATGGTGGCCGTGGCCGAGCCGCCCGTCGCCAGCATCGGGTCGAGGATCAGCACCGTGGCGTCCGCGCCGATCTCGCCCGGAAGCTTGAGGTAGTATTCGACGGGCTGCAGCGTTTCCTCGTTGCGATAAAGCCCAATGTGGCGGACCTGGGCCTCGGGCAGCAGCTCGGTGGCGGGCTCCATCATGGCGAGCCCCGCGCGCAGGATCGGCGCGACGATCAAGGGGCGCTCGCCCAACGTGCGCCCCTCCGTGACGGCCAGCGGGGTGGGCACGGCGATGGGGTCCGTCTCCAGGTCGCGCGTGGCCTCGTAGATCAGGAACTTGGCCAGCTCCCGGACGCGGGCCCGGAAGCGGGGCGTGGGCGTGTCCTTGTGGCGCATCTCGGCGAGCGCCGTCACGACGAGGGGGTGGTCGAGCTGGACGACGCGACCCGCGACGGTGGGGGGGTTCGACATGGCGTCACCTCCTGGCGCCCGCCATCATGGCCGGGCCTCTCCCGGATGTAAACCCTGCCAGGCCGACACGAGAACGCCCCCTGGCAAGCCAGGGGGCGTGGAGGCAGCTTGGCTCAGAGGCCCAGCGCCGCAGCCGGGTCGACCTCGCCGTGGCCGAACAACGGGTCCACGCCGGGCGCACCGCGGTCCGAGGCCGTCCGCTCCAGGTGCTCCTTCACCTGCTGAGCCGTCCAGTCGGGGTGCTTGGCCCAGACGAGGGCAGCCACGCCGGCGACGAAGGGCGCCGCCATCGAGGTGCCGCTCATCTTGGCATAGGCGTCCCCGGGCATGGTGGACAGCACGCCCACCCCTGGCGCCGTGAGGCTCATCGAGATGTCGTGGTTCGAGAACCGCGCGAGTGCCCCGGCGCTGTCCGTCGCCCCGACGGACAGCACGCCCGGGTAGGCGGCCGGGAAGCCCAGGGCGTCAGAGCTGTTGCCAGCGGCGGCAATGATCAGCGCGCCGCTCTGGACCGTGGCCTCGTAGAACTTGCGGTCGGCGCTCGTCGTCGCCGTGCCACCCACGCTGAGGCTGACGATCTTGGCGCCATTGGTGATGGCGTGCGCCACGCCCTTCATGACGTCGTAGCTGCTGCCCGCCCCCCGCGCGTCCAGGGCCTTCTCTGCCAAGATCTTGACGCCTGGGGCCACGCCGGCGATGCCGATGCCGTTGTTCGCGATGGCCCCGATGATGCCCGCGCAGTGCGTGCCATGGCCGTTGTCGTCCATCGGCCCGTTCTTGTCCTTGCGGTTGAAGATACGGCCGGGTTTGAAGGTGAGGTCGGCCCCCATCGCCACGCGCTCCTTGAGGTCGGGGTGGGTGTAGTCCACGCCCGTGTCGACGACGCCGACCACGGTGTCCCCCAGCGGGTTGCGCCACGCGAGGTGGATGCTCTTCTGCAGCAACCCGTACTGCAACGGGAAGTACTCATCGTCGGGCGCCTCGCCCGAGAGCGGCGAGTTCAGGGCGTAGACCATCGTGTTGGCGTCCGCCGCTCGCACGCCGGGCTGGCCGCGCAGCAGGGCGACGGCGCGCTGGACGAGCGAGCGCTGGCCCACGTCGACCAGGTGCCAGGCCGTTCCGCCGAACTCGAAGCGGTCGACGACCCTGCCGCCGGCGAGCTCCCGGGGGGCGGGCACGGTGGCGTCGGTGGTCACGACCACCTCGGCGGGCGCCTCGGCGTAGGCGTTCTTCGCCTGCATGACAGGCCGCTCGACGCGGCTCGCAGCCTTGAGGCCCGGGCGCGACGCCGTGATGTTGCCGCCACAGGCGCTCACGGCCATCGTGGCCACGAGGGCGAGCACCATCGAGGGAAGCGGCTTGCGGAACGACATCGGGTACCTCCGGGGGCTACGGGGTCTTTCCGAAGCTATCCGGCCGCGCGACGCGGAACTTGTCGAGGTCCGATGAAGCCCTGGTTAAAATTCGGTTGTCCCTGGTTGAACTCGTGGCGAGGCTGGCGAGGCGAGCCGGGCCGCCGCGAAGGCCGTCAGCGGGACGGCGAGCACCAGCCCACACAGCCCGACGAGCAGGGTCGTGCCGAAGACGTTGATCGCCTCGAGGTGGCCAAGCCGGAGCCAGCCCATCGGCTGCACCCCGAGCGAGAGCAGCACCGGCAGGAACCCTCCCAAGTAGGCCAGCAGGAGCGTGTTGGCGGTCGTCGACAGCAGGTCCCGGCCGACCTCCCAGCCCGCCTGCAGCAGCGCCCGGCGCGGCAGCTGCGGGTTGGCGCGGCGAAGTTCGTCGACGGCGGCGGCGATCGAGAGCGACAGATCGAGGATCACGCCGAGGGCCCCCACCAGCACGCTCGCGGCGAGCAGGCCGGGCGCGTCGATGGCGGCGTGGCCCGCGTGCGCCATCAGCGCCTCCTCGCTCGCCAGCCCCGAGAGCCGCCCCAGCGTCACGAAGACGGCAGCAAGGAGGGCTGCCAGGGCGATCGCGCCGGTGGTTCCCAAGACGGCTGCCCAGGTCTTGCGCCCCGCCCCGCTGGTGAGCAGGGTGGTGGTGACGGAAACGCCCGCGGCGAGCAGCACGGCGAGCGGCAACGGCGACCAGCCTCGGAGCGTCAGGGGCAGCAGGATCCCGGCAATCGCCACCCCGGTGAAGCCCAGCACGGCAAGCGTCTTCAGGCCGCGCCAGCCCCCCACGCCCAAGATGAGCAAGGCCGTCAGGCCGATCAGGCCCAGCGTGACGTGGCCGCGCTGGTAGTCGACGACCTGCCAGTCGAACTCGCCCGCCTCCTCGGTGGGCACGGCCGTCAGCACCACGCGGTCCCCTGGGCCGACGGGCAACTCCAGGCCCTGCGGCCCGCCGCCGCGCTGGACGACAGTCACGGTTTTACCCGCCGACTCGCCGGCCGTGAGTTCCACGGAAAGCAAGCGCTCGCCCGCCCCCTCGCCTGGTGAGACCCGCCGCACCACCCCTGCCGAGATGCCGAGGGGGGTGTCATCGTGGGCGCCGTGCGTCGGCGGCTCTTCAGCGCCGTGCCCCGCTCCCGCCTCGCCGGCCTGCGGCTCGGCCGAGCCCTGCCCGGGCTCACCGACGGGCTGCGCCGTGCCAAGACCCTCGAGCGGATCTGCGGCGGCCGAGCTCGCCGGCTGGCCGGCCCCACCGGGAGGCAGGCCACCCGGCTCCTGGGCCCAGCCCGGAGGCAGGCTCAGCAACACCCCAAGCAGCGGCGCGAGGAGGAGTAACAGGCGGCGAGGGGTCGCGGACATCGAGGCCTTCCAGTGGCAACAGGGACGGCGCCCATCATACCGTGCGGCCACCCGATGGCCGAAGGGCCGTTCAAAAACCGCCGTCACGGAACCCGGTGGAGCGCCGCCGGCGGCCTGCAGGCGCCGTTCCCCCCGGAAACGGCCAGCGCCTCCCACGACGGCGTCGGGGAGGCGCTGGGAGCCTTCAGCAGGCTACTCGCGGATCCAGGTCTCGCTGGCGCGCTCCCAGCCCACGAGCTCATCGGCCTTGAAGAAGATGCCGAGCTCGCGTGCCGCGCTCTCAGGGCCGTCCGACCCGTGGATCACGTTGCGGCCGATGTCCACCGAGAAGTCGCCGCGGATCGTGCCGGACTCGGCGTTCGCCGGGTTGGTGGCGCCCATCATCTTGCGGGCCGTCGCGATCACGTTCGGACCCTCCCAGGCCATCGCCACGATGGGCCCGTTCGTGATGAAGCCCACGAGGCCCTCGAAGAAGGGCTTGCCCTTGTGCTCGCCGTAGTGGGACTCGGCGATCTCGCGGGTGACCTGCATCAGCTTCAGGCCGACGAGCTTGAAGCCCTTGCGCTCGAAGCGGCCGATGATCTCGGCGACGAGGCCGCGCTGGACGCCGTCCGGCTTGACGGCGAGGAAGGTACGTTCGGTGGTGGCGCTCATGGGGTCTCCTGGTAAAAAGCGGGCAGAGATGGTGCGAAACGCGCCCGCATCATACCGGGGGGGCCCTCGGCGGGCAAGGGCCGGGGGTGGGAAGCCCGCGTGGCCGCCCACGTGTCTCGGGAGAGAACAGGGCAGGCCCCCCCGGCGGCACGACGCTGGCCGCCGCCACGCTGACGGAGGCCCTCCCCGCCGCCCCCAGCGTCAGCGTCGCACGACCGGGACGGTCACGGTGAAGCAAGCCCCGCAGGCTGGCTCCGAGGCCACCTCGATGGTGCCACCGAGCGCCTCGATCTGGCCCCGGGCAATCGCCAACCCCAGGCCCGCCCCTCCGTAGCGCCGCGTCAGGCCGCCATCGACCTGGTAGAACCGGTCGAAGATGCGGCGCTGGCAAGCCTTCGGGATGCCGATGCCGGTGTCCCGGACGACGAACCGCACGCATCGCCCCTCCCCGGCTGCGGCGAGGTGGACGGCGCCCCCGCGCGGGGTGAACTTCAGGGCGTTGCCCAGCAGGTGTCGCAGGGCCTCGCGCAGGCGCTGGGGATCGGTGTGGAGCGTCGGGCCCGTGGACGGCGCCTCGTGCGTCAGGCCCAAGCCCAGGCCACGCGCCTGCGGCTCGAATTCCAGGACCAGGCCGCGGACGAGCTCCCCACAGTCCACCGGCGCGGGCACAACGGGCACGCCACCGCCCGCGAGCTGGGACACGGTGAGCAAGTCATCCACGAGGCGAGCCAAGCGATCGGCGCCGTCCAGGATCCGCGCGACGGCCTCCCGCGCGCCCGGGGGCAGCTCGCCGTAGGCGCCGTCCGCCAGCAAGGAGCCATAGCCCACGATGAAGTTCAGCGGGGTGCGCAGCTCGTGGCCCACGACGTCGCGGTGCCCGCCCGGCAGCGCGAGGTCCGCCGCCATCGCCCCGACGCCGTCCGCAGCCTGGGGCCGGGGCGTGGCCGGGGCAACAGGACGGGGCCTCGCGCGGGGCCGGGAACGGGGAGCCATGGGCCGGAGTCTACCGGCCCCGGGGATCGGCCACCAGGGCAAAACGGCCAGGCCCCGCTGGCAGGCGCGGCCTGCCTGGGTCTTGAAACCACGCTGCGGAGGCAGCCGCGGCGTGACAAGCGTCAGGGAGGTTCCTCCCTCAAGCGCCCCCCCACGGCTCCGCCCTCCGGCCCGGCCAGCGCTGCCAGCAGGGCCTCGGTGATTCGCCGACTCGCCCCCGGAGGCCCCATGCGCGCCGCCCCGACGGCCCCGCGCCGCGCCCGCTCCTCGGGGGCCGCCAGCAGGTGCTCGACCAGGCTCGCGGCGTCAGCGGGGGTGTCGGCGAGCAGGACGGCCTCGCCCAGCAGCCGCACCTGAGCCCGCGCGAAGGGGCGCGTGAACTGAGGGCCAGGCCCGGGCAGGGCCACAGCGGGCTTGCCGAGGCCCACGACCTGCTCCGTCGCCGTACCTGCCATCGCAAGGGCCACGTCGGCCGCGTGCGCCACGTCGGAAAAGGCCCCCGCCCTCAGCCAGATCGTGGCGCCATCGGGGTGCCGCAGCGCCCCGCCCTCGCCGCGCGTCCAGCCCGGCGGCGCCCAGCCCTCTCCCTCGGGCGAGGCGGCCAGGGCTGCCAGGAAGCGTCGCCCCGGCCGCTGCAACCGCACGACGGCCTCGGCGAGACGCGCCAGGTTGCGGGGGGCCTCCTGGCGGCTGCCAGGCAGCAGGAGCACCGTCTGGATCGCCTCGGGGGCCGGCAGCGCTCGGCCCGTCGGCCCGAGGGCATCCATCATCGGGTTGCCCAGCCAGGCGGCCCGGACGCCCGCGGCCACCAGGTGCCCCGTGGTGAGGGCGTCCCGGGGCCAGACCCCCAGGCAGGCAGGCCGCCGGAGCAGCCAGCGCTCGTGCCAGCCATAGGCCACGGGCCGCCCCCCCAAGTACCAGTCGGACTTGGCGCACCCCACGAAGCCGAAGGGAAGCCCGCTGCCCCACGCAAAGGCGAGGGGCACCACGTCGCCGACGGCCAGCACGGCGTGCCAGCGCCCCCGCCCCGCGCGCACGGCCGCCCACTGGGCCCGCGTGAGGCTGAGCAGGCCGTGGCGCAGGTCCCGCGCCAGGTGGACCGGCCGGCCGTGGATGAAGCCCCCGCTGGGCATCACGGCCGTGGGCCCCGCCAGGGGCACCCCACCTCCGACGTAGGCCTGCCCGGTGCCCACGATCGGCAACGCCTCGATGGTGCAGCCCGACTCTCGCAACGCGGCGGCGAGGCGCACGCCGATCGCGTCCTCGCCGTGGCCATTCGAGATCAGCAGCAAGTGGGGCACAGCCCGGCGATCGTAGCGGGAAGGGCGCCCCGGCGCCAGCGGGGACGAAGGTTCAAAGGGACTGTAGGCAGCCAGCGCTCAACGGCCCCCCGCCCTGCGGGTATGCCACCAACCAGACAAGGAGGATCCCCGTGACCACCCCCATCACCAGCTTCCTGCGCGTGCGCCTCGGCGAGCACGACGCCCACTATGCCGGCGGCCTCGTGGCCGGCGCCAAGATGATGGAGTTCTTCGGTGACGTCGCCACCGAGCTCCTGATCCGCCTCGATGGCGACGAGGGGCTGTTCGTGGCCTACGACAGCGTCGAGTTCAAGGCCCCCGTGTACGCGGGCGACTACCTGGAAATCCGCGGCGAGCTCACGGGCCAGGGGAACACCTCACGCCAGATGACCTTCACGGCCCACAAGGTGATCCAGCTCTGTCGGCGCGAGGGCCTGGCACCAT
>JAYKHR010000060.1:0-73292 GCA_035285125.1 Candidatus Sericytochromatia bacterium | reverse complement strand
AGGTCTACTGGGACTGCCGCAAGGCGCTGAAGGCGCACCTCGGGATGCCCCCGAGCGACGAGTTCGAGCAGGCCTTCCAGGGCATCGCCGCCGCGGTGGCGGCGCCCGTCGTCGGCCGCCAGGCGGCGGCGCGCGGGCGATGAGCCGGTTTGTCGAAGATCGCAGGCACGAGGGGTGAAGCCAGGGGCCGCACACGGCCGGGTGTAAGCCCCATGCCGCAGGGAACAATGGAGGGTGATGGCACGCCCGCACCCCCGCCAAGCCTTCCTCTGCTTCCTGCTCGTCACCCAGGTGGCCTGCTCGCCCGGCGCCACGCCCACCGCCCCGGGAGCCACCCGACCGCGGCCGGCTGGTGCGCCCCAGGCGAGCCCCCCCACGGGGGTTGCTCCCAACACCGCCGCCTCGCCCCCAGGAGAGCCCCCGGCCGGCGCCACGTCCCCCTCGCCGCCCGCCCCGGTGGCGCCGTCCCCCTTCCCGAGCGTCGGCACGAAGCCAGCCACCCTGGCGACGCTCACCGGCGTGGTGCGCGCCCCCGTTCGCCTCATCAGCGACATGGGCGGCTCGATCGTCGCCAACAACGGCGGCGGGCTCATCGGAGACGCGGGCGGCTCGCTCATCTCGGACCGCGGGAGCGGCTACCGCCTGCGCCAGGCCAGCGCCGAGCCCGAGGCGCTGGTGGCGAACGTCGAGGTGGCCGTGCTGGACGCCACCGGCGCCGTGGTGAAGACGGCGGATGGCCGCGAGCTGCGGACCCGCACGGACGCGGAGGGCCGCTACGCCTTCACCGAGCCGCTGCCCGCCCACCACGTGGTGGTGCAGGCCGGTCGCTCGGCCCAGCAGGCGGCCCTGACGCGCATCATCGCCAGTGGGGTCAGGGAGGCGGACCTCTCGGTGCCCACGACGCTGGTGGCTGGCTACGTGCTCGAGAGGTTCGTCCGGCCGCAGCAGGACCCGCAGGCCACGCTCAACCGCCTGCCCGCGCCAATCGAGGCGGAGACCGTCGCCATCACCGCCTCGGCGGCTGCCAACCTCGGGGCCGTGACGCTGACGCAGGCCGCCGTCGCCGCCTCCGTGGAGGCCCTTCGGAGGCAGGACGCCAAGCTCGACGGGCAGCTGGAGGTCGTGAAGAAGCTGCTGATCGTGGCCGGCCTCTCGAACCTCGGGGAGGGGCTGCCGGGCCGCGAGGTGACGCTGCCGGACGTGCGGCACGTGCTCGAGGCCCCCGACGGCACCCTCGTGATCAACGCGTTTGGCGACCAGCGGCTCTGGCGGCTGGAAACCGACGGCACCGCGCGCACGCTCGCCGGGCGCAAGCCGGACGCGGCCGCCGGTCAAGACGTGGGCGCGGTCGATCGGCTCACGCTCACGCCAGACGGCCGGCTGCTCGCCCTCGAGCGGCCCGCCGGTGGCCCTGAGCGGCTCTGGCGCATTGGCCTCGACGGCACGCTGGAGCGCCTGGAGCCGGGGGTACCCGACCTCCTCGCGGCGCTGGCGCTCGACGGCGGCAAGTTCTGGCTGCTGAGCGGCCGTTACGGCCAGGCCGGCAAGACCTGGACCTGGGAGCCCGGCAAGCCGGCCCAGCCGGGGCCAGACCTGCCCAGCAACGCCAGCACGGGCGTCACCATCCGCGCGATCGTGCGCCTGCCGGACGGCAAGGTGCGCTATGGGGGCCTCGACTGGAGCCCCGTGCCGGCGGTCTGGGAGCTCGACCCCGCCACGGGGCAAAGCACCAAGCTCACGGCCTTTCCCAACGGCGGCCGCTGGCCGTGGATGGACGCAACGGGACGCCTGTTCTACTCGGACGCGAGCAACCAGACGCGCGAGCACCTCGGGGCGGGGGCGGCAGAGGATCCGCGGCGCCCCGACGTGCCGTCCCTCGTGCCCTTCACCATGGGCCGGGACGGCAGCGTGCTGATCGCCCGAGACGGTCGCGTGGTGCGCGTGAAGGACGGCGTCGAGACTCACCTGGCCGGCAAGCGTCCGAGCGCCACCTACCAGTACGGCAACGCCGTGCCGATGGGCTACGGCTTCCTGCCCGACGGCCAGCTCGTCCTCGCCGCAGACGGCGCGCTCACCCGCCGCAAGCTGGGTGAGGAACCCGTCGAGCTCGCCAAGCTGGGCCCCGTGCCGGACCCCAAGGGCGGCGCGGCCTTCACGATCGACGGCGTGATCGTGCTGCCCGACGGCACCGTCGTCCTGCGCGGCATCCGCGTTTTCCAGTCCTACAAGGGGGACGAGGACTGCGATGCCCTCCTCAAGCTGGGCCCCGGGGGGACGGTGCAGCCGTTCTACCGGGCGGCAGCCAACATCGCGGGGATGCGCATCACGCCCCGGGGCGAGCTGCTGGTCGTCGAGCAGCGCCACGAGGGCGTCGACAAGCACCCCCAACGGCTGCTGATCGTGGACCTGCAGGGGGCCGCCCGCGAGATCATGAGCGAGGCCACGCTGGCCACCGGCTACCTCGGCTACAGCAACTCGGGCGAGAACGTCGGCTTCACGCACGAGGGCACGCAGCTCGTCATCAAGACGACCTACAGCGCGGACTTCAAGACCTCGACGCGCGCCTTCCTGCCCTACGTGGATGGCGCCTTCGGGGCCGCCCTGCCGACGGCCGAGGTCTTTCCCGAGGTGGTCGACGCACGAGGGCGCTGGTACGAGGGCAGCTACAACGGCGGCATCAAACGCTGGGATCCGAGAACGGGCCAGACCGAGGTCATCGCGGGCCCTGGCGGCAAGGCCTTCACCGGCACCGGCGTCGACGACGGCCTGAAGGGCTCCAGGGCCCTTCGCTTCAGCCCCGCCGGCGACCTGTTCTTCCTCGACACCGGGAACCGGCAGATCAAGCGGATTCCGGCAGCAGACCTGTGAGGGGGGAGCGCCAGCCCCAGCGCCGGGGTGAGGCGACGCAGCGCATCCTCAGCCCAACGAAGCGCCCCCCAGGGGAATCCAAGAAGGCCCGGCCGACGAAACAATTAACAGCAAATTAACCACCGGATAAGAAATTTTCGGACCGTCTGCACGACAAGGAGGGTGCCCCCGCGTTGTCCAGAGGCCTCCCAGATGACCACCGTCCGCCAGCCCGCTGCCGCCCCCGCCTCCCCCGGCCCTGCCGCCACCGCGGCCACGCGGGAGGAAGCCCTCCAGCGCATGGCCGACAGGCTCGAGGCCGCGGGCCTCGGCGCGGATGCCTACACCCAGGTGGCTGGCCGCACCACGGCCGCGGGCAAGGCCTACGCCGCCACGCGGGCCGTCGGGGCCTCCGTGGCCGGGAACCTGCGCGGCGCGTTGTGGTTCACGGGCATCCTGTCGGTGGGCTGGAACCTGGGCGCGGTGTTGCTGCGGAAGTCGAGCGTGCCGGACGCGGGCGCGGCGGTCGCGGGAGACCTGTTGTCGAACGTGGTGGGCGGCGCGGCCGGCGCCACCGTCTCGACGCTGGGCACGATCGCCCTCGGCTCGGTGATGGGCGCGGGCCCGGCCCTGACGATCGCCTCGGTGGTGCTGGGGTTCGGCACGTTCTACGTGGCCGACCGCCTCGTGAAGGGCAGCGAGTTCTACAAGGCCACCAAGGCCAAGGTCCGGGAGGCGCTGAGCTGACTCAGCCCGGCCGCCGGATGGGCCCCCAGCCCAGCTTGCTCTGGAGCCGCGCGTAGAAGTCGATGCGGTCGAACTTCACCAGCCGCGCGTAGCGCGACGCGCGCGTGAACGTGACGTGATCCCCCACTCGGACCGGGATCGCGGGCTGGCCGTCGGCCGTCAGCACCAGCTCCAGGTCCGTCGGCGACTCGATCACCACCCGGATCGCGACCTGGTCCGAGAGCACGATGGGGCGCGCGGACAGCGAGTGCGGGCAGATGGGGGCGAGCACGAAGACCGGCAGGTTCGGCGTCAGCAGCGGCCCCCCGGCGGAGAGGGCGTAGGCCGTCGAGCCGGTGGGCGTGGCGACGATCAGGCCATCGGCGTCGTAGGTCGTGAGGTAGGCCCCGTCGACGTAGGTCGAGAGCTCCACCAGCCGGGAGAAGGCCCCCTTCGTGACCACGCAGTCGTTCAGGGCGTAGCCCTCCCCGAGCACCTCACCCTGCCGGAAGGCCACGGCGTGCATCATCGTGCGATCCTCCAGGCGGTAGTCCCCGGCGGCAAAGCGCTCCAGCGCAGCCGGCAGTTCGTGGAAGGTCACCTCCGAGAGGAAGCCCAGCCGCCCGAGGTCGACGCCGAGCAGGGGGATGGGGCCCTCGGGGGCACCGCTCGCGAGCCTCGCGGCCGTGAGGAAGGTGCCGTCGCCCCCGAGCACGAGCACGAGCTTCGCCCCCGCGACCACGTCCGGGTCGGGCGTGCGGGCGCTCATGGCCGTCAGCGTCCAGCCGAGCTCGGCCGCCCAGTCGCGCAGCTCCGCCAGGTAGGCGGACATCCGCGGCTTGTTCTCGGCGTGGACGACGACGACGCGCTGCATGGGCTCAGCTCCGCTCGGGGGGGGTGCCCCCGGTTTCCCCGGTGGCCGACGGGGGGGCAACCGGAGGCGCGTGCGCGGCCGCGACGACGGCGTCGAGGTCGACGGCCACCCCCGGCCCGGGGCGCCAGTGGGCCAGGAACTCGATGTTGCCCTCCGGCCCCTTGATGGGCGAGGCCGTCAGCCCCACCAGGCCCCAGCCCAACGCCGCCGCCTGGCCGACGACGCGCGCCAGCACGTCGCGATGCGCCCGTGGCGCGCGCACGACGCCCCCGTCCGTCTGCCCCTTCCCGACCTCGAACTGGGGCTTGATCAGGGTGATGGCCTCGCCGCCCGGCGCCAGCAGCGCCACGAAGGCCGGCAGCACCTTGTCGAGCGAGATGAAGCTGAGGTCGGCCACGATCAGGGACGGGGGCTCCTCGAGGGCCTCTGCCGTCAGGTGGCGCACGTTCGTGCGCTCCATCACCACCACGCGCGGATCCTGGCGCAGGCTCCAGGCCAGCTGGCCGTATCCCACGTCCACGGCGTACACGCGGCGGGCCCCCCGCTGAAGGCACAGGTCCGTGAAGCCGCCCGTTGAAGCGCCCGCGTCCAGCACGACGCGGCCAGCCGGGTCCACCCCGAACGCGGCCAGGGCCCGCTCCAGCTTGAGGCCGCCCCGGCTGACGTAGGGGTGCGCCTCGCCCGCGACCTCCACCGCGGCCTCTGGCCCCACGGGCAGCCCGGCCTTGGTGGCCACCTGCCCACCGACCTTCACCAGGCCAGCCATGATGGCCGCCTGCGCCCGCTCCCGCGAGCCGTACAGCCCGCGCTCGACCAGCAGCTGGTCGAGCCTGCGCTTCGCCCCCGCCGGCGCGTCTCCCCCGCGGCGACCCGCCCCGGCCAAGGCTCAGCCCACCTGGGCCGCGACGTGACGCGCGAGCGCCCGCAGCGGATCCGCGCCGGGGCCCCAGTTGGCCAGCGCAGCGCCGGCTGCCTCGACCTCGGCCGTCAGCCGCTCCCGGGCAGCCTCGAGGCCGTACTGCGCGACGTAGGTGGCCTTGCCGGCCGCGGCATCCTTGCCCGGGGTCTTGCCCAGCTCCTCGGCGCTGCGGGTGCAGTCGAGGATGTCGTCGGCTATCTGAAAGGCCAGGCCGAGGGCCTCAGCGTAGCGATCGAGCTCGACGCGCGCGACGGGCGTGGCCTCCCCGAGCAGCGCCCCGATCCGGACCGCCGCACGGATCAGGCACCCGGTCTTGTGGTGGTGGATGAAGGCGAGCGTCTCCGGCGTGACGGCCTGCCCCTCGGAGGCCAGGTCCACCACCTGCCCGCCTATCATGCCCAGCGTCGCCTCAGCCAGCTCGGCCTGCGCAGCGAGCACGGCCGCCGGCGGGTAGGCCCGGCCGGCTTGCGCCAGCACGGCGAAGGCCCAGGCCAGCAGACCATCCCCCGCCAGGATGGCATTGCCCTCGCCGTACACCACGTGGTTGGTGGGCTTGCCGCGTCGCAGGGCGTCGTCGTCCATGGCCGGCAGGTCGTCGTGGACGAGGCTCTGGGTGTGGATGAGCTCGAGCGCGCAGGCCGCGGGCACGGCGGGCGCGGCGTCCCGCCCCAGGGCCTCGAGCGTCGCCAGCGTGAGCATCGGCCGGAGTCGCTTGCCACCGGCCAGGAGGCTGTAGCGCATTGCCTCCCAGAGCAAGGCGGGCTCGCTGACGGGCGTCAGGCGATCGAGGGCCTGCTCCAGCCGGCCGCGCCAGCCGTCCCAGTAGGTCTCGAGGTCGAAGGCAGGCGCTGGGTTCATGGGGGCTCGGCGGTCGTCGGCGGGTGGCCCCATGATGCCCCGACCGGCCCCACATGGCAACCTGCCGAGGCGCCCGGGGCGGTGCGAGGGGTCACTGCACCCGCCGCCGCCCTCGCGGTACCAAGGAAGATGCCCGACGTGGGCCGAGGAGGTTCCTTTGCATCGCCGCCACTTCGCCTTCCCCTTGCTTGCCAGCCTCGTGCTGGTGGGCCTCGCCGGGGCGCTCCCGGCCCAGGCGGCCACCACCGTATCGGAGTTGCGGGACGTAGGCCCGGATCACTGGGCCTACCAGGCCATCCAGGCGCTGACCGAGCGCTACGGCGTCATGGACGGCTTCCCGGACCGCAAGTTCCGTGGCAGCCGGTCCGTCACCCGCAACGAGCTGGCGGCGGCCCTCGCGAAGGTCATGGCGACGGTGGAGAAGCGCATCGCGATCGCCACGGGCCAGCCCCTCCCCGACCCCGGCATCAGCCCGGAAGACCTCCGCACCATCGCGCGCCTCCAGCGCGAGTTTCGCGAGGAACTCGACGCCTTGAAGGAGCGCCTCGACGGGCTGGATGGACGCCTGGCCACCGTGGAGAAGCGCGCCCGGCTCGGGGGGCAGGTGCGGTTCGACTACCGTGACTGGACGGCCGACCCGCGTGGCTCGCTGGCAGGCGCCCCCTCCGGCGACGTGCGCATCCGGCAGTCGCTGACGCTGGAGGCCCCTCTGCCGGAGGACCTCACGCTGACGGGGGTGCTGAACGCCGACGTGTACGCCCCCAGCCCAGCCACCAACGCCTTCCTGCGCGGTGCCTCGGCCGCTCCCGTGACGGACGTGTACCTCGCAGAGGCCCTCCTCCGGTTCGCTCAGGGGCAGGGCGTGGCGGGCCTGGGGGCGCTGCGCAACCACCTGACGCTCGGGACGTCCGCCCTCGACCCTTTCCGCGCCACGGCCTGGACCAACGGCACCGGCGGGTTCGGCTTCGTCGGGACGCCAGGGCTCTCGCTGGACACCGCGGGCGCGGTGGTTGCAGCCACCTCCCCGCAGGGCGCCCCGCTCTGGCTTGCGGGGACCTCGCCGACGGCAGACTGGCTGGACCCCGCCAACAGCACGCTCTATGCCCCCCACGGCTCGCTGCTCGCGGCCGGCAACGGCCTGCTCGGCCCCGTGCGGCTCGGCCTCGCCGTGAGCCGCGGGGTGCTGAGCGGGCCGCTGGTGCAGGGCGGCGCGCCGCTGACCGCCACGTCCCTGCCCGGCCTGCCCACCTGGGGAGACGGCTCGCGAATCACGGCCACGCTGGGCACGGAGGTCGGGCCCGTGAGGCTCTCGGCCGTGGCCGCGGGCCAGACGGACCGGTGGCTGCAGCCCGCCGGGCGTGACAAGCTGGCCGGGGCGTCCTTCGAACTGGGCGACGACGGCCTCGCGCTCGCGGGCGAGGTGCTGGCCGTCAGCAGCCTGACGCCGGGCGACTGGAGCCCGAGCCGGGCGGCCCTGCGGCTGGGCGCCAACGACCTCCTGGGGCTCGGCCTCGGCGCCCACGTCGGCTGGCTGGCCGGCCAACTGGCCCCCCTGGTGCCCGGGCCCGGCGGGGCTCAGGAGTTTCAGCGCCGGCCCGGCACGGGGGCCTGGTCCGACTTCGACTCCCTGGGCGTGGCGCTGCGCAGCCCGGCGGTGTTCATCGTGCCCAGCGTGACGGTGGCGCTCCAGCAGACCGGGGTGGGTGGCGGCCCCGCGGGGGCCCTCGCCAACGCGTCGGCGTCCGGCGTGACGGTCCAGACGGACCTCGCGCTGCTCAACTGGCCTGTGCTCACGGCCTCGTGGTCCCGGGGCAAGTTCGGGGGCGGCCAGCAGGGCCTCCTCGACCCCACCCCGTTCACCCACGACCAGGTCGCGGTCTCCACCAGCGTGAAGTTCTGAGGCAGGTTCAGCGGAGCTGACGGCCCGGCTCGTGCAACCCGTCGGGCCGCCGCCTGCAGGGGGTGTGGTACGTTTATCGGGGCCCAGGCCCCGTGTCCGCAGTTCCCGAAGGAAGCCACATGGTGTCACTAGACCACCTGGAAACCCTGAGCAGCCTCGACGCCGAGGACATGTGCGGGCGGGTCCACGACCTGCCCGACGTCCTCGAGGCAGCCTACGCCCGGGGAGAGGCCTGTCGCCTGCCGCTTTCGTCGCCGACCCAGCTGCTGGTCTGCGGCATGGGTGGCTCTGCGATCAGCGGCGACGTCGTCCGCACCTGGGCTCTCCCGGCCGCGACGTGTGCCGTCACGGTCCACCGGGGTGACGGGCTGCCCGCCCACGCGGGGGCGTCCACCCTCGCCTGCTTCCTGAGCTACTCGGGGAACACGGGCGAGACCTTGGGCGCGCTGCGCGAGGCCCTGGCCCGGGGCGTGCCATCGGTGGTCGTGACGAGCGGTGGCGAGGCCGCCCGCCTGGCCGGGGAGGCCGGCGTGCCTGTCGTGTCTCTCCCGGGGGCGTGGCAGCCGCGGGCCGCGATGGGGGACCTCTTGGGCGCCCTGCTCGGCGTGGTCGGCCAGGTGGCGGGCTTCCCTCGGCCGAACGTGGCTGGCGCCGTCGAGGCCCTGCGGGCCGTCCGCGCCCGCTGCGCCCCGGCGGTGCCGACGGCGGCCAACCCCGCCAAGCAGCTGGCCCTCTCGCTGGCCGGCAAGGTCCCCTTCGTGCTGGGCACGACGCCCACCACCGAGGCGATCGCGACGCGTTGGAAGTGCCAGCTCAACGAGAACGCCAAGGTCACGAGCCACCTCGGCCTGCTGCCCGAGTTCACCCACAACGACATCGTCAACCTGTCCGCCGCCTCCCACGCGCACGTCGCGCTCGTGGCTCTGGCAGACCCGGCCGACAGCGACTTCGTGCGCCGGCAACGCGGCCACGCCCTCGACCTGCTGGCCCCTTCGCTCGGCGGTGTTCACACCCTGGAAGGGGAGGGGGCGGACGGGCTGGCCCGGCAGCTGACGCTGGCTCATATGGGCGACTGGGTCAGCGTCTACCTGGGCTTGCTCGGAGGCCACGACCCCACCCCCGTCACCGCGATCGGCGAGCTGAAGCGGCGCATGGCGCTCGGCTCGGAGGCCCCGGGGGCGCTGCGGTGAAGGCCGTCATCATCGCTGGCGGCTCAGGCACGCGGCTGCGGCCGCTGACGCATACGACGCCCAAGCCGATGGTGCCGCTGTTCGAGAAGCCGTTCCTGCAGCACCAGCTCGAGCTGCTGCGCCGTCACGGCGTCCGAGACGTCGTCATCAACCTGCATTACCTGTCGGAGACCATCCGGAGCCACTTCGGCGACGGCGAGGCCCTCGGCCTGCGCATCGCCTACTCGCTCGAGGAGACACCGATGGGCACGGCGGGTGCAGTGAAGCTGGCGGAGCCACACTTCGACGGCGAGCCGCTGCTCGTCATCAACGGCGACATCCTCACCGACATGGACCTCGGAGCCCTCGTCGCGAGCCACCGAGAGCGCGGCGCCCGCGCCACCATCGCCATGATCCGCGTGGCCGACCCCACCTCGTACGGCCTGCTCTTCCCGGACGCGGACGGGCGGATCACGCGCTTCCTGGAGAAGCCGTCGTGGGACGAGGCGACGGTCGACACCGTGAACGCCGGCATCTACGTGCTGGATCCGGCCGTGTTCGCCTACGTGCCCGAACGAGAGGCCTTCAGCTTCGAGCGCGGCCTCTTTCCCCTGCTGCTGAAGCTCGGGGAGCCCGTGTTCGGGCAGGCCACCTCGGCCTACTGGCTGGACATCGGCTCGCCGGCGAAGTACCTGCAAGCGCACGTGGACGTCCTGCTCGGGCGCGTGCAGCTGGAGCTGGACGCGCAGCGCCGGCCTGACGGCGTGTGGGTGGCAGAGGGCGCCGAACTCGACCCCACGGCAGACCTCCGAGGGCCTGCCTACGTAGGGCGCGGCGCTCGGGTCCGCAAGCGGGCCCGGCTCCAGGAGTTCTCCGTGCTCGGCCCAGGCGTCGTGGTGGACGATCGCGCCAGCGTCGAGCACGCCGTGATCGGCGCGGGCTGCACGCTGGGCGAGGACGCCAGCGTGAAGGGCTGCATCCTCGGCCTCGGCTGCGACGTCGGCGCGGGCTCACGCCTCGGGGCCGGGCTCGTGCTGGCCGACGGCTCCACGCTGGGCAGGGGCTCGCTCTTCAGCGCGTGATCGCCCTCACCCGGCGAGCGTGGCGTTTGGGTTACCATAACCCTGTCGCCGTGTGCGCGGGTCGCGGGAGAGGGTGTCGCTATGGGCAAGCTGCGGGTCGCCGTCCTGATGGGCGGGCCATCGAGTGAGCGAGAGGTCTCGCTGCGCTCGGGTCAGATGGTGCTCAAGAACCTCGACCCCGAGCGGTACGAGGCCTTCGCCGTCGAACTGAACGACCTCCTGGCCGCGCCGGTGGTCATCGCGGGGCTGGCGGACCGCGCCGATTTCGTCTTCCTCGCCCTGCACGGCCGCTGGGGCGAGGACGGCACCGTGCAGGGGCTGCTGGAGGTCCTGGGGCTGCCCTACCAGGGCTCCGGCGTGATGGCCAGCGCGCTGGCGATGAACAAGGTCCGGTCCAAGGCCGTGTACCAGGAGCTCGGGCTGCCCCAGGCCCGCTGGCTCGACTGGCGGCGCGTCGACGACGGCCAGTACGTCCGGGGGTGCTCTGCGCTCCACGGCGACACCCCGCTGGTGCCGATCTCGGCGGACGAGGTCGCCTCTCGCACCATCGCCGTGCTCGGGACGGATCTGGTGCTCAAGGGGGCCACCCAGGGCTCGACGCTGGGCCTCGCGATGGTGGATCGCCCCGAGGCCTTCACCACCGGGCTCGGCGCGGTTGCCGCGGTGGATGAGGAGGTGCTCGTCGAGGAGCGCATCCGCGGGCTGGAGCTGACGGCAGGCGTGCTCGGCGAGACGCCGCCCCTGGCGCTGCCCCTGATCGAGATCCTGCCGCGGTCGAGCGACACCTTCGACTACGAGGCGAAGTACACCCCAGGAGCCACCGACGAGATCTGTCCCGCTCGACTCGACGAGGCCATCACCGCCACGGTCCAGGAGTTGGCGCGGCGGGCGCACCATGGGCTGGGCTGTGCCGGGTATTCCCGGAGCGACTTCATGCTGCGAGACGGCATCGCCTACATCCTGGAGACGAACACGCTGCCGGGGCTGACGGAGGGCAGCCTGCTGCCGCAGGCCGCTCGGGTGGCGGGCATCATGATGCCGGACCTGCTGGATCGCCTGGTGCGCTCGGGGCTGGCTCTGCGGGGCCTGCCGTCCCAGGGGCAACGGCGGCCTGTCCAGGGCTGACGGGCGCCGCCGCGGGCCGCGGGTCCCGGCGCAAGACCGCCACCGTCTGGTCGTCCGACGGCAGCGCCGCCCCCGAGAAGGTCGCCAGCGCGCCCTGCAGCTCCGTGACGGCCTGGTCGGCCCGGCGCGACGCCAGCCGCGCGAACAGGTTGGCGACCCGGCGGTGGCCCAGCGACTCCCCGGCCGGGTTCTCGACATCCTCCAGGCCATCCGAGTACACCACCAGGCTGCTGCCAGGGGCCAGCGTGAAGCGCACCTCCTTGTAGACCGTCTTCGGGTTGATGCCCAGCGGCAGGCCCTTCACGGGGACGGGCTGGCCGTCCACCAGCGGAGGCGGGTGGCCGGCATTGGCAACGACGATGGAGCCGTCCCGCGCGTCGTAGATGTAGTAGGCTGCCGCGACGAAGGTCTTGTTCGAAGGCCGGTTGCGATGCACCAGCTTGTTGAGCCGCCCGAGCGTGCTGGCGGGCGAGGGAATGCCCGGCGCGATGGCGCGGAAAAGGGTCAGCGTCACAGCCATCATGAGGGCCGCAGGCACCCCCTTGCCCGCGACGTCTCCCACCAGCACCCCCCAGCGCGTCGCATCGATCTGCACGAAGTCGTAAAGGTCGCCGCCCACCTCCTGTGCGGGCACACAGTGGGCTGCCAGCGACGCTCCCGGGACGTCGGGCACGCCCTTGGGCAGCAGACCCATCTGGACGTCGCAGGCGATCTCGAGCTCACGCCGCAGCCTCTCCTGGCCCGCGAGTTCCTGGAAGAGCTCGGCGTTGCGCAGCGAGAGCGCCAGCGACTGGCCCAGGCTGTCGAGCAGCCCCAGGTCGGCCTCGGTGTACTCGCGCCCGTCGCTCCGTGGGCCGAGCAACAGCCGCCCCACGAAGCGGTCGCCGACCTTGAGCGGGATCGTCACCTCCTCAGGGGTGGGCCCTCGGCGGAGGTGGGCCTGGACATCCGGCACGCTGCGCGCCCCGAGGGCCTCGAGCACGCCGTCGCGGCGGACGACGACGAGCTGGTGGACGGGCGCCAGGGCCTCAGCCACGGCGTCCAGGAAGGCCTCGGTGTTGGCCCGGATGTCCAGCGACTCGCGGCTGGCTGCGGCAAAGGAGCCCACGATGGCGCGAAAATCAGGCCCCAGCTCGACCGCGGCGGCGACCAGGGCCCGCCGACGGCCTTCGGCACGGCGCCAGACCCGGTGCAGGCGCGTCAGCGCCGCGGCCACCGGGGCCTCGACGACCAGCTCCGGCAGCGCCGTCCCGAAGGCCAGCCAGGCCAGGCCCCGGACGCCCAGGCAGACCACCGTGAAGATCCCCGCAAGGGCCACGAGCCTCACGGCCTCGCGCCACAAGGCGGCGGCGCCAGCGAGCGGGCCAGGGCGAGATGGGGGGACGGGCGCAACGGACATCTTGGGAGCAGCCTACCAGATTTCAGAGGAAGCGGAGGAGCCCGCCGCGGAAGGGGGCCTGGCCGTTCTCCATCGCGGCGTCCAGCGTGTGCCGGACCTCCCGGGAGATCGTCGCATCGTCCTCGTCGAGGATGGCCATCAGGGGCCCGTAGTTCCCTGCATTCACCGTCCTCACCGCCTCCTTCAGGTTGCGGAGCTGCCGCTCGCGCTGCATCTGCCGCTGAAGCACGGGCGACATGGTCTGCTCCACGGCCCGCACGAGCGTTTCGATGCGCGGCGCCCGGGCCGCATCAGACAAGGTCTGCTGCAGCGGCGTCGGCAGGTGCGGGAAGATGCCCCAGCGCACCAGGGTCCCGACGGGGTCCCTCGAGAACTCGGCGCGGAAGGTGTGGTCAGGCTCCACCAGGCGCTCGAGCACGTTCTGGATGTTCTCCGTATGGATGCGATACTGGCGGGCCTCCTCGGCCAGGGCCTGGCCGGTGACCACCTCGTCGCGGGCGTCGGCGACCTGGGTTCGCCTGTAGTCGACGTCCTCGAGCAGCTTGCGCTCGGCCGGGCTCAGCAGGCTCGCCACCCAGGGGCCAAGGGCCTCGTCCAGGGCCCCCTCGCGGTCCCGCGTGAAGGCCGTGACGAACTCGACGTTGCGCTCGCGCACCTGCCGCGCGACCTCGACCAGGGCCAGCTCGAGGGCGCCACCGTCCAGCGACTTCTCGAAGCGGAGGCGCTCCTGCTTGAGCGCCTGAACCAACCCCTGCACCGCCCCTGCCACATCGTCGGAGCGACGCCCTTGCTCCAGCGCGTAGCGCAGGACGGCCGCCCGCAGGGGCTCCGCCCCGAGCCCGTTGCTGCGCAGCGTCTGGATGGCTTCCTGCAGCACGGGCTCCGCGAGGGCCTGCCGCAGCGCGGCCTGGGCCTGACGATCGGCCAGGCCCCTCCGGGCGCCTTCCCCCAGCAGAGAGAGCACCGTCTGGCCGTTCACGGCGGCCAGTTCCTTGAGCCCTGAGGCCGGGTCGAAGGGCTGGGTCCCACGGCGAGACCCGGGCTCGGCGCCGCCCAGCCGGCTGCGCAGCGAGCGCCCGGCCATCCCCGGGTCCACCAGCGCATCCACCAGGGTGCGCACCGCCAGCGCCCGACGCTCGGAACCGTTGAGCTGCTGGGGAACGTAGGCGACCTCCTCGACGCCCTGGGAGGCCTTCGCGACCACGCCCTGCAGGGCGACAGGGTCCCGCAGCGTGGCCCGCTCTGCGATGGAGAGCCGCAGCCACGTCGCCCCCAGCGCCAGCTCGGGTGCCACGCGGAGCTGGGCGGCCAGCGGCAGGCGCTGAAACTGCGCCCGCACCTCGGAGAGCTCGGCCCCCACCCGTCCGGCCCGGGGCCCGGCGGCGCGTCCGAGGCTCTCGGCGACCCAGCGGAACACCCGCTGGCCAGCCGTCAGGCCGACGGCCCTCGGGTCGGCCGTCAGGGGCAAGCTGGCGAGCAGGCGCGCGTGGGTGGCCGCGAGCGCCTCCGCTTCTCGCACCGCGCGGGCGGCCCCCACCCCGCGGGTGGCCAGGTCGGCAGTGAGGCGGGACACCACCGCCTCCATGGTGCCTCCGCGAACGAGCAGAGCCTGCTCGCGGGCCTCCACCGTCGCCCGATCGACGCTCAGGCCGTGGTGCTCGGCGATGCGCCGCAGGGTGGCCGGCGTCACCCGCCCCGAGACGGCGAGGTCCGTGAGCACGCCCTTGAGATCGACGCCCAGCTTGGCCGCCAGCGCCCGGACCTCCGCCGCCCCGAGGACACGCGCCTCCGCGTTGAGCAGCAGCAGCTTCGCGGGGGAGGTCCGCAAGAGGCTCTCCGGCGCGTGCATCAGCGCTTTGAGGGTTTCCCCGAGGTCTTCCCTCGGGTCGGTTGCGGCCTTGCCTCCGACAAACGCCGCGTCGGCGTCGTGCTCGAAGATGACCTTGCCGCCCCCGGGCAGTTCCACCATGCCACCGCCAGCCACGGGGAGCGGCAGCCCCGCAGGGCGTTCCCCCCCCCGCTGGCGTTGGTCTGGGCCGGACCTGGACCCCAGCGGCGCGCTGCCGTTGGTCCGGAGGAGGGGGGCCTCCGAGGCAGGGCCACGCGGCGGGCGGCCCGCGGGCATCGGAGCGATGCGGCCCGCGGCTTCACCTGGCGCGGACAGCGGCGCAAACGGACCTGTCGCGTCTCCAGGCGCAGCCGTCGGCGCAAACGGACCCGCGGCCTCTCCGGGCGCGGCCAGCGGCGCAACCGGACCTGCAGCCTCCCCAGGCGCGGCCGTAGGGGCAAACGGACCCGCTGCCTCCCCGGGCGCGTCCAGCGGGGCCACTCCAGGGGGCATTTCCCCCCCCAGCCCCGGCGGCCCGGGGGGGAGGCCCACCCCCTCAGGCACGGCGAACGGCCCGAACCCCGTGGCCGCGTCAGGGCCAGGCACCAACGGCCCTTCCACGTCCTTCGGCATCGTCGGGCCACGGCCCGCCAGGGGGCCGCGCAAGGGCGGCGCCGCCCGAAGCCCCGGCGGCTCGGCGGCCGGGGTGCGGCCTGTCCCCGACGCGGAGCCGCCGGGGCCGCCTGCCGGAGGCAAGGTCTGGGCGCCGCGGGGTCCCTCAGCGGGCGGCAGAGGCTGAGAGCCGCGAGAGCCACCGCCGGGCGGCAGGGGCTGAGATCCGCGCCCTCCCCCCGCGGGAGGTTGCGGGCCGCGGGGCCCACCCTCGGGGGACAGCGGCTGCGTGCCGCGAGGCGCGCCACTCGAAGGCTGCGAAGCCCTCTCACCAGGGCGCCGGGGCGGCTCAGCGGGATGCGAGGCAGCCCCGAGACCGCCGGGCTTGGCAGGCGAGCCGGGCGCGGGGGCCTCGGGCCGCCCCGCCCCAGGGGCGCGGCGCAAGCCAGCCCCAGGGAGTTCGTCCTGGCGGAGGAGTCGACCGGTCTGCGGCGCCCGCGGGCGGTCAGGTCCGGCCTGCGGGCGAGGCAGGGGCCCGGCGGGCCCAACGGCCTGCCCGGGGGGTGACGCCTCGAAAGGGGCCACCCCCTCGTATGGGCGCGGCGGCAACGGGGGCGCCCCAGGGCTGCGCGCCGAGACCTGCCACCCGGACAGGCGAGGAAACTCGGTTCCGAGCACCGTGCCGACTCGCGACGGGGCGCTCTGGCCGAGGGCCTTGGCGAGGGCCAGCGAGAGGGCCTTCTTGCCTCCCACCGCCGGCAAGGTGAAGAGCTCCGCGTCGATCAGCACCAGCCGGCGGGCGGGGTCCACCCGCACGAGCTGGCGGCGCACCTCCGCGACGAGGTCCTCTCGGTCGTCCTCCTCCCGGGGGCCCTGGCGTCCCTTGTCCGCCGCCCGCGTCACCTGCCGAAAAACGTGGCCATGCCACCACGGCAAGATCGGCACGGGCAGTTCCTCTACGGCCTTCACGAGCTCGGCGACGTGAGCCATAGGCCAGTCGCCCTCGAGGCTGGCTCCCGGGACCACCCTGGCCAGCGCCTGAGAGGCGGCCACGTCGACATTCACCCGTCCGGGCCGGGCGGGTGGCCTCCCCAGGCCGATGTCCCCGGTCGGCATGCCCAGGTCGTCACCAGCCGCGGGCGTCGGTCCAGCCGCTGCGCCGGCGTCCACGACCTCGCCCGCGAGGGGCACGGCGTCGGGCGAAGCCGAAGGCACAGTGGGAAGAGCCTGGGTGGGTTTCAGGGGGCCAGTCAGCCCGTCAAGGTTCATCTGGTGGTGTCTCCAAGCTTCCGAAGGCCCTGCAGTTGTCGAACGGGCCCGCGGTGACTTGCCGGGCTAAACGAGGGTTTAACGAAGTCGAAACGCACTTGGGGCAACTCGCCGGCCCATCACACCCGAGGGGTCTCCCAGCTCCCCGTGCGTTCGGTCCAGCCCAGCAGGGCCTCGGCCAACCCAGGGGCCACCCCAGGCGCCACCAGCGCATCGCGAGCCTCGATGCGCAGAGCCCCGATGCGGGCCCGAACGTAGGCCAGGGCCCCGGTCCGCTGCAAGAGGAAGTCCAGCGAAGGCCCCTCAGCGTCGCCGCGCCAGGCAGCCTCGAGCAGCGGGCGATCCGCTGGCGCGAGGCGCTGCCAGGCCCGTTGCACCACCAGCGTGACACGGCCGGCCCCGCGGTCCCGGCTGCGATGGTCCAGGGTGTCCAGCACGTCGCTGGCAAGTTGCAGGGCACACCCCATGGCCTCTCCCCAGCCCCGCAAGGCCGTGACAGTGGTGGCCCCGGCCCCCGTGGCGAGGGCAGGCAAGCTGGCAAACAGGGCGATCGAGGCGCCGGTCTTGGCCCGCGCACAGGCCAGGTGAACGTCTTCTCCACCTGCCGCGGCCAAGGCAACGTGCTGGGCAAGGTCGAGACGTTGCCCGAGCGCCATCGTGAGTCCCGCACCCCCCAGCGCCGCGGCGACGGCGGCGCGTTGCGGCTCAGGAACGCTGATGAGCGCGACCTGCTGGGCCAGGAACTGGGCAGCCACGCCGGCGGTGACGGCGGCCTGCCACGTCGGCCAGTGGGCCGCGTCGAGGTGGCCGTCCTGCGCGTCGTCGATCACGTCGGAGCTGGCGAAGTGAAGCATACACGCAGCGGCGAGGGTCTCCGCCGTGTCGCCGTCCAGGTCCAGCACCTCCCCGACGAGCAACGGCAGGGCCACGGGGGGCCAGCCCGGGACCTCGCGAGCGGCCCGGGTCGCAGGCAGCACCACGGACCGCAGGGCCCGACCGGCCGCGCTGTCCTCCCCTGTCCCCTCCCCGATCGCGGCATCGGCCCAGGCCAGGACTCGCTCCACGCGGTCCTGAAGGCCCTGGAGAACCGCTGGCGTCGCCACCTCAGGCCCCACCTTCGTCACGTGGGGCCCGGCGCTTCACCATCCGGATGCATGGCCGCCCTGCGGCATCGGTGCCGTAGGCGACCTCGTCCAGCAGCTTCTTGAGCAGGTACAACCCGAGGCCCCCGGTCCGCCGCTCGGCGATGTGGGCCTTGAGGTCCACCTCAGGCCTGCCGGCGGGGTCGAAGTAGCGCCCGTCGTGGGTGATCGCAATGACGAGGGCATCCCCCTCGAGGGTCACGGCCAGCTCGACGGGTCGCTCCGGCCGGCCCTCGTAGGCGTGCTCGATGACGTTGGTCAGGGCCTCGTCGACCACGAGCTCCAGGTCGTAAATCTCACGCGCCGACATCGGCACGGCCCTGGCGATCGCGGCCACGAAGTCCCGCGCCAGGCCGATGTGATCCAGGTTCGAGCGCAGGTGGATGGCGCGCGGGTCCTCGGAACTCACGGTGCCCTCCAAGGTGTCAGCCGACCGGGCGGAGCGCATCCACCGCCGCGTCCACGGTGTCGAAGAAGCGGAACAGGGACGTGAAGTCCAGGATGTCGAAAATCCGGTAGACCTCGGGCTGCACGCGAGCCAGCATCAGGTCCCCGCCTGCCCCGCGCACCTCCTCGATCACGGCCATCAGGACCCCGAGGCCGGCGCTGCTGATGAACGGGACCTCGGAGAAGTCGATGACGAGCTGGCTGTGCCCGGCATCGAGCAAGGCCCGGATGCCGTCCTCGAAGGCCCCCATCGTCTTGGCGTCGATCTTCCCCGCCACGACGAGGATGCGGGCGTGGGAGGCGTGCAACTCGGTCAGGGTCAGCATGGGGCCTGCGGAGGTCTGAGGTGAGCGGAACGCTCCCTACATACCCCAGCACCGTCTTGCCACACGCACCGCGGTGGCCCATGACCGCCGTGCTAGAATGTCGGGCAGCGCCGACGCGAAAGGAGCCGCCAGGATGGCCGTGCCCGCACAGATGACGGAGTTGCTCGCGGTCTGGAGGGAGATCTCCGGAGACGCAGATCGCCAGGTCCCCGTCAACCTCTATGCGCCCCTTGACGCGAGCCGCGATGCGCTGCGGCTGATGTTCCTGGCCGGCAGCGCGTACCCGGAGACGCTCAACATCCTGGAACTCGGGCCAACCCACCCGCCCGAGGCCGACCTGCATCTTGTGATGGTCGAGGCCTCCTATGGCCCCTCAGGCCAGGACCTCGGCGCCCTGAAGCGCCTGCCTCCCGGGTCGTTGCTGCTGCTGCTGGTGATGCCCGACGAGCGACTGCAAGACGCCAGGCGCCGCGAGGTGGCTGCCACCGCGGGCGTGCGGGCCGACCGGGTCGTCGTGGCGGGAAGCGTGTCGGAGCTGCGCCCGCTGCTGGCGCGCCGCCTCACCGCCCTGTTCAAGGACCACGCGGTGTCCCTGGCGCGCCAGTTCCCCTTCGTGCGCGAAGAGGCCGTGTCGCAGGAAATCGCCGCCACCTCGCAGCAGAACGCGATGGTCGGCGTGATTCCCGTACCTGGGGCCGACCTGCCCGTCATGACCCTCAACCAGATCAAGATGGTCATGCGGCTCGCCACGATCCACGACCAGCCCCTGTCATACGAGCGGCTACGGGAGGTGCTGGCCGTTGTGGGCGGCGGCTTTGCCCTGCGCACGGTGGCGCGGCAGGTGGCGAAGCTCATCCCGGGCCCAGGCTGGCTCGTGGCGGGAGGCCTGGGCTACGCCGGCACGCTCGCGATGGGCAAGGCGGCCGCCGAGTACTTCCGGCGCAGCGCCAAGGGTGCCCCCGGCAGCCCGGCCCTCGGGCCCGACGGGCGACCCGTGATCGACACGAAGGCCACCGTCGTGGACCCCACCGAGCCAGCCTGAGCCCGTGCCACAGCCTACCTCCGTGATCCTGGGCATCGAGTCCAGCTGTGACGAGACCTCGGTCGCCGTGGTCCGGGACGGCCACGAGATCCTGGCGAACCTGGTGTCCTCGCAGGTCGAGGTCCACCGGCGCTTCGGCGGCGTGGTGCCGGAGGTTGCCTCCCGGCAGCACATCCTGACGCTCAACCCGCTGATGGCCGAGGCCTTGGAGGCTGCAGGCGTCGGGTTCGGCGACCTGACGGCGATTGCAGGGACGCACGCCCCGGGGCTCCTCGGCGCCTTGCTGGTGGGGCTGGTGGGGGCCAAGAGCGCGGCCTGGGCCCTCGGCATCCCGTTCGTCGGGGTCCACCACCTCGCGGCCCACATCTGGGCCAACGTCATCGCCGACCGCAGCCTGCCGCTGCCCTTCCTCTGCCTGCTCGTGTCAGGCGGACACACGGCCCTCGTCCGCGTGGACGGCCCCCGCGCCTTCGCGACCCTGGGCGAGACGATCGACGACGCCGTGGGCGAGGCGTACGACAAGACGGCCCGCCTCCTGGACCTGCCCTACCCGGGCGGCCCCCACCTCGACCGCCTGGCGGCCGAGGGCGACCCGCGGGCGTTCGCCTTCCCGCGCGCGCTGCTGCACGAGCCAGGCTTCCGGTTCAGCCTCAGTGGCCTCAAAACCGCCGTGCGCAAGGCCGTCGAGAAGCAACGGCTGGCAGGCCTGCCCGTGCCAGTCGCGGACGTGGCGGCCAGCTTCCAGGCCGCCGTCGTGGACGTGCTGGTCGCCAAGACCATCGCCGCTGCGGAAGCGGAGGGGCTGACGACGGTGGCGCTCGCGGGGGGCGTCGCTGCAAACAGGGCGCTGAGGCAAAGCCTCCAAGCGGCCTGCGAGGCCCGCGGCTGGCGGCTGTCGCTGCCCCCCCTGGACCTTTGCACTGACAACGCCGCCATGATCGCCGGGCTGGCCCACGCCATGCTGGCCACGGGCGAGCCAGACGCCTTGTGGCTCCCGCCACACCCCAGGCTGGCCCTGCCCAGCGCCCCGGCCTGAGCGCCCCTCATAGCGACGGTCAAACGAGCCCGGCCACCATCGCTAGCCCTGAACGCCGATCGCTGCGTCGCTCGTCGGTTACATACTTCCCCCAGTATGCGCCCTCCTCGCTCCTTGCGCTCAGCGCCCAGTTCGTCGCGCTGCTAGTCCGCTCTCATCTGACCGCCGCTATCAGCCGGACAGCAAGAGGGCGAGGCCGCACCCCACGAGCCCCATCAGCTCGGCCACGACGCGCCAGGCCCGGACGGGCCAGCTGACGAGGAGAGCCATGGCGGCAGGATCTCCAGGGCCTAGCAGGCACCGTCTGAGCACCCGCAGGACGAACACGACCTCGCAGGCCGTCACGACCAGCACCACGGCCCAGGCCAGGGCAAAGGTGGGATGCGGCTCCCGCAGCAGCACCACCAGCCACGCCTGCCAGCTCAGCACGAACCACCCGAAAGCGGAGGAGGCCTTGAGCCGCGCCTCCTCGTTGCCGTCCCGGGCATCGGAGATGTAGGACTCGATCAGGGCCTTGTAGCCGGACAGCGTCCGGTAAAGGCTCCACGCACCGACCGGCATCAGGGCCAGGGTGAGGAGCCAGCTCAGCGGGTCCATCTCAGGCCACCTCCCGTGTGCCCAGCGCGTGAGCCAGCCTCCCAAGCACCAAGAGCAGCGTCACCGAGCAGGCGGCGATCCCCGCGGCGAAGACGACCGGCGGCACCAGCCCGAGCGTCAGCTCGCGGCTCAGCAGGTCCGCGTCCGTCACGGCGCCGTTGCCAGCCAGCCTGAGCAACACCCAGAGGTCGTGGAAGGAGTTCAGGATGCTCCGCACGGCCAGGAACGCCAGCAGCCAGGACACCAGCCAGCCGGCCCCGCGCCGCGCGACCCAGGCGAAGAAGGCGGCAAAGCCCAGGCCGGCAGCGAGCCCGAACGCGTTGCGGGTCCAGCCGACCGTCAGCACCAGCAAGAAGGCCGCCAGCCCCCAGCAGATGAGGCGCTCAGTGCCGCGGTGGCGCGAGGCCAGCAGCAGCCCCCCACCCCACAAGCAGGCCCCGGCATAGCCTGCGACGAGGATCAGCGGGCGAAAGCCCCCCCGCGTGTAGGCCAGGCCGCTGGTGTCGGCGTGCACCGTGAGGTAGGCGAAGCTGCCCCCCGTGAGGACGGCCGCCAGCCCGTGGCAGGCCTCATGCACGAAGGTCAGGAAGAGCTGGTCCACCCACAGGCCAAAGGGCAGGAGGCTCACGCAGATGGAGGCGAGCACGGCCGCCGGGAGGGCATGGTCGCGCAGGGTGGCCGCCAGGCGCGAGGGCGTGTCGAGGGCCTCCCCGCTCACAACCAGTAGGCCTCGCGGGGCTGGACGAAGCCCCAGAAGCCGTGCGCGTTGGCATCAACCTCCGGGGGGTGGTTGTAGTGCATCAGCCGGGTCACGGCCTTGAGTTCGGCCGGCATCTCCCGGGCCAGCACGCTGAAAGGCGTGTGGACGCGCGGCGAGGTGTCGAAGAGCTGACAATCCTGGAAAACCGCCCTCAGCGGTGCCCCCCCCAGCCCCTCCGTGGGCGGCAGCAGCTGACTGTCGGACGAGTAATACACGTCATCGCCCAGGTAAAAGCCGTAGCAGGGCTTGCCGGGGACGTGCACCGTGGGCCGCGGCGTCAGCACCGGCAACCCGGGGAGCGCCACAACCTCGCCCTCGGCGAGCGGCCGGGGATCGAAGTAGGCGTCCAGGCCAGCCTCGCCAGGCGTGCCATTGGCGTCGTTGACCCGGGCGAGGCCGCCGCGCAGCGTGCCCTCCCAGAGCTCCTCGTAGAGCGAGGCGGGGAACCACAACACCGGCCGGTGCCGGTAGACGTATCGGTTGAGCTGGGCCCAGAGCTGCAGCCCACCGACGTGGTCGTCGTGGACGTGCGTCAAGAAGGCGTGCTTCACGCCCGCCAGCCGACCCGCCAGCTTAAGTTCGTGGATCGTCACCGGCCCGCAATCAACGAGCAGGTGGGCCCCGCCGTCCTCGGACTCGATCCAGGCGTTGTTGTTGCCGAGCTCGGGGCTCAGACCGGCGCCCACGCCCAGGAAGGTCAGGGAAAAACGAGGTGCCATGCGTGCGGGGGATCGTCAGGGCGATGCTGTGGCATTGTACCACCGGCCGGCCGGTGATCGGCGCGGCAGGCGCCACCGAAAGCAAAAAGGCCCAGCCTCTCGGGAGGCCGGGCCGGTGGCGTTTTGGCTTTGGCTCAGGCGGCGACGCCGTTGCCGCCGCCGGGGCAGGTGCCGCCACCGTTGCCGCCGTGCGGGCAGCCAGGGCCAGCCAGCTGGACGCCGTTGCCACCGCCGGGGCAGGTGCCGCCGCCGTTGCCGCCATGCGGGCAGCCGGGGCCGGCCAGCTGGACGCCGTTGCCGCCGCCGGGGCAGGTGCCACCACCGTTGCCGCCGTGCGGGCAGCCGGGGCCAGCGAAGGAAGGGGTGGACGAAAGGGCCAGGACCGCGAGGGCCGCGAAGGCCGCGAGCTTCTTCATCATTGGAGGAGTCTCCCGAATGCCGGGCCGAGGGCCAGGCCTTGAACGCTTCAACGGAATTCGTTGTACCTGATTACCTTCCCTTAAGCCAAATTAAACTAATTTTATCCCGCTTCACATAAGGGCCACTGTGGGGCCCGAACGAGCCCCCTCGCCACCTGAAGACCCTCATCCGGCAGACATCTCCCGGAATTTAACACTGGAAACCCCTGCCACGACTTACCCCATTCACCCCAAGTCCTGGAAACGTTCCCGGACCACGTTTTCGCGCTTAACGAAGTTTTAATGCAACACTCATTAAATCTTTGTTAAAAACGCGATAACTTTCACTAAAGGCACGGTTTGATGCGCTTCTCCGGGGACGGCCAGACGCAAGCCGATCCCGCCATCGCGCGACACTGTTCATAGCCTGTTCAGGAGCCCCCCGTGACGCGTCACCTTGCCACCACCGTCCTGCCGCTGGCCTCGCTGGCCCTGGCCCTGGCCCTGAGCGCCTGCGGGCGGGGCCTCGCCCCAGCGACACCCACCAAGGCCCGTGGCTCGGCCCCGCGCCAGGTGGCGGCCCGGCTGCACGCCCCGGGGCACATCACCCTCTTCACCCAGCCCGAGAGCGGCACCAGGCCCATCGTCGAGGCCATTGAACAGGCCCGTCACAGCGTCTGGCTGCAGGTGTACATGGTCACTGACCCGACGGTGGTGGAGGCGCTCGGCCGGGCGGCGGCGCGGGGCATCGAGGTGCGCGTCTTGCTGGAAGAGGCCCCGGCCCAGCCTGGCATGAACAAGCAGGTGGCGGCAGACCTCGAGGCGCGCGGCGCGCAGGTGGCCTGGACCAACCCGGCGTTCTCGCTGACCCACGCCAAGACCATGATCGTGGACGGCGAGGTCGCCTATGTCCTGACCTACAATTTGACGCGCGCCGCGACGGAGACGAACCGGGAGTTCGCCGTGATCGATCGGTCTCGCTCAGACGTCGAGGAGCTCAAGCGCATCTTCGTCGCCGACTGGAACAGGCAGCGCTACCTCCCCATCGATCCCGACCTGGTCGTGAGCCCCGAGAATGCCCGCCGCCGCATCCTGGGCCTGATGGCGGGGGCGAGCCGGGAGCTGCTCGTGGGCGTGGAGGTGCTGAACGACGCCGAGGTGGTGGCCACCCTCGTGGAGCAACGCCGCGTCGGGGTGGACGTGCGGGTGCTGGTGGGCGGCGTCAAGAAGATCCCCGCGAACCTGCCCGCGGCGCGCACGCTCGTCGCGCAGGGCGTGCCCACCCGCAGCCAGGGGAAGCCCTACCTGCATGCCAAGTACGTCGTGGCCGACGGCGAGCGAGCCTACCTGGGCTCCATCAACTTCTCCAGCCAGTCGCTCGACGCCAACCGCGAGCTCGGCCTGCTGATCGGGGAGGGGGCCGCCATCGCCCAGATGCGCGACGTGTTCCTGCAAGACTGGGTGGACGCCAAGGACCCTGACGAGGACGCCCCCGAGCAGCGTCCCACGCGTTGAGCCTGACGCGGCCGGACCCGCTCAGCGCGTCGCGCGCGCCGCCCGCCGGAAGGTCTCGGCCTCGGCCTTCGCCAGCACGTCGCACCGCTCGTTGTAGGGATGCCCCGCGTGCCCCTTGACCCACTCCCAGCGCACCTGGTGAGGGGAAAGGGCTTCATCCAGCGCCTCCCACAGCTCCCGGTTCTTGACGGGGTCCCCGCCGGCGTTCTTCCAGCCGCGTCGCCGCCAGCCGGCGATCCACTCCGTCATCCCCTTGATGACGTACTGGCTGTCGCTCACGATGAGCACGCGGCAGGGCCGCTTGAGCGCTCGCAGCCCCGTGATCACGGCCATGAGCTCGGCCCGGTTGTTGGTGGAGTGTGGCTCGCCGCCAACGAACTCCTTCTCGACGCCCTTGTAGACCAGGATGGACGCCCAGCCCCCGGGACCCGGGTTGTCGAGCGCACAGCCGTCCGTGTAGAGGGTGACCTCGCTGAGTTCGGCCACGCAGGCACCTCATCGCTGTGGCGGGGAGCCGCTCCCCCGCCCGCGCCCATCATACCGCGGCTGCCCCGTCTGGTATAATCAGGCCCGTCCTTGAGGAGGAGTGCCACCATGACCCAGCCCGATCGCGCCCCCTTGCTGTCCGAAGACGACGACAACGTCGCGGTGCGCCCCCCGGTGGTCGACAACAAGGCCGAGGAGCGCCTCAACCCGCCGACGGAGTACGAGACGCTGGACCTGGCCGGGCTGGCCCCCGCGGCCCTGAAAGACCGGCTCAACGCCCTCGGCCAGGAGGGCTGGGTGCTCGTGGCGACCACGCCCACCTTCATCTTCCGGCGGATGAAGAAGGTCGACACGGAGAAGCCCAAGGCGCGCGTGGGCTTCGGCCTCACCTGAGCCCTCGCAGCCTCAGAAGGCGGCTTCGACGGCCCCGACGACCTCGCCCAGGTTGTTGACGATTTCGGGGGCCACGTGAGCCGCCAGGTCCGGGTGCTCAGGCAACGGGCACCCAGCCAGGGCCATCGAGCGGGCCAGTGCGGGTCCGATGGCGCGCTTGGCGCCGTCAGCCACCTTCAGCGCCCAGGCCGGGCCGCCCCCGCGCCAGACGCCCGCGTGCACGGCCTCCCCGCCAATCTTGGCGACCAGCCGGCCCTCTCCAGCGCGGATCAGCGCCGTGTCCAGGCGTCCGGGCCCTGCAACCAGCTCGGGATGGGCCACGAACGCCCCCAGGGCCCGAGCCCCCGCAGCCGCCACGTCCCCGGAAAGCCCGCGGCCTGACGCCAGGCGGGCGTAGGCGACGGCCAGCCCGAGCACCGGCAGCCGCCAGACGGGGGCCCCGCAGCCGTCCACGCCGACGCCGACGGCCGACGGCGCCACGCCCGCAGCCGTGGCAAGCAGCTCCCTGATCCAGCGCTGCAAGGGGTGATCAGGCGCGCGGTAGGAGCCGATGTCCCACCCCTGGTGCCGGCACACGGCCAGCATGGCCGCGTGCTTGCCCGAGCAGTTGCAGCGAAGCACGTCTGCCTCCTCCCCGGCACGCAGCAGAGCGACGGCCGTCGCGTCGTCGTAGGGGGTGTGCCGTCCACAGCGGAGCGCGGAGGGGGGCAGGCCGACGCGCTCCAGCAGCTGGCCGACCACCTCCCGGTGCCGGTCCGTGCCCGAGTGCGACGCCTGGGCCACCGCGAGCGCCTCGCCGGGCAGGCCAAAGGCGTCGGCGGCCCCGGACAGCAGCAGCGGCAAGACCTGCAAGGGCTTCACGCTGGAGCGGACCCACACCGGCGTGTCGAGGCCGCCACGCCCGAACAGGACCTGCCCCTCGGCGTCCACCACCGCCACGTGACCGCCGTGCACGGACTCCACCTCGCCGCTGCGCGTCACCACCGCCAGCAGCTCTCCACACGTGCGCATGTCTGCTCCTCTCATCGCCCCAGGGCCCGACCGACGTCCAGCAACCCCGCGCCGTGGAAGACATCGAAGCCAGGCACGGGATCCCCCGACGGCGTCAGCTCCCGCGCCGTGCGGCGGAGCCGCTCCACCACCTGGGCCGGGGTCCAGCTGGGCTGCTGGGTCAGCAGCAGGGCCGCAGCCCCTGCCACCATCGGCGCCGCCATGCTGGTGCCGCTGAGGTAGCCGTAGGGCACGCCGGGGCTGAGGCGCGTCGGAACCGTCGAGAAGACGTCCACCCCAGGTGCAGCGAGCGTCACCCAGCTGTTGAAGTTCGAGAAGACGGCCCGCCGGAGGTCCGGCCCCACGGCGGCCACGCTGACCACGCCGGGGTACGAGGCCGGGTACTCCAGGTAGTTGCCGTCGCCGGCCTCGTTTCCCGCCGCCGCCACGACCACCGTCCCGGCCTGGAGGGCCCGCTGCACGGCCTCGGCCTCCAGGGGGCTGTAGTCCGGCGAGCCCAGGCTGAGGTTCACCACCGCGGCCTGGCGCGAGACGGCGTAGTCGAGCGCAGCCACCGTGTTCCAGGTGGAGCCTGTGCCATCGACGCCCAGCACGCGAATGGGCAGGACACGGCCGCGCCAGGCCACCCCACAGCCGCCCTGGCCGTTGTCGCCCACGGCCGCCACGATGCCCGCGACGTGGGTGCCGTGGCCGAAGTCGTCGTCGGGGGGCTGCCCTGGCTCCACGAAGTTGCGTGCCCCGGCCCGGTCGAGGTTGGCCGCGAGGTCGGGGTGGCTCAGGTCCACGCCCGTGTCGATGACGGCGACCACCACCCCGGGGTCTCCCGCCGTGACGTCCCAAGCAGCCTCAGCCCGAATGGCCGTCAGCCCCCACGTGGCGGCCACGCCCGCCTGGGGGGAAGCCGCGGCCAGGGCCTGGTCGTTCGGCCGGGCCAGCAGCCCCCGGGCCGGCCGCAGCCGACCGTGCTGCTGGCTGCGAACGACGCGGTTCGGCTCGGCCCCGACCAGCCCAGGCCAGCCTCGTACGGCCCGGCAGCGCTCGACCTCGGTCCCGACGGGCACCCGCACCAGCCCGAGGGCGTCCCGCCGCTGCTCGAGCGTGCCGCCGAGCCTTTGCAGGAGGGCTGCCACCTCCGCCTCCGCAGGGGGGCTGGCCCAGTGCACGATGAGCTCTCCCGCGCGGATGGGGCCGCGCGGGGCCGCGAGCGGCCACCCGGCTGGCGAGAGCCCGGCAAAGCCGCCGCAGCCGGCGGTGCCCAGCATGGCGCAGGCGAGGGTCAGCAGGCGCCGGACGCTCACAGCGAGAACCCCATGTCGCGCACCTCGGCCTCTCGCTTCCGCACCCTGTAGGGCCTGACGGGCACCCGCGGCCCCGCGAGGTCCGCGAGCGCGAACCGGGGAGAGGCCGGGGCATCCCCCGCCTCCAGGACCTCGATCGCCCGCAGGCTCCACGTGTACTTGCGGTCCGGTCGCAGGGCCCCGCCGTTGATGTCGTTGGCCGCAAACCCCGGGTAGGTGATCTCCGGGAACCGGGTGCGCCCGACCCACTTGAGCTGGGCCTCCCCCACCTCGCGGACGCGCACCTCGTACTCGACGTCGACAGCCAGCGGCGTCCACCTGAAGGTGGGGCGCTGGCCGACGCCCGTCGCGCCGGCCGTCGGCTCCACCACCCGGGGCACGGAAAGCAGCTGGAAGGTGGCGCGGCCCGGGTCGTTCGTCGTGAGCGTCACCAGGCTGCTCGTCTTGCCGGCCGCGTCCGACGCCTCCCCCGTGACGACGTACTTCAGCCCGGCGAGCACCGGCACGGGCAGGCCCTGGCTGCTGGCGAGCGCCCGCGCCACGGGCACGTACCCCAGCACGCCGAAGTCGAGCGCGACGTCGGTCTGGACGCCGCCGAAGCCCCCCAGGTTGCTGTAGCTGACGCGCACGGGCTGGATGGGCACCTGGCTCGCGATCTGAACGGGGCGCGTCTGGGCGGACTCGGGAATGGTGTCGCCGAGCCGCCACGAGCCGACCTCGTAGGCGAACTGCAGAAAGTGGAAAGGCTGCGGCGCTGCCACGCCCTCGATCCAGGGCGCGCTGAGCGTGCCCCGGGCCAGCACCGCCGAGAGGATCCGGCCTGGCGCCGGCGCCTTGTACTCGATGGCGTAGGCACCGTTCGAGACGCCCACCGAGGTGCCTCCGAGGCAGACCATGGCCGGCTCGACGGGCGACGCCAGGCCCGTCACGGGGCCGGAGAGCTGCAGGAACCTGACAGGCAAGGGGCTGGCTGGCACGAACAGCGGCTCCAGCGTGAACGCCAGGTCGCCGTCAGGGCTCAGCGGGATCCCACCCTGGGTCTGGGCGATGTAGCCCGCCCGCGCCACGGAAACCTCGTCGCTGGCAAAGTTGCCGAAGAGCCGGAAGTGTCCCTGGCCGTCCGTCACGGTCTGACCGAGGCCGGCGAGCACGGTGGCACCACCCACGGGCAGCCTGGTGCGCGCGTCGACGACGCGGCCCGTGAGCGGCCGGCCCAGCCCGGGCAGGAGGAAGCCCGCGATCGCGAGGTCACAGCCCGCGAGCGCGGGGGCGGCGACGAGCGCGCCCACCAGGGAACGAAGAGCAACGAAGCGGGGCATGCCGCTGCCAGTATACCCGCCAGACGTGGGGGGAGGCTCAGCCCGGCGGCCAGGCGAGCCCGCGGCCGCCGAGCACGTGCCAGTGCAGGTGATCGACCGACTGGCCTGCGTCCCGGCCGTTGTTGCACACCACGCGGAAGCCGCTCTCTTCGAGACCCGCCTGCCGCGCAGCCGCGTTGACGGCGGCGGCCATGGCGCCGAGCAAGGGCCCGTCCTCGGCCGTGAGGTCCGCGAAGCAGGCCACGTGTCGCTTGGGAATCACGAGCACGTGCGTCGGGGCCTGCGGGTGCAAATCATGGAAAGCGATCGTATCGGCGTCCTCATGGACCTTGCGGGCGGGGATCTCCCCGGCGACGAGACGACAGAACAGGCAGTGGGACAAGGGGCCTCCTGCGCGGTGCGCGAGAGGGTTATAGCCCCGCGCCCCCTGGCCGTCAACCAGCCGAACGGCAGGCCGGACAGGCCCCGGCTTGAGCCACCCCCGCCCACGCGGTACGATCAAAAACCACACCAGCGGGGAGGAACAGGATGAACCAGGCGACCATCAACGACGTGTTCGAGGGCCTCGCGGCCCGCTTCCGGGCCGGCACCCTGTCCAGGGCGACGAACGTGCTGAGCGGCGCGGTGGAGCCACCCGCCGCGGCTGACATGGCCGCGCTCCCGGCGCCGGGCTCGGAGGCCTGGCAGGCCCAGCGCGAGGCCGGCTTGCGCGCAATTGCCGCGGGGCAGGTGGGCGTGGTCATCCTGGCAGGCGGCATGGCCACGCGGTTTCGTTACGACCGGCCCAAGGGCCTGTACCCGATCTGGCACGGCCGGAGCTTCCTCGCTTTGAAGCTCGAGGCCGTCGCGCGGCTGGGGGCCAAGGTGCCCGTGTACCTGATGACCAGCTTCGCCACGGACGAGGGCATCGCGGCCCACCTGGCCGAGCACGCCTGCTTCGGGCTGGAGCCGGGCACGGTCCACCGGTTCCAGCAGTACCAGATGCCCCGCCTGGCCCCCGGAGGCGGCGCCTACGTCGAGGACGGCCAGCCGAGCCTGGCCGCCCCGGGGCACGGCGACTTCCCCTACGCCTTCAAGGAAAGCGGCCAGCTTGACGCCTTCCGGGCGGCGGGAGGCCGTTACCTGTGCTTCTCGAACGTGGACAACCTCGGGGCCACGGTGGACCCCGTGATCCTCGGGGGCCACCTCCTGAGCGGCGCCGAGATGACGGTCGAGGTCGCCGCCAAGAACCCCGGCGACCAGGGCGGGGCGCCTGCCCGCGTCGATGGACGCCTGCAACTCGTGGAGGGCTTCGCCTTCCCGCCGGGCTTCGATCAGGACCGTATCAGCGTGTTCAACACGGCGAACTATGTCTTCGACGCCGAGGCCCTGGCCCGCGACGCCGAGTTGCCCTGGTACGTGGTGGAGAAGCAGGTCCACGGCGAAAAGGTGATCCAGTTCGAGCACCTCGCAGGTGACCTCTCCACCGTGCTGGCAACGCGCTTCGTGTGCGTGCCCCGCGAGGATCGCTTCCTGCCCGTGAAGAACGTTGAGGACGTGGCCGGGGTGGCCGAGATCCTGGATCGCCGCTGGGCTGAAAAGCTGGAAGCGGCGCGGTGATCCGGCGCCTTCGGCGGGGCAGCACCTTAATTTTAACTGTGAATTAACGTCAGCTTCTCCTGGCAGCGAGCGACAAAACAACCATCCAAGGTGCGTGATGGTTGCGTGAACTGCGAGAAGGAGCCCCCCAATGTTCAATGGTGCGACGACCAAGCTGCTGGTGGCCGTGGTGGCTGCCGGCCTCCTGACTGGCTGCGGCAACAACCCGAGCCAGGTTGACCCAGGTTTCGAAGACCCTGGCTTCTCGGACCCCGGCTTCGGCACGACGCCGACGACGCCTGGCTTCGGCACCACGCCAACCCAGCCCGGCTTCGGTACCACGCCGACCCAACCCGGCTTCGGCGGCACCCCCGGCTTCGGCGGCACCCCCGGCTTCGGCACGGCGCCTGGGATGGGTGCGGGCCCAGACCTCACGGCGCGGGTCGCCTCCAAGAAGAACGGCGTGCTGTTCGGCATCGGCACCTTCAAGTGCACGGTGGAGGTCAGCAACCCCGGCGCGACGCCCCGAACGGGCACACTCACCGTGACCTTCAGGAACGGCTCGAAGACCTCCAAGACGGCGCCCATTACTCAGCAGGTCTCGCTGCAGGCCAACGAGACGCAGACCTTCGACTTCCAGGACAAGAAGTGGACCACGGACGACGTGGAAGTTTCCGTCACCTCCGACCCCGCCATGGGCGGCGGCATGGCTGGCGGCACCCCCGGCTTCGGTTCGATGGCCGGTGGCACCCCGGGCTTCGGCGCCGCCCCCTCGCCCTACGGCGCTCCCACGGGTACGATGCCCGGCTACGGCAGCGCCTTCTGAACCTTTCCCCTCTCCTTCCGTTCACGCACGCACACAACAACGATGGGGCCCGTCCGCTAGGACGGGCCTCGTCGTGTCTGAGGCCGGCTCAGCGGCTTGACGCCCGTCAGCGCGCCAGCGCGGGCAGCCCGGCGCCTGGGGCGACGACGCCAAGGCACTCGCCCCGCAGCGTCCAGGTGCGGGCCTCGTGGATGCGCACGGCCACGAGCTCGCCGGCCAGCGAGGGGTCCCCGGGGAAGAACACCACGCGGTTGTTCCGGGCGCGCCCCGTGAGCACGGCGGGGTCCTTCGAGGAGGGCCCCTCCACGTACACCTCTTGCACCGAGCCGACCATGGCCCGGCTGACGGTGGTGGCGACCTCGTTGACCACCGCGTTGAGTTCACGCAACCGGCGGTCCTTGACCTCTTCGGACACCTGGTCGGCCCGGGTGGCCGCGTAGGTGCCAGGACGGGGCGAGTAAGCCGCCGTGTTGACGGCCGCAAAGCGGACCTCGCGCACGACCGACACCGTCTGCTGGAACTGCTCCTCGGTCTCGCCGGGGAACCCCACGATGAGGTCCGTGCTGATACCTGCGTCAGGCAGGATGCTGCGGATCAGCTCGATCTTGGCGAGGTACTTGGCCCGCGTGTAGCCACGCGCCATCTGCCGCAGCACGTCGTCGTCCCCGTGCTGGTTCGGAATGTGGAAGTAGTCACACACGTTGGGCAGCGCGGCGATGCGCCGGACGAGGTCCTCATCGAGGTCGCGCGGGTGGCCCGTGAGCCAGCGGACCCGCTTGACGCCCTTCACGCCGGCCGTTGACTCGATGAGGTCGGCGAGCGAGCGGCGCGGCTCGAGGTCCTTGCCGTAGCCGTTGATGTTCTGGCCGAGCAGGACAACCTCACCGATGCCCTCGGCCACCACCCGCTCGACCTCGCGCACCACGTCGGAAATCTCCCGCGACTTCTGGTCCCCGCGCACCTTTGGGACGATGCAGTAGGTGCAGCGATCATTGCACCCGTAGATGGCCGTGATCCATGCCGAATGACGACCCTGGCGCAGCACGGGCATCTCGGGGGGCAGCTCGTCCGAGAACGGTCGCAGCGCCACCATCGGCGCCCGCTCCCGCTGCACGGTTTCGAGCAGGGTCGGCAACTCGTGGAGGTTCTCCGTGCCGAAGACCAGGTCGACGTGCGGCGCCCGAAGCCGGATGCGCTCGCCCATGTACTGGGCCACGCAGCCGGCGACGGCCAGCACCGCATCGGGCTTGAGGCTCTTGATCTCGCGCAGCTCGCCGAGCAGGGAGAAGAGCTTGTCCTCCGCCTTCTCGCGGACGGCGCAGGTGTTCACCACCACCAGATCCGCCATGTAAGGCGTGTCAGAAGCGGCATAGCCAGCCTCAGCCAGCATCCCGAGCATCCGCTCGGAGTCGTTCTGGTTCATCTGGCAGCCGTAGGTCTTGATGTATACTTGCTTGGCCATCGAGAGGCATCCTGTGGGGGGCTTGCACCCCGTCGTCCTGTCCAGCGCGGAGCGCCTCCGCCAGGCCGGCGGCCTGGCGGGCTCCCGGGGCGGCTGACGCATCTCGAATTCTACCACAGAGGCGAGGAGGCCCCTTGAGCGCTCTCGAACTCCGCATCCAGACCGTCATCGACCGCATGGTGGAGCTCGCGCCCCCGCGGCTGGCCGAGAGCTGGGACAACGTCGGCCTGATGGTGGGAGACCCGACGGAGCCGCTGAGGGGCGTGACGGTGGCCCTGGACCCCACGCTGGAGGCGGTGGAGGCGGCGATCGCCCAGGGGTCCAACCTCCTGGTGACCCACCACCCGCTGCTGTTCAAGCCTGCCCGCAGCCTGGACCTGCGCAGCGAGCCCGGACGCACCGTTGCCACCCTGATCCGCGGCGGCTGCGCCCTCTACGCGGCCCACACGAACCTGGACGTCACGGCTGTGAACCACGCCCTGGCCGACAAGCTGGGCGTCACGCCGACGGGCCTGATGCACCGCACCGGCGAGCAGCCTGGCTACAAGGTCGGGGTGCAGGTGCCAGGGGACCACGCCGAGGCGCTGTGCGAGGCCGTCTGGCAGGCCGGCGGTGGCGCCTCGGGGGGATACGACCGGGCGGCCTACGGCTGGGCCACCGAGGGGACCTTCCGGCCGCTGGCAGGCGCCACGCCTGCGACAGGCGAGGTTGGCAGGCAGGCCCGGACGGCCGAGCGCCGCCTCGAGTTCCTCGTGCCGGGCGAGCGACTGGCGGCGGTCCGCGCGGCGATCGGCGCCACCCACCCCTACGAGGCCCCGGCCTTGGACGTGATCGCCCTCCAGGGGGCGGGGCGGCCCGAGGGGTTCGGCCTCGTCGGGGACCTGCCCGCCAGCGAGCCGCTCGGGGGCTTCGCCCGACGCGTGCGATCAGCCCTCGGGCTGCCGGCTGTGAGGGTCGTGGGCCCCAGCACCCGTGCGGTGCGGCGGGTGTGCTGGCTCGGCGGCAGCGGCGGCGACTACTGGAAAGATGCCCTCGCCGTCGGCGCGGACGTCTACGTCACGGGCGAGGTGCGTCACCACGCGGCCCTCGACGCCCTTGCGGCAGGCCTGACGCTGGTCGAGGTCGGCCACGTGGGCTCAGAGCAACCCGTCGTGCCCTGGGTGGCCGCCCACCTGCAGCGCGAGCTCGGCCCCGGGGTGCCCGTCCACGCCCTCCACCAGGTGGATCCCTTCGTGGTCGTGACGGAGGCCTGACACCCCGTCAGGGGTCCATGTAGGTCCGCCAGATCTCGCGGTCGGACTCCACCTGCCGGGCATACGAGTCGCTGAAGGTGGCCAGGCGCTTGAACAGCGCGTCCGGGGTGCCCGCGTCCGCCAGGATGGCCGGCACCCGCCCCGAGCGCGCGTGGGCGCGGGCCGTCACGAGCGCCGCGGCGTCAATGTATCGGCTGAAGCGGGCCTCGGTCTTGAGTTCGTCCACCGCCACCTCGCCATGCCAGGGCGTGAGCTCCCGCACGACGAGACTGCCGCCCCCCGCGGACACCACGCCCAGGAACCGGTCGGCGTTGGGCACGAAGCGATCCCAGGCCCGCTTCACGCGCTCGCCGTCCGAGCGCCCGGTGGCCTTGACCCAGGGCCCCGCAGCCGGTGGGCCGGCCTCCTTGAGGTCCAGCAAGACGTCGTCGGCATCCCCAGGCCCAGGCCCCTCGACGAGCGCGAGGTAGCGGTGCCGCGACAGGCTGGCGAGGCCTGCCATGCGGCGCGCCACGTCCTTCACCTTGAAGAACCCGACGGGCTCGGGGCGACGGAGGGCATATGCCTCGAGGGCCTGCGTCACGCCACGGGAGGTGGAAGGGTCGAGGGTCACCACCTTCTTGCCCGTCCGCAGCCGGCCGTGCTCCGAGAACCTGGCGAGGAAGGCGGCGCGCTTGCCACGCGTGGCCGCGGCGATGGCCTGGGCAGCTGGGCCCGGCACCTCGCGCGCGGCCACAGGCCTGGCGAGCGGCGCCGGATCTGCGGCCAGGGCGGCCAGGCGCTCCACGTAGCCCTTCAGCAGCCGGCGCGCCAGCCTGTCGCTGGCCGCGCCCGACAGGTTGGCCTCCCGCGCGTGCAGGCGCAGGCTGATCAGCAGGCGAACGAGCTCCCAGGTGTAGGGTGCGTCGACCGCCTCGTCGAAGTCGTCGAGGTCGAAGGTGTAAATGCCCTGGGAGTTGCGAAAGGCCGACATGTTCTCGAGGTGGAGGTCTCCCGAGATCGGGATGACGACGGGCGAGGACAGCGCGGGGTGCTCGGCCAGGTCGCGGTAAAAGAGCGGCGCTGAGCCCCGGAAGAAGCCCACGGCGGAGTCGGACATCGCCGCGTACTTGCGCGCCAGAAAGAGGCCAGGGGTGCGGGCCGCCCGGGCGTGGTGCTGCTTCAGGAACAACGCTGCATCGCGCTCGTAGGCGAGCGTGGGAGCGGCGGTGGCGGCCTTCGGGGCAGGCGCGGCGAGCGAGGTGACGACGGCGAGGGCCGCGAACGCGGCGAGGCAGGGGCTCAGCATAACGCTGATAGGGTAGCGGAAGGCGGCCGTTTGCGGTAGGGCGTGGGCGGCGCTACCATGGGTGCCATGGCTGCCGACACGCCCCTTCCGCTGTTCCCCGCCGAGGGCGGGCCGGGCGCCCCGCTGGCCCACCGCATGCGCCCCCGCACAGCCGCCGAGTTCGTCGGCCAGGGGCACCTCCTGGCCGAGGGGCGCCTCCTGGAGCGCGTGGTATCGGCCCGGCGGCTGCCGAGCCTGGTGCTCTGGGGCCCCCCGGGGTCCGGCAAGACCACGCTGGCACAGCTGATAGCAGGCCAGCGCCAGGTCCACTTCGTGCCGTTCAGCGCCGTCACGCAAGGCATCCCCGAGCTTCGCAAGGTCCTCGCCGAGGCGCGGGAGCGCCAGCGGCGGGGGGCAGAGACGCTGCTGTTCGTCGACGAGATCCACCGCTTCAACAAGGGACAGCAGGACGCGTTCTTGCAGCACGTGGAGGACGGGACCGTGACGCTCATCGGCGCGACGACGGAGAACCCCAGCTTCGAGCTTAACGCGGCCCTGCTCTCGCGCGTGCGGGTGCTGACGCTGCAGGCACTGGGGCCGGAGGACTTGCGGCGGATCGTGACGGCTGCCCTGACCGACCCCGGCCGGGGGCTGGGCCTGCCCGAGGAGGCGCTGGCGCCCGAGGCCCTCGCGTTCCTGCTGGAGCGGGCGGCGGGCGACGCCCGCTCGGCCCTCAACGCGCTGGAGGCGGCGGCCTGGCTGGCGGACGCCAGCCCGAACGCGCCCGAGAGCCGCATCCAGGGGGCTCACGTCGCCCAGGCCATGCAGGCCGCGGGGGCCTTCGATCGCCAGGGGGAGCAACATTACGACACCGCCTCGGCCCTGATCAAGAGCCTGCGGGGCAGCGACCCTGATGCCGCGCTGCTCTGGCTGGCCCGGATGATCAACCGGGGGGAGGACCCGCGGTTCATGGCCCGGCGGCTGGTGATCTTCGCGAGCGAGGACGTCGGCAACGCCGATCCCCAGGCCCTCCAGGTGGCGGTGGCCGCCGCGCAAGCCGTCCAACTGCTCGGGATGCCGGAGGGGTCCTATGCCCTGTGGCAGGCGACGCTGTACCTGGCGCTCGCCCCGAAGAGCAACAGCACCAAGGTGGCCGGGCACGCCTCGCTGGCCTGGGAGCGAGCCCACCCGAGCGCCGCCGTGCCCCTGCACCTCCGCAACGCGCCGACCCGCCTCCTCGAGCAGCAGGGCTATGGCGCAGGCTACCTCTACCCGCACGATCACCCGGGTGGCTGGGTGGCCCAGTCCCACTGGCCTGAGGGCGCGCCGCCCGCCGCCTTCTATCAGCCCGTCCCGCGAGGCGCAGAGGCCGACCACGCGGCCCGGCTGGCCGCGCTTCGCGCCGGTCACGCCCCGGCCGGCTGGGAGGGCCTCCCGTGACGTCCCCCGCCACCCTGGCCGACGCGCTCCTGCGCTGGTACGACGCGAACGCCCGCGACCTGCCCTGGCGCCGCGGCCTCGACCCCTACGCCACCTGGGTGTCCGAGATCATGCTGCAGCAGACCCAGGTGCAGACCGTGATTCCCTACTTCGCCCGCTGGATGGCGCGCTTCCCCGACGTCGCAGCCCTGGCCGACGCGCCCGAGGACGAGGTGCTGAGGGCCTGGGAGGGGCTGGGGTACTACTCCCGGGCCCGCCACCTGCAGGCAGCGGCCCGGCTGCTGGTGACGCACCACGGGGGGCAGATGCCGGCCACCTGGCCGGAGGTCCGCCGCCTGCCGGGCGTCGGGGACTACACGGCGGGCGCGATCCTCAGCATTGCCTTCGGCCAACGCGTGCCCGCCGTGGACGGCAACGTGCTGCGCGTGATGAGCCGCCTGCTGCTGCTGCGGGAGGATGTCATGCGCCCGGCCACCCGCAAGACCATCGCCGGGCACGTCAGCGCCATGCTGGCGACGTGTGACCGCCCCGGTGACCTCAACCAGGCGTTCATGGACCTCGGCGCCACCGTCTGCTCCCCCACCGCGCCACGCTGCGAGGCATGCCCCCTGGCGACGGGCTGCCGCGCCTGGCCCGCGGGCGAGGCGGAGGCACTGCCGGTCAAGGCGGGCACCCGGCCGCCCCGCGAACTCGTGCTGGCGAGCGTGCTCGTGACGCGGGACGACGCCGTGCTCCTGGTGAAGCGCCCGATCCCTGGCATCTGGGGGGGGCTCTGGGCCCTGCCGGCGGCCCCCCTCGAGGGTCACGCGCCCGCGCAGGCCCAGGCGGCGGCCTCCTCGCTGGAGGAGGCGCTCGCCCGTGATGGCTGGCGCGTCGGGGTCACGGGGCTCGAGGCCCTGCTGCACCATCAACTCACGCACCGCTCGCTCACGCTGCCCGTGTTCCGCGGCAGCCTGCACGCCCCGCCGCCAGGCCCGGAGCTGGCCTGGGTGAGGCCGGACGACATGGCCTCCTATGCGCTGCCTGTACCCTTTGCCCGGTTGCTGAGGGGGCGGGACCTCGGGCCGCTGTTTCGCACCCAGGCCCCGCCCGTACCCTGAGGGTGCCGCGCGCCCCGCGCGGCGGCCGTGGCGCGGCTGACGTCCTGGCGGGCTGGCCTGGGCCGGCCCGTTAGAGCATCACGGTCGGCGTCGCCGCAGCGGCCCCCGTGACGAGGATGAGGTTCTCGCGCAGCACGCGGGTGGTCCCGTCCGCCCGCACGCCAACGGCGGCGATCTTGGCCAGCGTCTCCGGCTCCAAGCCGGTGGTGTCGATGTCCGCGGAGTAGCCATCTGCCGGGTCCGTGTCCTCCCCGACGACCTGGTCGTTGAGCTGGAACTGCACCCGCACGAAGGCCTCGTTGGGGGGGGGCGTGACGACGAGCGCCAGCGTCCCGGCCAGGGGCTTGAACAGGGTCGCAGCGTTGATGACCCTGGCCGTGCAGCCACCAAGGGCTCCGGCCACCACCACGGCCGCGAGGGCCCGGATCAGAACCGCCATACGCCGACCACCTCCGGCCCGAACCTGGTGAAGCCATACGCGCCGTTGTAGCTGTTGAGGCCGAGGACCCGGACGCCGGCCCCGAGCGCCCAGGCACGCTGCCCCCACTTGAGCCCGAGCGAGCCCTGGTAGGCGAAGGCGCCACCGATGGCGGCCGCGACCTCGTCGCCCCCGCCGAACAGGAACGGGGCGGCCTGGACCTCCGCCGCCACGCCCAGGGCCTGCCAGACGGGGATCCAGCTGCGGGACACCAGGGTGGGGCCGTGGTGCAGCAGGCTCGGCGCGAACAGGACGCTGGGCTCCACGGGGCCGAGCAGGCTCGCCCGCTGCGCCACGAGGCGCCCCCAGTAGCCCGCCCCGACGGCCAGCACCCAGGGCCGCCGGATGGGCAGGTGCTCGACGGTGGCGAGCGCCACGTACTCGTCCCGCCGCGTGATGAGGTCGGGCACCTGCAGGTGGCTGACGGTGTAGGCCGTGGTCTCGGCGGCGAGGTTGACCTTCCAGGCATTGCCGAGCGGCACGTGGCCCGCCAGGCCCACCAGGGTCGAGCCGTTGCCCGACAACACCGACCCCAGGCCGGGGGCCTGCTCCGAAAAGCCCACGGCCCCCACCAGCAGGTCCACGGCCGGGACGGGTTTGAAGTAGAGATCGCCCTTGTAGGCCGGCAGCTTCCAGGGTTCGTTGGGCAGCGGCATCACCCAGCCCTCGTCGGCGGCCGTTGACGCCGCGACGGCCAGGGGGGTGACCGGCGGCGCGTCCAGCGACGGAGGCACCCCGCCGGGGCCCGCCACCCTCACCGTGACGCCGCTGTTGCCCGGGGCGAGCCTGTCGACCTCCACGTCCGAGCGTCTCGGCGTGCGGATCTGCACCTCTGTCACGTCCCGCCCACCGTCCGTCGGGATGGCCTTGCGGTAGACGAAGTCGCCCGAGGCCGGCGTCCCGGGCAGCGGCGTGAGCCCGCCGAACCGCACGGGTGGCGGCGACGGCGCTAGGTAGGGCCGCACGACGGGGGCTGGCCCCGTCGGGGCGACGTGGCCGGTGCTTGCGCCTGGCGGCGGCCACTCCGGCCCCCCGCCGGGCAGGGAGGGCCCGGGCAAGGCAGGCGCGGGCTCCCGGGGCGGCCCGGGGAGGGCGGCCAGGCGGGGCGCCTCCGCCTGCGGGAGCCCCCGGTACACGTGGAGCCGGAGCACGCTGCGGCGCGCGTCCGGCACCAGGTCAAGGGTCGCCGGCGCCGCCAGGCTCAGGATCACCCGCACGCGGGCCTGCCCCGCCACGGGCGCCATCTCGACCTTGGAGACGAGCGGGTGGAAGATGCCGAGCTTGTAGGGCTGCTCATCCCGCGCCTGGGCTGCCATGAACTCGATGGCGAGCCGGGTCCCGCCATCGAGCGACTGGACCTCGTGCCGGGGGACAGACCCCTGGTAGGGGATCACGACGGCGTTGGCTTCACGGTCGAAGGCCGGCCTGTCCAGCAGCACCCCCATCGCCTGCACGCTGGACGGCCAGGCCACCAGGCCCACCGCGAGGGCGGGGGCGAGCCACGTTGGGGTTGGCGCGTTGGGAAGAAGGGGCATCGGGGGACAGGGCCTGCGGGCTCGGAGGTCGGCAGCTCCGCCTGTCATGGTGGGGCACGGGCTCGCCGCCGTCGGTGATCAACATCGGCCGGGCGGCACCTGCCTGCAACCGACCAAGGCCAGACGTGGGTTTTAGGCCCCGAACAGCCCGCAAAGCCGCATCCGGACTGCGCCGTTCCTTGACTGTTAAGCTAAATCCGCGTCACGATGATGCCCCCAGCCGAACCAGTGGCTGCTGCGCCGCACGGGCTTCCTCGGAGCCCCGTATGCCGACAGCCTGGAAAGGAGGCCATCGTGGCAAACCGCCAACTCGGGCTCGGAGGGATGCTCCTCTCCCTGGCGTGGTTCACGCCAAACGCCCTCGCATCCACCCCCCCCTCACGCCCCCCCCAGGCGCTCGCTGCGCTCGCTCGTCTCGGCGAGACTGGCGACCGACGCCATCCAGGATACAACTTCCCCCCACCCAGCCGTGGCGACAGGTTCGCCCGGCGCGGCCTGAACTTCAGGGTCGGCATCCGCGGCTGGCGCAGGTTCGGCGGCCTCATCAAGCAGGCGTCGCGGGCCCGGGGCGTGGATCCTTTCGTGGTGGGGGCCTACATCTGGGTCGAGAGCGAGTTCGACCCGCAGCAGGATTACGTGCGCGGCGCTAAGCGCGCCATCGGGCTGGGCTCCGTGCAGGCCACGGAGCACCCCGGCGAGAGCGTCGAGGCGCTGATGGAGCCTCGGCGCAACGTGGAGCTCACGGTGCGGGAGTTCGCGGACAAGTGGCGGCCCAACGACATGGGCGGCACGGTGATGGACGTGTGGTACCCCGCCTGGCGCCACCTGGTGGCCTCGGGGCGTCCTGTGCCCGTGATCCGCGAACCCGGGGTGTACGTCCAGGCGATCGCCAACCGGTACTACGCCCTGCGCGAGATCGACCAGCACCTGCGACTGGGGCGCCGCACGACGGAGGCCGCCCGCGGCAGCACGTCGGGCTGATCTTCCTCAGGCGGGCAGCCCGACGCGGGCCTCATGGTACTCGGCGACCATGGCGGCCACGACCTCGGCGGCCGAGGGAACGTCTGCGATGAGGGCCGCGACCTGGCCCACCTCCAGCTCACCCTCGGCGAGCTCGCCCTCGTGGATGCCGCGGCGCGCCCGCCCCGTGCCGAGCAACTCTCGCAGGGCCTCTTGGGAGGCGCCCGCCTGCTCGGCTTCCGCAACTTGGGCCGCGAAGGCGTTTTTCAGGTAACGGGCAGGCCCGATGCGCTTGAGCCCCAGCACCGTGGCGGCCTCCGGGGCCTCCACGACGGCCTGCTTGTAGGCGGCGTGGGCCGAAGACTCCTGCGTGACGGCGAAGCGGCTGCCCACCTGGACGGCCTCGGCGCCCAACGCGAGCGCCGCGCACATCGCCCGACCATCCGCGATGCCTCCCGCCGCGATGACGGGAATCCGCACGGCCTGCACGGCGAGCCGGGTGAGCACCATCGTGGTGAGCTCGTCCGGGCCGTTGTGGCCCCCCGCCTCAAAGCCCTCAGCCACGACGGCGTCACACCCTGCGTCCTCACACTTGCGGGCCTGCCCACCCGTGGCCACCACATGCACCACCGTCGCCCCTGCGGCCTTCAGCGCCGGCGTGTAGGCGCGTGGGCTGCCGGCCGAGGTGAAGAAGATTCGCACACCCTCCTCCAGGGCGATCGTGACCTGGTCCGCCGCATACTTGTGGAAAATGGGGATGTTGACGCCCCAGGGGTGACGCGTCAGGTCGCGCATCCGCCGCAAGTGGTCGCGAAACCCGTCCGGGCGCATCGAGCCGGCCCCCACGAGCCCGAGGGCCCCGGCGTTGGCCGCCGCCGCCGCGAGCCTGCTGCCCGAGCACCAGACCATCCCGGCCTGGATGATGGGATACTGGATGCCGAACAGCTCGGTCACACGGGTCTTCATGCCTGCGAGTGTAGCAGGCGGTCCCGGGCGGCGCGAGCCGGTGAACCCCTGTGCTGCACTTCTTCCGACGCCGCGCCCGCCCCCCCCAGCCGGAGGTGGGTGCTCCCAGCTTCGACGCCACGCTCGCCGCGACGCCTCCCGGCGACCCGGCGGCCCTCGCGGAGGCCATGGCCGTGGTGCGCGAGGCCCTGCCGGAGGCGGACAACTTCGGCGAGACCCGGGACGCGCGCGACTGGTACCACCTGCTCGACACGCTGACGGCCGGGGTGGAGGCCGCCTTCCCGCAGAGCCTCTGCCGCGCGGGATGCAGCGGCTGCTGCCACTACCCGGTGGGCCTCTTCACCCTGACTTACTCCGAGTGGCGCGTGATCGAGCGCCACCTGGAGCAGGCCTGGTCGGAGGCCGACCGCGAGGCCCTGGTCGCCCGCTACGAGGCCACCTACACGGGGTTCTGGCGCGTGCTGATCAGCCTGGTGCAGCGCAACATCGCCTCGCTGCTCCTCGCGGCGCCCCTGCTCGAGGCCAAGCGCCTGGCCTGCCCGTTGCTGGTGAACGACCGCTGCGGCGTCTACCCGGCCCGCCCGTTCCCCTGTCGCACCTTCGGCCTTTTCATGACGCGCACCCTCGGCAAGCAACCCCGCATCTACGCCTGCGGCGTGCAGGGCGAGCAGCTCGGGGCCTGGATGGCGCGCAGCGAGCCGCAGCTCCAGCTGCCGGTGCTCGACCCCATCGCCCGCGCCATCCGGCTGCGCTGCCAGGGCCCCAAGCTGGCGCTGCCGCTCTGGGTCGGCATCTGGGTGGCGCGCCGGCGGGCCCGGCTGGCGTGATGGCGGCAGGGGCTCGAGCAGCGGCAGGCCCAGGCCCTCAGCCAGCCGCCACCAGGGGCGTCAGGCTCGGGGCTTGAGGCCCGCAGCCTCTCGCCACGTCGCGACCAGCGCCTGCACCTGGCCCTCCAGCCCGAAGGCCTGCGCCACCCGGGCCCGCCCCGCCGACCCCATCGCCGCCGCGCGCCCGGGGTCGGCGAGCAGGGCCAGGATCGCCTCGGCCAGCGCGCCCGGCTCGCCAGGCGGCACCAGCAGCCCCGTCCGCCCCGGCAAGACGATCTCGGGCACGCCCCCGGCCTCACACGCCACCACGGCCTTGCGGGCGGCCATCGCCTCCAGCAGCACACGCCCGAACGGCTCCTGCAGCGCCGGGTGCACGAAGAGGTCAACCGCCCCCAGCAGGGCCGGCACGTCGGCGCGCGCGCCGAGGAAGGCCACGCTTCCCGCGACGTCAAGCTCGGAGGCCAACGCCTCGAGCCGCCTCCGCTCGTCGCGCCACTGGAAGATGGGGTCTCCCACGATGGCGAGGCGCACGTCCGGGCGCACGGCGAGCACCGCCGGCAGGGCCCTGAGCAGGACGTCGAAGCCTTTCCAGGGAATCAGCCAGGAGACGGCGCCCAGCAGCGGCCCGTCCCCCGCCGGCCAGGCCACGGGGGCGGTGGCCCCGGCGGCGGCCGCGTCGAAGGCCTCGAGCGCCAGCCCGTTGTGGACGACGCGGGCCAGGGGCCGCAGGGCAGCAGGCAGGTCCCCGGCCGCCGCGCGGGAGACGGCCAGGATCGCGGCCGGGCACCAGAGCCGGGCCGCCCACGTCAGGAGGCGTCTGGTGTCGCCGCGCGCGCTCGGCATGTCGTGCATGTGCCAGACCACGGGCAGGCGGGCCAGCCGCCCGGCCAGGGTGCCGAGCACGTGGCCCTTGAGCGTGTTGGTGTGCAGCACGGTGACGCCCTCGCGGCGGGCAAGGCGAGACAGCGCCGCCGCCTCGGAGAAGAAGGCCCGGGCGGCCCACGCCACGCCGAGCGGTTGTGAAGCCCAGGCCTCCCGCGACAGCGTGCGCGTGGCCTCGTCCAGCGTGAGTGGCCAGACGGGCGCGCCGAGGGCCTCCACCTGCCCGCGCAGAGGCCCCTCGGGGCTGCAGGCCACCGTGGCGCGCACGCCCAGCGCGGGCAGGCGCTCCAGCACCTCCAGCATCACGCGCTCGGCCCCTCCGAGCTCCCCGGTGTGGTCGAGGAACAGCACGTGCATCGGCGTCTCAGGCACGGGCGAGCACGGCCTCCAGCCCGTCGAGGGCGCGGGGCCAGCCGTAGCGTGCCTCCGCGTGGGCGCGGCACGCCTCGCGCGTCGGCAGGGGCCGGGCCCCCGTGAGGGCCTCGACCATCCTGCCGGCGAGGGACCCGGCGTCTCCCGCCGGCACCACCAGCGTCGGCTCGAGGGGCGCCAGCACCTCGGGCGTGGCGCCCGCGTCCGTGCCGATCACGGGCGTGCCGCAGGCCAGCGCCTCCACCGTCGCGAGGCCGAAGCCCTCCAGCCCGATGGTGGGCAGCACCGCGAGATCGGCGGCCTGGTAGCGCGCCACGAGGGCCTCATCCGCCAGGCGTCCCACCAGCGAGACGCTCCCGCCGAGCCCCGCCGTCGCCACCTGGGCCTCGAGCTCGGGCCGCAGGGGGCCCTCCCCCACGATCGTGAGCCTGGCCTCAGGCCGGGCAGCCAGCACGGCCGGCCAGGCCTCGAGGAGCAGGCCGAGCCCCATCCGCGCCACCAGCCGCCTGGCCACCACCACCTCGGGGCCGGGGCCCAACCCCAGTGTGCGCCGCAGGCCCTCCCGATCGGAAGCGGGGCGGAAGGCGGCCAGATCGACCCCGGCCGGGACCACGTCGATCTGCGCCGCAGGCACGCCGTAGCGGTCCGCCAGCAGGCGCCCGAAGGCCTCCGAGAGCACGACGCAGCGGTGGCTGCGGGCATAGGCCAGGCGCTCCACCCCTCGCCGGGCCGTGGCAGACAGCGCGCCAGCCCCCTCCAGCCGGCTCTCGTCGGCCCAGGGCCCCTGGAACTGGGTCACGCGCCGCGCCTGGCCCAGCGCGGGGTGCCAGAGCGGCACGAGGCCAGCGGGGGCGAAGTGGCTGTGGACCACGTCGAAGGGCCCCTCTCGCGCCAGCACGGCCCCCAAGCGGACAGCCATCGCCGCCACCCAGCCCAGCGCGCCACGTCCCAGGGCCGGCCGCAGCAGCGTGAAGCCGTCGCGCACGGCGCGTTCGGGGGCCGGAGCAGACCCCCGCGGCACGAGGACGGTGACGTGGTGGCCGCGCGCCGCCAGGCCCCTCGCGACCACACCCATGTAACGCCCAGCCCCACCGGGACGCTCCTCGAACCATTCATGCCCTATCATGAGGACGCGCAGGGGCCCCGGGCCGGCCGACGGCCCAGGTGCGATGGCCCGGAAGTTCCCGCTGGAGCCGACCATGCCGGGTAGTATATAGCAGCAGCCCCCTCGCCGGACGTGTGATGATCGACCTCGCCCACATCTCGAAGACCTACACGACCGGCCAGACCACCATCCGGGCGCTCGACGACGTGTCCCTGCGCATTGCGGAGGGCGAGTACGTGGCGGTGATGGGCACCTCGGGGTCCGGCAAATCCACGATGATGAACATCCTGGGCTGCCTGGATCGCCCCACCGCCGGCGTGTACACCCTCGACGGCGTGGCCGTCACCGAGCACGACGACGAGGGCCTCGCGCAGGTGCGAAACCGCAAGCTCGGCTTCGTCTTTCAGTCGTTCAACCTGCTGCCCCGCACCACGGCCCTCGCCAACGTCGAGCTCCCGATGATCTACGCCGGCGTGCGGCCCGCCGAGCGACGGCGGCGCGCGAGCGACGCACTCGTGCGCGTCGGCCTCGGCGAGCGGCTGGACCACAAGCCCAACGAGCTGTCCGGCGGCCAGCAGCAGCGGGTGTCGATCGCGCGGGCGATCGTCAACGGCCCCCGGCTGCTGCTCGCAGACGAGCCCACCGGGGCGCTCGACTCGCGCACGACGGAGGAGATCCTCGCGCTGTTCGGCGACCTGAACAAGGCTGGGATGACCATCGTGCTCGTCACCCACGAGCCCGAGGTGGCCGCCTGCGCCCAGCGCATCGTGCGCTTCCGCGACGGCCGCATCCGCAGCGACGAGCGCAACGGGACGCCCCGCGAGCCCGCGCCGGAGCTCGCCTCGTGAGCCGCTGGTGCCTCGCCTGGCTGGCGCTGCTGCTGGCCGCTGGGCCAGCCTGGGCGGCCCAGGGGCTCTCGCTGACGGAGGCGATCCGGGAGGGGCTCGGCGCTGACGCCACCCTGCGCCAGGCAGAGCTCGAGCTCGCCCGGAACGTGGTGGGCGTGGAGGGCGCCCGCGCCGAGCAGCTCCAGTACGGGGCGGATCTGTCCGTCGGCAACTGGACGGGCGTGACGGGGCTGCTCTCGGCTGGGCCCGTCCAGCCCATCAGCGTGCCCATCGCCAATGCCCAGGTGATGGCCCGGTGGCCTCTGTTCACCGGGTTCCGGTTGGACCGCCAGATCGACGCGGCAGAGGCCGGCGTCCTCGCCGCCCGGGCGCGCCTCGACAAGGCTCACCAGGACGTGATCTTCGCCGTGACGGAGGCCTACTGGACCACGCGCCGCGCGGAGCTCAAGTCGGAGACCCAGCGCGAGGGGGTCCGCAGGGCCCGCGAGGCCTGGGCGATCGCCCGGGAGGTGGCGCGGGCAGGCCAGGCCAGCGCCCAGGAGGTCGAGCAAGCGGAGCTGTCGACGCTGGCCGCCGAGGGCGAGGCGCTGCGCCTCGAGGGCGATGCCCTCCAGGCCAGGGAGCGCCTCGCGACCCTGCTCCGCCGGGACCTGTCCAGGGTCGCGCTCAGGGACGAGCCGGCGCGCGAGGTGGGCAAGGACCCTGGCGGCGCCTTAGAGGGCTCGCTGGAGGCACGCCCGGACGTGCGCCTCGCTCGTGCCGAGGTGGCGATTCGCGGCGCCGGCGTGGGCGTGGCCGCTGCTGACAGCTGGCCCCAGCTGGAGGTCGCGAGCCTCTACCAGCACGGCAACAACCCGTTCTTCGCCACGAGCCAGAACCGCACGGTCCTGGACCGGCTCGTGGGCACCTGGAACGCGCAGCTCAACCTCTCGTACCACCTCTTCGACCACGGGGTGATCGCCCGCAACATCCGGGGCCGCAGCCTCGAACAGGCCGCGAGCGAGCAGGCCCTGGCCGCGACCCTCGCGGCGGCCGAGGCCGAGGTGCGCGCGACGCGGCGCAGGCTGGCGCTCACGGTGCGCCGCATCGAGCTCGGGCGCCGGGGCGAGGATCTCGCCCGCCGCAACCTGGACTGGCAGCGGGGGCGTTACCGGCAAGGGCGGGCCCGGCTCTCCGACCTGAACGAGGCACGAACGGGCCTCATCGAGCGCCGCCACCAGCGGCTCGATGCCGAGATCGACCACCGCATCGCCGTGGCGGCGCTGCAACGCGCCCTGGGCACGCTGGACGTGCAGCCCGGGCGCCCTGAGGAGGCCCGTCCGTGACCCCACTGCTCCGTAACACCCTGGTGGTCGGGCTGCTGGCCAGCCTGGGGCTGGGGGCCTTCCAGGCCTGGCGGCGCTGGCAGCCGATGCCCGACGCCCCCCCGCAAGAGGGCCTCGTCAGGGTGACGCGCGGCCCGCTGGAGATCGTTGTAAAGGAGACAGGCCGCATCCAGCCCTTCGCCAAGGTGGACCTGCGCAGCAAGGTGGCCGGCCAGGTGCTGAGGCTGCATGTGCGCACGGGGGACCGGGTCCGGGCGGGCCAGGTGCTGCTCGAGCTCGACGCCTCAGACCTCCGCCGGCAAGAGGCCCTCGCCGAGGCCGACGTGGCCATTGCCCGGGCGCAGCTCAGCGGCCTGCTCTCCGGGGCCCGGCGGGCCGAGCTCGTCGAGGCCCGGGTGCAGCTGCGCGAGGCGCAGGGGCGCCAGGCACCGGCCGAGGCCGAGGCGGCGCGGCACAGGCTCGAGGTGCTCGAGGCCCGGCTCAGCGCGGAGGAGGCCCAGGCGCGCGCGCAGCTGCGGAAGGCGGAACTGAGCCAGCGCGCGGCCCGGGAGCAGATCGATCGCGCCGTGCTGCGTTCCCCCGTCGCTGGCACCGTGGTGCACCGCGCGATCGAGGTCGGCGAGATGGTCACGCCAGGCGTGGCCGAGACCGCGGACCGCCGGCCGCTGCTGACGATCGCCGACCTCTCCCGGCTCCTGGTCGCGGCCGAGGTGAACCAGATCGACGTGGCCCGGCTGCGCGTCGGCCTGCCCGCCACCGTCCGGGTGGACGCGCTGCCCGGGCAGCGGTTCGAGGGTCGCATCCACCAGATCGCGCCAGCGGCCGTGCAGGGGCGAGAGCGGGACGTCCAACTCTTTCCCGTGGAGGTGCTGCTGGAGGGCCGGCAGACGGCGGGCCTGCGGCCGGGCATGAGCGCCGACGTGGACATCGCCGTGCTCTCGCGGCAAGGCGTGCTGCAGCTGCCCGTCCAGGCCGTGCGACGCGAGCGGGACGACGCGGGCAGCGTGGCCGTGGTGGAGCGAGCCGGCGGCGGGAGCCGCACCATGCGGCGGGAGGTGCGCCTCGGCGTCCACAACGACCAGGTGGTCGAGCTGCGAACGGGCGTGGCGGAGGGCGAGGAGGTCCTGGTGGACCCACCCGCGGCCGACGGCAACGTGAACAGGTTCTGACGTGGGGCCCGCGCTGGACAAGGGGTTGCGGGCGCTGACGCTCGCGGTGGTCGCCGCAATCGCGCTGGCGGCCATCCTGGCGACGGTCTGGATGGCCGGCGAGGCCTATCGGAACGCCGACCCGGGCTGGATCGTCGGCGGGCTGGGGGGCGCGCTGCTGCTCGCCGTGGCCGGGCGGACCGGGCGTCTGGCCGGCTTGCTGGCGGCCGGCGTCTGGCCCGCCGTCCTCGCGGCCCTCTGCCTGAGGCTTGGGGCCACCTGGGCCCTCGACGTGCCGCTGATTTCCGACTTCAAGGACTACCACGACATGGCGCTCGGCCTGCTGAACGGCGCCCCCTGGCTCCAGGAGGGCCGCCCGACGGGCTACCCCCTGGCCCTGGCGGCAACCTACGCGGCCTTCGGCGTCTCGACCAGCGCGGGCGAGGGCCTGGGCGTCGCCACCGGCACCCTGGGCGTGCTGGCGCTGTATGCCCTCGCGACGCCCCTGGTGGGCCGACGCGGGGCCACGGCCGCGGCCTGGGCCTACGCCCTCTGGCCCGCCAACGTGCTGTCGACGCCGGTGCTCGGGACGGAGGTGCCCTACACGACGGCCTTCCTCGCCATGATGGCCGCCCTGATTCGCGTCGGGCCCGGCCTCGCGGTAGGCGCCGCCTGGGCCTGCCTGGCAGGCGCGCTGACGGCGGCGGCCCAGTACGTCCGCCCCACGACCCTGGCCCTGGTGCCGGCCGCCTGGGCCTTCCTGGCGCGCAGCGCGCCTGGCGCCCGGGCCGGGGCGATGCGGGTGCTGGTGTACACCGGGGCCCTGCTCACGCTGCTGAGCCCCGTCCTGGCCTTCAACCATGCGCACCTGGGGCGCTGGTCGCTCTCGACCTCCGCCTACGGCAGCTGGAGCCTGCTGGTTGGCATGAACCAGCGCCACAACGGCATGTGGAACGTGGACGACGCCGCCGTGGCGGACAGGCTGCAGGACCGACGCGCCATCGACGCCTGGGCGGCCGAGGAGGGCCGGCGCCGCCTGCTGGCGGATCCGCCGGCGACGCTGGCCCTGATGGGCCGCAAGTTCGTGATCATGTGGGGCGCGGAGGACTTCGGCACCTACTGGGCCTACGGCTTCCGCCCCGACGCGGACCCGGGCGTGCGGGCGATGCTCGCGCTGATCTCCCAGGCCTTCTACGCGGCCCTGACGGCGCTGGCGGCCTGGGCCCTGTGGCGGCAGCGACGGTGGCCCTTGGGCGTCTGGCCGCTCTGGGTCGGCCTGCTGCTCCTCGTCGGCGTGCACAGCCTCCTGGAGGTCCAGAGCCGCTACCACTGCTACTGGACGCCTGTGTTCATGGTCGCAGCCGGGGCCCTGGCCTCACGGGCAGCGCCCGAGGCCTGACAGCCATCACTCCTGGCGCAGGCACTCCACCGGGGGCAGCGCAGCGGCGCGCTCTGCCGGGTACCAGCCGAAGGTGACGCCGACGAGCAGGGCGGAGCCGAAGGCCAGGCCGAGGACGCCCGGCTCCACCACCCAGGGCCAGTGCCCGAGCGCCCGCGTCAGCAGCCAGCTGACGCCCCAGCTCGCGAGCAGCCCGAGCGAGATGCCTGCCACCCCACCGGCGGCGGCCAGCACGACGGCCTCCCCGAGGAACTGGCGGCGGATGTCCCGCCGACGCGCCCCCAGCGCCAGCCGCAGGCCGATCTCCCGGGTCCGCTCGGCCACCGTGACCAGCATGATGTTCATCAGGTTGATGCCGCCCGAGACGAGGCAGATGGCGGCCACGCCGACGAGCAGGTACTCCAGGGCCGCCAGGAAGGTGCGCTCCCCGCTGGTGCCCGGGGAGGCATCCCGCACGCGCAGCGTGTCGGGGCCGTGGGAGCGCCATTGAAGCACGGCCTCGACGGTGTGGGACATCAGCGGCAAGGTGGTCGCGAGCCGCTCCAAGGCGTTCGCCTTGATCAGTATCGTCTCGACCTCGGCGCCCCCTCGGAGCAGCGCGTAGGTCGTCTCCGGGACGGCCACGGCCTGGTTCCAGCTGAGGTTGTCGACGCGCAGGGCGGGCTTGCGCCTCAGCACGCCGACCACCTGCAGCCGCTCGCCCCACAGCCGGAGCTCTGCCCCGACGACGCTCGCCCCGGCGCGCTCGCGGGCCAGGGTCTCAGCGAGGTCAGGGCCCACCACGGCCACGCGCGCCCGCGCGGCCAGGTCGTGGGCCGTCAGGAACCGCCCGGCCGCCAGCTCCAGCTGGTACACCTGGGGGGCCGTCGGGATCGTGCCCACGCACCAGACGCGCACGGGCACCTTGGCGACCGTCACCTCGCCGCGAGCGAGCCGCTGGGGCAGCACCGTCGCGCCCTCCAGGCCACGGGCCCCCGCCACGGCCCGCATGTCGGCGGTGGTGAGCGGGTCGGCCGCCTCGCCCCGCTCGGTCCACGGCTCCACCTTGGCGCGGATGACGTCGCTGCCGTTCGCCTCCTGGACCGTGCGGCCGATCGCCGCCAGGCCCCCGCCGACAACGGAGGCCAGCAGCACCAGGGTGCCGACACCTGTCGTCACGCCGAGCAACGTCAGCATGGCCCGCAGGCCGTTGGCCCGCAGGGTCCGCCAGATGGTCCACCACAGCTCGATCAGCGGCACGGCGGCACCTCAGTCCTGCCGCAGGCAGCGGATGGGATCCTCCGCCGCCGCGCGGGCCGCCGGGTACCAGCCGAAGGCCACCCCGATCGCAAGCGAAGCAACCAGGGCCAGCAGGGCCGCCCCTGGCGAGATGATCGTGATCCAGGCCGGGTTCGCCGCGTGGATCGCGTACGAGCCCCCGAGCGCCACGCCCACGCCCAGCACCACGCCAGCCCCCGCGCCGAGCGAGGTCAGCAGCACGGCCTCCACCAGGAACTGCTCGCGCACGTGGCGGCGAGAGGCGCCGATGGCGAGCCGCAGGCCGATCTCCCGCCGCCGCTCCCGCACGGCCACCAGCATGATGTTCATGATCCCGATGCCCCCGACGAGCAGGGCGATGGAGGCGATGGCGGCGACGAGCAGCTTCATGGCCGTGAAGGCCAGGTAGAAATTCTTCAGGAGGCCCCCGAAGTCGAAAATCTGGAAGTCGTCCACGCCGTGGTGGCGGTGGAGCAGCACGCTGTTGATGACGCGCACCGTGCGCTCCCCGTCCTCGGTGCGGCGTACGCACAGGCTGATGCGCTCGAGCCGGCTCCCGACCCCGGGGGCCGTCAGGGGCATCACGGCCACCTTCTCCCAGTCGTAGCCGAGGTTGATCGAGTCGCCCTTCTGGTTCGGCGCGAGTACGCCCACGACGCGCAGCCGCTGGCCCCGCACGTGGACCTCCTGCCCGATCGCCCCCCCCTCGGGGAACAGCCTGGCCCGCAGCCCGTCACCCAGCACCACCACACGGGCCCGGCTGGCCATGTCCGCCTCCGTCAACGCCCGGCCGGCGCCGAGGCGCAGCCTGTAGGCCGCAAAGTAGGCGGGCTCGGTGGCCAGCACGCTCACGGCCGCTGCCGGTCGGCCCGCTGCGGCCACGGGCACAGAGTAGAAGTGGGTCGTGGCCAGCAGCGAGGTCGCGTCGGGCAGGGCAGCCCGAATGGCGTCCCGGTCCCCCACCGTGAGGCCCCGCACCCAGTGGTCCTGCTTGCGCCAGGCGAGCCGGGGGCGCTCGGACATCACCATGACAAACCGCGTGCCCCCGAGCTCCTCCACGCCCCGGACGAGCGTGGCGAGCCCCGACTGGGCCAGCGACGTCATCGCGACGATGCTGGCGGCGCCGATGGTGATAGACAAGAGCGTGAGCGCCGAGCGCAGTTTGTGGGCCGCCAGCTGGGCCAGGGCCAGCCGCAGGTGCTCAGCCAGCATGCGGACCTCCCGCGGCAAGCCTCACGCCCCGGTGCCCTCCACCCAGGCCGTGACGCGGTTGCGCCCCCCGCGCTTGCTGGCGTAAAGTGCGCGGTCCGCCAGCTCCATCAGCGACAGGCCGTCCCGGGCGTCCGCCGGCGCGGTGGCGGTGCCGATCGAGATCGTCACGTGGAGCGGGCCGTGGGCGTCCGAGCCGAGTGGCGTCTCGTCGATGGCCCGGCGCACGCGCTCCGCGAACACCGCGGCGCCGTTGGCGTCGGTGTCCGGCAGCAGCACGACCATCTCCTCGCCACCGTACCGGCAAGGAACATCGATGTCCTGGCGCACGTTGGCCCGGATGAGGCCGGCCACGTGGGCCAGCACCTGATCGCCGACGGCGTGGCCGTAGGTGTCGTTGAAGCGCTTGAAGTGGTCGATGTCCATCATCAGCAGCGCGAGGGTGCCCTCTGCCCGGTCAAGGCGCCGCAGCTCCTCGCGCAGGCGCCGCTCGAAGTGCGATCGGAAGTAGAGCCGCGTGAGGCGATCGACCGTGGCCAGCTCGTAGAGGCGAGCGTTCTCGAGGGCGACGGCGGCGTGGCTCGCGATCGCCCGCAGCGTGTCGAGCTCCAGCGCGGTGAACGCCCTGACCACGACGCGGCTGTCGACGTACAGCACGCCGATGACCCGCTGGTGGATGGCGAGGGGCACGGCGAGCACGCTGCGCAGGTTGAGGTCCTGGATGCTCTGCTGGTGCCGGAACTCGGCGTCATCCTGGGTGTCCTCGACCCACAGGGCCTCGCCGCCCTCGTGCACCCGTCGCAGGATGCTCTGGCTGAAGGAACCGTTCGTCAGGCCGGCGGCACCCTCGGCGTCGCGCGTGGCCGCCGCCTCCCCGCGCAGGGCGCCCGCCTCATCCACGAGGAAGACGCAGCCCCGTTCGGCCTGCGTCACCTCCAGCGAGAGCTGGAGCACGAGGTCGAGCACCTCCTCCATCACCAGCGTCGAGGTCACCTTGGAGGCCAGCCGATACAGCATCTCCAACCGGTGGGTCTTGGCCCGCCACTCGGCCTCGAGCCGGCTGCGGCGCAGCGCCGCGAGCAGGGTCCCAGCCAGCAGCCGCAACGAGTCGAGGTCCCCGGGCTCGAGCGGGGGCGCGGCGTCGGGGTGGCCCAGGGCGAGCACCAGCCCCCAGCGTTCCCGGGCATCCCCCAGCGGCAGCGCCAGCACCGCCCGGCGCCCGACCACGGGGTCCTCGTGGACCGGGGCGTACCAGACAGTGCCCGCGTGTGAGGCCTCGACGACGCGCTCGGCGTGGAAGGTCCAGTCCTCGTCGACGGGCGGCAGGTGCGGCGAGACGCGGCTGGCGCGCGCCACGAGACGGAGCCCCTCGAAGGCCAGGAAGTCCGCGCGAGAAGCTCCCACAACGTCCAGCACGAGCTCCAGCGCGGCCTGGATGATGGCCTCCTCGCCGTCCAGGGCCTGCAAGGCCTGCGCGAAGTCCAGCTGCGTTTGCAGGCGCTCGGCCGTTCGCTGCAGCTCGCCGAACCAGCGCCGCTGCCGGTCCAGCTCGGTCCGAAGCTGCGAAACGGCCGCGGGCTGCGGCCCCTCCAGCTCGATGGCGCCGGGCCCAGCCGGCCGGGCCTCAGGGCCGGGCCCACCGCCGGGCTCGTCCTGGAAGCCGCCGCCCAGCATCGCGGCGCGCCCGTCCAGCGCGAGGAAGGCCGGACGCAGCGCAGGCTCCAGCTCGTCCACGAGCGGCTGGAGCAAACCCCGCGCCTCGCGCACCCAGCGTCCCGCCCGCGGGCTCGGGAACTGCGCCAGCGAACGCTCGTGGGCGATGCGGGCTTGCCAGAGGCGCATCCCGAGAGGCGTCGCCAGCTCCTGCGCGTGCTGCAACAGCCTGTCCGCCTCCATGGCCTGCCCGCCCAGCCTCTCGAGCCGGGCCATGAAGAACAGCGCCTGCAGCAGGAGTGCCCGGGCTTCACACGCGCGGGCGGCCTCCTCGGCGCGCGCCAGCCACGGTCGGGCCTCGTCGGCGTCGCCGGCCTCCAGCCGAAGCTCCCCCAGCGACAGGCAAAGCTGGGCCACCCACCAGGCAGCCCCCCGCTGGGAGGCGCGCGCGAGCGCCTCCTCGAGCTTCACGCGCGCCACCTCGAGCTGCTGCCGGCGGGCCGCCAGGCGACCCGTGCCCCACGCCAGGGGGAGCGAGAACTCGGTGAGGCCGCTGTGGGCCTGCGTGGCGAGCAACTCGAGCGCCATGCCCTCGGCCTCCGCATCGAGGCCCAGCTCCAGGGCGGCCTCGACCACGGCGAGGCCCGCGAACAGCTGCCCGTAGTCATCTTCGGCCTCGATCCGCCGCTGGAGGGTCACTTCGGCCATGCGCCAGCCCCGACCCGGGCTGCCGAGCGCGACCCACACGCGGGCCTCCAGGGCCAGCGCCAGGTCCTCGATGAAGGCGTCGGCACGCTCCCGGGCCATCCCCTGGGCGACGTGGGCCAGGTCGAAGGCCTCGGCCAGCTCGCCACGTGCCAGGGCCACCAGGGCCAGGTTCAGGCAGGCCGTGGCCTCCTCGAAGAAGCCCAGCTCCCGGCAGAGCGTCCGGTTTCGGCCGAAGGCATGCGCGGCCCCAGGCAGGTCGCCGAGGTGGTACAACGCGTTTCCGAGGAGCATGTGGCTGTCGTTGAGGCCAAGAGGGTCCCCGACCAGGCCCTGGAGGTCGATTGCCTCGCGCAGCCTCGCGACGCCGCGCTCCGTGGGCGGGGGACCGGCCTCGGAGGCCTCCTCCGACACGTCGAGGTAGCCCAGGAACGCCAGGCTTTCCCCCATGTAGACCGCGTCGTCGACGGCCTCGGCCCGGGCCAGCGCCTCCTCGTAGACCAGCGCGGCCCGCGTCCGCTCGCCGAGCTGGTAGTGCAGCCGCCCCATCGCCGCCAGGCAGCGCAGCTCCTCCCGCGCCTCGGCCAGCCCCCGCGCCAGGGGCAGGGCCTCCCGCAGGTGCCCGAGGGCCCGCACGTGCTGCCCCTCGGACTGCGCCACCAGGGCGAGGCCGATCAGGCCCCGCACGCGCAGGGGCAAAGCCTCCACGGCCTCTGGCGTTGCCAGCGCCTCCTCGTAGGTCCGCCCGGCGACGGCCAGCTCGCCCTGAAACCTCGCCACGTCGGCCAGCAGCACGGCGGCCGCGCAACGCCAGACGGGCAGCCCCACGACCGGCCAGGAGGCGCCCGCGTCGCCCTGCCGCAGCCACGCCAGGGCGTGCCCGGCAAGCTCGGCAGCGGCGGCGAGGTCGTACAGGCCCGCCAGGTGGCGCGCCGCCGCCAGGACGACGGGCACCCGCTCGGCGGCGTCGGCCTCCCCGCCGAGGGCCACGAGGTGCCCGGCGAGCTCCACCAGCACCTCGCCGCTCAGCGCGCCGCCGTCGAGCGATGAGAACTCCGGCCGCAGCGCCTGCTCCCTCGCCAGCGCCGGCAGCTTGGGATGGAGCTCGACCAGCGCCTCGGCCCATCGCCGGTGGGCGTGCAGCCGCGCCTGGGGAGGCAGGCTCGCCAGCCAGGCCTCCGTCAGATGACGCTGCACCACCGCGAACCCGGCCTCGAGGCGTCCCACCAGGCGGGCCCGCTCGAGCGTGGCCAGGGCCTCGAATCGGGCGGCGTCAGGCAGGTCGGCCGTGAGCCCCGCCAAGGTGGCCGGAGCCACGGGCGCTCGGGCGACGGCCAGCCGGGCCAGCAAGGTGCGCTCGGCGTCCCCGAGGCTCGCCAGCCGCCCGTCGAGCGTCGCGGCCTGGACGCCGGCCACCACCTCGGAAGGCAGCACGTCCAGCACCCAGCGCCCCTCCACCTGAGGGATGACGCCCGCGGCCGCCCAGTGGGTCAGCAGCGCGTCGACGCGCTGGGGCACCCCGCCCGAGAGCTCCGCCAGCTGCTCGACGAAGGGCCCTGGCACGTGGGCCCCGCCGAAGACTGCGCCGGCCAGCCGCGCCACCTCCCGCCGGCCGAGCGGCTGCAAGCGCAGGCCAGGCAGCCCCGGCAGCACCGCCTCCGCGCCATCCGCGTCGGTGGCGACCACGAGCAGCATCGCCTCCCCCTGGACGTGACGCAGCAACGCAGCCAGGACCTCGCGCGAGGGCCCGTCCGCCAGGTGCCAGTCGTCGAGGAGTACCACGAGGCCTCCCCGCTGCACCAGGGCCACCAGCAGCTCCACCAGCGCCGTGACGGCCCGAAGCTGGGCGGCTCTGGGCTCCAACGCGTGGCGCGACGGCGCCTGCACCAGCTCCGGCACCAGCAGCGAGAGCGCCGCGGCGTGGCCCTCCAGGAGCCGTGGTTCCTCGGCCTCCAGCCAGGGCCAGGCTTGGTGCAGCAGGCCCACGAAGGGGTGGTACGGGGCGCCGGCGCCCCGGCAGCCCGCCCGCAAGACGCGCGTGGCCGCGAGCTGCGCCCGCGCGGCGAAGACGTCGAGGAGCCGGCTCTTGCCGACGCCGGGCTGGCCCTCCAACCGCCAGGCTGCCCCCGTGCGCCCGAGCGACAGCCCACCGAGCGCGTCATCGAACCAGGCGAGCTCCCCCTCGCGCCCCACGAACGGCGCCGTGAGCAGCGGCGCCGGGCCTGGCTCCACAGGGTCCCCAAGCTCGGCGAGCACCTCGGCCACCGAGGCTGGCCGCTGCCCCGGGGCCTTCGCCAGCAGCCGCGGCAGCAGCCGGTCCCAGAGCGGCGGCAGGCCGGGCCGTCGGGCAGAGGGCCGCGGCGGGGGATCCTCGAGGTGGGCCCGCAGGAGCGCGGCCGTCGTCCCCACCTGGAACGGCGGCACCCCCGTGAGCAGGTGGTGCAGGACGGCCCCGAGCGCGTAGAGGTCGGCGCGGCCGTCGAGTGGGGCCCCCTGAATCACCTCCGGGGCCATGTAGTCGGGCGTGCCGCGGACGGCCCCCCGCTGCCCGACGGGCGAGAGCAGCCCGAGGTCCATCAGGCGCCAGGCACCGTCCGCGCCCCGCCGCACGTTCCTCCGCGACACGTCGCCGTGCACCAGGCCCTCGGCGTGCAGGCGACGCAGGGCCCGACAGGCATGGCGCGCCAGATCGAGCGCCTCCTCCGGGGGAAGCGGGAGGGCCTCCGCCGCGCCACCGTCGAGCAGCTCCATCGAGTACCAGGGCCAGCCATCGGCATCGAGGCCGAAATCGTGGGCCTGCACGAGGTGCTCGCCCTGCAGCCTGCGCAGCCACCAGAACTCGCCGCGCAGCGCGTCGGCCTCGGCCTCCCGCGCCGCCGACCGCTTGAGGGCGACGATGTGGCCCGTCACCCGGTCGATCGCCCGCCAAACCTGCCCCATGCCCCCCTCGCCCAGGAGAGTCTGGAGGTCGAAGCGCGGGGTCAGCGAGTCCGTCATCGCTCCCTTCATACCCGGGCCCGGGGCCCCGGGTCAGTGGAACCCGGCGTCCAGCAGCGACTCGGCGCCGCGCCAGTCGTCGACAAAGTCCAGGTAGCCGTGGCCGCCTCGCTCAGTCAGCAGGCACTGGAACTGGCCGTTGAGGCGCACCTGGCGGGCGGGGGGAAATTCCGCGGCCGGCAACAGCACGGCAATGCGGTCCTGCAGGAACTGGACCGGGATGTCGTCGGCCATCAGGCCGTGCCTGCGCAGGTTCACCAGGCGACCCAGCAGGTTGAGGACGTCGGTGCGATGCAGTTCAGCGGCGTACATGTTACGTGTCGAGACCTCCACAGGAATCGTCCCCGCGACGACGACCGGGGCCGGCCGCGGACCGCGCCCATCTTAGCAGACCCGCCCCCATCACTCCGGTGACGGGCGCGGGGCCATCAGGCGGACCTCGGCCCGGGACCGAAGCTCCGCCTTGAAGGCGGCCTCGCGACGCGCGCGCGCCTCCGGGAGCAGGGCCGCTCGCGCCGAGGCCTCGCGGGCCTCGCGGCCGACGCTGGCAGGCTGGGGGTGGGCGACGAGGTAGGCCTCGATCGCCTCCCGGCCGATGGGGACGTAGTCCCCGAAGCGAAAGGCCAGCAACTGGCCGGCGAGCACGCGGTCCGTGAGCACCTGGCGCCACTCCTCCGCCTGGAACCCGGGTGGCACGGGCTGCTGGGCGAGCAACTGGGCCACCGCCCGCTCGTCCGGTGCAAGCCCGTAGCGGCGGGCCTCCGCCCCGAGCAACCGCTCGTCGATCAGGGCCGCCAGGGCCACGCCCTCGTCGGCCCGAGGCAAGAAGGCGCCCCTGTAGGCGACGAGCAGCGACCGGGGCACCACCTCGTAGCCGATGGCCGCCGCCACCCCATCGACCACGGGCGAGGGCCCGGGCGAGGCCGCCTGCGCGGGCCCAGCCAGGACGCTCACCAGCACCACCCAGGCCCAACCCTCAGAACGCATGGCCGAGCCCCATGTACAGCCCCTCCCAGTTGCCTGGCTGAAAGTCCGGCCACAGGCGGGCCCCGTAGTCGATGCGGGCGGGCCCCACCGGGGCGTTGTAGCGCAGGCCGAGCCCCCCCGTCAGCCGCACGCCGTCCCGGAAGACCGTGAGAGGCCCCTCCCAGACGTTGCCGGCATCGAAGAAGGCGACGAGGCCCACGTCCCCCCACACGGGCACGCGCGCCTCGGCGTGCGAGACGACCATCAGCCGCCCCCCTTGGGGCTGCCCGGCCGGGAAGACGTTGTTGAAGTAGCCCCGGAGGGTGCTCGCCCCGCCCGTGACGAACAGCAAGTCGGTCGGCAGGGCCGCCGTGCCCCCGAAGGGCAGCACGTAGCCGCCCTCTACCCCGAACGCCAGCACCACCCGGCGGGGCAGCGGGAAGTAGGTGGCGGCCGTGAGGCGTGGGCGGGCGTAGACCAGCCGCCCGCCGAGCAGCGGCGTCGCCAGGTCCAGCCCGAGGTCCAGCTTGCTGCCCCAGCGGGGGTTGAGCACGTCGGAGCGGGAGTCGTTCGTCAGGCCCGCCGTGAAGATGCTGTTGATGCGCTCGGGCAGCGCGGCTGCGGCCTCGACCTGCTCCGGCGTCAGGGCGGGGTAGGTCGTCTGACCCCAGGCATAGCGCAGGCTGCCCAGCCACGTGTCTCCCAGAGGCCGTGACAGGCCGACGGTGGGGCCGAAGGTCTGGTAGAGCGGCTCCCCCTCCCGGCGCCGCTCGCGCAGGAAGGTGAAGCCGACCTCCCCGATCTGGCCGGGGGCCCAGAGGTGGGGATCACGCAGCGAGGCGGCCAGCGTGGTGCGCGGCACGCTGAACATTCCCTCCACGCGCAGCGGCCGGCCCGAGCCCCACATGTTGTTCTGCAGGAACTCGGCGCTGGCCTGGGGGCCTTGCAGGGAGCCGTACCCGCCGCCGACGCCCACCCAGCCCGTCTCTCGCTCGTGCAGGACGACCAGCAGGTCGATGGGCTCAGCAGGGTCGGGGCTGATCGACCGCATCGGCTCGACGGTGACGCGGTCGAAGAAGCCGAGCTGGTAGATGCGCTGCTGGGTGGCGACGAGCTCGTCCCCGTTGTACTGGTCCCCTGGCCGGAAGGTGATCTGGCGCTGAACGACGGCGTCCTGGGTCTTGAGGTTGCCCCGCACGACGACACGACCGAGCATCTTCCGCGGCCCAGGCGTGACGGCCACGCGCAGGGTGGCGTCCTCCGGCTGCGCCCCCGGCTCCAGCGTGACGGCCACGCGGGCGAGCGGAAAGCCCTCGCGCGCCATGTAGGCCTGCAGCGCCGCCACCCACTCCGCGGTGCGGGCCGGGTTGTAGCCATCTCCCGGGTTCACCCCGATCGCCTGCAGCGCGCTGGCCTTCTGGTGCTCCAGCAGACCCGGAAACTCGATGCGACCGATGCCCGTGCGCGGCCCCTCCTCCAGGACGATCGTGAGCTGCACGTCCGTGCCCCCGGGCACCCGGTCGCGGCGCACGCCGACCACCCGGGCCCGCTGGTAGCCCTGGGCCACATACCAGGCCTGCAGGGCGGCGAGGTCCTCCTCCCAGACCGCGGGGTCGAAGGGCGAGCCCTCGCCGAGCGGCCCCGCCGGACCCCGCAGCGTCATCAGGCGCTGCAGCGTCGGGGCATCGGCGGCCTCGTTGCCCTCGAACCGGACAGCCCGCACGCGCACCCGGGGCCCGGCCAGGACCCGGAAGCGCACCCGGTAGCGCTCCCCGTCCTGCTTCGCGATCTCGGCGGCCACCCGGACCTCCGGGTAGCCGCGCGAGACATAGAGATCCCGGATCCTCGCCGCGCTGGCGTCGAGCTCGAACGGGCTGACGGAGTGGCGCTCGTAGATGGTGATGGCCTTCGCCAGCTCTGCCTCGGGCAGCAACACGTCCCCGTCGACCTCGACCGTGGCGGGCCGGCCTTCCTGCACCACAACGGCGACGTCGACCGCCTCCGGCGCCTCCGCGATCGCCGCGGCGTGGCTGTGCTCCCGGCGGCCATCCGGCAGCACGATCGCCCAGCGCACCCGCCCGTTGACCCAGCCCTCGGCCCCGAGCCGCGACTCGAGTCGCTCGACGGCCGCGGCAAGCCCCTCGCGCGTGAGGCGTTCCCCGCGCGAGAGGTCGAGCAGGCGCCTGACCTCGCCCTCTGCGAGGCCGCCCGCCGTCGTCACGAGCACCTTGCGGATGCGCACGGGGGCGCCCTCGCGCACCGTGAAGCGCAGCTCCACGCGACCGGCATCCCGCGCGACGGGCGTGATGGCCACCGAGGCGTGCGGCAGGCCCTCGCGCGCATACCTGTCGTGCACGAGGCGCTCCCAGCGGGCGAACTGGTCGGGGTCGAAGCGCTGCCCCCACGTCAGCTCCAGCACGCGCTCGAGGGCCTCCTCAGGGAGGACCTGACAGCCGGAGAAGCTCCAGCCTGTCACCACGCGCGCCCGCTTCAGGTCGAAGGTGACGTCGGCAACCCCGGCCTCCGTCTCGCTGAGGCGCACGTCGATCGCGTCGAACCGCCCCGTCTGGTACAGCGTCGCCAGGCTGTCCCGCAGCAGGTAGCCGTCGTATGGCCCGCCCGGGCGCACCGAGAGCAGGCGCCGGAGGGCCTCCTCGTCCAGGCCCGTGGTGTCGCCGGCAAAGCGCACCTCGTGCACCGTCCCGGCACTCGCGTGGCCCACGGTCGCGCCGGGAGGAGCCTCGGCCGCGTGGGCCGCCGCGGCCAGCGGCACGGCGAGGACAGCGGCCAGCACGAAAGCGGGAAGGCGCGACGACAGCATCCCCATCACCGCACCGGCAGCCGGTAACGGGCCGAGGCGTTGAAGCCCCCGCCAAGGTCTTGCTCGAGCTTCAGGACGACGGCGTCCGTGAGCAGGTAGTCGAAGATCATCACGCGCCCCTGCGGCCGCCCTGGCGCGGCGGTGATGTCCTGGGTGTAGGTGATCGTGAGCTGCTCGTTGACGCGCTTGCCGACGGTGAAGCTGCCGCCCCCCGGGGTAGCGGGGTCGACAGAGCCCGGCTTGACCTTGAGCACGTCGACCACCCCCTGCTCCGTGATGCCCCGGGCCACGCCGTCGGCCACGCGGTCGAGGAGCACGTTGGAGGCCGCGCCGAGGCCGCCTCCGGCGGCCTCGCCCAGCTCCTTGCCGGTCTTGCCCGTGGCGATGAGCGTCAGGATGTCGGTCTGGCTCATCGCGGGGGTGCTCGAAAGGTCCAGCCGCAGCTTGTCGGGCGTGCCGTTGGCGCGCACCGTGACCTCCACACCCTCGATCTTGCCGTGCGCCGCGAGGTGCAAGTAGGGCGTCAGCACGCGCGGGTCGATGAAGTCGACGGTGGCCTCCTGCACCTGGAACTCCTGCCCCTGGAACGAAAGGACGGTGTCGAGGGCCTCGGCCCGGCCCACGAGGATGGGATCCGCCGCCGTGCCGAGCACGAGCACGTCACCGCGCACCTCCCCCCGCGCCACGTTGTTGCGCACCAGGAAGCCGTCGGGGAGCAGGGCCTGGAGGCGCAGCGCGGTGTCCTGAACGAAGGGGGACTGGAGGGCCTGGCTGGGACGGGGCTTGCTGCGCAGGGCGCCAGGCGTCAGGGCGACGTCCTGGGAGTAGAGGCCCTCCAGGATGCGCACCTGGCCGTCGAGCCGGCCCTGGCCCGGCGTCCAGGCCCAGCTCAGGTCGGCGTTGGTCACGGCCTCGATGCCCGGGAACCGCAGCGCGACCTCCTGGGCGTCGAGCTTCACGTTGATGCCAGCGAGGTCCCCCCCCGGGCCCAGCCGGGCGCCGCCGGCGGCCTCGAGGCGTCCGGAAGGCCCGAAGCCGGCCCGGAGTTGGTCGAGGAAGACGCGATCATGCGTCAGCCGGACGGCGGCCGAGAGGTCGTGGATCGGCTGCGGCAGCCCCCGCGTCTCGAGCTCCCCGTCCCGGAGCGTGAGGGCCCCCGTGAAGTCCTCGGCGCCAAGACGGCCGCGCAGGGAGCCCTCCAGCCGCGCCCGCCCGGAGGCACCAGCAAACTGACGGGGCGCAATCTTCTCCAGCAGGGCCAGGTCGAGCCGGCCGTCGACCGTCACGTTCGAGGGGCCGCCGAGCCCCAGCGTGCCGTGGGCGGTCAGGTTCGTGCCGCCTCCCACGAGGTGAAAAGCGTCGAGCAACACCCGGTCTCGCGCATAGGAGATCCGCCAGGGCCCCTCGTTGGCGACCTCGAGCTCGGGGTAGCGCAGCAATAAGCGCTGCAGCTCGGCCGTCGCGCGGGCCTCCCGCGGCCGGCGCCAGCGCCCCGAGACATCCACCCGCCCCGCAAGCTCTCCCCCCAGCGGCCACTCCACGGCCCCACGCAGCGAGTCCGGCACGGCAGCCAGCAAGGGGTCCAGCCGCACCCGCCGCAGCAGCAGCGTCAGCTGGCCCGGCGTGTCCGCCAGCGGCACGCGCCCCACCAGGGTGGCGGCGCCACCGAACAGGCGGCCGTCGAGGCGCACCTCGTGGCCCTCGGAGCGGGCCCTGAGCTCGCTGGCGCCAAACGCCTCGCCGCCCTGGCGGAAGGCGCCCAGCTGCGCCTGCAGCAAGCCCCGGGGGGCCGTCACGGGGCCCTCCAGGTCCAGGCTCGCGGCCAGGCTCGTGCCCGGCGGCACGGCCGTGCCGCTGGCCGGGGCGTCGGGCAGGAGGTCACCGACCTTGAGGCGCTCGGTCCACAGGTGGGCGCGCACCTCCCGGCGCTGGCCGTCCCAGCCCGCGTCGCCCTGCACGCGCCCCTCACCGAGCCGGGCCTCGAGCCCCGCCAGCGTCAGGCGCCCGCGGGCCGGTCGCTCGGCCGGGGCCTCGTAGCGCAGCGGCAGCCGCCAGCCGGCCGACAGCGGCCGGCCGGCCCGCGTGGCCTCGCCCGCCAGGCTCCCAGCCAGGAGCAGCCGGCTCCCCCAGCGCCCCCGGAGCTGCCCGACGACGCGCGTGAGCGCCACGTCCCCGCGACCGAGCTCCGCGGCGCCGAGGTCGCCTTCCAGGCGGAGGTCGCCCGCGGGCCCACGCGCCCGGGCCTGCCAGTGCACGTCCTCACCGTGCAGGCCAGCCACGCCGAGCAAGGCGCCGAGCCGCTCCGGCGAGGGCACGCGCCCGTCGAGGGCGAGGTCCGAGCGCCCGCGTCGGTCCAGGGTGCCCCGCACGGTGGCGCGGGCGTCCGCGAGGGTGAGGCGCAGCCCCCCCGTGGTAAGGCCACCGGGCGTCAGGCGCACCACCCCGTTGAGCCGCACGGGCACGCGGCGGAAGGCGCCAGCGAGCCCCACCTCGGGCAGGCGCGCCTCACCCACGGCCTCCACGTGGCCGTCCACGGACCAGCGAGACCCGCGTCCCCGCACGGCCAGGCGCGCCCCGGCCCGGCCGGCCAAGGGCGCCACGCCCGGCGCAAACGACCGCCGCAGCCCGTCGAGGGCCAGCCCCGCCGCCCGCACCTCCAGGCCGTACACCGCCGCGTCCTCGACCTCGGCCCGGCCGCTCGCCGTGATGCGCCCCCCCCACATCGGGGCCTCGACCGCGTCAATGAATGTGCGCAGCCCCTCGACGCGGAGGCGGGCGCTGGCCCGGGCGGGCGGCAGGCCGTCGGGGGCATCGTAGAGCCGGCCCGCTGTCCGCACGTCGATGCCAGTGGCGACGAGCGAGAGGCGGGTGCCCGTCGCGGGAGCCGTCAGCGGCACCGTGCCTCGCACGGCGACCCGCCCCCCGAGGACGCGCCCCGCGAGGCCGTCGAGGCTGAGCCTCGCCCCCGCGAGGCGCCAGGGGCCCTCACAGGCGAGGGGCACGTCGGCGTTGCTCACCGCCACGTCCGCGGGCACCGCCCCCGAGAACTGGGCCACCCCCGTGCCCTGCCAGGCGAGCGGTTCCAGGCCGACGCCCGCCAGCGCGTAGGTGCCGCCGAGGCGCCCCGTGGCGTAAACCTCCTGCCCGCCGGCCCGGGCCGCGCGCGCCACGTCGAGGCCCTCGAGGGACCCCGCGAGCGCCAGCCGTGGGGGCGCCCCGGCGGGCAGCTGCACCTCGCCCCTGCCAGAGAGACGCCCCCCGAGCAGCGACACCTCGGCCCCGGTCAAGGTCAAGGTCTCGCGCTGCCAGCCGAAAGAGGACCGCACCACATAGGGCTCCGGGCCTGCAGCGAGGACGGCGCTGCCCGCCGAAAAGACCTCGCCTGCCACGTCCCAGCGCCGGGGCTCCAGGCCCCGCCCCGTGGCCCGGGCGGACGCGGTGACCCGAGCCGCCAGGCCCGCCGGCACCTCCAGCCCGAGCTGCGTGGCGAGCCGCGTCACCTCGAGCCCAGCGACGCTCCCGCGGAAATCCACCTCGCCTCCGGCCGCCAGGGGCAGGCGCCCCGAGGCCTCCAGGCGTCCGCCACCGCCCACGCTCAGGCGGGCGCGCCCCACGGTCAGCTGGTCCCCCGTGACGGCGACATCGGCCACCAGCTCCGGAAAGATCGCCTGCCGGAGGCGCAGGGCGCGCCCTTGCAAACGCAACGCGAGCGACGGGTCCCGCCCGGTGCCCCCGATCGTCCAGTCGCCCGAGACGGCGCCGGACGGCCGCCAGGCGGCCAGCTCCGGCCAGGCAGGCAGCTGCCCCAGCGAGACGGCCAGCCCCCCCTGGGCCACGAGGGGCGCGTCAGGGCCAACCAGCCTGAGCTCCCCCTGTCCCGACAGCGTGGCGCCTGCAGCCGCCACGCGCAGGTGCGTGAGGCGCAGGCGCTGCCCCCGGCGCCCCAACGTCGTCTCGGCCCCGAGGAGCTCCCAGGGCACCCCGCCGCGGCGCAGCGCACCCCCGGCCACGGCCAGCCGGCCCGAGGTGGGCGTCATGTCGGGCGCCAGCCGGACCTCTCCTTCCAGGCCTCGCAGCGCGACGCCCAGGGCCTGGGGGCCATCCTCGTACGAGACCTGCCCCGCCCGCCAGCGGACCTCCGCCACCGTCACGGGCGAGGGGCCGGAGGGGCCGTCGCTCGGGGGCAGCAGGCTCGCCCAGTCATACCGGCCACCGCCGAGGTGTCGCCCGCGCAGCACCGGGGCCTCCACGTCGACGACGGCGAGCCGGACCTTCCCGCGAAGCAGGGCGAGGCGATCCAGCGTGAGGTCCACCCGCCGGGCCACCAGCGCCGGCTCGGCCGGGCGCTCCCGCGCCGCCACGCGCAGGCCGTGGATGGAGATGCGGGCCTCCAGCGGCAGCACCTGCAGGTGCTCGAAGGCCACCACCCCCGGCAGCTGGCGGGCAAGTTGCGTCACCATGTCCCGGGCCAGGCGGGTGGTGAGGCGCGGCGAGCTCAGCGCGACCAGGCCCGCCGCCACGCCAAGCGCAAGCAGCGCCAGCGTCACGAGCGCGATCGCCCTCTTCCTACCCACCTACACGCCCCTCCTCGAGCGGGCCCCGGCCCGGCCCCTATTTTGTCGGCCCGGCGAGCCCCCGACAAGGGGCCCCCACCGGGCCCTGGTGGGTGGGTGTCCGGGCCGGGTCACACGCCCTCGACGTCGTAGACGCGGTAGGAGCGCCGCCACCGGATAACCCGCCCCGTGGTGGCGTCGACCCAGCCCCCGGCGCCCTGCACGCGCAGGAACCCCGGGCCGTGGCCGACCTCGTAGATCGCGTCCAGCGTCGGGCCGGCCTTGCAGTGCGCCGGCGCCGCCTCCTCGATCCGCCAGGCCAGGCGCCCGAGGTGGCGCACCAGCAAGGGGGCGGCCAGCCGTCGCCCGCTGTCGGCCTCGACCCGGGGTGTGGCCCCCTCGCGAGCGCGGATCGCCAGACAACCGGCAGGCAGGCCCTCCGGGTTGGTGTAGGGCACGCCGGTGAAGTGGTCGACGCCGGTGGTCGCTTCCTCGCACCCGGCGCCCGGCGTCTTCAGGGCCGCCTCGATCGCGGCCAGGGCCTGGGCTGCGCCCACCGGGGCCTCGGACACCTCGGGCGCCTTCGCCCAGGCCGTGCGCAGGGCGACGCCGCCCTCGGGGCCCAGGTAGACGGAGAGCGTCTCCCGGCGGGCCTCAGACACGAACACAGCTGGCCCGCCGTCGCCTGGCCCTCCCCCGTCCACCCGCCTGGCGTCGGCCGCCCAGCTGGCCACCCCGGGCAAAACCTGGACCTCGAGCGCGGCCTCGAAGCCCCCCTCGGCGGGTGGCAGGGCCCGCGCCTGCAGGCCGGCCGAGGCCCCGGGGGCGGCCCCCCCCACGCCAGGAGGCCCGCCCACCACCACGTCGAAGGCCCAGTTCCCGCCCTGATGGTCCGCTGGCGCGGCCCACCCCAGCCGAACGCCCGTGGCGGCAAGCGACCGGGGCCCCTGCCCGGGCGGGCGCCCGATCAGCCGGACCATTTCGGGCGAGAGGGCCCCGAAGCCCGCCGCGAAGGTGTCCCCCGGCCACGCGCCGGCGGACGGGGCGACAGGGCCGGGGGCGCAGGCTGCCAGCCCCCAGGCCACGCAGGCCAGCAGGGCGCCGCACGTCACGGGCCGGGCCAGCAACCGAGGGGCAAGGCGGGGGGTCTCCTCCGTCCAAGTCGGCCAGGCAAGACCGTCAGCCGCGCCTTGAGGTTCCAAGGCTCGCGTGTTACCTTGATTCGAGGGCTGCCAGGGCTGCACCGAAGCCGCCTGCACGCCGCGCCCCCCCAAGGAGAAGCTCGTTTGCTCAAAGAAGACGTTCTGGAAATGGATGGCATCATCGCGGAGGCCCTGTCGAACGGGATGTTCCGCATCACGCTCGACAACGGGCACGAGGTGCTCGGCCACCTCGCGGGCCGGATGCGCCGGTTCCGCATCAAGGTGCTGCTCGGCGATCGCGTGAAGGTGGAGCTGTCGCCCTACGACCTCACCCGCGGCCGGATCACCTTCCGGGCCAAGGGTGACTTCCAGCCGGCCGGCCGGCCGGGCGGCCACCGCCGCTGAAGCCCCGGCCGCGGCGGGCTCACCAGAGCCCGGTCGCGCCACGAGCCACCTCGACGTGCGGCGCCGGGGCGGCCAACGCCCCGAAACGCCCCGGCGGCCAGAACCGGAAGCTGGCCTTGCCAATGATGTTCTCCATCGGCAGCGGCCCCCAGGTGGCGCTGTCGATGCTGTGCTTGCGGTTGTCCCCCAACACGAACACGCTGTCCGCCGGCACAGGACGTTCGTGGAGGGTGTACGAGGCCGCACCACTGAGCAGGTAGGGCTCGGGCAACCTGCGGCCGTTGACGTACAGCCGGCCGTCCACCAGCGACAGCTTGTCTCCAGGCAGCCCGACCACCCGCTTGATCCACGGCACGCTGGGGTCCAACCCGATCTGACCGAGGATCGCCGGGCGCGGGGGGTGGAAGACCACGATGTCGCCCCGGCGCGGGGCGTGCACGTGGTAGGTGACTTTCTCGATCACCAGGCGGTCGCCCACCGCAAGGGTCGGGGCCATCGAGGCCGAGGGGATGAAGCGGGCCTCAGCGACGAGAAAGTGGCAGGTGGCCGCGAGCGCGACCGCCATCGCCCCGATGGTGACGGCATCCCGCCCCGCCGGAAAGGCCGCGACGGGCGTCTCGGGCAGCCGCGGCAGCACGCGCGGTTTCAAGCGTCCTGACATTCCCGCCAACTCGTCGTCCGACTCCAAGACGGTTTAAGATGGGACGTGGCGCCACCCGCACCCCGCGCTCCTCGTGCATCCGTCACACTTATCATTCCCCAACATGTGAGTCGATAACGTGCCGCTCCGCCTGCTGCTCCACGGGTTGCTGCTCCTGACGCTGGCAGGCTGTGCGGATCCGCCTGGCATCAAGAAGCCCCTGCCAACGGACGCGGCCGAGGTGCTGGCCTCGACGAGCGCCCACAAGCGCCTGGCGGCTGAGCTGCGCGCCGAGCCCGGCGTGCTGGGCACCTACCTCACGCAGACCAACAACCCGCGTCACCTGGTGGTCGTGGTGCAGGACGAGGCCACGCTGGAGCGCCTCGAACAGAGCAAGCCGCGCCGCTACGACGGGCTCAAGGTGCGCTACGAGGTCGCGCCGCGGGGCTTCGTCGCGGACTCGGACGCCCCCATCGAAGCCGTCCCGACGGAGGCTGTCCCCGAAGGCTGGTGGGATCGCGCCGTCTACTACGTGCGCCACTACGGCCAGCCTGGCCGCCTGGTGGACCGCGTCCGGGGCTGGCTGTCCGGCCTGTGGCAGCGCGTGAGGCCCGGCGGCGCCCCCGCGACCCAGCCCTCTCCGGAGGGCTCCCTCGCCCCGACGTGAGGGCTCGCCGTCAGGCGCTCGCGCGGAGCAACCGCCGCGCGGCCCAGCCGTACTGGACGCCCGACGCGATGGTGAGCACCACCGCCAGCCAGTAGCCGGCCACGGCCGCGGTCGCCACGGCGTCGTCTCGCAAGGCACGCCCCGTCCCGTCGAGGCTCCAGATGAGCGCGATGATGGCCACCATCTGCACGGCGGCCTTGACCTTGCCAAGCCAGCCCGCCGGCACGATCAAGCCCTGGGCGGCCTCCAGGGCGCGCAGGCCCGTCACGAGGAACTCTCGGAACAAGATGGCCGTCACGCTCCACGCTGGCACGATGCCCCGGGCCGTCAGCGCCACGAGGGCGCCCGTCACAAGCAGCTTGTCCACCAGGGGATCCATCAGCTTGCCGAGCTCCGTCGTCTGGTTCAGGCGGCGCGCCAGGTAGCCGTCCACCCAGTCCGTGAGCGAGGCCACGACGAACAGGCCCAGGGCCCACGCCTCGGTCCCGGGCCGCTCCAGCAACACGAGACATGGCACAGCCAGCGCCAGCCGGCTGAAGGTGACGAGGTTGGGCCAGTTCATGCCGTCACGGCCGTGCCCACGACCTCGCCGTGGAGGTCGTACGGCTTGGCCTCGGTGATGCGGACCTGGACCAGGTCGCCCGGCTCGACCTCGGGATCGGCGCAGCGGGCGAAGGTCGTGCCGTCGACGTCGGGGGCATCCCGGAAGGTCCGGCCGATGAGGATGCCCGTGCGGGCCTCCGTCGCCTCGACGAGCATCGTAAGTTCGTGGCCCACGAGGCCGTCGTGGATCGACTGAGAGACGCCCTGCTGCACGGCCATCAGGGTGGAGCGCCGCTTCTGGGCCACCTTCTTGGGCACCCGGCCCTTCATCTCGTGCGAGGGCGTGCCCTCCTCGGGCGAGAAGATGAAGACGCCGACGTGGTCGAGGCGCTGCGTCTGCACGAAGTCGACCAGGTGGGCGAACTCCTCGTCGGTCTCGCCGGGGAAACCGACGATGAAGCTGGTGCGGAGCGCGATGCCCGGCACACCCTCACGGATGCGCGCCACCAGGTCACCCACGGGCTCGTTCGTCGGGCGCCGCATGCGCCGCAGCACGTCAGGGTGGCTGTGCTGCAATGGGATGTCCATGTACGGGAGCACCTTCGGCAGCTCCCGCATCGCCTGGAACAGCGCGTCGTTCACGTACATCGGGTAGGCGTAGTGCACGCGGATCCAGGCCAGGCCCTCGACGCCGTTCAGGGCCTCGAGCAGTTCGGGCAGGGCCGCCCGCTGGTAGAGATCGAGCCCGTAACGGGTGCTGTCCTGGGCGATCAGCACGACCTCGCGGGTGCCCCCGGCCACGAGCTGCCCGGCCTCCGCGACGATCGTCTCGATCGGGCGAGAGCGATGGCCCCCACGCAGCTGCGGGATGATGCAGAAGGCGCAGCGGTGGTCGCAGCCCTCGGAGATCTTGAGGTAGGCGCTCGGCCCGAGGCCCGTCTGGAGGCGCGGCAGCACCTCGTCATAGGCGTAGGTCGGCTTCTCCGAAATTTCCGAGAAGCGCTCACCGTCGAGCACGCGCTCGACGACGCGCACGATGGACTTGAGGTCCCCCGAGCCGATGGCGGCCGAGATCTCGGGCAGGGCCTCGAGGACCTCCTCCCGGTGGCGCTGCACCATGCAGCCGGCCACGACGATCTTGCGGTCGCCGCCCTGGGCGAGCTCGAGGATCTGGCGCGCGCTCTCCTGCTGGGCGCTGAGCAGGAAGCCGCACGTGTTGACGAGCACGACGTCGGCATCGTCGGTCTCGGGGACCAGCTGGAAGCCGGCCTGCCCGAGCAGCCCCATCATGATCTCGGTGTCGACGAGGTTCTTGGCACACCCGAGGTTCACCACCCCGACCCTGGCAGACATGATGCGGGCGCTCCGTTAGTTGAAGAGGAACCCGCCGAGGGCGAGGTCCCCGGTGGGGGCAATGAACGAGGGGTCGAGTTGCTGCAGGTTGAAGACGGCCGGCAGCCCGAGCCCTGAGTTCAGCCGCGAGAAGACGGCCACGTTGTTGCTGCCGGCGAGCGAGACGTACACCTCGTTGCCGAGCGACGAGACCTCGACGGCCTGCGGCTGGCGCCCCTCCACCCGGTAGGCGGGGTTGCGCTGGGAGAGGTCGAGCCCGAAGACCTGCAGGGCATCGAGTGTCTCCAGCGTCACGTAGACGGAGTCCGGCGTTCCGCCCGCGTTGCGGCCCACGGCCACGTCGTAGGGCCCGCCCTGGATGTCGCGCAACTCCGCCTGACCGGCGCCGTTGGCGGTGTTCAGCAGGAACACACGGTTGGCGCGCGGGTCCGTCACATAGACAGTGTCACCCCCCTGGGGGCTGGTGGCCACGGCGACGTTGAGCGGCGCCACGGAACCGACCAGCGGCACGGTGCGGACCGGGCTGTACGAGGCGATCTGGCCGGCCGTGCCGCCCTGCTGCGGGGCGCCGCTTCCGGGATTGCCCTGCAGGATGGCGAGGGCGCCGCCCTCACAGGCCACGTAGACGGCGGAGCCCGTGGCGTTGGTGGCGATGCCCTTGGGGCGAAGGCGCTTCTGGCCCGCGCCCGACGTCGGGGTGCCGGGCTGCAGCCCCGTGTTGACGTCGGGCGTCGTCAGGGAGACGGTCTGCACCACCGTGTTGGTGGGAATGTCGATGACGCTGACGGTGTCGTCGTCGGTGTTGGAAACGAAGCCCTTGGTGCCCGTCGGGGCGATCGCCATCGCGTAGGGCCTGGTACCGACGGAGATGGTGCGGTTCACGAGGCGGTTGCGGCGGTCGACCACGGCCACGGTGTTGCCAAGTTCGCAGACCACGTACAGGTAAAGCTGACGCCCCCGCGGATCCATCGTCAGGCCGCGCGGGCCGTTGCCGACCACGATGGGGTCCTTCTCCACGCGCGACTGCACGGCGTTAATCTCGAGCACCGCACCGCGGTTGTACAGCGTGGTGTAGACGAAGCCCGTGGGCCGGCCCCCGCCGCTGGCCTGGTCATTGCCGATGCCGCCCGTGAGGGCCGAGCATGCGCTGAGGGCGGCGATGCCCGCGAGCAGAGCGGGCGGGGCGAGGCGGCGGGCAGCTGTGGTCAGGCTCATAGTGCCTTCATCATACCACCAACCCCCCGTCGCCACCCGCCAGACACACGGGGGTGTACAATCTAGGGCCCTCTGGAAATGGAGACCCTACGCATGCAGAAAATCAAGGTCCTCAACCCCGTCGTCGAGCTCGACGGCGACGAGATGACGCGCATCATCTGGCAGTTCATCCGCGAGCAGCTGATCCTGCCATACCTCGACATCGAGCTGAAGTACTTCGACCTCGGCATCGAGCATCGCGACGCGACGAACGACCAGGTCACCATCGACGCCGCGAACGCCATCAAGCAGCACGGCGTCGGCGTGAAGTGCGCCACCATCACGCCGGACGAGGCCCGCGTCAAGGAATTCAATCTCAAGCAGATGTGGAAGTCGCCGAACGGCACCATCCGCAACATCCTGGATGGCACAGTCTTCCGCGAGCCGATCATCTGCAGCAACGTGCCCCGCCTTGTGCCGGGCTGGACCAAGCCGATCGTCATCGGCCGCCACGCCCACGGCGACCAGTACCGCGCCACCGACTTCAAGGTCCCCGGCCCCGGCACCCTCACCATCAAGTTCGTCGGCGAGGACGGGCAGGTGATCGAGCGTGAGATCACCAAGTTCCCCGGCTCCGGCATCGCGATGGGGATGTACAACTACGACGACTCCATCCGCGGGTTCGCGCGGGCGTCGCTGAACTACGGCCTGCAGAAGAAGTGGCCCGTCTACCTCTCCACGAAGAACACCATCCTGAAGGCCTACGACGGCCGCTTCAAGGACATCTTCCAGGAGGTCTTCGACGCGGAGTTCAAGGCCCGCTTCGAGGAGCTTGGCATCACCTACGAGCACCGCCTCATCGACGACATGGTGGCGGCGGCCCTCAAGTGGGAGGGCGGCTTCGTGTGGGCCTGCAAGAACTACGATGGCGACGTCCAGTCCGACACGGTGGCCCAGGGCTTCGGCTCGCTCGGCCTGATGACCTCGGTGCTGCTGAGCCCCGACGGCAAGACCGTCGAGTCCGAGGCGGCCCACGGCACGGTCACGCGCCACTACCGCGAGCACCAGAAAGGCAAGGCGACCTCGACCAACCCGATCGCCTCGATCTTCGCCTGGACCCGCGGCCTCTACTACCGCGCCGAGTTCGACGGCACGCCGGAGCTCGCGACCTTCGCGACCACCCTCGAGCAGGTCTGCGTCGAGACCGTCGAGTCCGGCCACATGACCAAGGACCTCGCGATCCTCATCAGCAAGGACCAGCCCTGGCTCACGACCCAGGAGTTCCTCGCGAAGATCGACGAGAACCTCAAGGCGAAGCT
>JAYKHR010000059.1:0-4632 GCA_035285125.1 Candidatus Sericytochromatia bacterium | reverse complement strand
GCCGCCTGGCGGCCGACGACGGGCGCCGCCACCGCGGCGGCGATGCCCTGGAAGGCCTGCTCGAACTCGTCGCTCGGGGGCATCCCGAGGTGCGCCTTCAGCGCCTTGCGGCAGTCCCAGTAGACCTGCCGCAGGCGCTCTGGCCGCCCGCCCAGCACGTGCAGGCGCATGAGCGTCACGTACAGCTCCTCGTCGCACGGGGAGGCCGTGATGGCCCTCGTCAGCCAGGCCTCGGCCTGTGCCAGGTCGCCGCGCTCGCGGTGGTGCTGCGCGAGCCAGCCCATCGCCCGCGTGACGCGTGCCGTCAGCCCGTCACGCTCGACGTGGAAGTGGTCGAGGAAGTAGCCGTCCGGCAGCACAGGTCCGGTGTACAGCGCGAGGGCCTGCGTGAAGGCGCCCGCAGCCGCCCCGGAGGCCGCCGCCGCCAGGCGCTCGGCCACCGCCAGCTCGGCCTCCAGCAGCGCGAGGTCCGTGGGCGCCACGGCCGACCAGTCGAGCACGTAGCGCTCCTCGTCGAACCGCACGTAGCGGGAGTCTTGCCCGCGGGCCAGCCCGGGCTCCAGTCCCCGCCGCAGCTCCACGATGTCACCCTGGAGCGCCTTCTGGCTGCCTGCCGTGAACGCCTTGGCCCCCAGCGCCGCGGCGAGATCCGCGGCCCGCAACCCCCTGGGCGTGACGGCCAGCGCGGCGAGCACCAGCCGGGGCTTGCGCCGCAGCTCGGCGTCCACGCGGACGCCCCCCAACCTGACCTCGAAGCCGCCGAGGCACCGGATCGTCAGCGTGGCCTCCGGGGCGGCGGGGGCCGCGGCGACGGGCCCCGAGGCGCCGGCCAGCTCCGCCACCAGGGTGGGGTCCTCCTTGGTCAGGAAGGCGTAGCCCTGGCGCTCGGCGATGGCCGTGGCCTCCGCCAGCGCCGCCGCAGCGCGCCCTGCCTCGCCCAGGCGCCGGGCACAGGCCGCCTCGATCCGCCGGCCTCGGGCCAGGTGCAGCGCGGCACCCTGCGCCAGCAGCTCCGGCAGGGCCCGGTCCAGCACCGCCAGCGCCTGGGCCGGCTCGTCCCGCTCGAGCAGGGCCCGGGCCCAGGGCACCATCAGGGCGAGGTCGTGGATGCTCGTGCCGTCGAGCTCCCCGAGCCCCGCCACCAGGGCCTCGACGCGTTGGGGCTGGCGGCGGGCGAGGTGCAGCCACAGCTGAGGCTCGAGGGCAACCTTGCGGCCCTCGGCGTGACCGGCCTCGTCGAAGGTGGCGAAGGCCCTGGCGAGTTCCGCCTCGGCCTCCCGCCACTCGCCCCGGGCCGTGTGCCAGCGCCCCAGCACCGTGTGGGCGATGCCGCGTTCGTGGAAGTCGAGGGCGTCGGCCCAGGTGGGGGCCAGCCCGCGCAGCAGCCCGTCCGCCTCGGCCGCCTCGCCCGTGAGCACGGCGATGTTGGCGACCAGGAAGGTGAGGAACTGGCGGTAGGCCAGGAAGCGCCAGTGCTCCGCGAGGGCGATGGCCCGCTCGGCGAGGCGGCGGGCCGTGGCCAGGTCGCCGTGGTACAGGGCCACGGTGTGGAGGTTCATCAGGGCCGTGGCCTGGCAGGCCGCGACCTCCGCGTGGTCCTCCGCCGGGAGGGCCAGCACGGCCTCGTTGCAGGCGCGCATCTGGGCCAGGTTGCCGCGCCCCTCCGAGGCCACGCCCCGCACCAGCTCCAGATCGGCGAGGTCCTCGGGCCGGGCGGCCCCCTGCTGCTGGAGCAGGGCCTCGACGAGCGCATCGAAGCGGGCCCAGTGGCCGCCGAACATGGCCAGCGTTGCCTGGCGCACGCCGACCTTGAAGGCCCCGGCGGCCTCGCCGCTGGCCGCGAAGCCCGCCCGGGCCCGGTCATAGGCCGCCTCGGCCTCCACCTGGGCGCCCTGCCGGATCAGCACGTGGCCGCGCCAGAGCTGGAGCCAGGGCTGGCCCGCGATCACGGCGGCGGGGATGGCCTGGAGCCAGCGCGCCGCTGCCCCCGCCCGGCCATACAGCATCAGCCCGGGAAACACCCGGTTGCAGGCCGCCACCACGGCGGGCCAGTCTGCGAGGGCGAGCCAGTGGGGTAACGCGTGCTCGTCGTCGCCACGTCCGGCGTGGTAGGCCGCTGCCCGGCCGTGCCAGCCGGCCAGCTCTTCCGGGGGCAACGCCCGGGCCGCCTCGGCCTGCAGGAAGCCGGCCAGGTGGGCGGGGAAGCGCCAGCCCTCGCCCGCCCGCTCGATGAGCAGGTGGGCCTCCAACTCGGCGAGGCGCTCGGCCGGCGCGGGCTCGTCGAAGACCGCCCGGAGGGCCTCCTCCGTCAGGGCGTGGAGCAGCGCGGCGCGCAGCATCAGGGCCTGACGGTCCGCGGGCTGCGCGAGCCAGCATTCCTCGGCGACGTAGGCCGTCAGGGCCTCCAGCCCGCCCGCGACCTGGTCGAAGCGCGGCGCCGCCCCCTTGCTGTCCGCCAGCAGCCCGAGACCCAGCGGCCAGCCTTCGAGGCGGTCTAGCTGGGCGCGCCAGCCGTCGGGCAGTTCGGCGTCCCCCAGCCCGGCCCGCGTCCGGACCATGGTTTCCGCCTCGGCTGGCGAGAGCCGGAGCTCTTCCGGCCCTAGCAGGGCGACAACGCCGCGCGTCCGCAGGCGCGCGAGGGGGGCCTCCAGGCGCTTGCGGGTGGCCACCAGCAGCCGCACGCCGGGTGGGAGGCGCTCGAAGGCGGCCATCACCGTGGCGGCCAGCGCTGCGTGGCCCTCCTGGACGTGGTGCCAGTCGTCGAGGACCAGGGTCAGGCCCGGCAAGTTGTAGGCGGCGACGGCCTGCAAGAAGCGCAGCACCAGCAGCCGGGGCTCGGCCTGGCCCGTGAACAGCAGCGGCTCGAGCTCCTGCCCGAAGTCCGGGATGTGGCTGCGCATCCCGTCGAGCAGGCGCGTGAAGAAGGCCGTCGGGTCCGCGTCGAACGGGTCGAGCGGGAGCCAGACGCACAGGGCCTCCGGGTGTCGCTGCACGAGGGCCTGCAGGGCCATGGTCTTGCCGTAGCCGGGCCCGGCGGCCAGCACCACCACCGGTGGCAGGGGGGCGTCCGCGGGCAGCAGGGGACGGGCCAGCGCCCCCGGCGGCAGGGGCGGGGGCGCGAAGGTCTGGGAGGTCGGCCAGGGCGTGCTCATGCGTGACAGCCACGTACCCCGGGCGCGGGAGGGGGGCACGGCCAGCAGCTGTGGCGGTGCACGGGTGGTCCTGCGGGCAGGCGGGGGGTACAATCGGTCCGCCCCGCGACTCAGGAGGTGCCTTTGGCAGACGCACACTACGATCTCGCCATCCTCGGCGCCGGCTCGGCCGGCTACTGGGCCGCCCGCACCGCCGGGGCGGCGGGGGCCCGGGTGGCCCTGCTCGACCCCGGGCCGCTCGGCGGCCTTTGCATCCTGCGCGGCTGCATGCCCACCAAGGCCCTGCTGCGCAGCACCGAGGTGCTGCACCTCGCCCAGCACGCCCAGGAGGTCGGCGTGACGATCGGGGCCGTGGGCTTCGACCTGGCCCGCATCATGGCCCGTAAGGCCCACTGGGTGGAGGACTTCGCGGGCTACCGCCGGGCCGGCATCCAGGGCCAGGACGGCTTCACCTGGATCGCCGAGCGGGGCGCGTTCGTGGACCCGCACACGCTTCAGGCGGGCGACGCTCGGCTCACGGCCGACCGCGTGCTGATCGCGACGGGCTCGCGGCCGGCGGTTCCCGACATCCCCGGGCTGCGCGAGGCCGGCTGCTGGACCAGCGACGACGTCCTGGCGCTGGAGGCCCTGCCGGCCTCGGTGGTCGTGATCGGCGGCGGCGTGATCGCGCTGGAGCTCGGCCAGTTCCTGGCGCGCCTCGGTGTCGAGACCACCCTCGCCGTGCGGGCCGAACGGTTGCTGGCCGGCGAGGACCCGGAGGTCTCCGCGGAGGTCGCCCGCTGCTTCGCCAACGAGGGGATCCGGCTCGAGGCGCGCCTCAGCTTCGAGCGCGTCGAGGTGCGCGGCGGCCGCAAGGTCCTCCACGTCGAACGGGACGGCGTCGCCTTCACGCTGGAGGCCGAGGCGATCCTCGTCGCCACGGGACGCGAGCCGGCCGTGGCGGGCCTCGACCTGGAGGCCGCCGGCGTGCTGGCCGAGCCTCGGCGCATCCCCGTCGATCCGCACCTGCGAACGAGCGCCCGCCACGTCTACGCCGTGGGGGATGCCTCCAGCCGGCACCAGCTCGTGCATGTGGCCATCGCGGAGGGCATCTACGCCGCGAAGCACGCCCTCGGCCAGGAACTCGCGCCGTTCGACGACCGCCTGCTGGCCTGGGCCATCTTCTGTGAGCCCAACGTCGCCCGGGTGGGCCTCTCCGAGCTGGAGTGTCGCCGCGCCGGCATCCCGCACGTGACGGGCAGCTACCCCTTCAACGATCAGGGCAAGGCGCTCGTGGCGAACCGCACGGACGGCTTCGTGAAGGTCGTTGCCCACGCCGAGACGGGCGAGATCCTCGGGGCCGTGGTGGTGGGCCCTGACGGGGGTGACCTGATCCATGAGATGATCGTCGCCATGTACTTCCGGGCCACGTGCGCCCAGTTCCTGGAGATCCCCCACCTGCACCCGACGCTGGCCGAGATCTGGCTCGAGCCCGTGGAGG
>JAYKHR010000058.1:0-4958 GCA_035285125.1 Candidatus Sericytochromatia bacterium | reverse complement strand
GGAGACCTCGTAGAACACCGCATCCTCGTACCAGCTTGCCATCCACGCGCCCTCCTGGGGGCCCAGCTTAGCCCCACGGGGTCACGAAGCCAGCCGCCGGGCGAGCCTCCGCCCCCTCCCCAGGGGCCGCCACATGCGCCATAATGGCACCGCTTGCACGCCCCCCGAAGGAGGAAGGCCCCCCATGACCCGTCGCACGTTGAACACCCTCATGGCGCTCGGCTTCGCGCTCGCGGGCCTGACCCCCGTGGCGCTGCCCACCCCTGCCGAGGCCAAGGCAGCCCTGGGCCCCGCCCCCGACTTCACGCTGCCCCGCAGCCTGGACGGCAAGCCCTTCAAGCTCTCGAGCCTGAAGGGCAAGGTGCGCCTGATCGATTTCTGGGCGACATGGTGCCCGCCTTGCCGCAAGGAGATCCCGAGCTTCATCGCCCTGCAGAAGAAGTACCAGGCCAAGGGCCTGGAGGTGATCGGCGTGTGCATCGAGCAGGACGCCAACGACAAGGTGAACGCCTTCGCCAAGGAGCAGGGCATCAACTACACGTCGGTGATCAGCAGCCAGGAGGTCGAGGCGGCCTACGGCGGCATCCGCAGCATCCCCACCACCTTCCTGGTCGACCGGCAGGGCCACATCGTGAAGAAGTACGTCGGCGAGACGCCGATGGAGGACTTCGAGGCCGACCTCAAGAAGCTGCTCTGAGCCCGGTGTACGAGTTCCCCGAGGCCCCTGCCGTCGACTGGGAGGGGCTTGCGGCCACGGTACAGGCGCGCGGCATCACGCTCGATCGCCCGCGCCTGTCGCAGCACCCCCACCACCCCGAGATCGTCTACCCACTCGACTACGGCTACGTGAACGACACGCCCGGCGAGGACGGCGAACCGCTCGACGTCTTCGTCGGCTCGGGCCCTCCCGGGCTGGTCGGGGTCGCCCGCACCCTCGACCGCCGCAAGGGCGACACCGAGCTCAAGCTGCTCTGGGCCTGCACGCCGACGGACGTCTACACGGTGCATGGCTTCTTGAACTTCTCGCCCGCCCACATGACGGCAACGCTGACGCTGCGCGCCCCGATGGCCCGGCTCTGGGAGGCCCTCGCCCCATGAGCGGCCAACCTCCGGGGAACGTCCCGACGCCCCACGCGCGGGGCACACCCACCGTGGCGGGCGGGCCCCGTCGCCTGCTCGCCTGCCTGCTGGCCGCAGCCGGCTGCCTGCTGACCCCAGGGCCGGCTGCTGCGGCAGAAGCCCCCCTGACGCCCACGGCCGCCGCCGAGCGGGCCGTGGCGGCCAGCGGCGCCGTGCGGGCCCTGACGCGCGCCTTGGAGGCGGCCCACGACCGCGCCCGCGCCGCCGGGGCCTGGCCGAACCCCGCCCTGGTGTCGCAGTATCAGTTCTCGACCGATCCCGGCAACCACATGCTCACCCTCGGCGTCCGGCAGCCGCTGGACTTCCGGGGGCTCGCCCGCCAGCGGCAGGAGGCCGCCGAGGACGAGGCCCTCGCCGTCGAGGCCGAGCTGGCGGGCACGCGGCGCCAGGTGGCGTACCAGGCGCGCCAGGCGCACGTGGCGCTCTGGCTGGCGCTGGCGACGGTGCGCGGCCACGAGGCCGAGCAGCGCTACCTGCGCGACGAGCTCGCGCGCGGCAAGCGGCGCGTCGCAGCTGGTGCCCTCGCGCCCCACGAGCTCATCCACACCGAGTTCGAGCTCGCCCAGGCGCACCAGCGCTGGGTGCAGGCCACCCACGACGCCGAGCGGGCCCGGGACCGCCTGAACGTGCTGTTCGGCCACCCCGTGGGGACGGCCATCCCGATGCCACCTGTGGCGCTCACGGCGCCCGCGCCGGAGGGGGAGCTGGCCGCCTGGGTCGCCGAGGCCCGGGCCCACCGCTTCGAGCCGCTGCAGGCCGAGCTCGCCGCGCGCCGGGAGCGGCGCTCGGCGAGGCTGGCGGTGTCGCTGCGCTTCGGTGAGGGCGAGCTCGACATGCAAGGGGGCACGGCCGGGCCGCTCAACGCCCCGCTGCTCTACACCGCCTTCTCGCTGCCCGTGCCCGTCTGGAACGACTACGGCGCCGAGGCGGCGTCCCACGAGGCGGAGGCCGCCCGCCAGGAGGCCCAGCGGGCGGCGGCGGAGGCGGCTATCGCCGCCGAGGTCACGGACGCGTGGCTCGAGACCCGCCAGGCCGCCGCCCGCGTCGAGGAGATCGCCCGTGGCCCGCTGGCCCTCGCCGGCCACGCGCTGGAGAAGGCCCAGGCCCGCCTCGCCGCCGGCGCCGGCGCCCCTGTCGAGGTGCTCGAAGCCCGCCAGCAGCACCTGGCCGCCGAGGCCAGCCGCCTGCAGGCCCTGCTGACCTACCACCTGGCCCGCCTGCGGCTCGAGGAGGCCGCCGGCCGATGACCCCGGAGGAGCGCCGCATGCCCCACGCCCGTCTCACCCTGAGCGTCGCCGCCCTCGTGGTGGCCTGGGGCTGCCACGGCGCCCCCGAGCAGGCGACGTCGGAGCCGCAGCAGCCCGAGGCCTCGGGCGCCATCACCCTGGCGCCCGAGGTGCGGGCCGCCATGAACCTCCAGACGGCGGAGGTTGCCAGCCGCTCGCTGCCGCTCGCGCTCGACGCGCTGGGCGACGTGACGGCCCGGCCCGAGGCCGAGGCCGTGGTCCACGCCCCCCTCGACGGCGTGCTGGCCGAGGTGGTCGCCGGCGTCGGGGACCGCGTGCGCGCCGGCCAGACGCTGGCGATCATCCGCAGCGCCGAGCTCGGCCGGGCCCAGGCCGCCTACCTCAAGGCGCTGGGCGAGGGCCGGCTGGCCGAGCGCGAGCGCCAGCGCCAGCAGCGCCTGTTCGCAGATGCCCTGGCCTCCCGGCGCGAGCTCGACGAGGCGCTCCAGCAAGACGAGGCTGCCCGCGTGGCGCTCACGCAGGCGCACGAGGAGCTGCGCGTCCACGGGCTCTCCGAGGCCGCCGTCGCGGCGCTGGGGCGGCGCGGCCGGGTGGAGCCGCTGCAGCCGCTGCGCAGCCCCGTCGCGGGCACCGTGACCCGCCGCCAGGCGCTGCGCGGGGCCCGGGTGGGCCCGGGCGACGCGGCGCCGCTCTTCGCGCTCGCCGACCTGTCGACCGTCCGCATCGAGACGGACCTCCCCGAGCGCAGCCTGCTCGCCGTGCAGGCCGGCCAGCTCGCCACCATCCAGGTCGAGGCGCTGCAGGGCAGCCCGGTGACGGGCCGGGTGGTGCGTGTCTCACCCGTGCTCGACACCGCGACGCACACGGGCAAGGCAGCGATCGACGTGCCCAACGCGGCGGGCCGCCTACGGCCGGGCATGTCGGCCCGCGTGCGGCTCCTGACGGGCGAGCAGGCCACGCTGGCCGTGCCCGTGGCGGCGCTGCAGCACGAGGGCGAGCGGACCTTCGTGTTCACGGCCCTCGCCGACGGCACCTTCCGTGAGGCGCCCGTGGTGGTGGGGCCGCGGGCGGGCGAGTGGGTGCCCGTGCGCCAGGGGCTCGCAGGGGGAGAGCGCGTCGTGACGCGCGGGGCCTTCGACCTGCAGTCCGAGGCCCACAAGGCCAGCTTCGGCGGGGAGTGAGGCCATGATCGAGCGGCTGGTCCACGCGGCCCTCGCGCAGCGGGCGGCGGTGCTCATCACCACGCTGGCCCTGGTCGTGGCGGGTGGGTGGTCGTTCCTGCACATGCCGATCGACGCCTTCCCGGACGTCACGAACGTGCAGGTCCAGGTGCTCGCCGAGGCGCCCGGCATGGCCCCGCCCGACGTCGAGCGCCTCGTGGCCTTCCCGGTCGAGCTCGAGATGAACGGCGTGCCTCGCGTGACCCAGGTGCGGTCCGTTTCCAAGTTCGGGCTGGCGGTGGTGACGGTGGTGTTCGAGGACGACGTCGACATCTACTTTGCCAGGCAGCAGGTCGCCGAGCGGCTCGCGCTCGCGGCCAACGACCTGCCCGCCGGGGCCGAGGCGGCGCTTGGGCCCATCGCCACGGGCATGGGCGAGATCTTCCAGTACACGCTGGAGGGGCCGCAGGACCTCATGACGCGGCGCACCGTCCAGGACTGGATGATCCGGCCGCACCTGCGCACGGTGCCCGGCGTGACGGAGGTGAACACGCTGGGCGGGCTGCTCAAGCAGCACCAGGTGGAGGTGCGGCCCGACAGGCTCGCGGCCTACGGGCTGACGGTGCAGGACGTCATCGACGCGCTGGGGCGGGCCAACCGCAACGCGCCCGGCAACTACTTCGAGCGCGGTGACGAGCAGCTGCTCGTGCGCGGCGTCGGCCTGCTGACGGGCCCCGAGGCCCTGCCCGGCGTGCTCGTTGCCGTGCGCGACGGCCACCCCATCTTCCTGCGCGACCTCGCCACCGTCAGCGTCGGCGCCGCGCCGCGCCAGGGGGCGGCCACGCGCGACGGGGCCGAGACGGTGGCCGGCATCGTGATGAAGCTGCGCGGCGAGAACGGCCGCGAGGTGGTCGAGCGCGTCAAGGCCAAGCTCGCGGAGCTCGCCCCCACGCTGCCGCCCGGCATGACCATCAGGCCCTTCTACGACCAGTCCGAGCTCGTCGAGGAGGCCGTGGGCACGGTCGAACGCGCGCTCATCGAGGGCGGCGTGCTGGTGGTGGGGGTGCTCGTGTTCTTCCTCTGGCACGTGCCCTCGAGCCTGATCGTGGCCGCCACCATCCCGCTCGCGATGCTGTTCGCGTTCCTGATGATGCGGCTGTTCGAGCTGCCCGGCAACTTGATGAGCCTCGGCGGCCTCGCCATCGGCATCGGCATGATGGTGGACGCCAGCATCGTGATGGTTGAGAACATCTACCGCCACCTCGGGGAGAACCACGGCAAGGAGCCCGTGCTGACGGTCGTGGCGCGCTCCGCCTACGAGGTCGGCCGGCCCATCGTCTTCGCGATCGCCATCATCATCGCCGTCTTCCTGCCGCTCTTCACGCTCGGCGGGCTCGAGGGCAAGATGTTC
>JAYKHR010000057.1:0-2781 GCA_035285125.1 Candidatus Sericytochromatia bacterium | reverse complement strand
AGCGCAAGCCCCATGCCCGCAGCAAAAACTCGCGTTCCGACCCGACACCACGCCCTTCGGGGGGGCCACGCGAGGTCGCCCGGCCCTCGTGTTTGGCTGCTTTGCAGGCCCGGGGAGCATTTGCAGGGAGTTGTTGTCCGCAGCTGGCATCGGTTTCGTCAGGGCAGGGAGTTGCCCCCCGCCAAGGCCTTCAATGAGGCCAGGTTCCCGCAAGCGTTGCGCCGGGTCCTGGGCTGTCTGGGGGCCGCCTACGCGCTCTGGCTGGCGGGCGGCTCCACGCTGGCCGACGCGGTCGGGGCGCTGAGCGGCAGTGGCGACGGGGGGGGCACCAGCGCCGCTACGTCCGGCACCTCGATGGCCTCGAGCAGCTTTGTGACGAGGTCCGCCGCGGCCGTCGGGGCGAGGTACTCGTCCTTCTGCTCCTCCTTGGCGTCTTTCCGCTCCGCCTTCTCCTCCTCCTTGGCTTCTTTCCGCTCCGCCTTCTCTTCTTCCTTTTCCTGCTTTTCTTCGGCCTTGGCTGCTGCCGGCGTCGCGTCCTTGCGTGGGCCCTTCTTGTCGTCGTCTTCGACTTCGTCGTTGTCCTTGCCCTTGCGCTGGGGCCCCTTGCCCCCCACCGGGTCGGGCAGGGTGAGCCCGGCCGGTCGCCCGCCCGCAGCCATTGCGGTCGCATCGGCGACGGCCGCACCGACGGCCGCTGCGGCCCCCGCCACGGCGTCTTCGACGGCCTTGGCGGCGCCGGTGAGGGCAGCATCGGTGGCCTTGCGTGCCAGCCCGGGGGGCAGGGCAGGGCCAGCTTCAATCGGCTTCATCGGAGGACCTCCGCCGCGAGGGCGCTGGGGGAACGTGGCGCTCTTGTCCCGCGGGATCCCGGCGCGCTTGTGGGGCTTTACACGCGCAGAACGATCATTTAACAAACCTCCAACACTGACGCCTCGTCACGCCCCGGGGCTGCTGGCGGCGGCGAGGGCCTCGGGCTCCTCGCCCACGGGGGTGCGGCACCACCAGCCGTAGGCCACGGGCAGGAGGTAGAGCGTCAGGGCCGTCGCGGTGACCAGGCCCCCGATCACCACCCAGGCCAGGGGGCGCTGGATCTCCGAGCCGATGCCCGACGAGAGCGCCAGGGGCACCAGCCCGAGGCTTGCTACCAGCGCCGTCATCAGCACGGGCCTCAGGCGCTGCGCGGCGCCTGCCGGGATGGCCTCCGCCATCGGCAGGCCCGCGGCCCGCAGGCTGTCGATGGTCGTCAGCATGATCACGCCGTTCTGCACCGCCACGCCGAAGAGCGCGATGAAGCCGACGCTCGCACTCACGGAGAGGTGCTGGCCGCTCACGAAGAGCGCCGCGATGCCGCCGATCAGGGCGAAGGGCACGTTCAGCAGCACCACCCCGGCGCGCGACATCGAGCGGAAGGTCAGGAACAGCAGCAGGAAGATGGCGCCGAGGACCAGCGGCACGACCACCGACAGCGTCCCCATCGCCCGCTGCTGGTTCTCGAACTGCCCCCCCCACGTCAGCAGGTAGCCTGCCGGGAGGCTGACTTCGCGGGCGATCGCCGCCTTGGCATCGGCCACGAACGAGCCGATGTCGCGGCCCGTGACGTTGCATTCGACCACCACCCGGCGCTGGCCGTTCTCGCGGCTGATCACCGCCGGGCCCTGCGTCAGCCCGATGCTCGCGACGTGCCCGAGCTGCACGCGGCCGCCGCCCGGCAGCGGGACGGGGATGGCGGCGAGGCGTGCCGGGTCGTTGCGGGCTTCCACGGGCAGCCGCACGGCCACGCCCACGCGCCGCTGGCCCTCGAGCAACTCGGTGGCTACCTCGCCGCCGATGGCGGCGCGCACGACGGTGCCGAGGTCCTCCGACGTCAGGCCGTAGTGGGCCATGCGCGGTCGGTCGTAGGTGATCTGGAGCTGCGCGAGCCCCGTCAGCTGCTCCATCTTGATGTCCGTGGCGCCCGCCACCTGGCCGAGGGCGGCCTGGATGGCCGCGCCCTTGCGGGTGAGGACGTCGAGGTCCTCGCCGAAGAGCTTCACGGCCACCTGGCTCTTCACGCCGGAGATCAGCTCGTCGACGCGCACGGCGATGGGCTCTCCGAAGCTGAGCCCGACGCCTGGGATGTGCGCCGTGGCCCGCTCCATGGCAGCAACCAGCCCGGCCTTGTCGCGGGCCGTCCGCCACGCCGCATGGGGCAGCAGCTGGATGAAGATGTCGGACTGCGCCACGTCCATCGGGTCCGAGGCCACCTCGGCCCGGCCCGTCCGCGTCGTCACCGAGCGCACCTCGGGGAGGCGGCGCAGCGCGCGCTCCACCATGTTGGCCTGCGCGTTGGCCTTCGGCAGGGACACGCTCGGCAGCCGGGCGGCCGTGATCACGCTGGAGCCCTCGTCCATGCTGGGCAGGAACTCCGTCCCGAGGCGCGGCACCAGCGCGAGGGCGCCCGCGAGGGCCACCACGGCCGCGCCGACGAGCGCAGGGCCGTGCCGCAGCGCGCCCGCCAGCGACTGCTCGTACCGCCTGCGCAGGGACACCAGCGCGGGGTTCTCGCGCTCCACGAGGTCTCGCTTCAGCACCAGCGACGCGAGCACGGGCACCAGCGTCAGCGCGAGCAGCAGCGAGCCGAGCAGGGCAAAGCTGATCGTGAAGGCCATCGGCGAGAACATCTTGCCCTCGAGCCCGCCGAGCGTGAAGAGCGGCAGGAAGACGGCGATGATGATGGCGATCGCGAAGACGATGGGCCGGCCGACCTCGTAGGCGGAGCGCGCCACGACCGTCAGCACGGGC
>JAYKHR010000056.1:0-48290 GCA_035285125.1 Candidatus Sericytochromatia bacterium | reverse complement strand
AACCCCAAGCCCCCCGGCCCTTTCGGCCGTCCCCATACGAGGCTCCTCCCATGTTGCAAGCCCTGCCCACCGCCGTTGCCCGCTCCTACACCGTGCGCCCCGGCGACTCGCTCTGGTCCATCGCCGACCGGCAGCTCGGCAACCCCCTGCGCTGGCAGGCCCTCCAGGCCGGCAACCGGGGCCGCTACCCCAGCCTCTCGCAGCACCCCGAGCACCTCCAGCCCGGCTGGCAGCTGGCCCTGCCCACCGCCGCGAAGCCGGCCCCCCGCACCTACACCGTGCGCCCGGGCGACACCCTCACCGACATCGCCGTGAAGCAGCTGGGCCGCTACGACGGCTGGACGGACCTGGTGAAGGCCAACGCCGGCCGCTACCCGACGCTGGCCAGCCGCCCGCAGTTCCTGATGCCGGGCTGGGTGCTGACCTTGCCTGCGGGCGAGGCCCCCCAGCCGAAGCCCCCGGTGCGTCGCCACACGGTTCGACCCGGCGACACGCTGACGGAGATCGCGGTGGAGAAGCTCGGCCGCTACAGCCGCTGGCGCGACATCGTGGCCGAGAACAAGGACCGCTACCCGAGCCTCGCCACCAAGCCCGGCGCGATCATGCCCGGCTGGGTGCTGGACCTGCCCGTCCGCTGAGCCCGCGCGCCCCGCGGCCCCCGATCGCCCTGCGGTCGGGGGCCGTGCCATGTTCAGGCGGCCTCGGCGTCTGGCGCGGCGGGCCCTGCTGGCGCCGCGCCGGCCCGCCGCCCGGGCCCGGCGAGCAGCGCCAGCGACCCGAGCGCGTAGCAGCCCCCGGCCGTCACGAAGGCGGCCCCCATCCCGATCGCCTCGGCCAGCGCCGCCATGCCGAGCGCCGCGAAGGGCTGCCCGCCGAAGAACACCAGCTGCGTGACGGCCGAGACGCGGCCGCGCAGGTGGCCAGCCACGCGCTCCTGGATGGTGGTGTTCGTCAGGCCGAAGGTGGTCGCCAGGCACACGGAGAGCCCGAACAGCACGGCCGCCGAGGCCGGCGCCCAGTGTAACTGGGCGAGCCCCGCCAGGCCCCCCCCCACGCCGAGCGCGGCAGCGGCCATCACGAGGGGCCGCTCGTGGCGCTCCACGCGCAGCAGCAGGATCGAGCCCAGCAGGGCGCCCGCCGCGTTCACGCTCATCAGCAACCCCATCCCCAGCGCGTCGAGCCCCAAGTGCCGGGCGTAGAGCGGCAGCAGCACGAGCATCACCGGCATCGGGAAGGCCGTGAGCAGGGCCATGACGCCCACCATCGCGGCCGTGGGGGGATCCTGCCGGACCCAGGCCAGCCCGGCGCCGATGCCACCGGGGGGCTCTGGCGCCTCCCCCTCGGCCCCTGGCCGCGGCTCAGGCAGCGTCCGCAGGGCGACCATCAGCGGGAGGAAGCTCAGGGCGTTGGCGAAGAAGGCCACGGCCGGCCCAAACGCCGCGATCGCCACGCCCGCCAGCGCCGGCCCGAGCAGGCGCGTGAGGTGGAAGCTGGAGCGGTCCACGGCGTAGGCGTCCTGGATCTCGTGCGGCTCCACGAGCTCGGGCAACAGGGACGAGGCGGCCGGCATCTCGAAGGCGTTCACCACCCCGGCGCAGGCGGCGACCGCGACGACATGCCAGACCTGGATGGCGCCCGTCCAGACCAGCCAGCCCAGGGTGGAGGCCAGGGCGAACTGGGCGGCCTGGCAGACCAGCACGATGCGTCGGCGCGAGACGCGGTCGGCGAGGGCCCCGCCCGCCATGCCGAGCAGCAGCATCGGCAGCCCCGTGGCAAAGGAGACGGTGCCGAGCAGCAGCTCCGAGGCCGTCAGGCTCGTCATCACCCAGCCCTCGGCCATCACCTGCATCCAGGTGCCCGTGGTGGAGCAGGCCTCGCCGACCATGTAGCGCCGGAAGGGCCCCGGGCGCAGCACGCCGAGCGCGGCCCGCAGGCTGCGTCTGGGCGGGCGGGCGGGCAGCCCTGCGGCCGCGGCGTCTTCGACAGTCATGGGGGTGTCGCTCGAACGAGCCGCCCCGGGCGCCCTGCGCGCGCCCTGCGGTCCGTCGCCTCATTTTGCGGGTTGGGGGCGCCTTTGGCCACCCGCGGTGGTGCCGGCCGCCAGCGGGGTACGCTGGGGGACGTGCCCCTCGGTGGCCCGTGTGACGATGGCCCACCGACTCAGGAGACCCCATGCCCACCTTCACCGTGAAAGACCTGACGCGGGAGTTCCCCCGCAGCCCCTACGAGACGCTGGACGGCATCCCCTGGCTCGCCCGCCTGATCGACAAGGCGCGCGCGATGAAGGCCGGCAAGCTCGGCGAGTACATCCCCTACCCGTGCGGCGGCGACCGCCACTTCCTCGGCACGCTCGGCCTCGACGCGGACGCCCTCAAGGCCGAGATCGACGCCGACAAGGACGACGCGGCCATCCTCGCCTGGGTCAAGGCCCGCCTGCCCGAGGACGCCGAGGCCCGCCTCGCGGCCTACAGCGAGCAGGCCCGCGCACCCCTGACGGGGGAGATGGCCGGGTGGCTCGAGGGGGCCAAGCAGGAGCTCGCCGCCGCGCGGCCGGAGCTCGACCTGAGCGCCGTCACCACCTTCGGCCAGCTCATCTGCGTCGAGGAGGGGCACCCCCTGCCCTAGAGGCCGGTGGGGGGCATCGCTGCCGAGGCGGCCCCCCAGCACCGTCGCGCCGGAAGCAAGCCTGGCGCGACGGCCCGTCGCGTGGGAGCATGCCCCCTTGGAGGATCACCCGATGACGCACCTGACGTTCCCCAACGGCGATCGCATGCCCTTGCTCGGCCTCGGCACCTGGAAGTCCAGGCCCGGCGAGGTCGGCGCGGCCGTCGCGGAGGCCCTCGCGCTGGGCTGGCGGCACCTGGACTGCGCCCCCATCTACGGCAACGAGCCCGAGGTGGGCGAGGCGCTTGAGGGCGCCATCGCGGCCGGCACCGTGCGGCGCGAGGAGGTCTGGCTGACGAGCAAGCTCTGGAACAACGCCCACACCCCCGAGGCGGTGGAGCCGGCGCTGCGCCAGACGCTGCGAGACCTGCGCGTCGAGCAGCTGGACCTGTTCTTGATCCACTGGCCCGTCATCTTCCGGCCCGGCGTGCTCTTCCCACAGTCGGCAGAGGAGTTCCTGCCCCTGGAGGCCTGCCCGCTGGCCGACACCTGGGCGGCGATGGAGGCCGTGCGCGAGGCGGGGCTGTGCCGCCACATCGGCGTGAGCAACCTCAGCGCCACCAAGCTCGCGGCCCTTGCCGGCCAGGCGCGCAGCCTGCCGGAGGTGAACCAGGTCGAGATGCACCCCTACCTGCAGCAGCCGGGCCTGGTGGCCTGGTGCGAGGCCCACGGCGTGCACCTCACGGCCTACTCGCCGCTGGGCTCGCCGGATCGGCCGGGGCGGCAGCAGGCCGACGCGGCGCCCGTGCTGCTCGAGGACCCCGTCGTGCGGGGCATCGCGGTTCAGCGAGGGGCCTCACCCGCCCAGGTCCTGCTGGCCTGGAGCCTGCAGCGCGGCGTCTCGGCCATCCCGAAATCCGTGAGCCCCACCCGGCTCGCCGAGAACCTGCAGGCCCAGGCGGTGCAGCTAACGGCAGCCGACATGGCCGCCCTGGCCGGGCTGGATCGGCACGCGCGTTACATCTCGGGTGACGTCTGGACGCCCCCGGGCAGCCCCTACACCCTGGCAAACCTCTGGGACGAGTGAGGCTCAGAGGCAGATCTTGGCGCGGAATTCCTCAGGTCTCGTCCGCCAGGAGCCTGGGCACCCGCAGCCAGAAGGTCGCGCCCTCACCGGGCTGAGACCTGACGCCGATGGTGCCGCAGTGGGCTTCGAGGAGCGTCCGGCACACGTAGAGGCCTAGCCCGAGCCCCTTCCCCTGGCGCTGCCCCCCCTCGAGCTGGGTGAAGCGCTCGAACAGGCGCGCCTGACGGGCCGGGGTGACGCCCTCGCCAGCGTCCGAGACCTCGCAGACCACGGCCTCCGCCTCGACGCGAAGCGTGACGTGGACCAGGGCGCCGCGCGGCGAGAACTTCAGCGCGTTGTGGAGGAGGTGGCCGAGCACCTGGCGCAGCCGGCGGTGGTCGGCCACCACCATCGCCTCATCGGGGCCCGTGCTCACCTTCACCGCGACGCCGGCCTGCGCGGCCTGGTGGTCGAAGCCCAGGACCACCTCGGCGATGAGGTGCCGCAACTCGACGGGCTGGAGGTCGAGCTGAAAGGTGCCCGCCTCCATCCGGGTGAAATCGATCAGGTCGTCGAGGAGCACCTCCAGGCGGCGGGCTGCCCCCTGGATCTCGGAGACCATCGCGAGGCCCGCCAGCGTGAGCACCCCGCCCGCCTGATCCTCGAGCAGCTCGGCGCAGCCCACGATGGCCGCCAGCGGCGTGCGCAGCTCGTGCGTCACGGCGTCGACGAACTGCCCGTGCAGCCGCTCGAGCGTCTGGCGGTGCCGCTGCTCCTCGTGCTGCTCCTGCCGGGCCCGCCGCTGGTCCTGCAGCTGGCGCCTCTGCGTCACGTCCTCGGCGTGGATCAGCACGCCGGCGATGGCCCCGTCATTCGTTCGCCAGGGTGCGACGGTCCAGCTCACGCGCCTCACGGCGCCGTCCGTGCGTTCGTAGACGTCGTCCTCGCGTTGGGTCGTGTGGCCCCTGAGCGCCGCCGCATGGACCTCGCGCCAGGCGGGCAGGAAGGCGGGGGACACCTCTTGGCCCGCCAGCACGGGACCGCCGAGGCCGAAGTCTCGCCGCCAGCGCTCGCTGGCGGCAAGGTAGCGCCTCTGATCGTCGAACACCGCGAGGGCCCCGGGGAAGGCCTGCACCACCGGGCCGAGCAGGCAGCCACGCCCTGCCCGAAGCTGGGGTCGGTCCGGTTGAGGGACCTCGCCGCCATTGCCGACCTGAAGCCGAGCTACCGACAGCGGCGTGGCCTCGCCCTGATCCGGAGGACTCACGAGCAGCAGGACGTTGGACAAAAGACAACCATACGGCCTACATCCATCCAAACAATAGAAACTGGACCGCAACCATACAAATTACCATACCGAATTTTAGCCTAAGTAGCAACCCTGAACTGGGGCACCGGCACCCGCGTCGGAGGGCGAGACGTCCGCCGTGGGGAGCGCCCCGCCATTGTGTGGAGCCGCCGCCGTCCCTGGCGGGCCCGTGCCCGTCGGTGAGGCCGCGGGGCAAGGCCCCGTGCTGGCCAGCGGGCGACAGGCAGGCTACGATGCCGCTACAAGCCGCTGCCCGCCCGATGGAGGTGCCCCAATGGCAACACCCTTCCGCCTTGCCCTGGCCTGCGCGCTGGCCGGCGCGACGCCCGACGCCGCGCTGGCTGCGCTGGAGGCCCCACCCCAGGCCGCCCAGAAGCCCCACTGGGTGAACAGCCCCCACGGCGCGCGGCCGGACCCTTACTACTGGCTGCGCGACGACCGGCGCGAGGCCCCCGAGGTGCTGGCCCACCTGCAGGCCGAGAACGCCTGGTACGCGCAGCACGCCGGCCGGTGGGCGGCGCTGACGGAGACGCTGAACCGCGAGCTCGTGGGGCGCCTCCAGCAGGACGACAGCACCGTGCCGTGGGTGAAGGGCGACTTCGCCTACTACCGCCGCTACGAAAAGGGCAAGCAGCACCCCATCTACGCCCGTCGGCCTCGCGCGGGCGGGCGCGAGCAGGTCCTGCTGGACGTGAACGTGCTCGCCAAGGGCCACGGCTTCTGCCAGGTGTCCAACTGGGCCGTCAGCCCCGACCAGCGGCTGCTGGCCTACGCCGTCGACTTCAGCGGCCGACGCATCCAGGCCATCCGCATTCGCGACCTGCGCACGGGCAAGGACCTGCCGGACGCGCTCCCCAACGCCGAGGCCTCGCTGGCGTGGGGCGCCGACAGCCGGCGCCTGTTCTGGATCGAGAAGGACCGCCAGACCCTGCTCGGCAACACCCTGCGCCGCCACACGCTCGGGCGGCCCGTCGCCGAGGACCCCGTGCTGTACCGGGAGCGGGACGAGAGCTTTTACATGGGCGTCGGCACCACGATGGACGACAGCCACGTGGTACTCGGGCTCAGCAGCACGGTGTCCAGCGAGGTCCACGTGCTGGCCGCGGGCGATCGCCGCGAGCACTTCCAGGTGGTGGCCCCCCGCGAGCGGGACGTGCAGTACGACGTGGAGCGCCACCGCCAGCGCTGGATCGTCCGCACCGACTGGCAAGCCCCCAACTACCGCCTGATGACGGTCGCCGACGGCCAGCTCGGCGACCGGGCCCGCTGGCAGCCGCTGCTGGCCCACGACCCCAAGGTCTTCCTCGAGTCGTTCGTCCCGTTCCGCGACCACCTCGTGATCAACGAGCGCAGCGAGGCGCTGGAGCGCGTGCGGGTGATGCCGTGGCGCGACCTCTCGCAGGCCCGCTGGCTGAGCTCGGGCGAGCCCGTCTATGTGGCCGCCACGGACAAGAACCCCAGCCAGGACACCACCAAGCTGCGCTGGCAGTACGCGTCGCCCACCACGCCCACCCAGATCTGGGAGACCGACATGGCGACCGGGGCGCGCAAGCTGCTCAAGCAGCAGCGCGTGGGGGGCGGCTTCGACCAGCGCCACTACGTGACGGAGCGCGTCTGGGTGCCGGCCCGCGACGGCACCCGCGTGCCCGTCACGCTGCTGTACCGCAAGGGCTTCGTCCGCAACGGCACGGCGCCCCTGTACCAGTACGGCTACGGGGCCTACGGCGCGTCGATCAGCCCGGACTTCAGCGCCAGCGTGCTGTCGCTGGTCGACCGGGGCTTCGTCTACGCGATCGCCCACATCCGCGGCGGCCAGGAGCTCGGCCGCCAGTGGTACGAGGACGGCAAGCTGCTGCGCAAGCTGAACTCCTTCCACGACTTCATCGACGTCACGGCCCACCTCGTGGCGCAGGGCTACGCCGCGCCCGACAAGGTCTTCGCGATGGGCGGCAGCGCGGGCGGCCTGCTGATGGGCGGCGTGGCGAACATGGCGCCGGAGCGCTACCGCGCCATCATCGCGCACGTGCCCTTCGTCGACGCCGTCACGACGATGCTCGACCCCTCGATCCCGCTGACGACGAACGAGTACGACGAGTGGGGCAACCCCGCCGAGAAGGCCTACCACGACTACATCCTGAGCTACTCCCCTTACGACCAGGTCAGGCGCCAGGCCTACCCGGCGATGCTCGTCACCACGGGGCTGCACGACTCGCAGGTGCAGTACTTCGAGCCCGCCAAGTGGGTCGCCAAGCTGCGGACCCACAAGACGGACCCGAACCCGCTGCTGTTCAAGGTCAACATGGAGGCCGGCCACGGCGGCCGCTCCGGCAGGTACGAGGCCCTGCGGGAGACGGCCGAGGAGTACGCCTTCGTGCTGTCCGAGCTGGCCCGGGCGCGCTGAGGCGCGCGCCGGGTCTCGCCGCTCAGCGCCGGTGGCGGACCCCCGGGATGCACGTCGGGCGGGGGGTGCAGCGCGGGGGTTGCATCGCCGCCGTCGCCTGTGGCCCCGACGCCGCATCGTCTGCCAGGCCCTCGCCGGCCCCGGTGGTCGAGGCCGAGAGCTCGCGCCACTCGGGCTCGGGGGTCCAGCCGCCCGGCCTGGGCTCCGGCGTCGGGCCGTACAGGTCCTCCCAGGTGGGCTCGGCGATCGGCTCGGGCTTCGGCTCACCCTCTGGCGAGGGAGCGCTCTCGTCCGGCCCGAGTTTGATGACGACGACCTCCTTGGGGGGCTCCCCGGCCTCGCCGCCCGTGCCTTCCAGGGCCACGGGCACCTCATCTCCCGAGCCCTCACCCTCTGGCGGCGACGCCTCGACGGCCTCTCCGCCGCTGCCCTCACCGTCAGGAAGCGATGCCTCGATGGCGAGCAGGCGGGCCGCCGCGGGGCCCGACAGGCCCGGTGGGGCCGCACAAGCCGTGCAGGCCAGCGCGGCCACGGTGATCAACCAGCAAGGTCCTCTCATCTGCCTTCCTCCTCTCGACTGAGCCGGCGCGGCCACAGGGCCCCCGTCACCACTTGTCCGCCACGGGCGGGCGAAGCTGTGGCCACGAGCAACATGGTGCCGACACGTCCAGCATGCTTTCGGTAGTCCTCCGGTCACGCGAGAGGCGGGCGTTCCACCCCTCCCGCGTCACCCTAAGGCACCGGAGCGGCCGCGTCGTGGACAGGCTGGACGAAGGCTCTCCACGACGCGCAGCGACGCGCGCTCGCCCGGTCAGCGACGCGCGCCGGCCCAGACGGGGCCATACCACGCCGTCGCGCTGACCTTGGTCTGGTCCGTGTCCGTCAGCAGCACGACGGCCGTGACGGGGCCCGGCGGCGCCTGCTTGAAGAAGGCCCGGTAGTCGGCATCGAGGTCCCGACGCTCGGTCTGCCAGGCCCCGGCCCCGCGCTCGCCGCTGCGCAGCGTGAACACGCCGACCTGCCCCGTGAACGGGGAGGGCGCCATCGCCCCCTCGCGCCGCGCCCGCCCCCAGACGTAGGCGAGCCCGGTGGCCGAGAGAATGTCGGCCCGCGAGCGCAGGCCCCACATGAAGTGGACGCGCGCCGCGCAGTCGTCGCGGCTGCGGTCCGACTCGTCGGCGCCGCGCATCGGGGCTGCGATCCGCCACCGCCACGTGACGATGGGCTCTCGCGCCACGTCGAGCGTCACATGCCGCAGCAGCATCGAGGCCGCCCCCTGGCTGTCGACGCGCACAACGGGTCCCTGTGGCGTGTCGAGGCGGGTGTAGACGTTCCTGGGCTCCCAGGGAAAGTGCGTGGTGTTCTCCCAGGTGGCCCACGCCGCTGCGGAGAGGTCGCCCAGCAGCCGGGGGGCATCGGCGGTGCCCGCGCGCCCCGCCGGGATCCCCCCCGCGGCGGGCAGCGAGGACGCCCACGCCGCGGGCCCGGCCCCGCCCCAGGGGCCGAGGCCGACCAGGGCCAGGCAGAGGCCAGCCGCCCACCGGCCCGCCCGGCCATGGCGCGGCCACGCGGTCGGCAGGACCCCGGCCCCTCGCAACGACGACAGCCATTGTCGCGTCATGCGGGCATCCTCCGCTCTTGATTTCATTGTTCCCCGCCAATGGCGCGGGCTACCGAGCTTCAGGAAAGCTTAAACCGCGCCGGATCGCGGCGTTTCAGGCTCCGGGGCGCTCGGTGGGGCAGCCCCCGGGGCGCCCCCGCCCAGCAGCCAGCCGCTCAGCCGAGCGGGCCAGGCAGGCGGGCGGCCTGCCTGCGGCTCGGGCCGCCGGCGCACGTGCAAGGTGACGGCGATATGGCCGTGGGGCACGCCGGCCGCATCCACCAGCGCCACCTCGTAGCCCCGCTCCAGCGCGCCGGCCTCTGCCGCCAGCGCCCGCACGGCGGCCACCTCGGCGTCGTCGAGGGTGAAGCGGGCCTCCAGGTTCGTGCGTCCCGGCTTCAGGAACCGCACGGTGGCGGCCTTGACCCAGACCTCGTGGCCCGCCCCGAGGCGGTGGATGAGCATGATGGCGTGGATGGGGTCCACCGCCCCGTACATGCTGCCGCCGAAGATGGTGCCGTGGTAGTTGTAGGTCCGCCAGCTCAGCGGCAGCCGGACGCGCACCTCCGAGAAGTCGGCCGCGATGTGGGTGATGCGCCCGCCCGTGCCGCGATAGGCCGGAAAGGCGTTGAACAGCCAGCGCAGCAGGCGGGTGCGAAGCGACTCGGGAATCGGGGTGGCCTCCGGCTCCAAGATACCCGGCCCGGGCCCGGCTCACGCCGGGCGCGCGTCAGTACGTGCGCAGCCGCCCCAGCGGGCTCAACGGCCTGTCGGGCCGGCCACCGGCGAAGGGCCGGTCGGAGACCCACCAGGCCAGGTGGGCAAGCTCGCGCGGGGATCCTCGTCGCCCAGCGGCGGCGCGAGCGAGGTCTCCCGCACCAGCCGCACGTGGTAGGGGGTCTTGGCCCGCAGCGCGTTAACCTCCTCGGTGATGGGCCTGCGCTCGCGCCTCAGGGCCTCGCGGATCGGCGGGGGGGGCGGCCGCCTCCTCGGCGGGCTGCCACGTGCGGGTGCCGAGGGGCGGCAAGAAGAGCCTCAGCGCCTCCGTCGAGACCTCCAAGTCGCCCCCGGGCAGGGCGAGCCCCAGCCCCCGGCCACCAGGGCCAGCAACCACCCGAACCCGCGTCTGGCCATCGCCCACGCCCTGCCAACAGGGCCCATACCCGCGGCGTGGGTTGTGTGAGCATCCTGGGTAGGCTGCCCTCGGATCGATCGCCCCCGAAGGAGCCACCATGACCCCCAGCGCCACCTGCCGCCCCCCTCGCTGGCTGCCGCTGGCCCTCGCGGCGGCACTGTCGGCCTGCGTGGCGGCCCCGGGCTCCCGCCTCTCGCTAGAGCCCCAGAAGCCGGCTCGCGGTGGCTCCCCGGCCCCCACCACGACGCCGGGGGACCTCCGCGCCACGCCGAACGGCACGCCCCCCGCCGAGCGACCCGCCGCGCAGGCCTCGCAGCGGCCGCTGCCGGCTGCCGGCCTCACGCTGACGGGGCGGGTGGTCTCGCCTGACGGCAAGCCCGCGGCCGGGGCCCGTGTGACGGTCTACCGGGCAGACGCCCGGCTGATCGGGATCGACGGAGGCTCGCTGATCGGCATCGACGGGGGCAGCCTCGTCTCGGACCGGGGCAGCGGCCTGATCGGCATCGACGGGGGCTCGGTGGTCGCGAACCGCGCAAGCGGGCTGCGGGCCGCGGCAACGCTCGCGGGCCCTCGCCGGGCCCTGCTCCAGGCGGAGCAGCCCACGGGGGTCACCGACGCCACGGGGCGGTTCAGGGTGCAGTTGCCCGACGCGGAGGGGCGCTACAACGTCGAGGCGGTGGGCGCCTCCGGGCTCAAGGCCCTGCAGATGGACGTGGCCACCGCGCGCGAGGTGTCCCTGGCGCTCGAGCGCCCGGGCACGGTGTCCGGCATGGTCGCCCCGCCCCCGGGCTCTGGCGTGACGGACCTGCTCGGCGTCGAGGTCTTCATCCCGGGCACCAGCTACAGCGCGAAGGCGGCCAGCGACGGCAGCTTCACCATCACGGGCGTCCCGGCGGGCATGCTCCCCCTGCTCGCGGAACGCCAGGGCGTGGGGCTCGCCAGCACGGTCGTCGACGTGCCGGCAGGCGGGACCGTCACCCCCCCCACCCTGACGCTGCAGGCCTCCCGGCCCACGATCACGGGCGTGTCAGCGCCGGTGGCGGCCGCAGGCTCCCGCCTCGTGGTGCGCGGCACCGGCTTCGGCGCGGCGCGGGGCGAGACCTTCAGCGTGACGATTGGCGGCGTCCCCGTCAGCAACCCCGTGCGCGAGGGCGACGCCATCACGTGCGTGGTGCCCGACCGGGGGGGCAACGAGGGCGTGGTGGTGACGGTCGGGGGCGTCGCCAGCCTGCCGGCGTCGTTCCGGCGTGTCGCCACGCTCCGCGTCACCGCGGCCGGCCCACAGGTGGGGGTGCAGAGCGTCGCGCGCCTGTGGCTCGAGGCGCTGGACCCCCAGGGGCAGCCCCTGCCGACGCCCGAGGTGACGTGGCGGGCAGAGGGGAGCGCGGTGTCCGTGGACAGCTCGGGGCTGGTCAGGGGGCTCGCCGTCGGGTACGGCAAGGTGCTCGCGACCACCGGCAACGTGACGGGCTCCGTCGAGCTGGAGGTGCCCGGGGAGTACGCCGAGCCGACGACCTACCTGGCCGAGGCAGACGACGGCTACGTCGCCGCAATCGGGCAGCTGGTGCTGCGCCTGGACGGCACCCGGGAGCGCGGCGTCCTCGACCTGCGTGGCACGATCGACCTGGCAGGCGACGCGAGCCTGCCGGGGCTCGTCTCGGACGGCCAGGGGGGCTGGCTGACGGGCGATCGGGAGCGCCTGGTGCGGCTCGGGCCGGACCAGCAGCTCAGCGGCTTCGCGGGCTCCAGCGCCTCCCGCGCCACCCAGGACGGGCGGGGGCCGGCGGCTGGCTTCGGCGTCATCTGGGACCTCCGGCGGGACGACCAGGGCACGGTCTATGTGCTGCAGTACATCCAGGTGGCCAACGGGAAGGACTGGAGCGTGCGCAAGGTCACGCCCGACGCCACCGTGACCACGATCCAGCTGCCGGACCTGGCGGAGCCCGGCGGAGAGCCCCTGAGCTACCAGCAGCTGGCGATCGGGCCGGGGGCGGCCCCGCGGCTGCACGTCTTCGGCGATCGCCAGCGCGAGGCGAGCGGCGACGACGCCTACGAGAACCGGCTCTGGACGCTGCAGCCCGACGGCACCACGTGGCAGCACCACCCCGTCGATCTGGCCCCACACCAGAACCTCTGGCCTCAGGACCTCGCCATCAACGACCGCGGCACGGCCCTGGTCCTGATCGGCCGCCGGCTGCACCGGGTCGCCGCTGACGGGAAGCTCGCGGAGGTCGCGGATCCGGCGCTGAAGGACTTCCCGGCGCTCGCGATGACGCGCACGCGGGCTGGCAGCCTCGCGCTGCTGAGCACCGACATGCGCCGGGTGATCACCGTGCCGATGCCCGAGTGATCAGCGCCGCACAAGGGCGTCCACGTCCCAGAGCCGCAGGGTGGCGTCGGCGCCGGCCGTGACGAGCCGGCGACGCTTGGGGTGGAACGCCAGCGCCGTCACGGCGCCGGCATGGCCCTTGCGCACGGCGAGCGGGGTGCGGGACCCCACCTGCCACATCCGCAGGCCGCCATCCCGCCCCCCGGCGGCCAGCCAGCCCCCGTCGGGGCTGAAGGCGAGGCTGAGGCGCCCGCCCCGCACGCCCGTCAGCGTGGCGTAGGCCTGCGCCGTGTCGACGTCCCACAGGCGGATCAGGCCATCGCCCGCCGCAGCGGCCAGCGAGCGGCCATCCGGCGCGAAGGCCAGCGCCACCACGGAGTCAGGCTGCGGGGCGAGCCGGCGAACCAGCACCGCCTCGGCCACGTCCCAGATCTCCACGCCGCCGCGCCAGTCGCCCACGGCCACCAGCTTCCCGTCCCGGCTCAGGGCCAGGCTCCCCACGTCGTCACGGCCGGCGCCGAGCGTCTTGCGGGGCTCGGCCGTGCGGCCGTCGCGCAGCTGCAGGACCCCATCCTCCCCGAGCGCGACGAGCGTGGCGCCGTCCGGGGTGTAGGCCAGGTGGCGCGCGCCACCGTTGGGCTGATTGACGGGCGTCAGCACGCGGCCGTCCGCCAGGTCCCAGATGCGCAGCCGGGCGTCCGCGCTGCCCGTGGCGAGACGCTCGCCGTCGCCGCTGAAGGCGAGGCCGTAAATCGCGCCCATGCGGTCCTGGAGCTCGCGCACGAGCTCGCCCGACGTCGCGTCGCGCAGCAGCACGACGCCATCCTCCCCCCCGCTCGCCAGGTAGCGGCCGTCAGGGCTGAAGGCCACGGCCTGCACGGCCTTGCGGTGGCCCCGCAGCACGTCGGAGGCAGCCGCTGCGGCCAGCTCCCCGGCCACTGTGCGCGGGCCAGAGGCCGCGGGTGGGCGCCCACACCCTGCGAGGGCGACGAGCGCGAGCACCGAGAGGGTGGAGACGAGGCGAGCGGAACGCACCATGGGGGAAACGACCTCCTGAGGGGACCTGGGCCCATTTCGTTATCGCACCGCGGGGGCCGCGGCACGCCGGGGTGATCTCGATCAAAGGTTATCAACTAATTAAGAAGCAAAACATTTCAGGTTAAAAACCTCCCGACCACCGTGCGGGTACAAGGCCACCATGAGCGACGCCGCCTCCATCCCCCCCCTCGAGGCCCGCGGCACCCCCGCCGTGGTGGGCGCGAAGGTGGCCCACCACTTCGGGCTGCACCGACAGGCGCGGGCCGCGGCGGCGCACAAGGCGCGCCGGTTCGGTTGGGGGCTCGTGGCGGCCGGGCCCGGGGGCGTCGCGCTCGCAGCGGCGCTCGCCTTGCTCACCGAGTTCGAGGCCTGGCCCGTGCCGGCCATCCTGGGGGTGGTGGCCCTCGTCGCGGGCGCCGCGGTAATCGCAGACGCGAACCATCGGCAACGCACGGAGCCCGAGGCCCGCCCCAGCACGCAGCGCCTGCTCGCGCAGCTGTTGGAGGACTTCGCGCCGAAGACCAAGCTGCACCTCCAGCTGGATGCGCGCAGCGCCTCGGTGGCCACGGAGGCCGAGCGCACGGCCACCAGCCCCTACAGCGGCCGGGAGAAGCGATACCACCGGCACGAGTGGCTCACGCTGAAGGGCTGGCTGGCGGACGGCCACCTGCTGGGCCTGGCCTTCACGCAGCTCCAGAAGGTCAAGTCGGGCGCGACGATGCGGGACCAGCTTCAGGTTCGAGGCAGGCTGCGGCTGGCCGGTGATCGCGAGGCCCCCAAGCTGCCCGGAAACCTCCAGCGGCTTCACGTGCAATGCGTCCCTGGCCGGCCGGAGGTGCTGTTCTGGGGGGAGCTCGGGGTGGAGGACGACGTGCTGTCGGACCTGGGGCGCCTGCTGGAGGCCCTTCGCCAGGCCCGACAGGCCTGAAGCGGGGCCCGTCGGATGTACGCCCTCGAGACCGTGGACCCAGCGGCGCTGGCCGCAGCGGTGGCGACGCACGCCCCCCACGTCCCCCTGCGCGTGAAGATCAAGCTCATCTGGGCCTGCAACCTGAAGTGTCCATTCTGCAGCCACTGGCGGGCCCTCGGGCAGCCCCCGCCACGCCCCGGGCGGCTGGATGAGGCCCGGCTGACGGCCCTGCTCGACGACCTCACCGAGCTCGGCTGCAAGCGCGTCCACCTGTCCGGCGGCGAGCCACTGCTCAAGCCTGACCTCGCGCGGTGGGTGGGCGAGGTGGTGCGGCGCGGGATGGTGTGTTCGATGACGAGCAACGGCACGCTCTGGACGCCGGAGCGGGCCAAGCCGCTGATCGCGGCCGGCCTCTCGACCGTGACCTTCTCGGTGGACTCACACCTGGCGGCGGTGCACGACAGGATGCGCGGGCAGCCGCTGTGGCAAGCCACCGTGGCCGGCATCCGCACGGCGCGACGCACGGCACGGCAGCTCGGCCGGCCGCTCAAGATCCGCACCAACACGGTGGTGTCACGCCTCAACTACCGCGCGCTCGCGGACCTCCCGGACTTCCTGCACGGGCTCGGCGTGCGGCGCATGTCGCTGCTGCCCGTGGACGACGTCCGGACCCACGGCACGGCCCCAATGCGGCTGGAGGAGCCCGAGATCGCCGTGTGGAACGCAGAGGTGGCCCCCCGGCTGGCCGAGCGGGCGCTGGCCCTCGGGCTGATGCACGACGAGGCCCAGGCCTACCCGTTTGGCCGCGAGCCGGAGGCGATCGCCCTGGCGGCCCGCGGCGAGCACGCCCGCGGCTTCTACCGGGCCGGCCGCTGCTTCGCCCCCTGGCTGCACGCCGTCGTCGCGGCCGACGGCAAGGTCTACGGCTGCTGCCAGATGAAGGGCGAGGGCCGGGTGCTCGGCGACCTCACAGAGGCCAGCTTCCGCGCGATCTGGACGGGCGAGGCCTACACGGGCTTCCGGCGCGCCTTGGCCGCCACGCGCCCGCCCGTCTGCCACCGCTGCGACGACTTCCTGCCCGAGAACGCCTCGCTCGAGGCGAGGCTGGCAGCCCTCAACGCAGCGCCTCAGCCAGGATGAGCGCCAGGCGGCGGGCCCCGTCCGTCTCCGCGGGCGGCGCCGGTGCAGGCCTGGGCGCCGCGAGGGCCGCGCCCAGGGCCTCTGCCCATTCGGCGACGCCCCAGCTGGCCTGCGCCACGGCCGGCCCCTGCCCGAGGCGGGTGGCCTGATCGTCATGCGAGCGCCGGAAGGCCACCTGCAAGGTCCGCACGCCGAAGGCGGCCGCCTCGGCCGTCGAGTGGTAACCGCCGCCCGAGACGAGCAGGTCGACGGCCTCCAGGAGCTCGCCAGCAGGCCAGGGGTGCACGACACGCGGGTCGAGGAGCCAGCCGTTCAGCGGCAGCGGCGTGAACAGCCGCAGGTCGTGTGGCTCGGAGAGCCTGGCGGCGGCAGCGGCCACGCGCTCGAACAGCCCGAGCACCTCGCCGGGGTCGCCGGCGTGCATGGCGGCGATGAGGGGTCTGTCGCCGACGGGCGCCAGCCCCAGCCGCAGGCGGGCGTCCGGAGCCGCCAGCGCCTCGCCGGGTCGGCGCGTGAGCACCCAGCCGACGGCCTCCGCCCCCGGCCAGGGGGCCTCGGGCAAGGGCGCCACCACCCGGTCGTAGCAGGCCCAGGCCGGGGAGGTCTCGGGCGTGCCGCCGCCCGGCCGGGCCACCAGCACCTTGAAGGCCGCAGCGGCCAGCACCTCGGCCCCGAGCTCGTCGTGCAGGCCCTCCGGGAAGGTGTCCACCACCAGGCAGTCGAGAGGCCCGAGGGCCGCCAGCGCAGCCGCCACGAGGCCGGCCGCGACGCCGTCGGGCAGGGCCTGGGCCTCGTGCGCCCCCGGCAGCCGCACGCAGGGCACGCCCTCGGCCAGCGCCAGGTGGGCGTAGGCCGAGCTGGTCAGCAGCAACGGCGCCTGCGCCCCCAGGTGCGGGCGCAGCCAGCGCAGCACGGCCAGGGCGCGCTGGAGGTGCCCCAGGCCCCCGCCCAAGGCGTACCAGGCGAGCCTCACGTCAGGTCGGACCAGGCGTTGTCGGGATCGGCAGGCTGGGCGACCTCGAAGGCCTCGAGCACCTCGGCGTCGAAGGTGAGGCCAGCGGGCAGGGCCACGGCAGGGCCCGTGGGCTTGCGGCCCTCGTCGCAGGCCAGGCACCGGCCGTCACTGGCGAGGTGATCCGGACAGCAGGCCGTGTGGCAGGCCGTGCAGGCGGCCTTGGCGGGCACACCGCACGGGCGGGGTACGAGCATGCCGACGACGTGTGCGCAGGCTGCTGGTGACTCGGATGACATCGACCCCTCCCTCCCCGGACAGGGTGGCCCTGCTCGTGCCCCGCTGGCCCCCGGACGCCGGCGGCCTGGCGGGCGCAGCCGCTCGCCTGGCGAGGGCGCTCTCCCACCACGTGCCCGTCCGCGTCATCATACCCGATCCCGGGCTGCCCCTCGGGCGCGTCGCGGGGGGCCTGGAGGGGACGCTGGAGATCTGGCGGTTCGGGGCCCGCACCTGGGGCGAGCGTCAGGCTGGCTTCGAAGCGTGTCTCGGGGCACGGCCAGACCTTGGGCTTGTGCATGCGATCTACGTCAGCGAGACGGGGCGACCGGCCACGCGGGCCGCCGCGCGGCTGGGCATCCCCTGCCTTGTGGCTGCCCGGGGCAACGACCTCGACCGCGACGCCGACCGCCCGGATCGCGGCCCGAGCGTCCGAGAGGCCCTGGCCGCGGCAGACGCCGTGGTCGGCGTCAGCCGGGCCCTGACGGCCCGGGCGCGGGCGCTGGGGGCAGCCAGGCGGCTCCTGACCATCCCCAACGGGGTGTCGACCACCCGCTTCCGCCCGTTCGAGCGCGACCCGGCGCTGCTGGAGCGCCTGGGCTTTCCCGCGGAAGGCGCCTTTCCGGTGGTGGCCTTCGTGGGGCAGGCCCGCCCGAAGAAGGGGCTCGACCCGATGCTGGCCGCTTTTCGGCTGCTGCGCACGCGCCACCCGGACGCCCTGCTCTGGCTGATGGGCGGCCTCCGGGAAGACGGCCGGGCCAGCTGGGAGGCCTTCGCCGCGGCGCACCCCGAGGACGCCGCAGCCGTGCGCATCGACGCCGGCTTCGACCCGGACGACCTGCCCCCGCTGCTGGCCCTGGCCGAGGTGGCCTGGCTGCCGTCCCTGCAGGACGGGCTGCCCAACGCCCTGCTGGAGGCGCTGGCCTGTGGGCTGCCCACGGTGGCCAGCGCCATGGGCGGCATCCCGGACGTGCTTGCCGAGGGCCCCCTCGAGGCGTTGCTGGTGCCACCTGGCAACGCGGAAGCCCTCGCCGCCACCACCTGCTGGCTGCTGGACCAGCCCGAGAGCTGGCTGGCGCTCTCGGAGCTCGGCCGCGAGCGCGTCGAGGACGCCTTCACGCCGGAGCGCGAGGTGCAGGCCTACCTCAGCCTGTACGCCCAGCTGCGGACGCGGTGACGCCGAGCTCGGCGTACACCGCGCGCCAGGCGGCGTGGACGCCCGGCCAGCCCCAGCCCGCCGCGAGGGCGCGGGCGCCCGCCCCGAGGCGGGCCCGCAGCGACGCATCCCCCAGCACCGCTTCCAGCGCCGCGGCCCAGGCCACCGGGTCGTCCGGCGGCACGAGCCAGGCGTCCTCGCCATGGCGGAAGAGGGACTCCACGGGCGGCACGGCGCTTGCCACGATGGGCCGCCCGGCGGCCGCGTACTCCAGCAGCTTGAGCGGGCAGCAGCCCTGCACGACGTTGCGGGCGCTGCCATCGAGCGGGGCGACGCAGACCCTGGCGCGCGCCAGCGCCGCGGGCACGTCAGCGGGGGCGACGGGGGGCGCGAGCAGCACCCGTCCCGCGACGCCGAGCCGGGCCGCCCGGGCGCGGAGCCGAGGCCCGAGCCCGCGGCCGGCGGGGCCCACGACGCGCAGCCGGACGGCAGGCGAGAGGCGCGGCAGCGCGGCCAGGAGGGTGTCGAGCCCCTGCCACGGGGCGAGCGTGCCCAGGTAGAGCAGCTCCGGGCCGTCACCGTCGCCCTCGACGGGCGAGAAGGCGCTCAGGTCGACGCCGTTGGGCACCACCCGGACGCGCTCCGGGGGGGCGCCGAGGTCGACCAGGCAGCGGGCCGTCACCGGGCTCACGGCCACGAGGCGGTCCGCTGCCCGCGCCAGATGGGTCTCGAGCGCGCGCAGCCGGGCGAGCAGCGCCGGCTGGTTCGCGAGGCCCGGCAGGTGGACCGGAAGCTCGATCGAGGGCAGCCCGTTGACCTCCCACACGAGCGGGGTGGCCGGGCCGCCCTGTGCCCGCCAGAGGGCCAGGGGCACGCCCTGCCAGACGTCCCGGACGTGCCAGAGAGCGTGCGAGGACGCCTGCGCCAGGGCCAGCACGTGGGCGCCGAAGGCGTCAGCGCGCGCCAGGAGGTTGGGAGACGGGGCCTCGCCGAGCGGCCAGTGCCGCACGGCCGGCCAGGCCGGCCAGGGGCCACGCGCGGGCAGCGTGGCGAGGTCGACGCCGTGCCCCGCCTCCACGAGCCCTTCCAAGAGCGCGCAGATGTGGCGACTGGCCCCTTTCGGGGCCGGCACGGCGTCGAAGGACGCGTAGAGGATGCGGCTCACGCCTCCCCTACCGCCTCACTCAGCGCTTCAGCCCGACGAGCTCGGTGACGGTCTCGATCTGCATGGAGACGGGGGCCGTCCCGACGCCGCCAGCGGGCAGGGAGATGCCGGCCGGCATCTGGAAGCCGTCAGGCAGCGTCTGCTGGAGCGCATAGGCCCCGGCCGTCGCCGTGCCCTTGCTGATCGACTTGATCAGGCCGACCTCGTCGCTCACCCAGAACGTGGCGTCAAAGCTGGAGCCGGCCGAGGTGGACTTGCCCGAGAACTTGGTGGTCTGGAAGGTCCCGCCCTTGACCGTGAGCTGCTCGGAGGCCACGGCGGCCTCGCTCCAGCTGGCCTCGCCGGGCTTGGCCTCGAGGCCGCTGGCGACCGCCCCACGGACGTCGCCCTGCGTGAGGTCAATGTAGGTGGTGGTGTCGGTAAATGAGCCCATGGCGCCGATCCGCAGCTCGAGCTTGGCCTTCTTGTCGGCGATGGCCATGACCTCCTGGCGCATCGTGGTCTTCACGGGCCCGATGGGCGAGGCCGTGGTGCTCTCGTACTCCCAGATGCGGCCGATGGGGTAGATGGCCGCGAGCTTCGGGTTGATGGCGCCTGCGGCGGCGGGGCTGGCCGGGGCGGACGAGGCGGAAGCCGTGGGGGCCTGGGAGGCCGCCGGCTGGGACGAGGCGGCCGGCGCGGTGGACGAGCCGGGCGTCGTGGGGGCGCCGGGGGCCGTGCAGCCTGCAAGCATCAGAGCGGGCAGGACGAGGGCAAGGCGGTTCATTGAGGTGGACTCCTGAGGTGGCAATGTGAACGCGAATCAGTATGCCATGCAGACGGGAGGGCCTACCACCGCGGCGGGGCTCGACGGGCAGCCCCGGCTTGCACTCCGTACTAACAAGAACTAAAATACCAGGGCCCGCCAGCGAGGCCCCACCGATGTCCCCCGCCCCCCTTCGCCCACTCGCCCGCATCTACCCGCCCCCCCCCATCCACTGGGTCGGAGACGGCTTCCGGGTGCGCGGCTACCTCCAGGCCTACCCGGAGCTTGCAGCGGCCATGGACCCGTTCCTGCTGCTCGACTACCACCCCCCCCACGTGTACGCCCCCACCACCCGCCGCCGGGGGGTGGGCACGCACCCGCACCGGGGCTTCGAGACGGTGACGCTCGCCTTCGAAGGCAGCGTCGCGCACCACGACAGCGCGGGCGGCGGGGGGACGATCGGCCCGGGCGACGTCCAGTGGATGTCGGCGGCCTCCGGGGTGCTGCACCAGGAGTACCACGCGGCCGAGTTCGGGCGGACAGGGGGCACTTTCCATATGGCGCAGCTGTGGGTCAACCTGCCTGCGCGCCACAAGATGGGGCCGCCCAGCTACCACGCCATCACGGCGGCCGAGCTGGGGCAGGTGGCCCTGCCGGACGGCGGGGGCCACGTGCGGGTGCTCGCGGGGGAGTTCCAGGGCGTGCAGGGGCCCGCGCGGCCCTTCAGCCCGATCGCCATCCAGGAGGTGACGCTGGCGGCGGGTCACAGCCTGGCGCTCCCGGTGCCGGAGGCCTTCAACGCGGGGCTGCTCGTGATGGCGGGCGTCGTCACCCTCAACGGCCAGCGCGTGGCCACCGACGAGCTGGCCAGCTTCCGGCCGGGCCCCGGGGCGATCACGGTGGTGGCCGAGGCCCCGGCCCGGCTCCTGCTGCTGGCCGGAGAGCCTCTGGGCGAGCCCGTCGTGGCCTACGGGCCCTTCGTGATGAACAGCGTGGCGGAGATCGAGCAAGCAATTGCCGACTTCAACGCCGGCAAGTTCGGCCGGCTGGAGGGGTAGGAGCGGCAGGCCCCCGTGAGGCCACCCGCGCCACGGGGCATGGGAGGTTGTCGCCCGCCCCCTGAGCCCCGGAGCCCCCCATGACCCCCACCACCCTCGGCCTGATGCTCGTCACGATCGTGCTGTGGGGGGTGATCCCGCTGATCGACAAGCTGGCCGTGGGCCACACCGCCGTCTCGCCCCTGGTCGGTATCGCGATCCGCGCGGCGGCAGTGGCCATGGTCGCCGTGCCCTTGGCCTTCGTGGCGGGAGACGCGGGCCAGGGGCTGCGAAGCCTCCCCTGGCGGGTCATCGGTCTATATGCAGCCTCGGGCGTGGTCTCGTTGCTGCTTGCGCAGTACGCCTACTACGCCCTGCTGAAGCAGGCGGACGTGGCCCGCGTCTTCCCCTTGCTGTTCGCCGCGGCGCCCATCGTCACGGTGGTGCTCGCCATCGCCCTGCTCGGCGAGACGCTCTCGTGGCGGCAGGCCCTCGGCACGCTGCTGATCGTGGGCGGCGGGTTGCTGATGCTTTGACGCCCCCTTACCCTGGGCTTAACTAAAAATAAATCTTTTGGAACGGCGGCGGAACCGTGGCTGGCGAAGACGGCCTGACCCCCGTCGTCCCCGAAAGGACCCCTATGCGCCGCTCCACGGTCCTGCTTGCCTCCCTTGCGGCGCTGAACGTCGCCTGCTCGCCAGGCGCGCTGCCGGGGCGCCCGGCGGGGGCTGCGCTGACGGACGGGCCCCAGGCGCAGGGGCGCCGCCGACCGGCCACGCAGGAGGTGCAGATCCGCTTCGGCTCGGATGCCGCGCTGCAGGCCCTGACACGCCGGGGGCTGGACCTCTTCGAGGACGTCGACCTCTCCCACCGCACCGTGGGGGCCCGCGTCACGCCAACCCAGGCCGCAGCGCTGCGCCGCGACGGCTACGAGGTGGTGGCCGTCGCGCGCGCCTCGGAGGGCGAGGACGGGTTCCCCTCGGGCTACCGCACCGTCGAGGCGCTGCACGCCGAGCTCCAGGCGATCGCAGCCCAGGCCCCCGACCTCGCCCACGTCGTGTCCATCGGCAAGAGCCTGGAGGGGCGCGACCTGCCGGCGCTCAGGCTGACGGCGGACGCCCGGGCGGGCCTGCCCCGCGTGCTGTACTACTCGGGTGAGCATGCGCGCGAGCTGTCGCCCGTCGAGGTCACCACAGACCTCGCGCAGCACCTCGTGCGCGGCTGGTCCGCCAAGGACCCCACCGTGCGCGAATTGCTCACCACGCGCGAGGTCTGGGTGCTGCCGCTGCTCAACCCCGATGGCCGCGTCCGCGTCGAGGGGGGGGACGCGATGTGGCGCAAGAACGCCCGCAAGAACGCCGACAGCAGCGTGGGCGTCGACCTGAACCGCAACCACGACAACCACTGGACCCTGGGCAACGCGCGGCCTGGCGACGAGGACTTCCGAGGCCCCGCCGCGCTCTCCGAGCCTGAGGCCGTCGCGCTCTCGCGCTTCATGGCCGAGCAGCGGTTCTTGCTCTCCGTGGACATCCACAGCTTTGCCGGGATGGTGCTGTGGCCCCCCGGCTACACCAAGCAGTTCAGCCCGAAGGAGGCCGCCCTTGGGCGGCTCGGGCGCCCCATCGCAAACCGCCTCGCCTACAAGGCGGGCCCGATCGCGCGCCTGCTCTACCAGGTGTCGGGCGACTCGAGCACCTGGGTCCACGAGGCCCACGGCACGCTGTCCTACACGGTGGAGCTCGACGATCGGGGCTTCCACCCAGGCATCGGCGCCGCGCGCAGGGACTTCGAGGACTGGCGCTGGCCGCTGCTCTGGATGGCGCTGCGGGCGAAGGACCCCACGAACGCGGAGCTGAACCTGCCGCCGGAGCCCCGCCACTTCGCCGGGCTGAGCCTCGGGCGCTAGCTGCCACATCGGACACAGATCGGGCCCCCCCCGCCCGGGCATGCTGGGTGGGTCCCAGAGGAGGTCCCTTCGACAGATGCAAGACGACGTGTTCAGCAGGTTCGCGGTCGCCGTCCGCGACAGGTGGCTCAAGGACTTCGTGGCAGAGGAGCTCGCCGCGCTGCGCCAGCTCGACGTGCCGATGATCCAGATGCTGGCGATGATGCCGCAGGAGAAGGCGCTGGCCTGGCTCTCGGAGCGTGAGGCCCAGTGGCTCACGGCCATCGCAGAGGGCCGGGGCCACGACTGGGAGGAAGAGCGGCTGCTCCGCTGGGAAACCGACGACATCCCGGGCATCCCCAAGGGCGCCCTGCACCCCGCCGACGTGCCGCTGTTCCATGCCGCCCAGCGCGCCGCGCTGCAGCGGTTCGTGGGGCGCTTCGACCGCGACGCCAAGCGCAAGGTCGAGCTGATTGCCGCGATCGAGGGCCACTTCCAGGCCTACTTCGCGGCGGCGCTGCGCACCTACCAGCGGATGGCGCTGAAGGGCGCCGTGTAGGTTAGGACCACGGGGTAGACGGGAACGTACGGCTATGCCTGCTGCCCAGCCCCCCGTGAAGGTCCAGGACCTGGTCGTCGAGTTCCCGGGCATCCGGGCCCTGGACGGCGTCAGCTTTTCGCTACCCGCCGGCGCCATCACGGCCCTCGTCGGCCCCAACGGCGCCGGCAAGACCACCCTGATGCGCTGCCTGGTCGCGCTGGACCGGCCGCTGGCAGGGCGGGTGGAGGTGGCGGGGCACGACACGGCCTGGGAGCCCCGGGCGGTGCACCGCAGCGTCGGCTGGCTGCCGGACGACTTCGGGCTCTACGAGGACATGTCGGTGGCCGCCTGCGTGACGCATGCCGGCGCGGCGCGGGGCCTGGCGGGAGAGGCCCTGGTGACGCGGCTGGCGACGGTCCGCGAGGCCACCGACCTCGCGGCGCTGTGGGGCCAGCGCGCGGGCAGCCTGTCGCGCGGGCAGCGCCAGCGCGTGGGGCTGGCGCAGGCCCTGGTGCACGACCCGAGCCTGCTGGTGCTGGACGAGCCCGCCTCCGGCCTGGATCCGGCGGCCCGCGCGCACCTGGCCGAGCTGATCACCGAGCTGGGACGTGCCGGCAAGACCGTGATCGTCTCCTCCCACATCCTCGCGGAGCTCGAGGGCTACGCCACGTGGATGCTCACGCTGGAGGCCGGCCGCGTGCGGGGCCTCGTGCCCGTGCAGGGGGCCGGCCCGCAAGCGGGCCGGCTGCTCAGGCTGCGGGTCGCCGGGGACCCTTCCCCGGCGGCGGGCCTGGCGCAAGGGCTGCCGGGCGTGGGGGCCGTGCAGCTGCTGCCCGACGCGGTGGTGCTGGAGTGGCGCCGGCCCGAGGCCGAACAGGCCGAGCTGCTGCGGGCACTGCTGCAGGCCGGCGTGGCGGTGATCGGGCTGCAGGCTGAGGAGGCCGACATGCAAAAGCTGTACCTCGCCCAGCTGCAGCAAGGCGGTCCCTCGTGAGCGCCGAGCTGCGACGCAACGTGAGGCTCGAGCTGCGCCCGGGCCCGTGCGCCACGGCGCTGGCCATCCTGGCCGTACTGGCCTACCTGGCCACCGCCGCGACCGGCCCCCTGAGCCCCGTTGGGCTCGAGCGCCTGCAGCTGCTGGGGCTCGCGGCATTCTGCTTCTTCGGCGTCTGGGGGCTGCGCAAGGCCAGCGGCGCCGTCTCGGACGAGGTGCTGGGCGGCACCTGGGACCAGCAGCGCATCTCGGGGCAGGACGCGACGGGCCTGATCGCAGGCAAGCTGCTCGGGGCCACGGCCTTCTCCTGGTTCGGGGCCCTCATGGGGTTGCTGCTGTACGTCCCGGCGCTGCTGGCCCGCGGGGGACCCGCCCTGACGGCGCTGCACACGGCCACGCTGGTGCTGGGCGCGCTGCTCGCCCACACGCTGGCCCTCGGCGGCAGCCTCCTCACCGCCGAGAAGCTGCGCAAGACGCGGCGCGGTAGCCGCGGCCTGATGACCACGCTCGGCTGGCTGCTGGGGGTGTGGCTCGGCCTGTGGGTGCTGGGGGCGGGCCTGCAGGTCCTCGGGTTGGGGGAGGCCCAGTGGCAGGGCTGGGAGGTCCGGTGGTGGCTCACGCTGCCCGGTGAGGCCTTCGTGCCCCTGTCCCTGGCCCTGGGGTGGGCCTGGGCCCTCACGGGCGCGCACCGCCTCATGCGCCTCGAACTGCAGGAGTCCGTGACGCCGCTGCCCTGGCTGGGCTTCCTGGCCTTCGTGCCGCTGTACCTGCTCCCGTTCTGGCAGCCGCTCGGCGCCACGGTGCCAGGGGCGCTGACCCTGACGGCCCTCACGGGCCTCTCGGCGACGTGGGGGCTGATGCTCGGCGAGCGGCTCGACGGCGTCCGCCTCCGCCTGCTGGCTGGCCTGTGGCAGCGCGACGAGCGCCTGGCCTGGTGGGGCGCCCTGCCGCTGTGGCCCTTCGCCCTCGCCGTCAGCCTGGCCAGCACGGCTTGCCTGGTAGCCACGGCCCTGCTCGGGACGCTTGGGGGTGGAGCCGCCCCCGGCCCCGGCGGGGCGCTGCTTGTGCCCCTCGCCCTGTTCGTGGTGCGGGACGCCGCCCTCGTCCTCGCTGCCCAGCTGGCCACCCCGCGCCACCGCGAGCCTGTCGGCCCCATCGCCGTGGGCCTGGTCGTGCTCTACGTGCTGCTGCCGGCCATCGCCGTCGTGTCGGGCGCGGGGAGCGGCGCGCTTGCCTTCCTGCTGCCGCTCTGTTGGGACCAGAGCGCGCTGAGCGCCTTCGGGCCCGGGACGCTCTCGGCCGGCAGCGGGACCATGCTCAGCCACCAGGGGCTGATGCGCACACTGGCCGCCCTGCCCGGCGTCGCGCTGGCGCTGGTCCTCGCGGGAAGCGTGGCCCGGGGCGTGCTCGCGGAGCGCGTCAGGCCCGCAGCACCCACCACGTGAGCAAGGCCGCACGCGCGGACCACCCCAGCGTGCGGATCCAGTTTGTCTGAACCAAACGTGTATGCACTTCCGGATCAAATCCTGCCGCCAGGGCACCGTGGGCTGGCACCTGCAGCAAGGCCGTGCTGAGCCAGATCACGCCGACCAACCCGGCCCCGACCCACCAGACCCAGCCGCGCGGGCCCGCGCCCAGCGTCAGCAACAGCCAGCCGGCGGTGGCGGCCTCCACGAGCATCGCCGGCCCCACCACCAGGGTGATGAGGCTGGCGTGGCCGGCATGGTAGGCCGGGAAAGCTTCGGCGCCCACGCGAGCGAACAGCGGGTACTGCACCACCTGCACAAGCCAGATGAGGCCCGTCATGAACCAGGTGGCTCCCAGGTGGATCAGCACGATCGGCGTCATTCGAGTCGCTCCCAGCGCAGCCCCGCAACGTACGGATAGAACACGGCCCCGATCCAACCTGCCCCAGCAGCATACACCACTTCCTCGAGCGGCACGCCGGCCACGAAGAGGTTGGAGAAGCGCTGCGCGTGCCACGTCAGCCCGAACACCCCGGGGACGAGGGCCTGCAGCGCCAGGCACACCGCGGTGTACACGAGCACGGTGAGGGCCGCGGAGCCAAGCCCCGGCCCCCAGAGGTCCGGTCGCCGCCAGCCGACGAGCGCCCCCGCACCGGCCATGATCCCCGGCGAGACGTGGATCATGGGCCAACCAAGCCCCCAGGCGATCACGCCGGCCAGGAGGCAGCCGCCCAGCACCGTCCCGCCGCGCCGCCAGGCGGCCGGTCCGAGGCCCGCCGGGCCCACGAAGCGCATCCGGGTCACGGCCGCCCACCCGATCGAGGTGAAGACGGCCAGCGTGGTGACGAAGAGGACGTCTTCGATGCCAAAGCCGATGCGGTCGACGAGATCGAACAGGAAGCGCGTCTCCCAGTAAGTCGGGTAGAACAGCCGCTCCGTCAGGGCAAAGGGCAGGCTGACGACGGCCATGCGCCCGGCCATGAGGCGGAGATCAGGCCGGACCAGCCACGCGAGGGAGGCCGGGATGGCGAGGAGCAGGCACAGCAGCAAGAAGGCGTACAAGGGGTCCTCCCGCACTCAGCGAGGGCCGCCCCCGAGCCACAGGTCCGTCGCGAGCGCGCCCACCCAGGCCAACGCCGCCAGAATAGCCGCCAGCACAAAGGGGAGTCGACGTTCAGGCGGGGCCTGGGGCTCCCGCGCCAGCATCAGAGCTGCGAGGCCCCAGGCGGCCAGCGCGGGGCCGAGGTGCCAGCCCGCCGGCCACGCAAAGCCGGGCACGTCCGCCCGCACGGCCGCCCAGCCCACCAGGCCGGCCAGCAGCGCCCCGAGGATGCGCCCCGAGGCGCGGAGGGCGCCGTGCACCACCACCACGGTGTGCTTGGCCGCGAGGCGATCGCCCGCCTCATCGGGCAGGGCCGTCGCCATCGCAACGGCCACGTTCACGGCCAGCAGCGGCGGCAGCAGCACCACGGGCCACCCGGCCAGCGTGCCGGCCTGCGCCCAGTACCCCAGCACAGGCAGCACGGCCCCCAGCCCCACGGCCTGCAGCCACTCGCCACCTCCGCGGTAGGACACGCGCAGCGGCGGGAAGCTGTAGGCCCAGAGGAGCGCCAACCCGAAGGCCGCGAGGGGCAGGACGCCGGCCCGCCCGGGGGCCGCCGCCACCACGGCGGCGCTCAGCAACGCGCCGGCAGCCGCGGCCGCAGCCGCCCTCCGAAGCGCCCGGCGGCTCAGGCGCCCCTCCACGAGCATCCGCCCCCCGCCAGACAGGAAGGTGGGCGAGCCGTTGAGGCGGTCGGCGGCCTCGTCGGCCAGATCGTTGGCAAAGACGATCCACAGCTGGGTGCACGTTCCGTAAGCCAGCACCCACCCGGCGAGCCATGCGCTCCAGGCGCCGTGCTGGCGGAAGGCGATCCCCTCGCCGAGCAGCAACGGGAGCCACAGGTAGGCCAGCGACGGCAGCCGCGCGGCGCGCAGCCAGGCCCCGAGGGCCGTCACGGGGCGGTGACGACGAGGCCGAGCGTCCGAGCGCGGGCCTCGCGAAGCTCGCTGAAGGGGGCCTCCCACACGGCCGGGGAAGCGTGATCCCAGGCCCGCACGGGCAGCTCTCCCGCGCCCGCCAGCGCCTCGAACAGCCGGGCCTCGTCGGCGGGCTCGCGAGAGAAGCCGAAGGGGTTGCGCGGCGTGCCCCCCGCCAGCGTCGGGTACTTGGCGTCGTTGGCCGCGATGAGGGCCAGCAGCTCGTCTCCACGGCGGGCCATGTGAGCCACGAAGGCGGGCGAGACCGGGCCATGGGCGGCGCGCAGCGAGGGCTCACGTGCCACCCAGCGGGCCCAGTCGAAGCCGTAGGTGAAGTCGTGGGTGTACCGGAAGGCGATCGCCCCCCGGCGGGCAAAGCGGTGGTGCAGCGAGACGAGGGCCTCGCCGAGCGCCCGCGTCTCCGCCGCGCTGCCGGCCTCGCGCAGGAGGCTCGCCGCCACCACGTCGGCATCCCAGAACAGCGTCTCCGGGAAGGCCTCGACCTGGGCCTCACCGATGGCCACCATCGCGACGGCCCAGGCCTCCTGGCGCGGCGCCGGCTCGCCGGGCAGCAGCCGCTCGGCCAGCGTGGTCCAGGCCGTCGGCGTCGGCCGACCGGGGGCCAGGCTGCGGTAGACGGCCACCCGACGGCGCAGCCGCGCCTCCGCCTCGGCGAGGCGACCCAGCAGCGCTGGCGCCAGGCTCACGGCCCCACCCTCGATGCGATCACCACGCCCACCGCCAGCGTGAGCGTCGCCAGCCAGCACGCCTGGTGGAGGGCCTGCTTGTACAGGCCCTGCGCCTCGAAGGCGTTGGTGACAGCCACGGCCCCCAGGCCACGCAGCGCCGGCAGGTGCAGCGAGAGCGCCACTGCCGCGAGCAGCCCCACCCAGGGGGCAGGGCCCACGCCGAGCACCCCCGCCACCGCCCACGCCAGCGCCCCGAGGGACAGGCACGTGCGCACGCCGGCCCGTACCACGCCGTTGCCCAGCATCGTGGTGAAGGTGCGCTTGCCCCCGGCGCGGTCGCTCTCCTCGTCCGAGAGGCCACTCGCGAGCGCGCTCGCCAGGGCCAGCCAGGCGTGCCCCACCAGCCAAGCCCAGTGCGGGCTCCACACGAGGCCCGAGAGGGCGTAGGCCTGCACCCAGGGCAAGAGCACGCCCACGCCGAGCGTCTCGAGCAGCTCGCCGCCGCCGCGGTAGTTCAGGGCCAGCGGAGGCAGGCTGTAGGCCACGAAGGTGGCCACGCAGGCCAGCCCCAGCGCGCCGAGCCAGGGACGCGCGAGGGGCCCGGCCAGAGAGGCCGCGAGGGCCAGCGCGAGGACGCCTGCCAGCAGCCCCACCACGAGCACCGCGCGGGCCGACAGCAGCCCGTCGGGGATGGTCTTCGGCGAGCACCCCGTGGGGAACATCTCGCGCTTGAGGCGATCGACGCGGACGTCTGCCCAGTCGTTCATCAGCACGATGAACACCCCGAGCGCCAGCGTGAAGGCCACCCCGAAGGCAGCAGCCCCCCAGGACCAGGCGGGGGCCACCGCCAGGCCCAGCCCCTGGCCGAGCACGGTGGGCACGAGGAGCTTGGGCCAGCTGGCAGGCTTCAGCGCGTGGCGCCAGCGGGCGGGCAGGCTCTGGGCTGTCGCAGGGGGAACGGTGACAGTCGGTTGCACGGCCTCAGTATACCGGCACCGGTCAGCGCGGTGCCCGCCGGATCGTGACGGTGATGTCGAGCGTGCCCCCGTTGTCGTCGGCGCGCGTGTCGTTCAGGGCGAACCGGAGGCGGCCCCTGCGGCCCGTGAGGTCGGCCTTGCCGGCCCCCACGAGCTCCCACGGGCCGTCCCCCACCCGCATCACGAGCGCGCCCACGGGCTGCCCGGGCAGGGGCGCGCCAGGACACCCCGGCTGCTCCGGGGCGTTGTTGGGGTCGCCGGCCGGGCCGAACAGGCCGGACGAGGCGCCCCAGCTGACCTGCCCACTGGCGGCGACGTCGAGGCGATCGCCGGGCGCGAGCTCCAGCCCGGCGTCCCTCGCCTCGAAGCACCCCCCCGCGGCTGCCAGCCCGGCCTTGAGCTGCAGCCGCGTGACCTCGGGCGCTGGCCCAGCCGCCTGGCTGGGCGCGGCCGAGGGGCGGGCCGAGGCGTGCGATCAGCGGCTCCAGGTGATCGTCCACGGCCCCCATGTGCCGCGCCCATCCCGGGCGTGGGACCACACCAGCGTGCGCGCCCCGACCGCCACCACGGGCGCCGCACCCGGGGCCGACGGCTGACCCGAGCCGGCCGGCCCGGGCTGCCCGAGGAAGTACTCGGCCGCCACCGGGCGCGGACCCGTCCGCTGCCGAACAACCTCAGGGCCGGCTGCGGCCGCCGGGTTGTCGGCCGTGCGGAGCGTGTAGAGCATCATCGGCCGGTTCTCGTCCCAGAAGCGGGCCACGCTGCTGTAAGGCGGATCAAAGCCGTCGCTCCAGCCCCCGATCTCGACGGTATACGCGAGCGTGCCCAGCTCGGCGAAGGCCCAGTCGGTGTCGTCCCCGGCCGTCGGGTACAGGGCCGGGCCTGACTGGCCGACCTCGTACCCAGACAGCTCGCCCAGCTTCTTGCCCACCAGCGCCAGACGCGGGTCAGGCGGCGGCTCATCGGTGTAACCCCAGGGCCACAGCACCATGTTGGAGTAGCTGTGGAACGTGAGCAGGTAGGTGGGCCGGATGCGGCGCATCAGGTCACGCATCGCCTGGGTCTCGGGCTCGGAGAAGCCCGAGCGGCCGCCGAAGGTGTCCGACTCCGGGTTGCTGCTTGTGCCCACCTGGCCCCAGGACGGGCCACCGTAGTTACGGTTCAGATCGACGCCGATGCGGCCCTTGCCACCCGTGACGTTGTTGGTGTTCTTGCGCTGGTCTGCGCCCTTCTCCGCGCGGGCGTGGCCGTCCGGGTTGACCATCGGCACGAGCCAGATGTCGCGCGTGTCGAGGAGCCCCGTCACCTCGGCATCCTTGCCGTAGCCCTCCACCAGGTGCTGCGCCATCAGCAGCACGACCTCGGGGGTGGCAAGCTCGCGGGCGTGGTGGCAGCCAGCGAACAGGACCACGGGCTTGCCCGTGCCCCCCTGCCCGAGGTGCAGCGCCAGGAGGTCGCGGTCGGCCTTCTGCTGGGTCTTCTCCCACGAGTCCCCGACGTCGACCACCTCCGCGCGGCCGGGCAGCTTGGCCGCAAGCGCCCGCAAGGCCTGGGCCGTCTGGGCATAGGTGCGGTACTTGGGGTCGTAGTCGTTGCGCCCCCCGCCGAGGTCCTGCGTGACGGAGAGGCCAAGCCGACGGGCCACCTCGAACTGCTCACGCGTGAGGGTGGTGCGGAAGCGCTTGTTGGGGCGGTCGAGGCCCTCGATGGCGACGCCGACCTTGGCGAGCGCGGCCAGCTGGCCGCGCGTCTGGTAGCGGATCACCACCGCGGCCGGCTCGGCGCTGCGCGCGAAGAGCGTGTCGGCGGAGGCCGTCTGGGCCGAGCGCGCGGCGGGGGCGCCACAGCCCGTGGTGGTCAGGACGGCCAGCCCCAGCAGGGCAGCGGCGAGGCGGCGAAGCGGTAACACGGCAGGCCTCCGGCGACGAGAGGGAAGACGTGTTTAATATTAAATTAAGATAAGGTTAATGTCAAGCCCCGAACGGAGACGTCGGGGAGCGCAGATGCCGGCCAGTCAGGGCGTCTCGCGCTGGATGGTGATCGTGACGTCGAAGTAGCCGTCGTTGTCGGAGGCGACGGCGTCGTTCACCACGAGGAAAAGTGGACCCTCCAGGCCGGTGGGCAAGGTGCCCGTGGGGTGCCAAGGGCCATCAGTGCCCACGCGCGCCAGGGCAGCGCCCAGCGGCCTCTTGCGGTCGGGATAAGAGCAGCGCACCGGAATGGGAAGCGTCCGCGCCAGGCCCTGCGGGTCCGCCTTGAGGCCGCTGCGGTTCAGGGTCACGGTGCCCGTCGCCGTGAGCGTCACCGTGTCGCTCGCGGCCATGGTGATGCCGGTGAAAGACTCCTCGACGCAATCCCCCGCGGGCATCTTGGCGTTCAGCCTGAACGGCGAGGGCTGCGGCATCGGGGTGGGACTGGGCGGCCCCTCGGCACTCGCAGGCGTGGGGGGGGGCGCCGCCGTTGGTGTGGCACCTGGCGAGGCCGTCGGCGCCCCGCGCTGGGCCTGGCCGGCCGACGACTCCCGGCCGCCGGCTGCCACAGACGGGGCAGCCGCAGGCAGCGACGGCGGGGCCTCCTCATCGTAGGTTGCCGCCGCCAGCCGCGCCACGACGGCCTCAAAACCCTTGCGCGCACCGTCGGACGCGCCGATGGCCTCCCGCGCCGCCGCCAGCAGCGCCTCCGGGGCGGTCAGCGTGGCGGGCGTGAGCGCCGCCGCCGCCGGGCCCACGCCCGCCAGGGCCGTCTGATAGTCCGCCGCGCGCACAGCCGAGAAGTTGCGCGGCGTGCCCGCCAACTCGGCGATCAGGGCCGTGGAGACGAGCGTGCTGGCCGGCGAGACGGCCACCTGCCCCGCCGCCGTCTCGTGCAACAAGCCCGAGAGCCTCACCAGCCGGCGCTCTTGGGTGAGCGCCAGGGCCACGACTAGGCCCGCCCGCCCCCGGGCCTGGAGGGAGTACCGGCCGCTGGCGTCCGTCAGCGTCTGCACCCGCGGCACCAGGGGCGTGCCATCCGGGCCTGCCAGCAGCACGACGGTCCGGGCGAGCGGCACCGCGCCCGCCTGGGAGAGCCGCCAGCCGCCAGGGCGGGCCAGGGTGCCCCCGTCGACCCCGATCAGCATCCCCGGCTCCAGCCAGGCCAGGGTGCCGCCGTCCGGGCCCACGAGTGTGCCCCCGTCGACGCCGATCAACGAGGCCGGGGCCGTGACGACGCCCCGCACGACGGTGGCGGGCAGGCCCGCGCGGGACCGTTGCTCCCCGGGCTCCGCAGCCGGCCCCACGGGCCGGGCCGCCTGGCACCCCACCAGCAACGCAACCGACAGCACCCAACCACTTGCCCGCATCCACAGACCCCTCCCCTGAGGGCATACCCCGCCGCTCCCCGTCCTAAGCCGACGGGCGCCAGGCAAGGGCCTAAGGCTGGCGCGAGGTGGTGACGGTCACGGTGAGCACAGAGTCGCCGTTGTCGTCCGTGTCGCTGTCGTTCATCCGGAACCGGAGGCGGCCCGTCAGTCCGCTGAGCCCTCCGACGCCGCGGCCGACCAGGCGCTTGCCGCCATCGGTCTTCATCACCAGGGCCCCCAGGGGCTTCCCGGGCAGTGGAAAGACGCAGTTGCAGTCCACGGGGGTAAACAGCGGGAGGAAACACGAGGGGTCGGGCAAGGTCTTCCTGGGGTCGCCTTCCGGGCCAATGTCCGCCGCGCCCGCGCTCCAGCGCCAGACCCCGTCGACCCTGATGGTCAGGACGTCGGCGGCCTCGAGCGACATCCCCGTGTCGTACCAGGCCTCGCAGTTCGCGACCCTGGCAGGCACCTTGAAGACGCGCGGGGCGACCGTGGGCGCCGGGGCAGGGGCCGCGGGAAAGGGGGGCTCCGCCGGGTCAGGCGCCGGGCCCACCGCCGGTGGCGATGTCGTCGGCGCAGGGGTCGGCTCGAACCCGGCGGACGGGCTCACGGCCGCGTCGGGCGTCGCGGTGGGCACCACCGGCTCGGGGGGGAGGGCCACGAGGTTGGCACCGGCCCCAGCGGCGGGCGCCCCCTGGGTGGGGGAGGTGGAAGCCGCCGGGCCAGGCGCCGGCTCCTCGTCGTACACGGTGGTGCTGAGGGCCGCCTTCAACCGCTCGAAGCCCGCCCGCAGGCCGTCGTCCTCCGCCGCGGCGGCGCGGTACAGGCCCGCCAGGCCAGCCACATCCGCCAGCTGCGCGACGGTGACGCCGGCCAACCGCCCGGCGAGGGCCTCCACGGCAGCCTCGTAGTCTCGCGCCACCACCCCGGAGAAGTTCTTCCGCCCCTCGCGGGCCTCGGCCATCAAGGCGGCCGAGACGGCCGTCGTCGCCGGCGTGACGGCCACCTCCCCACCCGGCTGCGCGGCACTGGGGATGGCCGACAGGCGCACCGGGGCCCCCGAGGGGCCGCGCGCCAACACCAGCAGCACCCCACCGCGCAGCCGCGCCCGAAGCGTGAAGCGCCCCTGCGCATCCGTCTGAACCGTGACGGCAGGCGTGACTGGCACGCCGTCCGGGCCCGCGAGCACCACCGCCGCCCCGCCCAAGGGCACCAGGCCCGCCTGCGCCAGGCGCAGGGTGCCGCCGTCAACCCCGATGAGGGAGCCGCCATCCACCCCGATGAGGGTGCCGCCGTCCACGCCGATGAGGGTGCCGCCGTCCACGCCGATGAGGCCTGGTGGCGCCATCACCTGCCCCTTCACCGGGCGCACGGGGAAGGCCAGCGCGGCGCGGCGCTCCGGCTCACCCTCGGCCACCGGCGCCTGAAGCTGGCACGCCGAGAGCAACAGCACGACCAGGCAGGTGTGGAGAAATCGCACGGAGAGCCTCCCCTCGGGGTATATACCCGAACGCATCTGCCCGTACGATTCGAGAAAGAGGTCTGTCGTGCCACCAGCCGCTCCCCGTGCCTCCTGGCCCCTCGTGACGGTCGCAGGTCTCGCGCTCGCCGCGCTGGTCGCCTGCGCCGCGCCTCAGGGCGCGCAGGTCGCGCCGCCCTCGGCTGGCGGCAGCCCGGCCAAGCCGTCGACGGGCGGCGGCGCCACCACCCCGCCTCCGGCAGGCGGGGGCACCACCGTCTCCTTCAAGGGCGAGGTGGGCCCCATCCTGAAGGCGAGCTGCGCGGGCTGCCACGGCCCGAGCGGGTCGGCCCGGCCCACCTTCCTGGCGGCCGACGGCGAAGCCGTTCACGGCGCCTCCGCCTCGAACATCGCCCGCCTGGTGGCCTCCGTGGAGTCTGGCCGCATGCCCAAAGCCGGGGCCAAGCTGACGGCAGCGCAGATCGCCACGCTCAAGGCCTGGCAGGCCGCCGGCTCGCCCGACAACTAGCCTCAGGCTGCCACCGCGCCGGCGTCTGCCGTCGGCTCGAGCAAGCCGAGTTCATACCGCAGGGCGTCCTCCAGCGTCGGGCACAGGAAGGTGAACCCCGACGCCAGGAGGGCGTTCGGCATCACGCGGGCCCCGCCGAGCAGCAGCGCTGCGCCCATCTCGCCGAAGAGGGCCTGCACGGCCACCCCCGGCAGCGGCATCACGGCGGGCCGCCCCAGCACCTTGCCCAGCGTCCGACCGAACTCAGCGCTGGTGACGGGCGCAGGGGCCGTGCCGTTGACGGGGCCGCGCAGGGAAGGGGTGAAGATCGCGTGGTGGATGGCCCCCACGAGGTCGTCGAGGGCAATCCAGCTCATCACCTGACGACCGCTTCCCACCGGGCCTCCCAGGCCCAGCTGGAAGGGTGGCAGCATCTGGGCCAGGGCCCCCCCCTGCGGCGAGAGCACAATGCCCGTGCGCAGGCACACCAGCCGGATGCCGGCGTCGCTGGCAGGCTGGGCAGCGGCTTCCCACGCCCGGGTCACGTCGGCCAGGAAGCCGGTGCCAGGGGCTGCCGACTCGTCGAGGGCCTGGTCCCCACGGTCCCCATAAAAGCCGATGGCAGAGGCAGAGACCAGCACCTCGGGCTTCCGCGCGACGCGCGCCAGCGTTTCGGCCAGGAGCCTCGTGCCCTCCGTGCGACTCCGCAAGATGGCGTCCTTCCGCGCAGGCGTCCAGCGGCCCTCCGCGATGCCCTCTCCGGCGAGATGCACGACGGCGTCGAAGCCCTCCAGCGAGGCAGGGTCGAGGACGCCCCTGGCAGGGTCCCACTGCACCTCGCCGGCCCCAGGCGCCCGCCGGACGAGCCGCACGACGTCGTGGCCCCCGCCCTGCAGGAAGGCGACCAGGGCCCGCCCGATGAGGCCGGAGGAGCCGCTGACGAGCACCCGCCGGGGCCCCGCTGCCGCATGGCGGGCGTGACGCGTCAGGTCGGCGAGCGTGCGGGCGTGGCGGAAGGCAAACATCCGCGCCACCATGGCCGCCAGGAAGGGCCCCCCGACCAGGTCGCCGAGGGGGCCCAGGGGGGCGCTGTAATCGACCTCGTCGACCAGCAGGCTCTCCTGGTCGCCGGCAGGCTCGAAGCGGTGCACGTGCCGCCAGCTGGCGAAGGGTCCCTGGTCCTGCACGTCGGCGAACATCCGGCCTTCCTCGTGGGCATCGTGCCGGGCGACCCAGGGCAAGGACAACGGCCCCTTGCGCACGACGAACCGGGTCTCGGCCCCTGCCTCCAGGCCCCCGACGCGCCGCACGTCGCGAATGTCTTCCCAGGGCGGGGCAAGCCGCTGGAAGGCCCCCGGCGCGGCGTGCCAGGCATAGAGCCTGGCTGCCGGGACGGGCATCCGCGAGGCGCGCCGGTAGTGCGTCATCCCCGGCTCCCGGGCCTCAGCCCTTCACCAGGTGCAGGAACTCCCGGCGGGCGTCGGGGGTGGCGAAGGCCCCCTCGTAAGCCGCCGTGACCATCCGGGCGCCTTCCTTGCGGACGCCGCGGCAGCGCATGCAGCCGTGCGTGGCCTCGACCACCACGGCCGCTCCGCGGGGCGCGAGGTGCTCCATCAGCGCGCCGGCGACCTGGCGGGTGAGGCGCTCCTGGATCTGTGCGCGGCGCGCGAAGCAGTCGACGAGGCGCGCCAGCTTGGACAGGCCCACCACGCGGTCGCCCGGCATGTAGGCCACGTGAGCCACGCCCTCGAAGGGTTGCAGGTGATGCTCACACGTCGAGTGGAAGGGGATGTCCTTGAGCAGCACGAGCTCCTCGTAGCCTTCCACCTCAGCGAAGGTGGTGGACAGGATCTCGGCAGGGCTCTGCTTGTAGCCGGCAAACTGTTCGCCGTAGGCCCGCAACACGCGGCTCGGCGTGTCCTGGAGCCCCTCCCGATCGGGATCCTCGCCGATGTAGGTGAGCAGGGTCCGCAGGGCCAGCGCGGCGGCCTCCTCGGTGACGGGCGCCTTGACGGCGACGGGGGCCTCGATCACCCAGACGGGCTCCGTGCGAATAGACTTCACGGTCATGGCTAGTGTTCCTTTCCCGATATTACTGGTAGCTCGAGTGTAGCCGGCCTGGCCCAGCATTGTCAAACTATTGTCCTGTACAAAAGTTTGACAGGGCACCGAGACACCTCGTATCCTGGTTATACCGTACGAAACTGGAGATCAGGTGACAGAACACGACGTCCCCATCTACTCCATCAAGACCGTCGTGGCGCTGACGGGGCTACCTGCCGAGACGATCCGGGCGTGGGAGCGGCGCTACAGTGCTATCTCGCCCCATCGCAGCGGGGGCGGGCACCGGATGTACCGCGCCGCGGACGTCGACCGGCTGGTGCGCCTGCGCCGCGCCGTGGGGTCAGGCCACGCCATCGGGCGGATTGCCAACCTCAGCGACACGGAGCTCGCCGACCTCGTCGTCGCGCCGCAGCGCTCGGACGCTCAGGGTGCACCTGCCGCCGCCACCGCAGCAGCCCCCACGGTCGCCGACCGCGTGCTCGAGGCCGTCCACCGCTTCGACCAGGCCGCGGCCGCCCGGGAGCTCGAGTTCGCGGCGGCCCTGCTGCCGGCGAGCAGGCTCGTCGAGGAGGTCGTGCTGCCCTTGCTGGAGCGCATCGGCAGGGGCTGGGAGGATGGCCGGGTGGGCATCGCCCAGGAGCACATCGCAAGCAACCTGCTCAGGGGGTTGCTCTCCACGATGATGCGCCTCACCGAGCCCCGTGCGGACGCCCCGCTCGCCGTTCTGGCGACGCCACCGGGGGACCTCCACGAGCTGGGCCTGCTGTGTGTGGGCCTCGTGCTCGCCGGGCGCGGCCTGCGGGTGACCTACCTGGGCGCGCAGGTGCCGGCCGCAGAGCTCGTGGAGGTGGCCCGGGCCGTGGACGCCCGCGTGGTGGGGCTGGGCCTGGGAATCGTCAATGACCCCGCCCTGGTGCTGGGCGAGCTCGACCACCTCTCAGCCCAGCTGCCCGTTACCACCCGGATCTGGCTCGGCGGGCGCGGCGTCGCCGCCATCGCCGTCGAGCGGCTGCCCCCCCGCTGCAAGGTCTTCAGGCGGATCGCAGACGCAGAGCGCGAAGCGGGCAGCCTGCTATAGGCTGGGCGGCGCGCCAAGCGCGCGCGCCGCGGCCGTGCCGCCCGCGACCGCCCCTTCGATGCTTGACTGCCCCGTCGCCTCACTCGCCACCAGCACGCCAGCGGGGTGGCGCAGCGGCAGCCTGCCGCTGCCCGGCGCCTGATCGAACTGCGCGAAGGGCACGGTGACGGCCTCGAGGAAGCGCCAGCCCGCGGCCCCCGGGAACCACCCGTCCAGGATCCTCAACGCCTCGTCGGGCGCGAGCCCGAGGCCCCGCCCCTCGACCGGCAGGGCCTGGACTGCCACCTGGTGCTCGCCCGCGGGCGCGCAGGCGCGCACCACGTTGGACGGCACGGCCACGATGCCCACCGGCGAGGCCGGGTCGGGGGACAGGGCGATCAGCCGGCGGGCGAAGGGGGCCTTGGCAGCCGAAAAGTACAACGTCAGGGCGGCCTTGCCCCGCACGGCGGGCGCCTCGTCCAGCAAGCGGGCCGTCTCGTGCGGGGGCGTCGCCAGCACGACGTGGGCCGCCTCGAGGCGCTGCCCGTCCGTGAGCACGACGCCCGTGACGCGGCCCTCCGTGCGGTGCAACGCGGCCACCTGGGTGCCGAGGCGCAGCGCGCCCACGGGCAGGCGGCCAGCCAGCTGGTCGGGCAAGGCCTGCATGCCCCCCGTCGGCACCACGGCCCGGCCGAGCAGGAGCAGGCGCCAGTAGAAGCGGAACACGCTCGCCTCGACGTCCAGCGTCCGGTCGAGCCAGATGCCCGAGAAGAACGGGGACAGGAACCGGTTGACGAAGACCTCTGAGAAGCCGAGGCGGGCCAGGTACTCGCGCGTGCTGAGGCCAGGGCTTCCGCCCCCGAGGCCGGCCTCGAGGGCCAGGCGGGCGAGCGCGAGCGCGTCTGCCGGCTGGATCAGCCCCGCCGTGGCGCTCCCGAAGGCGTCTCCCGGGTGGGCGAAGGGGTTGGCGAAGGGGCGCCAGGCCCCCCCCACCCGGACGAGGGCGCCAGCGTCGTACGCCCGCAGGTCCAGCGCGGGCAGATCGAGCACCCGGCCGACGGTCGGGTAGGCCGAGAACAGCACCTGGAAGCCACGATCGATGAGGTGACCGCTCGGGTGCCGCTGGGAGCCGACGCGCCCGCCCGGCCGGGCTGCCGCCTCGAGCACGATGGGCTGCCACCCCGCGGCCCGCAGGCCATCCGCGCAGGCGAGGCCCGCCATCCCAGCCCCCACAACGATCACCGTCCGATCCACCTGCCGCTCCTTCCGGCGCCCTCAGCCTGGCGCGGGGCCATGATGCGCCGGCCGGCTCACAGCGGCAAGCGCTGCGCGGGCCGGCAGGCCTCGCCCGCCGCCAGCGTGGCTCGCACGGCGGCGAACACCTCGTGGTCAGCCGCGCGGGCCTCGGCCGTGCGCTTGCGGACGGTGCCCAGCACCGGGCCGATGCGGGCCGCCTTGGCGAGGCGCTCGACGTGGCGGTCCATGTACGCCCAGTACAGCCGCGTGAGCGGGCAGTCGCGCTTGGGGTCGAAGGCGCACGCCGCGCAGTAGTCGCTCATCCGCGACACGTAGGGGGCCCCCGAGACGTAGGGCTTCGTGGTCATGTGCTCCCCCAGCGCGAACAGCCCCATCCCGAGCACGTTCGGCTCCACGACCCAGTCCCAGGCGTCCGCGTAGGCACACCAGAACCAGTCGGCCACGTCCCTGGCATCGAGATCTAGCAATGCCGCCACGTTGGAGAGCACCATCAGCCGGGTGATGTGGTGCCCGTAGGCCGTCTCCCAGACGTCCGCCACGACGTGGTCGAGGCACGCGAGCCCCGAAGGCTTGCCCCAGAAGGCCGGCGGCAGCGGGGCGTGGCCAGGGGTCGGCGCCGCCCCCCCGTCCAGCCAGGCAGGGGGCTCCTGCCCGGCGTGGTGCCCCGCCACCGCAGCCCAGCCGGCATCGCCCGGCCGGGCCGCGGCGGGCGCGAGCGCACGGAAGCCGTCGGAGGCCGCGTGGACGTGGCGCACGTACTCGCGCCAGCCGAGCACCTGCCGCACGAAGCCCTCCCGGCTCGGCAGCGGCACGGAGGCATCGCCGGCGACCTCCGCGACCACGCGGGCCGGCAGCAGCCGGTGCATGTTGAGCAGGGCCGAGATGCGCGTGTGGAACAAGCCCCGGGAGTGGCGGCTCATCGCGTCCTCGTAGGGCCCGAAGTGGGGCAGGCACTCGACGCGCGCGAAGCGCCACAGCGCCTCGGCGTCGGCCTGTGTGGCGGGCAGGGCGCCGGGATCGAGGCGGCCCGGGTGGTGGGGCAGCGCCGCCTGCACGTCCGCCAGCACCTCCGCCTTGATCGCATCGACGGGGAAGGCCGGCTCCGGCGGGGCAGTGGGCTCCCCAACCCAAGGCCGCCGGTTCTCGGTGTCGAAGCTGAAGCGCCCACCCTCGGGCCGGCCGTCCTCCATCATCAAGCCGGTCTCCCGGCGCACGTGTCGGTAGAAGGCGTCCATCTTGTAAGGCGGGGAAGGGCACGCGGCCTCGAACTGCTCGCGCGTCGTCAGCCAGCCGCCGTGGGTCTCCAGCAGGAGCGCTCCGGCCTCGACGAGCGGCGCAAGATCCACGCGGAGCTCGCGCTCTGCCGGCACCATGACGCGCAGCGGCCCGAGTTCTGCGGCCAGGGGCGCGAGCACCTCCCGGAACGGGACCTCGGCGCGCAGCCACCGCACGGCCACGCCCCGGGCTGCCTGCTCCAAGGCGAAGTGCCGCTGGTTGGCCCAGCCGAGGGCGATGCGCTGCCGGTGGTAGGGCCGGAGCCTCGCCTTCCAGAGGCTCTCGACCAGGACGACGCCGACGGCCTCGGCCGGAAGCCGGGCTAGGGGACCCAGGGCGTCCGTCAGCTGGTCCTCGGGGACGAACACCCAGGTGCGGCCGGCGGGCTCCACGGCCCGCGCGGCGAGCTCGGCCAAAAATTGTTGCACGCGCACCAACCCCCAAAAAGGGTGACGCGGAGCTAGCCCCGAGGCTTGCTCCGCGTCACCTTGCAGGTGGGATCCGAAACTGAGTATAGACAAGCGCCCAGTTTTTGTCCAGTATTTTTTCTGCACAAGATCGGGACAGGCCATGGGGTCGGCCCTGAGACGTCGAGAGGAGGAAGCCATGGGCTTCGAGGGACGCGCAGGCGTGGTAGTGGGAGCTACGGGCGGGATCGGCGCGGCGACGGCCCGCTGGCTGGCCGCCCGGGGGGCGAAGCTGGGGCTCGTGGCCCGCCGGGAGGAGCCGCTCGCGGCGCTGGCGGCAGAGCTGGGCGCCCTGGCGCTGCCCGGCGACGCGCAGGAGGCCGCGACCGCCCAGCGCGCCGTGGACGCGGTGCTGGCGGCCCACGGCCGGCTCGACTTCGTGGTGCACGCCGTCGGCAGCATCGTGCTCAAGCCCCTGGCCCGCCTGACGGAGGACGACATGCTGGCCGCCTTCCGGATCAACACGCTCTCGGCCTTCCACACGATGAAAGCCGCCGTGGGCCCCATGAGCCAGGCCCGCTCGGGTGCCGTCGTGGTCTGCTCCTCGGTCGCCGCGGGCACGGGGCTGCCGAACCACGAGGCGATCGCCGCGGCCAAGGCCGCCCTGGAGGGCCTGATCAGGTCAGCGTCGATGACCTACGCGGCCAGCGGCGTGCGCTTCAACGCGATCGCCCCCGGGCTCACGCGCACGCCGCTGGCGGCGGGCATCACCGGGAACGCGCGGGCGCTGGAGGCCTCGCTCGGGGTGCACCCCCTCGGGCGCCTCGGGGAGCCCGAGGAGGCCGCCGAGGCGATCGGCTTCCTGCTCGGCGCCCCCAACGTGACGGGGTGCGTGCTGCCGCTCGACGGCGGGATGTCGGCGGGCCGGCTCCTGCGCTGAGCCGCCTGATCAGGCCTCCGGCACGTTGCTGATGCCGACGCGATGACCTGCATGGGCGGGCTGGGCGACCTCGTCCAGCATCCACGCGGCCAGCGCGGGCATCGAGACGCGCTTGGGGCCGGGAGGCAGCATGTCCCGCAGCACCTGCAGGGGCTGGTGGCGATCGCCCTCGACCAGATCCGGCGGGCAGACCAGGGTGTGCGGCAGCCCGCTCGCCTGCAGCACCTGCCAGGCGCGCAGGTGCTGCCCGGAGCCCTCGCGGAAGGGGGCCGGGTACCAGGCCGCGTCCCGCCGGAGGCCGCCCTCCGGCGCGTCGAGCAGGCCGGCCACGGCGACGACCACGAGGTGCGCCGGCGCCCCGGCTAGGGCCTGCACCAGCGTCGCCATGCCCTCAGGCAGCACCTCCTCAGGGCCGGCCCCCCGCCGAGCCCCCAGGCAACTGATGACGGCGTCCGCCCCCGCCGCCAACGCGGCCAAGGCCTCAGCATCCCGCACATCGCCAGCCACGACCGTGAGCCCTTCGTGGGCCGCCAGCCGGCCCGGCTCGCGCGCCAGGGCCTTCACGTGCCAGCCCCCGCGCTGCAGCGCCTCCGCGAGCACGTGGCCCCCCAGCCGCCCCGTGGCTCCCACCAATGCCAACGTCCGCATCGTTTTCAACCCCGCTTCCACCCGGGCCCCGGGCGCGTCATACTGAGGGCCTTCCACACCCGAGGAGGCCCCCGATGAAGCATACCCGCACCCCGCTGGCCCTGTCCGCCGCCCTCTGGGCCTCCCCCGCGTGGGCGGCGCCCCCGGCCCCACCCTCCCTGGTGGCGTCGCTGCCAGCCTCGATGCTGAGCGACCTCACGCTCGACTACGAGGGGGGCGCGGTGGCCTTCTTCCAGAACGACCAGGCCTACGGGCCCCGGGACAGGGCCACGGCCTACACCCACCGCACGGTGGCGCTGGATCGGAACCTCTACGGGGCCCAGCGCGTGTCGCTCGAGGCCCGCGTGCTGGAGCGCCACACCATCATCTTCCTGTACGCCCCCCTGGACGTGACGACCCGCGTCACGCTGGGTGCCCCGCTGACCTTCCGCGACCAGACCTTCCCCGCCGGCGCCGTCGTCGACCACCGCTACCTGTTCGACGGCATTCGGGCCACGTACCTCCACCGCACCCTGCAGGCAGGCGGCCTCACGGTGGACCTCGGGGCGACGCTCGGCGTCCGCAACGCCGAGGTCTCGTTCACCCAGACCGACGGCACCCGCTTCACGGCAGAGCGCGACATCGGCCCGGTTCCGGCGCTGCGGGCCAGGCTGCGCTACGACCCCGGCCAGGGCGCCTACGCCCTTTACGACGTGGACGCCGGCGGCACGTTGCCGGGCGTGGGCACCGTGACGGGCGGCGTGTTTGACACCGCCCTGACGCTTGGTGTGCCCCTGGTGCGGGGCCTCGACGGCACGCTGAGGCTGCGCTACCTGGCCGGCGGCGCCACCGTCCCCAACCGCGAGATCGTCAATTGGGCCCAGTTCGCCTCGGCCAGCGCCGGCTTCCGCTTCTCACCACGCCTCTTCTGGGCCCCTCCCGAGGCCGGGCGCTAAGGCCCCGGCCTCGCGCCTAGTAGCCGAAGTGCTGGCCGTACCTGTCCATAAACCAGTCGTAGGCGCAGTTGCCGGCCCAGGCGCCGACGCCGAGGACGGCGAGGGCGACGAGGCCCTCGGGCCGGCTGCGCAGGTTGGAGTCGATGACGGACCACAGCAACGCGGCGCCGCCGCCCCAGGAGGCGAGCCGCCCCACGGAGTACTCGGGCTCGCCGTTCCAGGCCCGCTGCATGCGGCGGAACGAGCGCTGCGTGTCGTTCATCGAGTCCTGGAGGCTGCGCGTGAACTGGTCGATGGTCTGCGAGATCGGGTTGGGCTGCTGGTACCCGTAGCTGGGGTAGCCGTAGCTCGGATACCCGTACGAGCCGCCGACGGGCCGGATGCTGTTGGACGTGATCGGGGTCATGGCTTGCTCACCCTGGACGCGGGACACACGCGATCCTTATCGCCCGAGGTGCGCCAAACTCAGTTAATGAACTGATAAATTTGGTTGAAGGTTCCGGGCAAGGCCCCCCCGTCCGTGCCTCAGGGGCTGGAGGCCGAGACGACGCGCATGGTGCGGGCCGCGACGTTGAGGTAAAGCTGCAGCCAGCTCACCTCGTTGCTGCGATCGGGGTCGACAAACTTGTTCGTGGGGTCCGTCAGGGACACGATGTAGTAGTAGCCGGGGGGGTACCCGGTGACGTCGAACTCCTGACCTGAGAGCGTGCGATCGTAGAGGTCGGCCCACCCGCGCTGGATCCCCTGCATGGCCTGGTTGCACCCCCCATAGCGGCTCGGGGGCGCGTCGGCCAGGTAGCGCTGGCTGTCGAGCAGGCAGAACGACACCTTGTAGCCCTGTCGCATCAGCGTGCCCGTGGGGCTGCTCGCGCGCAGCTGGTAGAGCGCGACGTCCGCCAGGTGGAAATGGTTGTGGCTCGGGTGGAACTCGAAGGCGCCAATGTACTTGGTGGCCACCACGCGCCCCGTGGGATCGAGGATCTCCTGGTAGGCGCGCGTGACGCCGTCCTGGTTGTAGGCCCGGACCTGGAAGGGCCCCTGGCCGACGTTCGGGATCAGGTTGTCGAAGCGTAGCAGCCAGCGGCCGTTGGACGAGACAAGGATGGGGCGACGCGGCGCCACCGCCCGCACGTCTGGGGCATAGCGCAGCGCCTCGTCGGGCGTCATCACTGTCGGCGAGGGCACGGGGGTGGGGCTCGCGCCACCCCCGCCCATCTCGCCGAGCGCCTGCACCTCGAAGAGCGTGAAGCGCGGGTGCGTGCGGGCATCGTCGTTCCGGAAGACCAGCCGCACGGCATCCGCCCGGCGGGCCGGGAACGACTTCGTCTCCAGGCTCCAGCTCGTGTTGCGCTGCCCCGCCGCGGCCACCACCCAGGCGCCATCCACGCGCAGCTCGATGTCATAGGTCGCGGCCCCTCGCAGCGGGCCCGACTTCACACGCAGCGAGGTCACGCTGGTGGGGGCCGAAAGCGTGGCGCTCCACCAGCCCCTCACCGCCCTGTACCCGCCGTGGGCCCACTGCGTCGAGGCATTCCCATCGATCGCCCGCGCGGGGGCGTACAGGCTGGTGTCTGCGGCGGCGCCCGAGAGAGGCAGCACGCCCACGGCCGAGAGCCTGTACGGCGGCGCAGCCGGATTGTAGCCGCCGGGGTACAGCTCGCCGTCGACGAGGTTCTCCTTGTCGACAAAAAAGGCCTTGCCCGGGACCACCGGCGTCCCCGGACGCCCGGGGCCGCTGCAGGCCGCGACGGCGAGCGCGAGGGCAATCCCCCCGCCAACAGGGCGTATCCATCGCATCGCAAGCTCCTTCCGGGAGATGGCCGACGATGGCTGGAAGGGCTCACGCCACGCGCGCTGCTGCGATCGCCCCCACGCTAACGGGCCCTGGCCCCCCCGGCGGTTGGCGAGGTGGCCAGGGAAGTTCCACGGGGCCTGGCTTGCTCAGGCCCGAGCGCCGTCAGGGCTCGTGTGGGACGCCGAGCGGCGCGGCCGCGCCGGGCGAGGCCACCTGAGTCGGGGCCTCCCGCCTGGCGAGCATCCCCCCGAGGCGCCTGCCAAGCCAGCTTCCCACGTCGTCGATGACGGTGTAGGCCACCGGGATCACCAGCAGCGTGAGCAGCGTGGAGGTCACGAGGCCTCCCACGACGGCCATCGCCAACGGGCTGAGGCGCTCCGTGCCCTCCCCCAGGGAGAACGCGATCGGCAGCATCCCGGCGATCATCGCAATGGTCGTCATCAGGATCGGCCGGAGCCGATCACGGCCGGCCTTGAGCAGGGCCTCGTCGCGCGGCATCCCGGCCTCGCGCGCCTGGAGCGCGTACTCGACAAGCAAGATGGAGTTCTTCGTCACGAGGCCCATCAGCATGATGATGCCGATCAAGCTCATCATGCCGAGCTCCTTGCCGCCGATGAGCAGCCCCCCGAGCGCCCCACCGATGGCAAGCGGCAGCGCGCCCATGATCGTCGCCGGCTGCAGGAAGCCCTTGAAGAGCAGCACCAGCACGATGTAGATGAGCAGGATGCCGGTGCCGAGGGCCCGGCCGAAGCCCGCGAAGATCTCGGCCATGATCTTCGCCTCGCCGAGCGAGCCCTGCTCGATGCCGGGCGGAAGGTTCTTCACGGAGGGCAGCGCCTTGATCTTGGCCATCACCTCGCCGAGGCTCGAGCCAGGCGACAGGTTCGCGCCGAGCGTGACCTGCCGGGCGCGGTCGTAGCGGTTGATCTGCACGGGGCCCGTGCCCATCTCGATGTCCGCCACGGCGCGCAGCGGCACCATGCCGGCACGCCCGGCCACCATCAGGTTGCCGATCGCCGCGAGGTCCTGCCGGACGGCGTTGTCGAGCTCGACGCGGATGTTCAGCTGCTCGTCGCCGGCGTTGAACTTGGGCAGGTTGACCTCGATGTCTCCCTGCGTGCCCATCCGCGCCGCCCGCCCGATGGCCTGCACCGAAACACCCTGCTCTGCGGCCCGGGCGAAGTCCGGTCGGATGTGGATCTCGGGGCGCAGCTCGGCAGCCGAGCTCGCCACGTCCCGCAGCTGGGGCATCGCCCGCATGTTGGCGAGCACCGCGGCCGACGCGCGGTCGAGGGCCGCGCCGTCGCTGCCGCGCAGGATGAAGTTCACGTTCTTGGTGGCGCCACCGCCCGCCGCGCCGGGCAGGTTGATGGCGACGCGCGCCCCGGGGATGCGGCGCAGCTCGGGGCCCACTCGCTTGACCCAGTCAGCGATCCCGATCGCCCGGTCGTGGCGGGGCACCAGGGTCACGAACAGCTGCCCGCGGTTCACGCCGCCTGCCTGCCCCTGGGCCGCGCTCATCGAGGAGCCGTTGGTCGTGCCCGCCTTCGAGAACACGCTGACGACCTCGGGCTGCGCCCTGAGTACCGCCGTGACGGCCTGGCACACCCGGTCCGTGTCCTCCACGCCCGCCCCGGTTGGCAGCTCGACGGAGACCAGAGCCTCACCCTGATCGCCGTTGCTCACGAAGCCCTTGGGGATCATGGGAATCAGCCCGAGGGAGACGGCGAAGATGCCGGCGGCAGCCAGCAGCACCGCCCAGCGGTGGCGCAGCCCCCAGGCCAGCTGCCGCAGGTAGAGGCGCTGGTAGCCGGGCTCCCGGGCCACGGGCTGGCCCGCCTGGTGCTCCGGCAGCATGTAGGCCGCGAGCAGCGGCGTCAGCGTGCGGGCAACCAGGAGCGAGAACAGCACGGCCACCGCGACCGTCAGGCCGAACGACTTGAAGAACATCCCCGCGATGCCGCCCATGAAGGCCACGGGCACGAACACGACGACGATCGTCATGGTCGTCGCCATCACGGCGAGGCCGATCTCCTGCGTGGCCTCGAACGCGGCCTGCCAGGCCGGCTTGCCCATGTCGATGTGGCGATGGATGTTCTCGAGGTCGACGATCGCGTCGTCCACCAGGATGCCCACCACGAGCGTCAGCGCGAGCGTCGTCATGCCGTTGAGCGAGTAGCCCATCAGCTGCATCACCCAGAAGGTCGGGAGCACCGAAAGGGGGATCGCGAGCCCCGAGATGAGCGTGGACTGCCAGTTCCGAAGGAAGGCATAGATCACGACGACGGCCAGCGCCGCCCCCAGCAGCAGGGCGTCGATCGAGGCGCGGAACGCGGCGCGCGTGAAGGTGGCCTGCGTGCGCACCATGTCGATGCGGAGGTCCGCCGGCGCGGTGGCCTTGAAGCGGTCGATGGCCTCCCGCACGCCCTCCTCCGTCTGGACCAGGGGCGCCCCCTGGGCCCGCACGACGGAGAAGCCCACGACCGGCTTGCCATCGAGCCTGGCGACCGTCGTGACGTCCGCGTGGCCGCCTTCCACGGCCCCCAGCTCGTCGAGCCGCACGGCGCTGCCGCTCGGCAGCGGGATGCGCAGGGCCCGGAGGTCCTCCACCGTGCGCGCGGAGCCGAGGGTGCGGATGCCGATCTCCCCCCCTTGCATCGTGCTCTTGCCGCCGGGCAGGTTGAGGTTGAGCGACCGCAGCTGCCCCGTGACGAGCTCCACCGTGGTGCCCAGCGCCTGCAGCTTGGCGGGCGACAGCCGCACGCGCACCTCGCGCGTGAGGCCTCCGTCCCGGTTCACCTCGGCGACGCCCGGCACGGCGAGCAGCGTGCGCGTGAGGTCCTCGTCGACGAGGCGCGAGAGCTGGCTCATCGTGCGGCGATCGCTCCCGACGGTGTAGGAGATGAAGGCATCCCCCGAGCCGTTGACGCGGCTGACCACGGGGTCGTTGACGTCCGCCGGCAGCTGCTGCCGGATGCGGCTGATGGCGTCCCGCGTGTCGTTGAGCGCCCCCTGGGTGTCGGTGCCGACGACGAACTCGAGGATCGTGGTGCTGGCGCCCTCGACGACGGTGGAACGCACGTGCTCCAGGCCGTTGAGGCCCACGACGGCATCCTCGACCTTTCGGGTGACGTCCGTCTCCAGCTCCGCCGGCGCCGCCCCGGACCTGGC
>JAYKHR010000055.1:0-34965 GCA_035285125.1 Candidatus Sericytochromatia bacterium | reverse complement strand
CGCGCGTCCTGCACGTTCTTGGCGCGGCCGAGGTCCCGCCTGGCGCGCGCCAGGTCGCGGGCCTTCATGACGTTGGCGTACATCGCGTTGAGGTACTTCCCGATCTCCATGTCCGGGTCGTTCAGCGTCCCCATGGCATCCCAGCCGAGGTGGGTCGCCGTGGCCTGCACGTAGCTGGCGTAGTCGGCCCGGAAGCGGTAGCTCTCGTCGGCCAGCCGGCTCACGGCCCAGGACTTCTTCGCCACCATCGCCCCGTGGTCCTTGTTGAGGGGGTAGGCGTGGAGGTTGTCATAGACGGGCGGCGTCACGGCGGTGGGCTCGTACTGGATGCGCGGCGCCTGGGCAAGTGGCATCGGCTGGGCGTACGCCGGCGGCTGGGCGTAGGGCAGCGGCGCGGCCGCCTCGAAGCCAGGGGGCGGGACCATCGCCATCGGCTGCGTGGTGGCGGCCACCGGCGGCGCGACCGGGTTGGCCTGGCTCATGGCCTCCCGCAAGATGGCGTAGACGCGCTCGTTGCCCGACCAGCGCGCCAGCGTGAGCGCGTTGGCGCCCCGCCCGTCTTGCACGTACGGGTTGGCGCCCCGGCGCAGCAAGAGCTCCACCACGCCGGCGTGACCCTCCTGGGCCGCCCACATCAGCGGGGTGTAGCCCGTCTTGTCGGACGGGTTGACGCCCGCGAAGCGGCTCAACAGGAAGTCGACCACCGTGGTGTGGCCGTGCTGGGACGCCCACGTCAAGGGGGTGTAGCCCTCCTCGTCCCGCCAGTTGACGTTGGCCCCGCCCTCGACGAGCGACCGCACACGCCACAGGTGACCGTAGGCGGCGGCCACCATCAGCTCGCGGTTCACGTCCGCAGCCTGGTTGACGTGGGCCTGCGCCGGCGCACTGACGGCGACGGTCGCGAACGCGAGGCCGAGGCTGAGGACGAAGCGGGACACCATGGCGAACCCTCCCTGGCTGCCTGGAGTGGGACAACCTCTCCTTACCCGCATCTTGAGCGGGTTTCACGGCTTTATGTAAAGCGGATCTGGCGCCTTCAGCGCCGGCCGAGCAGGCGCACGAGCCGGGCGAGCTGCCGCCGCTCGTCGCTGGAGGCCGCCGCCTGCAGCTGCTTGGCGAGCTGGTGCAGCAGGTCGCGCGGCAGCCTGAGCACCTCGTCGTCCGACAGGCGCGCGACGAGCGCCAGCGACACGGCGCCGCGCCGGCCCTCGGGCAGGCTCTGGACGACCTCCCCGGCGGCGTTGGGGTGCTGGCGCAGCAAGGAGGTGCTCGCCGCGACGAACAGCGCCTCGGCCCCCTCGTCGGGGCGCTCCGCGAGCACCTTGAGCATCCCGACGCGCGCCACCGGCGGCATGCGCTGGAGCCGGGCCTCGTCGCGGCTGAGCTCGTGGCACGCGTAGCCGTCGAAGTGCGCGATCAGGCCCGGCGTGGCGTGCTCGGGGTGGGTGCGCGCGATCGAGGCGGCAAGCTCTGCGGGCGCCGGGTCCTCGGGGCCCTGCGCGTCCGCCTCCCGCAGCAGCGCGGTGCGGCGCTCGGGCCCGAGGATGTCGAGCTCCCGGCCGCGGCGGTCGCGCTCGGGGTCCGGGGTGAAGCCCGCGGGGGGCGCGGCCTCAGCGGGCCCCGTCGGCCGCGGGGGTGGGAGGGCCGCCACCGCCGGCAGGGGGCCTGACCGGGGCCGCTGGGGGCGCGGCGCGGCGGGGGCCGCAGGCGTCGCCGCGCTGGCCGCCTCGGGGGGCGCGGGCTTGCGTGGACGGGGGGTGCTGCCCGGCCTCAGGCCCTCGACGAGGCGGTCGCGGAAGTCCGCCAGGCGCGCCGCGAGGCCCGGGCACTCGGGCTCGTCCGGGGGGAGCGCCCGCAGCGCGTCCTCGGCCTGCTTCAGCCGCGCGAGCGCGGCCTCGAGCGCGGGCCAGTCGAAGGCGCCGTCCGCCTCCAGCAGGGCCCCGGGGCTCGTCGGCTCCGCGAGCAGGGCCTCGAGGCGCTCGACGGCCTGGCCGCTGGCCCCCCACTTGCGGCGGAACACCCGGGCCAGCGCCTGCACGCGCGCCACCGAGGGGGCCTTGTGGTCGTGGTCGAGGTAGGGCGTGTCCGGGATGTGGCTGAGCTCGGCCTGCGCGCGCGTCAGGATGGCCTCGTCGTCCGCCTCGGTGGACGCGTGCAGCCTGGCGTCGGGGGGCCGCTTCGCCTCGATCGTGGCGAGGGCGATCAGGTCCACAGCCTCCTGCTCCCGCTGCTTGGCGACCGTCGCCTCGTCGAGTTTGCCGTTCTCCGGCAGCAGCGGCCCCGAGAGCAGCCCGGCCCGCACCCGCGCGTTGAGCTGCTGCTGGAGGGCGAGGACCTCCAGCTCCGGCACGCGGGCAAATTCGATCAGGTTGTCGGACATTGGCAGGGCTCGTCAGGGGCGCCAAGCCTGCCTTACCCGCCGGGCCTTGTGCCCTCACCGGGGCTGGCGGCCGGCCGGCCCGGTTTGACGGGGGCCTCGCGCCCGGGCAAGATGGCACAGCTTGCAGCTGGGGAGGTGTGGAAGGGTGGATCCGCGTCGCGTCGCCATGGGTGCCAGCATCGCGGCCGCAGGCCTCATGCTCGTCGGCAAACTCGGGGCCTGGCGGCTCACGGGCTCCACGGCCATCCTCTCGGATGCGCTGGAGTCCGTCATCCATTTGGCTGCCACCGCCGTGGCCGCCTTCGGCCTGTGGTGGACGGCGCAGCCTGCCGACGAGGACCATCCTTACGGCCACGGCAAGTTCGCCTACTTCTCGGCCGGCTTCGAGGGTGCGCTGATCCTGGTCGCGGCCTGCGCCATCCTGTACACGGGCATCCACGCCCTGATCGTGGGCCCACAGCTGCAGGCCCTTGGTGTGGGGGTCGCGATCACGGGGGGGCTGGCGCTCGTCAACCTGCTGCTCGGCAGCTACCTCGTCCACGTGGGGCGCCGGACGCAGACGCTCGTGCTTGCAGCCAACGGGCAGCACGTGCTCACGGACAGCTGGACTAGCTTCGGCGTGGTCGTGGGCGTGGCGCTGGTGTGGCTGACGGGCCTCGACTGGCTTGATCCGGTGCTTGCGATCCTGGTGGGCCTCAACATCGTGTGGACCTCGTGGCAGCTCCTGCGCACCAGCTTCGAGGGACTGATGGAGCGCACCTCGCCGGACGAGGCCGGGCGCCTCGACCAGACGCTGCGCCAGGCGCAAGCCGAGGGGCTGATCGTCGCCTACCACCAGGTGCGGCACCGGCGGATCTCGCACGAGGTGTTGATCGAGGCCCACCTGCTGTTCGAGGACGAGGCCAGCCTGCAAGACGCGCACCGGGCAGCGGGCGTGGTGGAGCGGCGGATCGGGGCCCTGTTCCCGGGGGAGAGCGTCACGGTCACGACCCACCTGGAGCCGGCCTGCCACGACGACGAGCACCCCGAGAGCCACGCCGACTACACGGCGCCGGGGCCGGCGGCCGACGCCCTGGGCTAGCGGTTGGCTTTGGCCGCTCCCGGACGGTGGCGGCGCCGACGGTCCTGGGGCTCGCGGTGGGGCCTTCTTGGGCACCACCAGGCCTCGCCAGGCGTGAGCACGGGGAGGCTTGGGGCCTCTGCCTGCGGTTGATCGGGTGCCGGGCTGGGGAGGCCGGGCGACCTGGCTGGGGGTCGATCAGACGCCTGGCAGGCCGGGCTGCGGGATCGGGGGGCGGCCTCCCGGATCTGGCGATCGCGCCTGTTATCGTTCCAGGCTGGGACGCCGATCCACACGCCGTCTGGCAAGCCGGGAATGGCCGTGAGCGGCCTCACGCCTGCGTTGTCGCGATCATCACCGCCGGAATCGGCCTGCTGAGCTACGCTCACGATCGTTCCCTCCACGGCCCCCGCAGGTTGCATGTCGCTTCACGAACACCCCCTCTACCGCCAGGGCGTCACCCTCCTCGAACGCGACCGCCATGAGGACGCGCTGGAGCTCTTCACCGATCTGCTCGGCCTCGCCGGGGGTGACCCGGTGGTTCACTTGCAGCGTGGCAAGGCCCGCGGGGCGCTGGGCGACCTCGAGGGTGCCGGCGAGGACTACGGCGTGGCCCTCGCCACGGGGGCGGCCGAGGTCGTCTACGAGGCCCGGCTGCGGCGGGGCCTGATCCGCACCGAGCAGCTCGCGCTCGACGAGGCGGTGGCGGACTTCACGGCTGCCGCGGCGCTGTGCGCGCGGCGGCTGGCGCCCTACCACCACCGCGGCTGGGCCCGCTACCTGCTCGGCGACATGCAAGGGGCGGTCGAGGACTACACCGAGGTGCTGCGACGCCGCCCCGATCACGTCGCGACCTGGTTCCTGCGGGGCCGGGCACGCTTCGATCAGGAGGACTTCGACGGCGCGATGGCCGACTTCCTCGTGGCCCTCGTGCTGCAGCCCGAGCACCCCGAGGCGGGCTTTCAGTTCCAGATCGCGGCCGAGGTGGCCGCCCGCCGGGAGCGCGAGCCCGACGAGGCCGGCGAGGAGGCCCCCGAGGACTGGGCGGGCTTCATGGCCCGGGGAGAGGCCCGGCGGCACGCCGGCGAGTGGCTCGGGGCCATGGCCGATTACTTCGGCGCCCTGCGGCACCGCATCAGCTGCCCGCAGGCGCGCCTCGGCGTGGCGCTGGCCCGCGAGGGCCTGTTGCAGGAGGCCTCGGCGCGCGTGGCGGCCGAGCGGATCGAGCAGGTGCCGGGCGACCTTCGCGCCTTCGTGCGCCGCGCCGACGCGCTGCGGCGCCTCGGCCGGCCCGAAGACGCCTGCGCCGTGCTGCTCGCCGCGCGGCGGGTGGACCCGACGGACCCGGAGGTTCATGCCGAGCTCGGCCTGACGCTGGCCTGCTGGCTCGGCGACGCGGCGGGCGCCCTGCCGCACTTCGATGAGGCGCTGCGCCATGAGCCCAACCACATCGAGGCGCGTCGCCACCGGGCGATCGCCCGGCGGGGCCTGGGCCGCGTGGCCGAGGCCGTGCAGGACCTCGACATCCTCGAGCAGCTGATCCCTGGCGACAGGACGCTCTACCTCAACCGCGGCCTGGCCCACGAGGCCCTCGGCGACTGGGGGGCTGCCGAGCGGGACTACGGGCTCGGGCTGCGTGTCACGCCCACCAACGAGCGGCTGCTCTGGAAGCGGGCCTGCGCCAGGCTGGCGCTCGGGCGGCAAGACGAGGCGCGGGGCGACTTCGAGCGGGCCATCGCGCTGCAGCCGGCCCTCGCCGGCCTGCTGGCGGACGACGCCACCCCGGCTGGGGAGGGCCACCGGGCCGACCTCGCCGCGGCCCTCGTGGCCTTCGCCCGGCTGCGGCCGGAGGTGGTGGCCGACCAGATGGCGGAGTTCGGGCCGCTCCTGCGCCCGGCGAGCTGAGGCCGCCTCAGGCCGCCGTCGGGGCGGTCTGGCGCTGCAGGTGGAGCAGCACGTTCACCTGCGGTCGGCGCAGGACCCCCTCGACGACGAGCAACTCGCCGAGGCGGCGGCCCGTGTCGGCCTGCCGCTCGAGCAGCTCGGCCACCACCGACGGCCGCACGGCGCCCGTTTCGACGGCGATGATGCCCAGGGGCTTGCGCCCGCCGGGCGCTGCGGCGAGCCGGCGCTGCAGCGCGATGAATTGTCGCAGGGTGGGGATATCGAGGAGCCTGAGGTCGAGCACGACCTGGCCGAAGGCGCGCGCGCGGCCCTCGAGGCGGTGCTGGTTCCAGGCTGCCAGGGCTCGCTCCAGGCGCACGCCGTCGAGCGCTCCCTCGAGCTCCAGGATGCGGGCCAGCATGGGCTTGCGCCGGCCGGCGGCGGGTCGTTCTTCCTTCATCGCGCAAGGTCTCCTTGGCACGGGCTGTATGCCTCAGGTGTCGGACCTCGTGGGGGTGGCCGTGCGCGACTTTACAAAGGCCTTACACGGCTTAATGATCGCTTCACGAATCTGTCGCAGGAGCCACTGCGGCTCACAAGGCCTGCCGGGTGGCGTAAAGTTGCTGCGTCCTGAGCAGCAACTCCAGCTGCGCGTGGTTGATCAGGTTGGCTGCCAGCATCATCTCGCCGATGCGCTGCCGCGCGTGGCCCTGCCTCTCAAGCAGCTTCAGGAGCACCGCGGGCCGCACAGCCCTGGTCTCGAGGGCCAGGATGCCGAGGGGTTTTCCCCGGCTGGGTGCCACCATCAGCCGGAGTTGCAGCTTGCTGTAGTGCTGCAGGAGGTTCAGGTTCAGCATCTTGAGGTCTAGCAGGACCTGGCCGAAGGGCTTGTAGCCCTCCCGGCGGTGGTGGTTCCACGTGGCAAGCGCCCGTTGAAGCTGAGGCCCGCCAAGGGCTCCCTCCAGCTCCACGATCGTGGCAAGTAGGGGTCTGGGGGGGGCTGTTTGCAGGGCGAGGCGTGGCAAGTGATCTAATCCGGGTGGGCGGCGCGGACGCTTGACCGTTTGGCGAGTACCTTCGTCGCGGTTGTACCACCCCTTAACCCGCGCTTCACGGGTTTGGCTCTCGCGTGGATGCTTTTTTTGGATCTAGCAGGGGTGCAGGACGGCCTGGGACACCCCCAGGTCCGCGAGCGGTGGTGGGGGGCGTCCGGTACAATGAAGGCCCCCCCAGCGAGCCCCCCGATGACTGCCTCTCCAACCCTTCACGCCGAGTTCGACGCCCTCGTCCACCGCTTCCACGACGAGCGCCTGCGCCACCGTCCCACGTGGGGCACGGTGCTGGGGCGCCACGAACATGACGGGGCACTCGAGGCGTACACCCTGGCGGGCCAGGACGCGGAGGTCACGGCCCTGAAGCGGCTGCGGCTCGCCTTCGAGGGGCTCGAGCTCGACACCCTGAGCCAGGTCGAGGCCCACGACCTCGAGTGGATCCTCGCGACCATCAGCGGGGCGATCGAGGCGGCCACCGTCACGCGCCCCCTGGAGCGCAACCCGGACGTGTACGCCAGCGGCCTGACGGAGAGCGCGTTCACGCTCGTGTACCGCGACTTCGCGCCGGCCGAGCAGCGGCTGGCCTCCTTGTTGTCGCGCCTGGCGCGGATGCCCGCCGTGCTGCGTGGCGCCGAGGCGCAGCTGGGGACGCCGCCTCGCGTCTACACCGAGCTCGCCCTCGAGCAGCTGGAGGGCAACCGGGGCTTTTTCGAGACGACGCTGCTTGCGGCCTTCGAGGGGCGCGTCTCCGAGGCGTCGCTGGCCCAGCTGCGCGAGGCCCGGGCCGAGGTGCTGGCGGCCTTCACCCGCTACGAGCGCTTCTTGACGGAGGAGCTGCTGCCACGCTCGACCGGCGAGTTTGCGATCGGGGCGGACGCCTTCATGCGCAAGCTGTACCACGACGAGCTCGTGGAGCTGCCGCTGGAGCACCTGCTGGCGATCGGCGAGGCGGACCTGGCGCGCAACCAGGCCGAGCTGCGGGCCCTCGCGGGGGTGATCGCGCCGGGCCAGCCGGTGCAGGCGGTGCTCGAAGCCCTCGGGCGGGACCACGTCCGCCCCGAGGCGATGCTCGCCACCACCCGCGACATGCTCGATGAGATCCGGGCCTTTATCGCCGACCGGGCGCTTCTCACGCTGCCCGAGGCCCGCCCCGTGCGGGTGGTCGAGACGCCGCCCTTCATGCGCGCCACCGTGACGGCCGCGATGGACACGCCGGGGCCCTTCGAGGCCGTCTCGACCGAGGCCTACTACTACATGACGCTGCCCAACCCCCACTGGCCGGCCGAGGAGCAGGAGGCCTACATGGCGCAGTGGACGGAGGCGGGCATCAGCAACCTGTCCGTGCACGAGGCCTACCCGGGCCACTACGTGCAGTTCCTCATGCTGCCGCGCTTCCCCTCCGTCACGCGTCGCATCATGTGGGCGCCCTCGAACGCCGAGGGCTGGGCCCATTACTGCGAGGTGATGATGCTCGACGAGGGCTTCCGGGGCAACGCGCCGCGCTACCGGATCGCGATGCTGACGGACGCCCTGCTGCGCAACGCCCGGCTGGTGGCGGGCATCAAGCTGCACACCCAGGGCATGACGGTGCCGGAGGCGCAGGCCTTTTTCGAGCGGGAGGCCTTCCTCTCCCGGCCTGGTGCCCGCGTCGAGGCCTGGCGCGGCACGGTCGATCCCACCTACGGCTACTACACGCTGGGCAAGCTGATGCTGCTCAAGCTGCGCGCCGACTACGCGGAGCAGCGGGGGGCCGGCTTCTCGCTGCGCGAGTTCCACGACGCCTTCCTGGCGCAAGGTCCCCTGCCGATGCCGCTCGTGCGCGAGGCGCTGCTCGGCACGCGCGACGGCCTGCTCTGACGGGCGGGGCTCGCCTGGCAGACCCCGGGGCGGGCCCGAGGTGCTGAGCACCACCTCGGGCTGAGCTTGGGCCTGGCCTGGCGCTGGGTGGGCGCCTGGGTAGGCCCGCCAGCGTGACCTGAGGGCCCGGCCTGACGCGCCGAGTGCTGGGCCAGCGTCGCTGGCCCAGCACTCGGGAGTGATCTGGCCGCGGGTCAGCGCCGCAGGCGGTAGCCGGCCTGGTTGCTGGAGACGAGGCCTGGGGACGGTGTGGCCGACGGGGCCGCCGTCGGCACGGCTGCCTAGGGCGTGGGCGTTGCCGGGGGCTCCGAGGGCCACGGGTAGGGCCCCGAGGTCGGCGTCCACGAGGGCGCGGGCGTCATCGGGTAGGGGCCGGAGGTGGGCTCCCACGAGGGCGCGGGCGTCATCGGGTAAGGGCCGGAGGTGGGTTCCCAAGAGGGCGCGGGGGTGGCACAGTACGTCACCCCCTCATCCGCCACCATGACCTCGCAGCCCTGGGACAGCCAGATGTCGTAGCTCTCCCAGGCGTCGCTGTCGTAGCCGAAGAACTGGGTGTAGCCGTCCGAGCTGCCGTTGCCGTCCGGTCCCGTTGCATACACGTTGATCAGGGTCTGGACCGGCACGCCCGCGAGCTCGTAGGTGCCGTCTGGCCCCACCACCGTGCTGGCGCTCCAGGGCTTCTGCTCGTCCATCGAGTAGAACCACACCTGGGCCCCTGGCACGGCTCCGCCCGTGGCGTTGCTCCAGATCGTGCCGCGCACGCGGACGTAGGGCTTCGCCGGGGCCGGCGTCTCGTAGGGGTAGGGGCCCCACGATGGGATGGCCGACGGCATCGGCATCGGCATCGGCATCACGGGCGGCTCGCCACAGCCGGGCTCCATGATGTAGGGCACGGCCCAGCCGGGCTGGTCGTTCCGCGTGCCCGTGAGCCGCCAGATGTTGGGGTCGAAGGTCAGCTTGTACTCGACCTCCTCGATGGGCGCCGCCATGTTGCCCTGGTCGTCGGTGTAGATCACGCGGCCCGACAGGCGCACCTCGTTCTTGTGGATGGTGCCGTAGGCCTCCTCCGACCAGTACATGTTGCGGTGCTTCTCGTCCGGGTTGCTCTCGTCGTTGTAGCCCTTGACGCTGGCCTGCAGGCTGTCGCCGTACTGGTTGACGGACCAGACGTAGCCCTCGCCGCAGCCCGACATCGGGTAGGGCGGGGGTGAGTCGCCGCCGCCGACGACCCAGTGGCCCGTGATGTTGGCCTCCTCGACGTCGACGTCCTCGAAGGAGATCGTCGCGCCGACGCCGCCCATCGCGGCGAGCTTCACGTTGAGCGCGACCTCCGTGACCTCTCCGCGCTTGACGGTGAAGGTCTGCGTGCCGTTACCGATGGGCGACCCGGCGAAGTCGTAAACCTTGGCCGTCAGCGACGTCTCCCCGACGGGGACGGCCTCGAAAAACATCGTGACCCACGGGGCCATCAGCTGCGTGCGCGTGAGGGACTGGGTCTGGGAGAAGCCCTTGGCGCTCGTCAGCGTGATCTCCACCCGGGCGATCTCCGCCGTGGTCTGCAGCAATTGGAAGGGCTTGCGCAGCGAGGCGCCGTTGCTCGACACCATGCCGCCGCCGGGCTTGGCCACGACCGCCCCGGCGGCCTGGGCGGCTGCGGCAGCCTTGCTGGGCGTCAGGCCCTTGAAGGCGATCTGCACGCGGCCGCTGTTCTTGAGCTTGTCCAGCGCCGCGGCGTCGCCGGCCTTGGGCTTGGTCTTGAGGTCCGGGGCTGGCTTCACGCCCGTGCCGGGCTTCGTGCCGCCGGTGGCCTGGCCCGGCTTCTCGCCCGTCGGCGCCACCGGGCCGCCCGGCATGACGACGCAGCCGGCCAGCGTCAGGGCCAGCGAGAGGGCAGTGAGGGGGACCCAGCGTGCGTGGTGAGCGGGCAAGGTGGCGGCTCCTTCGGTGCGTGATCGGGTGCAACAAGGGGCCGGCGCCAGGCCGGGCCCACCTGCCTCTGTACCCCAGCTTGGTTCGAGCTTAGCCGTGGGGGCCCGGGGTTTTTGTCGGGCTGGCCCTCAGCGCCAGCCCTCCAGCGGCACGCCGTCGAGGTTGCAGCCTGCGCCCGCCACCCACATCAGCGCCCCGGGCGCGGCGGCCAGCGTGGCCGCCAGCGCCTCGCTCGCCTGCCACATGGGGGACGCCTCAGGGGGCACTGGCATCAGGTGGATGGCGAAGAGCCAGCGGGCCGTGGCGAGGCGGCGCTGGGCCTCGAGCCGGCCCGCGCAGGCAGGCAGGGTAGCGATGTCCCGGCGCCAGCGGGCGAGCTCTGCCTGCACGAGCCAGTTGTCGGGCTCGCCCGTCGGCTCGGCCTCCAGGAAGAGGCTTGGTGCCTCCCCCGGCGGGCCGAAGGCCAGGGTGTCCCAGCCTGGCCCCTCGGGGGCCATCTCGGCGTGGAGCGTCAGCGGTGGCTCACACGCCCGCAGAACGCCCTCCAGCGCCGCCGGGGTGGGCGGCGAGGCGGAGGGCGTGACGATCAACCAGGGGTGCGGCATCAGGCTGGCGGTGTCGGAATCCTTGGAGTATGCTTGGGCCCAATCATAACAGGCCGGTGACAGGGCCTCTCTTCGTCGCCGCACCCCACTCGCAGGAGGAACGATGTCCCACCGCACCTTGCCCGGCCTCGCGCTTGGCCTCGCCGCCACCCTCGCCGTGGCTGCGCCCGCCCTTGCCCACCCGCAGACGGCACCCGTCAGCGACGCAGACGCGGCTGCGCACACCCTGGCTGAGCAGCACAAGCACCACCTGAAGCTCGACGGCAAGCTCGGCCCCCTGACCGAGGCCATGATCCGCCGCTTCCAGAAGACGCACGGCATCAAGGTCGACGGCATCATCGGCACCGAGACCCGCAAGATGCTCGGCCTCAAGCCGGGCGCGCCCCTGCGGCCCGGGATGGTCAAGGAGGCCAACGAGGAGATCCGGACGGCCCAGCACATCCTGAGCCACCATGAGCACATCTGGCACGAGGCCGATGCGGCAGAGGCTAAGCCTGCCGCCGCCAAGCCGGCTGCGCCGATTGCCCGGCCCGCGGCGCCGGTGGCGGCGCCCGCGGCCAAGCCCGTCGAGCCCTGGACGGCAGCCCCGAGCGTGGCGCCCGCGCCCACGCCCGAGCCCTGGAAGCCCGCGCCCGCCACGCCAGCCGCCCCCACGGCCACGGATGACCGGCCTTTCCTTGTTGTTTACGGTGGCAACTGGTTCCTGCCGAAGTTCTCCAGCGCCTACGACTTCGACTGGGGCCTCAGCAAGCCGGCCTACATGGGCGGCCTGCAGCTCTGGTCCGGAGACTGGGGCCTGGCGGGCGAGGTCACCAACATGCCGGCCTTCTTCGTGGAGCGGACCCAGGTGCTGGCCCCCGCCACCATGGCGGACGCCCAGCTGACGTGGCGGGACGATGACGGCGCGAACCAGCTCGGCTTCGGCTACCGCAACGTGGGTGGCAATCACCTCGGCACCCTCGCGTACGGCTTCGAGCTGCCCCTCGTCGGGGACACCCTCGCCCTCAAGGGTGGCGCCCTGGGAGGTACCAACCTCGGCACCGGTTGGATGGCCGACGGCCGCGTGGGCCTGGGCCTCGGCTTCGGGGCCGTGCAGGCCGAGGCGGGCTGGCGGGCGCTGGGCCTGTCGGGCTTCGCCGGCACGTCGTCGCTGGTCTGGACGCAGGCGCCGTACGGCACGATCGGGCTGCGCTTCTGAGGCGCTCGCTCGGTCCGGCCGGGGGCCTTCGGGCTCCCGGCCGGATGCTGCCCCGGGTGGTTTGCCCGGGGCTTTTTGCTGGCCGTCGGCGCGGCGGCCAGGTATGCTGTTGGCGCTGGAACGCCAGCCTTCAGGAGCCCGCATGCCCGCCCTCCCTCCCCTGGTGACCACCCTCGGCCTTGCCTTCGCTTGCTGCGTCGCAGCCCCGGCGGCCAACGCCTACCCGGCGCGGTCCTCGTATCCGGCCTCGGCACGGGTGCGGGCGGCCCATCAGGTCGGCGTGGACGGCCTGTACGCCGCCGGCACCGAGGCTGCGGTGCGCCGGTTTCAGCAGGTGATGAAGCTGCCCGCCACGGGCGTGGCCGGCTCCCGCACCCAGCGGGCCCTGGGGCTGCGCCCGGGGTTGCCGATGCGGCGGGGCTCGCGCGGGCCGGGGGTGGCGGCCCTGCAGCACGCCCTGCTGCGGCGGGGCTACAAGCTGCTCGCGCCCCGCGAGGTAGCCCTGGCGGGAGCGGCCGTGCCCTCGCGACCGGCCCTGCGGGAGGTGGCTTCCGTCTCCGAGCGTCAGCCCGCCGCCTGGTCCCCGCCGATCGGGCTGCCGGTGCTGCCGCCGGACCCGCCCGTCAGGATCAGCGAGCCTGTCCGTCTCTCGCAGCGGGAGGTCACGCCGGACGTGTTCGAGGTGTCCGAACCCGTCGACCCCCTCGACCTGCCGGAGCCCGCCCGGCCCACCGTCGTGGAGCGGCCGGCCTTGCTCTTGGAGGGGGCGCCCGACCCTGCCGGCCGCCCGACGCTCGAGGCCGATGCGGGGCTCTGGCTCGTGCCGACGGCGCCAGGCGCCACGACGGTGGATCTGGCCCGGCCCGCCTGGGCTGGCAGCTTTGCCTACTGGCGTGGCGACTGGGGCCTCGACGCCGGCTTTGCCTTGCTGTCGGACGGCCGGCAGGCCTTCGATGGCCGGGCGTGCTGGCGCGACGCCCAGGGGCGGCTTGCCCTCGGCTTCGGGTGGCGGGGCTTCGTGCTGGGCGCCGAGCCCACCCACCTCGGGGCCGTGGGCGTGAAGGGGCAGTGGCCCCTTCTGGGCGACGCCACCTGGCTGGAGGCCGAGGGCCACTGGGGCCTCGGGCTGCCCCTTGCGATGTTTGCGGACGGCTACGGGGGCCTCGCCGGGCGCCTCGGACCCGTGCGGCTGCGCGGCGGCTGGCGGGGCCTGGCCCTGACGGGCTCGATCGCGGGGGCCTCGCTCGGTTGGCAAGGGCCCGTGTTCGGCCTGCAGGTGCCGCTCTGAACGGCCGGCATCGGGTTCATTAACTACAACTTAATCTGATTTTCACCTGACTCGGGCAACTTTGGCGGCCGTCGGGTGCACAATTCATGGTGTGGCGCGGGGGCCGCGTCCGCTGTACTTTGGAGGTTCGAGGTGCGGTTCGCTTCCTGGGTGCGCAGTGGCGTGGCGCTGGGCCTGATGGCGACCTGGCTGGCGGGCTGTGGATCGGTCGCGGGGCGGGTCCTGGCACCCTTGCTGGCGGGCCGCGCCGGCGTGCGCACGCTCTCGACCGGCGCGGAGCCCTTCCCGAACGACTTCCTGTGGGGCGTCGCGACCTCCGGCTTCCAGACCGAGGGGGGCGATCAGACCAGCAACTGGGCGGCGTGGGCCCGGGCCGGCAAGGTCTCTCAGCCGATCGGGCCCGCCATTGACCACTGGCGCCGCTACGAGGAGGACCTCGATCTCGCAGTTGGCCTCGGCCTGAAAGCCTACCGCCTGAGCCTCGAGTGGGCCCGCCTCGAGCCCGAGCCCGGCCGATTCGATCCAGAGGCCGTGAAGCACTACCACGACGTCATCGCGGCCGTGCGCGCCCGGGGCATGACGCCGATCGTCACGCTTGTGCACTTCACCTACCCGGCCTGGCTCGACACCCCCGATCCGAAGGGGCGGACGGGCTGGGAGGCCGACCGGATGGCGCCCGAGTTCGCCCGCTTCGCTGGCTGGGCCGCGGCCGAGTACGGGGCCTCGGTTCGCTGGTGGCTGACCATCAACGAGCCGAACACCTACGCCATGGTGGGGTACCTCGCTGGCCTGATGCCTCCAGGCAAGGTCAACCCCTTCGCCTACTCGACGGTGATGGCCAACATCTCGCGGGCCCATAAGCTCGGCTACGAGGCCGTCCACGCGGCGGACGCCGACGCGATGGTCAGCATCAACCCGATCGTCATCCACTCGCGGACGACGGACCCCAACTACCCTGCCGGCCAGGGCGAGGCGGAGACGCCCGTCCGCAGCGGCTTCTACGTTGATGTGCCCAGCTTCCTCGACCAGTTCAGCTCGCCACGGAGCCAGGGGGCTGGGGGCGATCGCCCAGGCGAGAAGCGCTTCCTCGACTACGTGGCCTTCAACTACTTCTACGCCGTGAAGGCCAACGAGGTGCCCCTGATCGGCAACTACGCCAAGTGGCCGATCTACCCTGAGGGGCTCTACGAGGTGGCCAAGAAGCTGCACACCCGCTACCGGTTGCCCCTCATGGTGACAGAGAACGGGATGCCCACGCCGTCCGACAACCCCCGGCCCGACGGCTGGACCCGCGAGGCCTACATCGTCAACCACCTGCTGCACCTGCGGCGGGCCATGGCGGAAGGGGTCCCGGTGCTCGGCTACATGCACTGGACCCTGGTCGACAACTACGAGTGGGGGTCTTACGAGCCCAAGTTCGGTCTCTATGGCGTCGACCGGCGGGATCCGGAGCTGCGCCGGTTCCCCACCGCCAGTGCGGCCGTCTACCAGGCGATCGTCAAGGGCAACCGCCTCCCCGCCCACCTGCTGGAGCGCTATGGCGGGAAGCGGCGCTGACAGCGTCCCGGGCTGACGTCGGGCCGCTCCCTTCACGGGGGGCGAGCCGACACGCCCCCTGCCCCTGACGCCCTGGCTGGCGGCGCGGCCCCTCCATCTCCCCGCGGCGTCTCGGGCCCAGCCTGACACGCCGCGCCGAACTCGCTATCATGGGGCCTGCGCCGCGCGGCGCCCAGGAGCTTGCCATGTCCCGTTGCCTCCCCGTCGCAGCAGCCCCGACCGCGGGCCGGAGGGCCCATGGCTGAGCCCTTGCCGCCCGCTGAACGCCGCGCCACCTGGCTCCGGCGTCTTGGAGCCGTGCCGGCGGCCCTGCTCTTCCCGGGCCTCGGGCAGGTCGTGAACGCTGAGTGGGGCAAGGCGGTCGCGGTGTTCCTGGCCTTTGGTGGCGCCTTCGCTGGCACCCTGGGAGAGGCCGGGGCGCTTGTCGCCGGGTTGGGCGACGAGGCGGCCGGGCTCGCCGCCGTGGAGCGCCTCTCCGACCCGCAGGCGTCGGCGCAGCTCGTGCAGGCCTTCGGGCCGGGCCGGGTGCTGCCGCTGCTCGGCTGGGTGACGGCCCTGTTGGCGGTGATCGCCTACAGCTTGTGGGACGCCTGGCGCGGGGCCGCGCGGGGCCGCTCGTGAGGCGCGCAGGGCGCCTCGCGCTGGCGCTGGCGGCCTGCGGCCTGCTGGCCTGCACGCAGGCCAGGCTGGTCCCCGTGGGCCCCGCCGCGACGCCGGGGGTGACCCTCGCGACGCTGTCCCCGAGCCCGCTGCCCAGCGAGGCCCCCACCGTGTTCCCGGCCTCGCCGGTGCCCACGGCGCCCGGTGCCAGCGGCGTCTCACCCCTGCCCACCGTGGCGCCCGTGGTGGGGCTGCCGCCCGGGGAGCCCGGCTCGCTGGCACCCGCGCCGCTGCTGACGCCGGAGCCGCCGAGCCCTGCCCCCACCCCGACGCCGACGGCGACGCCGACGCTGGATCCGGCCGCGAGCGGGGCTGCCACGGTGGTGGCGCTGGTGGACGGGCTGGCCGAGACGCGCACGCTTGCCGAGCTCATCGGCCTCGCCGGGCTGGCCGTCACCCTGGCAGGGCCTGGCCCGATCACGCTCTTCGCGCCCACCGAGGCCGCCTTCGCGAAGCTGCCCGTGGGGGACCTCGCAGCCCTGCGGCGGCCCGAGAACCGCCAGGCCCTGACGCGCATCCTCACGCACCACGCCGTCACGGGCTCGCTCGACCGTGGCAGGCTGGTGGACGGCCGCCTGACGCCGCTCGACGGCGTGAGCCTGGCCATCACGACGCGGGACGGGCAGCCGCTCGTCGCGGGGGCGGCCCTGACCCGGGCGGATCTGCGGGCGGGCAACGGCCTCGTGCACACCATCGACGCCGTGCTCGTGCCGCCGGACCTCGTGATCGGCCCGGCGACGCTGGCGGACCTCGTGGCCTCGAGCCCGGAGCTCTCCTTGCTGCAGCAGGCGATCACGGCCGCCGGCCTGGGGCCGACGCTGCGGGGCACGGGGCCCTTCACGCTCTTCGCGCCCGTGGACGCGGGCTTCGACCAGCTGGCCCCCGGTGCCCTCGCCCGGCTGCTGCAGCCTGCGAACCAGGCCACGTTGGCGAGCCTGCTGAGCTTTCACGTCGTCGACGGCCAGCGGCCCTCGGGCCAGCTCGGCGCCGGGGGCCTGCCGAGCCTGCTCGGGCCTGCGCTGCCGGTCACGACCGGCCCCTTGCGGATCGCCGGGCAGGCGGTGGTGGCGCCGGACCGCTTCGCGGGCAACGGCGTGCTGCACACCGTCGGGGGGTTGCTGTTCCCGCCCGGGTTGGTGCTGCCCTGAGCGCGGCGCGGCGCGGCGCGGCGGCGGTGGCCCGAAAAATTGTTACGCCCTCCGTGAAGCCGGCTGCCTGTTGGGGTAGGTTGAGGCGTAAGTCGCTCCTCTCATCGTTTCTCGAAAGGAAGCATCTCACCATGAAGTACGGTCTGCTCGGTGCTGCCCTCTGCTGCGCGCTCGTCGGCGCCCCCGCCGCGTTCGCCAACCACCATGAGGGTGGCCACAAGGCCGCTGCGCCTGCCAAGGCTGCCGCCAAGTTCCATTGCGCGAAGTGCAAGACCACGGCGGACAAGGCCGGCAAGTGCCCCAAGTGTCACCACGAGATGGCTGCTGCGGATGCCAAGGGCCATGACGCGCACGAAAAGGCTGACCACGGCCACGACCACAAGGCTGGCGACCACCACCACTAGCGCCGCGCGGGCTCACGCCCAGCCGGCCGGGGCCGCCTCACGCGAGGCGGCCCCTTTCGTTTGCCGCCCCGACGCGTCGTGCCTGGCCCTTGGTGGCCGCCAAGGGCCAGGCTGCCCGTCGACGTCTCGCCCCAGGCCCTGTCCTGACCGGCTTCACCACAAGTTAACCCGGCGGGCCATGGGCGGAAGGTCCCCGGAAGGTCGCCCGCCCACAATCTTCTTACCAGCGTGCCGCACCCGAGCCCCAAGGCGCGCGACGTAGGAGGAGAGAACGATGCGGAACCTGAAGCAAGCGGCCCTCGCCCTGGTGGCCTCGCTGAACACCACGGCCTGCGGCCTCACCCCGGCGGCCACGCTGACGACCCGCCCGGTGCTTGCCGACCAGGACGGCTACGCGCTGCAGGCGACCGGGGCCGGCCAGGCCAGGTCCTCGGCCGGCAACCGCTGGGTGACCGAGCCCGCCCAGGGGGTCCGCACCCAGTTCCGGACCTTCTACAGCAAGGCCGCGGGCAGCCACGTCAGCTACCACGTCTACGTGCCGGCGGCCTACGACCCGCTGCGGCGCCAGCGCTTCCCGGTCCTGTACTGGCTGCACGGCACGGGCGCTGGCACGAGCGCGATCCCCTTCCTGGCCGAGCAGGTCGACGGGGCCATCCGGGCCGGCAAGCTGCCGCCGATGCTGGTGGTCTTCCCCAACGGCCAGGACATCAGCATGTGGAGCAACTCGAAGGACGGCAAGACGCCGATGGAGACGGTCGTGGTCAAGGAGCTCGTGCCCCACATCGACCAGACCTTCCGCACGCAGGCCCAGCGCGAGGGGCGCCTGATCGAAGGGATGAGCATGGGGGGCTATGGCGCCGCCCGGCTCGGGTTCGAGCACGCCAGGACCTTCGGCGCCGTCTCGATGATCGCGGCTGGCCCGCTCGACCTGGCGTTCCAGGGCCCCAAGGCCACCAGCAACCCCACCTTGCGGGCAGGCGTGCTGAGCGTCACCTTTGGCAACGACATGGCTTACTACGAGCAGCTCAGCCCCTGGCGCACGGCCGAGCGGCAGGCGCGCGGCCTGGCGGGCCGCCTCAAGCTCCGGGTGGTGATCGGCGACCGGGACTTCACGCTGGCCGACAACGAGGCCTTCCACCAGCACCTGAACCGGCTGGGGCTCTGGCACGAGTACCGGCTCGTCCCGGGCGTGGGCCACAAGCTCGACGGCATCGTGCCGGCGCTCGGCGAGGCGTACTGGGCCTTCTTCCGGGGCGCGCTGGCAGGCCGCTAGCGAGCGGCTGTCAGGAGCGCTCAGGCCGACACCTCCCGGCCCTTGGGCCGGGAGGTGTCGGCTGATCGATCGGAGCGCAGGGTCTCGCGCCCGGGGCGCGACGCTACCTTGGCCGCTTCACCCACTCCACGCCTGCCGTCGCCACCGTCAGGGCCGTGAAGAGGCCCACGGCGACGCCGAGCCCGGGGGAGACCAGCCCGGCGAGCAGCCCGAACAGGCCGCCCGCTGCGACGCCCGCGGCGGCGTTGAGGGCCGCGTTCGTGGCCTTGCGGCCGACCTGCGCGAGCGGTGCTTCCTCGGGCTCCGGGGTCGGGGCGGGGGCATCAGGCGCGGGCGCCGCAGGCTCCAGCGTGACCTCCACCACCGTGGGGGCCTTGGCCGGCGGCCCGGCCGGTCGCCCCCACCAGCCTGCGGACGAGAGGTGCAGCCGGTCCTCGCACGTCGGGCGTCCCGTCGGCGGCGGCACGGGCGGGAGGTGGGCGGGCCTCACGCGGGGCACCGGGGGCCTCGCCACGGCCTCGCGGGCCGGCCGGGCGGGGCTTGCCTGGCGGGGCTGCGGTGGCGCGCAGCAGGGGCCGGGGGCCGGGGTGGGGCTGGCCTGGCGGGGCTGCGGTGGCACGCAGCGGGGGCCGGGGGCCGGGGCGGGGGGAAGGCGGTCGGGGCTCGGGGTCATGGGGCGCTCCTTTCGGTGTGTGTGGGGGGGGACGGGCGCTCAGCGCGCCCGGGCGAGCAGGCCGAGGCCGGCGGCGCAGACGACCTGGCTGGGGCTGGTGCACGTAAGCACGGGGACGAGGGCGACCACCAGGCCCGCGAGGCGCGCCCAGGCCGTCGGCCGGGGCCGCGGGGCCGGACGGTGCACCACGGGCCGGGCCGGGGCTGGCCGGGCGGCGGGGCGCGCGGGCGGCCGGCCGAGGGCCGTGCCGGCCTCCATCAGGACCCCGCGCAGGGCGGCGAGGGCCTCCCGGGAGGCTGCGCCGGGGGTAATGCGTTGCAGCTCGGCCATCGTGGCCTGCAGCGTCGTGCGCACCTCCGCGTCGCTCCCGGGGTGGGCCTCCAGGGCGGCGAGGGCGGCCAGCAACCCGGGGGCACGGTCGCTGAGCAGGGCCTGCACGGGAGCTGCGGCCTGCGCGACGGCTACCAGGGCGGCCCGGGCCGCGGGCGAAGGGGGGGACCGGCGGGTGGGCGCGGCTGAGGGCATCGGGGGCTCCTTCCTCGGGTCTCCGGGGCGGGTCCGACGCGACCCGCAAGGAGGTTGTCCGGGGCAGGGACCCTGGGCTTTCGATATTTAACAGACATTTTATAAAAAATGTCTAATTTTGACCTGTGCCTGGCTCGCCAGGCTGCGGGGACGCGCTCAGCGGGGCTCGGGCCGGGGCTCGGGCAGCCGCGCCGCGACGGCCCAGCCGACCGCGGCGATGACGATGCCGTAGCTGAAGATCCAGGCCAGCGCCTGCTGCAGGGCCTGGCGCACGGCGCTGGCAAGGTCCGGGGAGAGGCCAGCCAGGCCGGCCGGCGTGAGCAGGGCCTGCGGCGCGGGTCGCTCGGCCGGGGCCATGTTGGGCAGGCCCGTGGCGAGGCTCGCGTCGAGGTGCCAGCTCAGCGCCGCGCCGAGCACGGCCACGCCGAAGGTGCCGCCGATGCTTCGGAAGAACTGCACCAGCGCCGTCACGGAGCCCAGCTGGCCGGGCGGCGCCGCGTTCTGGGCCGCGAGCAGGAAGACCGGGAACGTGCTGCCCAGCCCAAGCCCGATCCCACAGGCGATGCCCGCGATCCAGCCGGCCCCCAGCCCGCCCACGGTGGCGCCGAGCAGCCCGACGGTGGCGGCCGTTGCCAGGCCGAGGCCGCCTGCGGCCAGCAGCCGCGTGCGCACGCCGGAGGAGGCCAGGTGGCCGCTCAGGGTGGAGCCACCGACCATGCCCAGCATGAAGGGCGTCAGCACCAGCCCGGCGCGCGTGGGGCCGAGGCCCAGCACGCCCTGGGCGAAGAGGGGCAAGAACATGGTGTCGCTGAACAGCAGCACGCCTGTGAAGACCGAGGCGGTCGCGATCACGGCCATCACGGGCTGCTGAAACAGCGTGGGGGGCACGATGGGCTCAACGGCCCGCCGCTCCACGCGCCAGAACCAGGCCCCGAGCCCGAGCCCGAGCCCGGCCAGCCCGAGCGTGGCGGGGCTCGTCCACGGCAGGTGCTTGCCGCCGAGGCTGGCGAGCAGCAGCAGGGGTGTCAGCGCGCCGACGAGCAGCCAGGCGCCGGCCCAGTCGAGCGGCCGCCGCGGTCCCTCGCGCGGGCTGCCGGGCAAGGTGGCCGCCACCACGGCCAGCGCGACGAGCCCCACGGGCACGTTCGCCCAGAAGGACCAGCGCCACCCGAGGTGCTCCGTCAGCCAGCCCCCCACCACGGGGCCGAGCAGGCTGGAGGCCCCGAAGGCGGCCCCGATGAGCCCCTGCACGCGGGCGCGCTCGTGCGGGGGGTACAGGTCGCCGACGATCGCGAAGGCGACGGGGAAGATGGCCCCTGCCCCGAGGCCCTGCACGGCCCGCACCACCACCAGCTGGGTCATGGAGGTGGCGAACCCGGCCACCAGGCAGCTGCCCAGGAAGAGCACGATGCCGAAGAGGAACACCACGCGGCGGCCATGCAGGTCCGAGAGCTTGCCGAGGATCGGCACCGACACCGTCGAGGTCAGCATGAAGGCCGTGAACACCCAGGCGTAGAGGTCGAGCCCCCCCATCGCCGCAACGATGCTGGGCATCGCCGTCGTCACGGTGGTCTGGTTCAGCGAGGCGAGGAAGACGGCGAGGAAGACGCCGCTCATCACGAGGGTCGGGCGCGGGGACGCGGTGGGCATCTGACGAGCATACCAGCCGGGGCCCCCCGGCGCCGTGATGTGGCGGCGACGGCTGCCGGTGCGCATCATGGCGCGGCCCGACCTGCTACGATGAGCGGGCCGAGGAGAGCCCGATGCCCGATGCCCCCCAGGCGGCGCTTGCGCCCGCCGACACCTTCACGCTCGCCGTGCGCGGGATGACGTGCGCCGCGTGCGTGGGGCGCGTGGAGCGCGCGCTGCGCCGCGCGCCGGGCGTGCGGGAGGCCACCGTGAACCTGGCGGCGGAGCGCGCCCGCGTGCTCGCCGAGCCCGGGGCCGTGACGGCCGAGGGGCTGGCGGCCGTCGTGACCGGCGCCGGCTACGAGGCCACACCATGGGCGCCGCCAGCCGATGCCGCGGCGGCCGCCGACGCCGAGGCCGGGCGGCAGGCCGCCGAGCTGGCGGCCTCGCGGCGGCGCCTGGCCTTGGCCTGGCTGCTTGCGGCGCCCGTGGTCGGGGGGGCCATGGCGCTGCACGGGCCGTGGGGGGCCGCTGCCCCGGCGTGGCTGCACGCCCCGTGGTGGCAGCTGGCCCTCACGGCGCCGCTGGTGTTCGGCGTGGGGGCCCCCTTCTTCGGCACCGCGTGGCGGGCGGCGCGCCACGGCACGGCCACGATGGACACGCTGGTGGCGCTCGGCACGGGGGCGGCCTTCGCGGCGAGCCTGGCCGCGACGCTGTGGCCCGGGGCCTACCTCGCCCGAGGCCTGCGGCCGGACGTCTACTACGAGGCCGCGGCGGCCATCGTGGCGCTCATCCTCACGGGCCGCCATGCCGAGGCCGTGGCGCGCGGCCGGGCGAGCAGCGCCATCCGCGCGCTGCTCGCCCTCACGCCCGCGCGGGCCCGCCGGCTGGCGGCCTCCGGCGAGGAGGTCGAGCTGCCCGTGGCGGAGGTGATGGTGGGCGATCGCCTGCGCGTGCGGCCGGGCGAGCGGGTGCCGGTGGACGGCGTGGTGGTCGAGGGCGCCTCGCACCTCGACGAGTCGATGCTCACGGGCGAGAGCCAGCCCGTCGCCTGCGGCCCCGGGAACGAGGTGGTCGGCGCCACCGTCAACCAGCATGGCACGTTCGTCATGGAGGCCCGGCGGGTGGGCGCGGACACCGCCCTCGCCCAGATCGTGCGCCTCGTCGAGGCGGCGCAGGGCTCCCGGGCCCCGATCCAGCGCCACGCGGACCGCGTGGTGGCCGTCTTCGTGCCCGTGGTGCTGGCGCTCGCCGCCGTGACGTTCGTCGGCTGGCTCGTCGCCGGCCCCCCGCAGGCGCTGGGCCTGGCGACGCTGGCTGCCGTCTCCGTGCTGATCGTGGCCTGCCCCTGCGCGATGGGCCTCGCCACACCCACCTCGATCATGGTCGGCGCCGGGCGCGGCGCGGCGCTCGGCGTGCTGTTCAAGGACGCCGCCGCCCTGGAGGGGCTCGCCCGCACCGACGTGGTGCTCTTCGACAAGACCGGCACGCTCACGCGCGGCGCCCCCGAGGTCACGGACGTGCTGCCCGTCGGCGGGGGCTCGGCGGAGGCCCTGCTGGCCGTGGCGGCGGCGCTGGAGGTGGGCTCGGAGCACCCCCTCGCCGCGGCCGTGGTGCGCGCGGCTCGGGAGCAGGGGCTGGCGTTGCCCGCCGCCGAGGGCTTCGAGGCCGTGCCCGGGGCAGGCGTGCGGGGCCGGGTGGCGGGGCGGCGCACGTGGCTCGGCACGGAGGCCTTCGTGCGCGAGGCCGGCCTTGACCCGGCGCCCGTGGCGGCCTGGCTGGATGCCCTGGCCGACGCCGCCAAGACGCCGGTGATCGTGGCGGACGAGGGGGGCGTGCGGGGCGTGCTGGCGATCGCCGATGCGCCGAAGCCCGAGGCGGCCGCCGTCGTCCGCGCCTTGCGCGCGCAGGGGCTGGAGGTGGCGATGCTGACGGGGGACCGCGCCCGCACCGCCCGCGCCGTGGCGGCGGCATTGGGCATCGAGCGGGTGTTCGCCGAGGTGCGGCCCGCCGAGAAGGCCGCGCACGTGCGGGCCCTGCAGGCCGCGGGCCGGCGCGTGGCGGTGGTGGGCGACGGCGTGAACGACGCCCCGGCCCTGGCCGCCGCCGAGGTCGGGCTGGCCGTTGGCACCGGCACCGACGTGGCGATCGAGGCCGCGGACGTCACCTTGCTGTCGGGCGGGCTCGGCGGCGTGGTGGCTGCCGTCGCGCTGTCCCGGGCCGTGCTCGCGAACATCCGCCAGAACCTGGGCTGGGCCTTCGGCTACAACGTCGCCGCGCTGCCCGTGGCGGCGGGCCTGCTGTACCCGTGGACGGGCCAGCTCCTCTCGCCGGCCATCGCCAGCGGCGCGATGGCCGCCAGCTCCGTCTGTGTGGTGCTCAACGCCCTGCGGCTGCGCCGCTTCGAGCCGCCGAGGGGAGGGGCCTGATGGGGAGGTTGCTCGCGGGCCTGGCGGCCGCGCTGCTGGTGGGGCTGCCGGCCTGGGAGGCGCACGCGCGGCCGGGGCACGTGCCGCGGCCGGGGGATGACCGGCTGGAGCACCACCGCCCGACGCGGCCCTCCGCCTCGGTCGGGGCGTTCGACGGCCACGAGGCCGCCGCGCTCGGCCATGGTCACCACGCCCTGATGCAGCGCGCGCGGGCCATGGGGTCCGGCACGGGGGTGCTGCCCGCGACGAGCCCCATGCGGATGTGGGCGATGCCCGCCGGCAGCTGGCTCTGGATGCTCCATGGCAACCTCGTGGCCGGCCTGAATCGCCAGGCCGGGCCCCGCGGGGCCGAGGCCTGGGCCGCCGAGAACTGGCAGATGCTGATGGGCTCGGGCGCGGTCGGGCCTGGTCTGATGGACCTGCGGCTGATGACCAGCCTGGAGCCCTGGAGCCTGCCTCCCGGCGGCACGCCGCAGCTCTTCCAGACGGGGGAGACCTGGCAGGGGCGCCCCCTGGTGGACCGCCAGCACCCCCATGATGCGCTCGCCGAGTTGTCGGCCCGCTACACGTGGGCGCTGGCGGAGCAGGCCAGCCTGTTCGTGTACGGGGGCCTCGTGGGGGAGCCGGCGCTCGGCCCCGTGGCGTTCATGCACCGGCCCTCGGCGGCGGACAACGCCTGGGCGCCCCTCGGCCACCACCTGCAAGACGCCACCCACATCAGCCACGGAGTCGTCACGGCGGGGCTGGGGCTGGGGGAGTGGCGGCTGGAGGGCTCGGCCTTCAACGGCCGCGAGCCCGACGAGGACCGCGTGGGCGTGGTGCTGCGGCCGCTCGACGCCTGGGCGGCGCGCCTGAGCTGGGTGCCTGATCCGCGCTGGGTGCTGCAGGCCTCGACGGCGCGGCTGCGCGACCCCGAGCCGCTCGCGCCGGGCGACGTCGAGCGCACCACGGCCTCCGCGATGGTGGCTCAGCCGGTGCCGGGCGGCCTGTGGTCCACCACGGCCCTCTGGAGCCACCAGGTCGAGGCGCACGACGGGACGCGCCGGCCGTTGCTGGGCTGGGGGCTGGAGAGCCAGTACGACTTCGGGGCCACCCACCTGTACGGGCGGGCCGAGTGGCTGGACAAGGCCGGGCTGCCCGGCGCGGAGCCGCACGGCGTGAAGCGCGTCGGGGCCTTCACCGTGGGCCTGGCCCGCGACCTCGACTGGAGCGACGCGCTGGACCTTGCGATCGGTGGCGACGCCACCAGCCTGGCTGTGCCCACCGACCTCGTGCCCGGCTACGGCGAGGCCCCGCTCTCGTGGCGGGTGTACCTGCGCCTGCGGCCCCCCACGATGGCCCACGACCCCCGCCCGTCGCCTTGAGGGAGGTGGCCCGCCCCCTATGATGGCCTCGCCCCCGAGGGGCTGAAGGAGGGCGAGATGCGAGTTCTCATCGCGACGGACGGCTCTGCCAGCGCCTGGCATGCCCTGAAAGAGGCCATCCGCACGCTGCCGCTGGGGGGGGCGCAGGTCCACGTGGCGGTGGTCGCGCCGGTGATTGCCATGCTCGAGGATCCGCGCGTGTACGGCGTCTCGTACGAACCTGCGTACCGCGACATGCGCCAGGCCGCCCGCAAGGACCTCGACGCCGCGCTCGCGGCGCTGGTGGCGGCGGGCATCGAGGCCCACGGCGTGGTGCGCGAGGGAGACCCGGTGATGGAGCTGCTCGCCCTGGCTGAGGAGCTCAAGCCGGCGCTCATCGTGGTGGGCAGCCACGGGCGTGGCGGCGTGGGGCGGTTCCTGCTCGGCAGCGTCTCGGACGCCCTTGTCCACCGCTGGCCGGGGGCCGTGATGGTCGTTCGGCAGCCGGCCGACGCGCTGCGGGGGCAGGCCGAGCAGCCCGTCTCCGGCGTGATGCACCCTGCCCCCGTGACGGTGGCGGCCGAGGCCAGCGCCATCCAGGCGGCCCGCCTGATGCGCGAGCGGGGCGTCGGCTGGCTGCCGGTGGTGCGCGAGGATTGCATGGTGGGCGTCGTGACGGATCGCGACCTCGCGGTGCGGGTGCTCGGGCAGGGGCAGGACCCGGAGAAGGTCACGGCCGGGGACGTCTGCACGCCGGAGGTGGTGTGGGTGGCGCCACAGATGCCGGTGGAGGAGGCCGTCCGCCTGATGGAGCACCACCGCGTCCGGCGGATCGCCGTGCTCGACGGCCGCCGGGTGGCCGGCGTGGTGTCGCTCGACGATCTCGCCCCGCGGCTGCCGCGCCTCGCGGAGCACGCCCTCACGGCGATCGCGAAGGCCGTCGGGGGCCCGGGGCGCTAGGCCCTCAGGCCACGCGCGCCGCGTAGCCCTCGGCGTCGAGCGCGGCCAGCAGCGCGTCGGGGGCGGCCTCGCCCTCGACGTCGGCCGCGCCGACCGTGACCTCGGCGCGCGCCACGCCCGCCACACCCTCCAGTGCCTGCTTCACGGCCCGGACGCAGTGGTCGCAGCTCATGCCGTCGATCTGCAGCTTCGTCGTCATCCAGAGGGCCTCCCGGGCGGGCACTGAAAAGGAAACAGCCCCCGTGAGGGGGCTGTAGCGCGGCGTAAAGGACTCGAACCTTTAACCCCCGGTTTTGGAGACCGGTGCTCTACCAATTGAGCTAACACCGCAGCTGCTATGGATCATACACCAACCGGCGCCGGTCGGCCAGCGGGATCGCAGGCCGGGAGGCTAGCCCGTTTCCCCGTCCTCCCAGGGGGACGCCGGCCGGGCCTCGCGGTCGAGCCCGAGTGCGCCCGCGACGGCCGGATAGAGGTGCTCCACCGCCACCCCCAGCCGCTGGGCTTGCTGCAGCGTGCCCCACGTCCGGCTGCCGCGACGCCCGTTCCAGCAGGCCAGCACGGTGGCGCCGTCGGCCAGCAGGGCGCGATCGGCCTCCAGCCGCAGCGCCGCGTGCTCGTGGCGGGTGCGAGGCGGGCGGGCGAACAGCACGTGGCTGGCGTCGGCGCGCGCGAGGGCGCGCCGGGCCCAGGCATGGATGGCGCGCGGCTCCTGGTCCCCGTCGGGCAGCGGGTGCGGCAGCACCACCTCCAGCCGGATGGGGAGGCCCGCGTCTCGCGCCCGCAAGGCGGCCGCGGCCGCCATCAGGGGGAAGCCCGCCTCCAGGGTGGTGCGGACGGCCAGGGGCGCCTCGCCGGCCAGCTGGCCGAGGTGGGCCTGCAAGGCCTCGATGGCCGGCATCCAGGCCATCGGGCGCCATAGGCCCCCGAGCCCTCCTGGTCCCTCGCCGACCGCCGCCACGATGCGCACCGCCACGCCCCCCTTTGCGGGATGCCTCCAGTATAGAAAATTTGTTCGACCTCGATCAAGCCCCATGCGTGAGCCCGATCACCGCCTTGCCTGGCGGTGTGCCACCTGGAAACACCCGGGGCGTGTGGTAAGCTGGCGCTGCCGCCGGAGGGGCCCACGATGCCGTCGCTGCACCTGCTTCCCTGGTCTCGGCTGGCGCCCGGCGAGGCGGTCGCCGGCCGCCGTGTGCTGACGCCCAACGCGCGGGCGGCCCGGGCGCTGGGCGTGGACGCCTGCTCCCTCGTCCGGCATGCGACCACCCGCCTGCGGCAGGCGGGGGCGCCGCCCGTCGCGAGCGCCCTCGAGGCGCAGGTGCTGCTGCGCGAGGCCGTGCGGCGGTCGTGGCGGGGGGGGGCTGACGTCGAGGGGCGGGCGCGCGGCGTCGCGCCCGTGATCCGGGGCTGGCTGCGGGCGGGGGCCGACCTGCGGGCCATCGTGACGGCCGGGCCGCCTCGCGCTCAGGCGATCGCGCGCATCGCCGAGGCCTACGTGGCGGCGCTCGCCGAGGCGGGCCGGCTCGAGCCGGCCCAGGTGCTGCGGGCTGCGGCGGCGGTGGCCGGCGAGCGGGAAGACCTGCTCGTCACTGGCTACCCGCGGCTCGGCTGGGACGAGGCCGCCTACGTCGAGGCCGTCGCCGGCCCGGCCACGCGCGTGCTGCTGCCCGACGCGGCTGCGGATGATGGGCGTCCGGCCCCGGCGTACGCCGGGAACCGCGCCTTGGCCGCGCGCTGGCGCAGCGCCGGCTGGGAGGTCGTCGAGGCCGGCGGGGGGCCGGCCTTCGCGCCGGGGGCGCCTGTGGTCGTGCGCTCTCACGCCGACGAGGAGGCCGAGCTGCGCGGGGCGCTTGCGGACCTCAAGCAGCTCCTGCTCGCGGGCGTGCGGCCCTCCGAGTGCGTGCTCGTCGCCCGGGACGACGCCGCCATCGGCCCGCTGGCCGCCGCGATCGCCGACGAGTACGGTGTGCCGCTCCAGCTCCACTACCGCGTCCCGCTGCCCGAGACGCGCCTCGGCACCTGGCTCGAGGCGCTGCTCGCGGCGGCGGCCGCCGGCTTCGACCCGGACGCCACGCTGGCCTTGCTGGCCCACCCCCTCACGGGCCTGGGGGGCCCTGGCGACCTCGACCTGGCCGCGCTCCGCCGGCACGCGCCGCGGGGCGTGGCTGCCTGGGAGGCCCACGGCGTCCCGCTGACGCCGCTGGCCCCCCCCGCCGGCCCTGCCCCGGCCGCAGCATGGGGCGCGTGGCTCTCGCAGGCGCTGAGGGCTGCCCGCGTGGCTGCGAGAGCCCGTCCCTGGGCCTCGGCGACGCTGGCCCTGCAGGCCCTGCACCGCGCCCTGCCCGCCCTCCAGGAGGGCGCCGAGTCCCTCGGCCTGGAGGCCTTCACCGCGCGCCTCCGGGAGGCCGCCCGCCACCTGGCCGTGCCCTGCCGGCCTCGCCGCGGGGGCGTCTCGCTTCACACGCCGCTCGCCCTGTTCGGCGCACGGGTGCGGCACGTGTTCGTCGTCGGGATGGCCGAGGGGGTGCTGCCCGCCCCCGTCGCCGACAGCCACGTGCTCGACTTCCACGACGTCGCGGCCCTCGGGGTGCTCGGCGTGCCCGTCGAGGACGCCGCCGGGGCCGCCGGCCGCGAGCTCACCAGCTTTGCCGCGCTGGTGGCCACGGCCACCGAGGCCCTCGTGCTCTCGCACCCGCGGATGCGGGGGGGCAAGCTGGCCCTGCCGAGCCCCTACCTGGAGGCCTTCGGGCCACCCGTGGCGATGACGCAGGCGCGCCTGCTCGCAAGCCGCGAGGAGGTGCGGCGGCACGGGCTGGGCGCGGACGCCCTCGGCGACGACGCCCTCGCGCCGGCGCTGGTGGCGGCCCTGGCCGTGGAGCGGGCCCGGGAGGGCGCGGCGGCCCACGGCCCGCACGAGGGCGTCAGCGGGGTGGCGGTGGATCCGGCCCGGCACCTGTTCAGCGCCAGCCAGCTCACGACGCTCGGGCAGTGCCCCTTCCGCTGGTTCGTGAGCCACGGCCTGCGGCTCGCACCCCCCGAGGACGAGGGCGACGGGCTTTCGGAGCGGCGGCGCGGGGAGCTCTACCACGCGGCGCTCCAGCACGCCGTCGAGGCCGCGGGCGATGCCCCCTCGCTGCGAGACGCCGTGGTGGCGGCCCTGCCCGCCGCGCTGGAGGCGGCCCGGGTGGCCCTGGCGCTGCCCGAGACGCCCGCCTGGGAGCGGCAGCGCCCCGGCCACGTGCGCCTGCTGGAGGCGGCCGTGCGGGCCCCCGGGTTCCTGGCGGAGGGCGCCCGCCCCGTCGCCTGTGAGCAGGGCTTCAAGGCCAGCTGGCGTGGCCTGCGGCTGACGGGGCGCATCGACCGCATCGACCGCGACGCGGCGGGCCGGCTCCTGCTGCTCGACTACAAGACCGGCGGCACCCCCCCGAGCGGGGCGCGGGACGACGAGGGCCGCCTGAAGCTGGACCTGCAGCTGCCGATCTACGTCCAGGCTGCCGCCCCGGCGCTCTTCCCCGGCGAGCCCGTCGGGGAGGCCGCGTATTATTCGCTGGGCAAGGGCGAGGTGCTCGAGGTCGGCGTGCCCTCGCCCGAGGCGCTCGACGCGTTCGTGGCCGGCGTCCGGGCGCGGCTGGCGGCAGGCGCCTTTCCCGTCTCACCCGACGCCAAGCGCGAGGCGTGCACCTGGTGCGACCACCGGCCCATCTGCCGGATCGGCCCCGGGCATGAGCGCAAGCCCCAGGAGGCCTCCCGATGACCCCGCTCGACACGCAAGCCCCCGTGTGGGAGGCCGATGGCGACCTCGTGGTGACGGCCGGCGCGGGTGCTGGCAAGACCTACATGCTCCAGAAGCGCTACGCGCACCACCTGGAGGTCGACGGCCTGGGCCCGCTGGCGATCGTCGCCGTGACCTTCACCGAGCTGGCCGCCGCCGAGTTGCGGGCGCGCGTGCGCGAGGAGGTGCGCGAGCGGCTGCGCCACCGCACGGCCCGGGGCCTCGCGGGCAGCGCCCTCGACGATCCCGGCGTGCTCGGGGCGCTGGAGGCGGCCCCCATCAGCACCATCCACGCCCTCGCCGCGCGCATCTGCCGCGAGCACCCGGACGAGGCCGAGGTTCCCCGCGAGTTCGCCATCCTCGACGAGCGAGAGGGCGTGCTGTGGCAGGCGGAGCACCTCGAGGCGGCGCTGGCCGCCCTGCCGCCGGCGCTGTTCGAGCACCTGCCCTGGGCCAAGGCGCGGGCCGTGTTCGAGGCGTTGCTGCGGGACCCCCACCTCGCGGAGAGGGCGCTGGCCGTGCCGCTGCCGGATCCGGGGCCCGGGGGCAGCGAGGCTGACCACCGCCTCGCCGCCGTGCTGCCCGTGCTGCGGGCGGCCTGGGGTGGCGTTGTGGCCGAGCTGCAGGCCCAGAAGATGCGGCAGCGGCGGCTCGACTACGCCGACCTCGAGCTCGGGGCGCTGCGGGCGCTGTCCCACGACGCCGTGCGCGCTTACTACCACGCGCGGTGGCGGGCCGTGATCGTGGACGAGTTCCAGGACACCAACCCGGTGCAGGCCGAGTTGCTGCGGCACCTGACGGCCCCTCGGGACGGTAGGCGGGCCCGGCTGACCATCGTGGGCGACGAGAAGCAGTCGATCTTCGGCTTCCGGCGGGCCGACCCCCGCGTGTTTCAGGCCTTCCAGCGCGAGTTGGCCGCCCGGGGCCAGGCCGGCGAGCTGACGGAGAGCCGGCGCACGCACGCCCCGCTGATGGCCCTGCTCAACGCCGTCTGCGGCCCGCTGCTGCCCGGCGTGCGCGTGGCGATGGGGGCCACGCGTCAGGCGGCGCCCTCGCCGGCGCCGCACCTCGAGGTGCTGGTGCTCGACACCCCCTCAGGTGGGCGCAACGCCGTGCCGGCCGAGCGTCGGCGGCGCATGGAGGCCGACCGGCTGGCGCGCCATTTGCGGGCGCTGCTCGACCGAGCCCCGGCCTTCCAGGTGCATGACAGGCGGGCCGAGCGGCGGGGCGAGGGGCCCACCAGCCGCCCGCTGGCCTGCGGCGACATCGCCGTGCTGGCGCGCTCGTGGTCCTCCTTCGAGGCGATCGAGGAGGCCCTGGCGGCCCAGGGCATTCCGGCCGTCCAGACCCGCGGTGGCAACCTCCTCGAGGCCCGCGAGGCGCTCGACGCCCTGGCCGTGCTCGCCTGGCTGGCCGCCCCCCGCGACGACCATGCGCTCGTCGCGCTGCTGCGCAGCCCCTTCTTCGCCGTCGATGACGCCCGCCTGGCGCGCCTGGCGGCCCGCGTCGATCGCGAGGCCGGCTGGTGGGCGACGTTCGAGGCGGTGATGGAGGACGGCTGGCCGGCGATCCGCGAGGTGCTGGCTGGCTGGCTGGCGGCGCGGCGGACGGAGGCCCCCTCGGCCCTGCTGGCCCGGGCGGATCGCGACCGCGGCTACACGGCGGTGGCGGCGACGATGCCCGGGGGCCGGCGCCGGCTGGCGGACTGGCAGGGCTTCGTGGCCCTCGTGCGGGAGCTCGAGCACGGCACGGAGGACGTGGGCGTGGTGGTCCGGCGCCTGCGGCGCCTCATGGCGGCCGAGATCGCCATCGAGCGACCGCCCCTCGAGGCGGGGGACGCCGTCAGCCTGCTCACGATCCACGCCTCGAAAGGGCTCGAGTGGCCAGTGGTGGCCATTGTTGACCTGACGCGGGCCACCCCGAGCGACACCGCCGAGGTCCGCCTCGACGACGCGCTCGGCCTTGCGCTGCGGCTTGGGGGCAGCGACAGCGCCGGCACCACGCCCACGCGTTACAGGGAGCTCGGGGAGCGGCGCAAGGCAGAGGAGGCCGAGGAGCGCCGCCGGCTGCTTTACGTGGCGCTCACGCGGGCCCGGGACCACCTCATCCTCAGCGCGGCGTCCCGCAAGGGCCCCATGCTCGACATGCTGCTGCCCGGCCTGCAGGCGGCCGGCGTCCCGCCCACGATGGTGCCGCCGCTGCCCGAGCGCGCCCGGCCCCCGGAGCTGCCCGTGATGGCCTGGCCCCAGGGCCTCCCGGCCGTGGTCACGGGGTGCGGGGCAGGGCTCGACGAGCTGCCCGTGACGGCCCTCGCGGAGCATGCGGCCTGCCCGGCGCGGTTCCGGCTCGGCGTGGTCGAGCGGCACCCTCCGGAGGTGCCACCCGCGGCCGCCGGGGCAGCCCCACCGGGGCAGGCGGCGGCTCTGGGCACGCTCGTGCACCTCGCGCTGGAGCACGGCGCGCGGGGCCGCGAGGCGATCGGCGCGCTTGCGGTGCAGGCGGGCTCGGCCCTGGCGGGGGACGACGCGGCCGTGGGCGAGGCGGCAGACCTTGTGCAGAGCTTCCACGCCGCGCCGGCCTTCGCCCTGCTGCGTGCGGCGCCCCTGCGGCAGGAGGTCGCGTTCCGGGAGGTGCTCGGGCCGCTTGTGGTCTCAGGCAAGATCGACGCGCTCGGGCCCGGCTTCGTGCTCGACTACAAGACGGATCGGGAGGTCGACCCCGACCACCACCTGCTGCAGCTCGCCGTGTACGCCCGGCATGCAGGCGTGGCCGAGGCCTACCTGGCCTACGTGCGCCACGACCGCCTGCACCGCTTCGACGCGGCGGCGCTGGCGGCGGGCCAGGCCCGCGCCTTGGAGGTGGCCGCCGCCATCGCGCGCGGGGAGTTCGAGCCGCGTCCGTCGCCGCTGGCCTGCGGGGCCTGCCCCCAGGCCCGCCGGTGTGAGGCCTGCGACCCGGCGGCGCTTGCCCTGTTCCCAGCCGAGACGGACGAGGCCCCCGGCTGGTGGCCGGGGGACCTCGTGGCCGACGACCCGGAGGAGGACGTCGAGGCTATGTGAACCGGCGCCCCTTGCGCCGGGCGTGGGTCAGTACCGGGGGTACGTCGGGTAGTTGGGGTACGTCGGGTAGCCGGGCTGGTAGCCGTAGCCCGGGTCGAAGATCGCCCGCAGGCCTCGGCCCAGGGCCTGGCCCACGGTGGCAATGAGCTGCCAGGCAACGCTGAGGATCGCGACGGCGGCGCTGCCCGCCCAGCGCAGCAGGGTGCCTGCGGCCTGGGCCGTCACGAGGAGCACCTCGCCGATGCCCCGGAAGATGTTCGACAGGCCGTTGCCCAGGTTGGGCCCGGGCTGCACGGGGTACGACGGGTAGCCCGGGTACGTCGGGTAGCCAGGGTAGTAGGTCGAGGCCGGCGTGGGGCTCGCGGCGGTGGGCGCCTGCGTCCGGCGCGGGCCGACGGGGGAGACGGTGAGGGGACGGACAGGGTTCAGGGGCATGGGGCAACACTCTCTGGTCGCTGGACATCTCCCTTGTCGGGGTGGCCGGTTCCCGATCGGTTCCACGATCGGGCCGACTTGGTTATGGTATGGTTATCGAAACTCTAAGGAGAGCCTCTGTGCGTGGCGTGGACCGACGTGATCTGCCCGAGAAGGTCTGTCCGGTCTGCGGGCGGCCCTTCTCGTGGCGCAAGAAGTGGGAGCGGGTGTGGGACGAGGTCCGGTACTGCTCGGAGCGCTGCCGGCGCCGGCGGCAGGGGGGCGCGCCTCCGCCGCCCTGAGCGCCCGTGGCCGAGCCTTGCAGGCCGGGTATGCGGGGGGTGTCGTGGCAGGAGGCGCCCATGCCCGTCCCCCCGCCCCCTCCCGTGCCAGTGGCCCAGCTGGCCAGACCCGCGCCGCCTCCGGCTCCTGAGCGCCTGCCGGCCTTCGCCGTGACGGGCCTTGCGGCCTACGGGGTGGGGCCGATCGAGGCCTTCGTGCTGGCCCCCTGGCGGGTGATCGGCTGTGCTGGGGAGCCGCCCGGGGCCCGCTGGGTGCCGGCTGCCTCGCTGCAAGCCTGGCTGGCGGCCGTCTCGAACCCCAGGGCGTTGCTGCCTGCCGGGCCGGTGCCTCCCGAGGCCATGCACGCGGTGCGGCTTCCGGCGACGGCCGGCCAGATCTGGCTGGAGCGCCGGGGGGCGACGCATGTCCGGTTTGCCGCCCGCGGGCTGCGCTTCGCGGCCCACGGCCCCTTCGACGTGCCCGCGCGCACGGTCGTGCTGCAGCGCTACCCGCCCTGAGGGCCCTGGCCGGCTGGCGCCCCGTTGGCGTGCCCGCAGCCGGCGCACCGCCAGGGGTTGAAGTGGTCCTCCACGGGCACGAGCGTCGCCGCCTCGCCTGAGGCAGCCATGTCGAGCACGTCCCGCGCTGCCAGCGCGACCCAGGGGCGGCCGGCCAGGGCCGCCTGAAGGGCCGGGGCCACCCCCGCGCGCTCGACCAGCACGATGACGGCGCGGAGCGCGTCCTGCGCGTCCAGGATCCCCACGTCGCCGCTCAGCCCGCCGCCCAACTCCACGTCCCGGCGCCCGCGCAGCACGCGGCCGCCTGCGCGCAGGGCCTGGCGCCGTGGGGCCTCGCAGGCCATGCACCGGCGGGCCACCGCGAGGTCCTCGCGCGTGCCGATCGCGTCGGCCAGCCACGCCGCCGCCCGGTCCCGCGCAGGCGGCTCCGGCGCGACGCCTCTCGTATATGCGCAGCCCGCGACGAAGTCCTGGTGCACCCAGATCGCCTTGTCACCCTGGAACCGAAGCGCCTGCACGGGCTCCTCGCAGGCCGGGCAGGCATAAGCCAGGCCTGCCCTGGCTTCACCCGCCGCCACGGCGGTGCCGGCGGCGTCGAGGGCGTGGGGGATGGGGCGCGGGGGCATGGCGGGCTCCGGTGGGGAGCCCAGATTCTACCGCACGGTCCCAGGCCCGCGCCCGAGCGCGGCCTTCATCCGCTCCCAGAGCGTGGCCTTGGGGGCGTCGTCCCCGAGCAACACCACGAACGCATCGCCATCGGCCCGCAGGCGGGAGTCCGCCGCCATGGCCTGCCGGACGGCCGGCAGAGCGGGGGGCACCGACACCCCGGCGATCTCGATCCGGTCCGGTCGGAGGGCCCACTCGCCGCGGCTCGACGCGACGGAGCGCATCGTCACCGTCGTCTTGGCGGGCACCGTCATGCCGCCCACGCGGGCATAGCCCTCGACGCGGAAGCCGTCGGGCAGCCACTGCGTGCCCGTGATCCGGAAGGCCCCGCTGGCGGCCTTGGCGCCCTGGGTTGCCGCCCTGGGCTTCAGCCCGTTGGGGAAGATCACCTTGTGCA
>JAYKHR010000054.1:0-7366 GCA_035285125.1 Candidatus Sericytochromatia bacterium | reverse complement strand
GCCATCCGGGCCCGCTCGCTCGACACCGCCTCGCTGGGCGTCGCCAAGCAGACGGAGCTGCGCGAGACGGCCGACGCGGACGGCTACGCCGAGCCCAACCTCTGGACCGGCATCGGGCGCGCGCGCTCCGGCTGCGGAGCCGCCCTCGTCGGCGACCCGGACCAGGTGCTCGCCAAGCTGAATGCTTACCGAGCGCTTGGCATCGACGCGTTCATTCTGTCGGGCTACCCCCACGCGGCCGAGTGCGACCTCTTCGCCCGGCACGTCCTGCCGCGGCTGGAGCACGCGCCGCTGGTGCTGGCCCCCGAGGCGGCGCCCGCCCTCGCAGGCGCCTGACGTGGCGCTCGCCGAGGCGCCGCAGCCCGCCCCCGCCCCTGCCCGGCCGCTGCGCTGGGTGGTGCTCGCGCTGGTCTTCGCCGGCGGTGCGCTGAACTACATCGACCGGCAGGTGCTGGCCCTCATCAAGCCGGTGCTCTCGGCCGAATTCGGCTGGAGCGACCAGGACTTCGGGCACCTGGCCTCGGTCTTCCAGCTCTCGGCGGCCGTGACCTTCCTGTACATCGGCTGGCTGCTGGACCGCTTCGGGTTGCAGCGCGGCTACCCGCTCGGGGTCGGCCTCTGGAGCCTGGCCTGTGCCGCGCACGGCGCCGCCACGCAGCTGTGGCACTTCCTGCTCGCGCGCGTGGTGCTGGCCGCCGGCGAGGCGGTGCAAACGCCGGCCTCCATGAAGGCGATTGCGGAGTGGTTCCCTGCCCGCCAGCGCACGCTGGCCGTCGGCATCGCGAACACCTCGCCGAACGTGGGGGCCATCATCGCGCCCCTGCTGGTGCCCGCCATCGTGCTCACGTGGGGTTGGCGGGCGGCCTTCGTGGCCACGGGCGCGCTCGGCCTGCTGTGGCTGGTCGGGTGGCTCACGCTGCAGCGGACCGTCGTGGTCTCCCCTGGGGAGGCTGGCGCCGCTGCCCCGGCCGCCGCGGCCTCGGCGGAGCCCGTCGACGTGCGCGCCTTGCTCGGCCAACGCGTGGCCTGGGCGCTGCTCATCGGCAAGTCGCTCACGGACATGGTGTGGTGGTTCTTGCTGTTCTGGGCCCCCGACTTCCTGCACCGCCAGTTCCACCTGAGCCTCAAGACGGCAGGGCTGCCCCTGGCGGCCATCTACGGCCTGGCCGGCGTGGGCGCGCTGACTGGCGGCCTTCTGCCGACCTTCCTGATGTCGCGCGGCGTCAGCCTGAACGTGGCCCGCAAGGCCAGCATGCTGCTCTACGGCTCGCTGATCGTCCCGCTGCCGCTGGTGCTGCAGGTGCAGGACCCCTGGCTGGCCGTGCTGTTCATCGGCGGGGCGCTGTTCGCCCACCAGGGCTTCTCCACGAACCTCTTCACCGTCGCCGTCGACGCCTTCCCGGGGCGGGGCGTGGGCACCGTCGTGAGCATCGGGGCCTTCTGCGGCAACATCTCGGGGATGCTGATGCTGGAGTTCACGGGCTGGGTGCTCACCCACCACCAGACCTACCTCCCGATGTTCTGCATCGCGGCGAGCGTGTACCTCATCGCGCTGGCGGTGCTCCACGGGCTGGTGCCGAGGCTGCAGGCGCGGGACGCGGCGGGCTGACGGGTCGGGCAGTCGTTAAGAAAAAATTAGCCCAGGCTTTACCTGGGCTTTCCCTTTTGGCGCCCGGCTTGCCCGGCGGGCGGGTACACCAGAGGCGTGACGTCCAAGGGGCGAAGGCCGCCCCCTGCCAGGAGCCGCCCGTGCCTGCCGCCCTCTTCATCGACCTCGAACACCTGCTGGCCAGCCCCGGCGACGCGGGCGGCCCGGTGCCGCCGGCCTTGCTGGAGGGCGCGCTTGCGTCGATGCGGCAGGCCCTGGACGGTGAGCCTCCCGCCGTGGGCCGGGCCTATGCCGACTGGGCGGAGCCGCGCTGGCGCCCGCTGCTGCCCGTGCTGGCCGCGGCTGGCGTGGCGCCCATGCAGGTGGCCCCGTGGCCCGGCGGCACCACCCGGCAGGCCGCCGAGGCCCAGCTGGTGGTCGAGGCGATGGGCTGCCTGCACGAGCGGCCCCACCTCGCCACCTTCCTGCTCGCGGGGGACGCCGGGCTCGGGCCGCTCGCCACGCGCCTGCGGGAGCACGGCAAGCGGGTGCTGCTCGGCGCGAGCAGGGCCCCGTCGCCCGTCTCGTGGCCGGGCGCCTGGGATGAGCTGCTGGGGCCCGCGTCGCCCGGGGAGCCCGGGGCGCGGCCGCTGGCCACGGTGCCGCCAGCGCCCGTTGCGGCAGGCCCGGTGGGGCCGCGCACCGTCACGTCCCTGTTCGAGCTCCGGCGCGCGGGCGACGAGGTGGCCTACGAGCTGCAGGCCTGGCTCTACCGGCCGGGCTCCCACCTCGACATCGCCGCCGCCCAGGCCCGCCTGGCCGACCACGTGCAGGACCTCGCCCCGCAGCGCTTCGGCTTCAGCCGCTTCGTCGAGCTGGCCCGCTGGATGCTGGCGGGCCACCCCCTGGGCGTCTTCCGCCGCCTCGACGCGAGCCTCGTCGTCGCGCGCCGCGACGCGCAGCTCGAGCAGGCCGAGCTCCAGCCCGACTTTCTCGAGGCTGACCTCCACGACGAGGCCGCCTACCGGCGCATCCTGGCCCATGGCCCGCGCGCGATCCACCTGCCCGTGGCGGCCGAGCTCGACCGCCACCGGGCCAGCGAGACCGCGGCCCGCCGCAAGGCCCGGGCGGTCATGCTGCACGCGCCCGACGGCGCCGAGGAGCTGACGCAGTTCCTGGCGACGCTGCGGGCGCACGGGCTGGCGCTCGCGGCGGCCACCGGCGTGGGCGTCCTGCTCGAGCCCGGGTGCAGCCTCGACGAGGCCCTCGACGTGCTGGAGCGGCAGGCTGGCGAGCGCCTGACGGCGGTGCTCGGCGGCTACGAGGAGGCCGTGCTGGGGCGCCTGTGCCGCCCGCCGGTCGTCGCCCCGGCCCCCGCGCCCGGCGAGGCGGCGGGGCTGGCTCGGGGGGGGCCGGCTCGCCGGGACGCCTGGGGGCCGCCGACCTCGCTGCATGAGGTGCAGGTGCCGCGCTTCAGCTAGGCCAGGCCGGGCCCTCGCCGCACCCTGCAAACGGCTCCCTGACCCGCGTCACGACTTGCGCAGCGGGCCTTGGCGTGCGATCCTGGTAGCCAGCCACGCCACGCTCCGATGGCGGTGCGACGGACCGTCGCGACCGTAGGACGTATGCCCCCCTGCCTGCCGGAGGAGATGACCATGTCCCACGCCGAGCTCCCCATCCTGGACTTCGTCCTGACGAACTACAAGAACTTCAACGCCCGCGCCACGCGCGACGCCACGCTGGCCTACTGGCGGCACGTCCAGGCCGGCGGCAAGATGTTCTGGGCCGTGGCGGGCGCGATGTCGTCGGCCCAGCTCGGCCTGTCGCTCGCGCCCGCGATCCGCGCGGGGCTCATCCACGGCCTGTCCGTCACGGGCGCCAACCTGGAGGAGTCGCTGTTCCGCCTCGTCGCGCACGACAGCTACAAGGACTTCCCCGACTACCGCTACCTGACGAAGCAGGACGACACGCGCATCCTCGAGCAGCGCATGCGCCGCGTGACGGACACCAGCATCCCCGAGGACGAGGCGTTCCGCGCCGTCGAGTCGATCATCGTGCCGATGTGGAAGCAGGCCTCCGCGCAGGGCGAGCGGCGCTTCTGGCACGAGTACTTCTACGAGGTCATCCAGGCGATCGACCCCTCGGCCCACGAGGGCGATCCGGAGGCCTGCTGGCTGCTCGCCGCGGCCCGGGCGAAGCTGCCCATCGTGGTGCCCGGCTACGAGGACAGCACCTTCGGCAACATCTTCGCGTCCTACGTGAAGGCGGGCGACTGCAGCGCGAGCCTGGCCAAGTCGGGCATCGAGTACATGGCCGACTTCTACGACCGCTACGAGACGCTCTCGGAGGGGGCCGGTTGCGGCTTCTTCCAGATCGGCGGCGGCATCGCCGGTGACTTCCCGATCTGCGTCGTGCCCTCGACCAAGTACGACCTCGACAAGCCCGTGAAGCCCTGGGCGTACTTCTGCCAGATCAGCGACTCGACGACGTCCTACGGCTCTTACTCGGGCGCGACGCCCAACGAGAAGATCACGTGGGACAAGCTCACGGAGGACACGCCGATGTTCGTCATCGAGTCCGACGCGACGATCGTGGCCCCGCTGGTGCTGCGTGCCCTGCTGGAGTGCCAGGCCCACCCGGAGGCGGCCAACGCCTTCATCGCGGCCCGGATGGGCCAGGCCGAGGCTGCGCTCGCTCGCTGAGGGGTCGACACGGCAGGGGTGGCGCGCCCGTCAGGACGGGCTGCCCCGGCTGGACCTCGCTTGGGCCCACCGGGTGCTGTCGCCAGGCGGCCTCACTCCGGCGCGGGCCCCGTGCCGACGGGCACGCCCGTGTCGAGGAACTCGCCCACCTGGTAGCCGAAGCGGCGCAGGGCCGTGACGTTGCCGACCTTGAACTGGTTGTAGCCCACGACGGCCTCGTCGCCGGGTTCCTTGGCCCAGCTGTAGGGGATCAGGTCCAGCGAGGAGATGGTCGGGCCGAGCAGCACCGTGTCGAGGAAGTCCACCACGTGCGGGGCGATCGCCTTGGCGTGGCTCGGGATGTTGAGGAAGGGCGCCATCGCGACCACCCGACCGACGTCGGGGTGGCGCTCGGCGACGTCGAGCGCCACGGCGGCCCCTCCGGAGAGTCCCACGAGGTGCACGGGCCCGCCGAGGCGGCTGGCGAGGGCATGAACCTCGTCGGCGAAGGCGGTGTAGCGCTGGAACTCGCCGGCGCGGGGCAGCTGCGTCGGGTCAGGCTGGCCGGTGGCGGGGTCCTTCAGCCCGTGTCCGAGCAGGCGAGGCGTCCACACGTCGTAGCCGGCCTCGAAGAGCACGGGCGTCATCTCGTCGAACTGGTTGGTGGCGGCCGACCAGCCGTGCAGCAGCACGACGGTGCCCTTGCCCGTGGGGGGCTCGTGAATCGCGAGCCGGCTCTCGGCCGCGGCCAGCAGCGGCAGCTCGCGCTCGGCCGCGAGGCGCTCGCGCAGCGCTTGCAGGGCGGCGGCCCGCGTGGGCGTCGGCCTGGCGCAGGCGGGCTCGACCGGGGCCGGGCCGGTGACGGGGGCGGCTGCCGCCACCTGCCAGGCCGGCGCGACGAGGGCAGGGGGGGACGGCAGGGCGGCGATCACGGGCATGGGGGCTCCTCCTCCGGCACTGGGGTGCCCCCAGCGTACCCCGCTGCTCGCCTGCCCTAGCAGGTCGGCGCCCGCGGAGGCGGCGCTTGACCCCGGCCCGCGCCAGGGGGTTCAATCGAAGGCCGGGCGCCGGCCCCGCAGGGCCGCTCGTCCGGGGCCCCGCCCGCCCCCAGGAGGCCTGCCATGCTCGACCACTACAACCTGCCCCTCGGCCCCAACGCCCCCGACGAGGTCCACGTCGTCGTCGAGATCCCCAAGGGCAGCCGCAACAAGTACGAGTACGACCGCGCCAACGGCGTCTTCAAGCTCGACCGCGTACTGTCGAGCTCCATGGTCTACGCGGCCGACTACGGCTTCATGCCGCAGACGCTCGCGGGCGACGGCGACCCGGCGGACGCCCTCGTGCTGATGGAGGAGCCCACCTTCACCGGCTGCCTGCTGCTCGCCCGGCCGATCGGGATGATGAAGATGGAGGACGCGGGCGAGGACTACAAGATCCTCGCCGTGCCCGTGCGGGACAAGCGCTTCGAGGGCGCGCGGGACCTGACGGACGTCTCCCCGCACAAGCTGGCCGAGCTCGAGCACTTCTTCAAGACCTACAAGATGCTCGACCACTCGCTGCCGGCCGTCGAGGGCTGGTTCGACGCCGCCCACGCGCGGGACTACATCTCCCGCTGCCACGCGACCTACCTCGCGGCCCGCGGCGCCCTGGCCTGAGCGCCTTCAGCGGGCCTGGGGCCCGGTGCCGACGGGGCGACCCGTCTCGAGGAAGTCCTTGACGATCCCGATGATCCGCTGCCGGGAGGCGGGATCCGGGTTGTTCGGCGGGGCGATCATGGGGTGGGGCACGTTGGCGGCGGCCGGGAACTCGAACCAGCCCGTCTGGGCCGGGGCGCCGCGCTCGAACAGCCGGCCGATGGCCTTGCTGGAGGCCGCCGCGTCCGTGGCCGTGGTGACGTACTGGGTGGGCACGCGGTTCTTCGCGAGGTGATCGCCCACGGCCATGCCATAGCGGCGGATGCTCGTGATGTTGCCGAGCTTGAACTCGTGGTAGCCGACGGTGCGCACGGCGTCCTTGCCCCAGTTCCAGGGGATCTGGTCGAGCACGGAGACGCTCTTGCCGAGCAGCACCGTGTCGGCGGCGTCGATGACGCGGGGCAGCACGTCCTCGGCCTTGCCGGGGATGTTCAGGAAGGGCGCGAGGGCCACGACGCGGGCGACGTCGGGGTGCCGGGTGGCGATGTCGAGCGCCACGTTGCCGCCGCCGGACAGGCCCACGAGGTGGATCGGGCCCCCGAGGCGCTTCACCTGGTCGTAGATCGTGTCCGCGAAGTCGCGGTACAGGTGGCTCTCGCCCGCCTTGGGCAGCTGGCTGGGGTCGGCCTTGCCGGCCGCCGTGCGCAGCCCGTGGCCGGGCAGGCGGGGGATGTAGACGTCGTAGCCGAGCTTGTAGAGCTCGGGGGCCATCTCGTCGTACTGCCAGGGGGCCGCCGACCAGCCGTGCAGCAGCACGGCCGTGCCCTTGCCGGTGGGCATGTCGTGGAGCATCACGCGGGTCTCGGCGCCCTTTTGCAGCAGCATGCCGCGCTCGGCGGCCACGACGCCCTGCAGCTCCTGGACGGCGTGCCGGCGCTGCTCGGCCTGCAGGTGCCCGAGCGTGCGGCGGATCTCGTCGAGCTGGTGGCCTGGCTTCGGGACGTGCAGCCGCAGGGCCGCCTGGCCGGCGCGCCGGGTGGCGGTGGCGCCCTGGGCCTGGGTGGCGCGGGTCGCGGCGCGGGTGATCGACGAGGTGACAGCCATGGGGCTCTCTCCGGCAGGCGGCGCCAGTCGGGCGACGCCAGGGGGGCCCCTCCCGCCGGGTGAGGGCGGGAGGGGTGGGTGGGGGCGTTACTGGACGTTGCTCGAGAAGCGGGTGGCGGGGTTGCCGCCCTTGCGCTCGAGCTCGTCCCACAGGACGCCTGCGCGGCCCTCGGTGGTGCCGGCGGCCCGCATCAGGTCCTGCTTGAGCTCGCGGGGGATGTCCATGTAGAGGCCGAGCTGGGCGTAGGTGCCGCGGGCGGCCTCGACGGCGTTCGGGAGGGCGAGGCGGACGGCGACCTGGTCGCCCTTCACGTGGTGGAAGCTGAAGTGCTCGAACAGGCCTTCCTTCGGGAAGAAGT
>JAYKHR010000053.1:0-9669 GCA_035285125.1 Candidatus Sericytochromatia bacterium | reverse complement strand
AGCGCGCGCGCCCGATGCCGGTCCAGAGGTTGGGCTCGGCGTAGCCGTCCGCGTCGGCCGTCTCGCGCAGCTCCGTCTGCTTGGCGACGCCCAGCGAGGCGGTGTCGAGCGAGCGGGCCCGGATGGCGGCCCCCGTGGCCGCGTCCAGCTTCGAGAGCAGCCGGTCGGCCGCGGCCCGCGCCTCGGCCTCGGTCTCGCGCACGACCACGTGGACGCGGTAGCCGAAGCGCAACGTGCGCCCGTAGGCGGCGGCGCGCTGGCGCATGTCGGCGATGATGTCGGCCACGGCCTCGTAGCGGCCCGGCCACATCAGGTAGACGTCGGCGGCCCGCGCCGCGGCGTCCCGTGCGTCGGGCGAGAGCCCCCCGAAGTAGAGCGGCGGGCAGGCGCCCGACGCCGTCCGGATGCGCGGCGGGTCGAGCTTGAGCTTGTAAAACTCGCCGTCATGGTCGAGCGCCTGGCCGTTCAGCAGGGCCTTGAGGATCTGCATCACCTCCACCGTGCGGCGGTAGCGCGGCCCCGAGGCCAGCGTCTCGCCCGGCATGTCGCTGGAGATGATGTTGACCGTCAGGCGTCCCTGCAGCAGCTGGTCGAGCGTCGCGATCTGGCGCGCGAGCTGCGGCGGCCACTGCTCGCCGCAGCGCACGGCGGCCAGCAGGCGGATCGTGCGCGTCAGCGGCGCGACGGCCGAGGCGAAGGTCAGCGTGTCGAGGCCGAGCTGGTAGCCCGAGGGCAACAGGATGTTGTCGAACCCACCCTTCTCGGCGGCGAGCACCAGGTTGCGGCAGTGCTCCCAGCTGGCGCGCAGCGCGGGGTCAGGGACGCCGAGGAACTCGTAGTCGTCGTCGCAGAGGGCGGAGAACCAGCTGACTTCACAAGGGGCAAGCGCGGCGGTCACGGCAGGGGCACTCCTCGGGACGCCACCAGCACCCCGTACCAGTCGGGGCGGGAGAGGCGGACCTTGTAAGCATCCGCGGCCTCCCGGATGCGAGCGGGGGACTGGCTGCCCACGATGGGGATCGGGCGCGCGGGGTGCGCCATCACCCAGGCGTAGGCCACGGCCGTCACGCTGACGCCCTCGCGCTCAGCCAGGGCCTTCAGCGCATCGTACACCCGGCGGGCACGCGGCTCCTCGGGCACGCCGCCGAGGCGGCCGCCGCCGAGCGGGGACCAGGCCAGCACGGCCATGTTCCGCTCCAGCGCCTGGTCGAGGACGCCGTCCTCGAGGGGTTCGAGCGCCAGGGGCGAGAACTGCGGCTGGTGGCTCGCGAGCGGGAAGGGCAGGTGGGCCTGCAGGGCGGCCGTCTGGGCGGCCGTGTGGTTGGAGACCCCCGCCTCCCGGATCTTGCCGGCCTCCCGCAGCCGGGTCAGCGTCGCCGCCACCTCCGCCGGGTGCGTGAGCACGTCCGGCCGGTGGATCTGGAAGAGGTCGAGGTGGTCGACGCCCAGCCGCCGCAGCGAGGCCTCACAGGCGCGCGCCAGGTAGTCGGCGCCAGAGTTGTAAGGCACGCCCATCTCGATGCCCGCCTTCGAGGCGAGCACCATCCGGTCGCGCAGCGTGCGGTCCTCGGCGAACACGCGGCCGAGCAGGGCCTCGGCGGCGCCGAAGGGCTCCCCGTTGTCCGGCCCGTAAATGTCAGCGGTGTCGAACAGGTCGATGCCGATCTCGAGCGCCGCGTCGATCTTGGCGCGGGAGGCCTTCACGTCCTCGCCGCCGAAGCGCCACATCCCCCAGGCGAGGGGGGCGACGCGCAGCGAGGTGGGGCCGAGGGGCAGCCGGGCGGGAGGGGCTTGGGTCTGGCTCATGGTCACAGCAAAGGCAGCAAGGGGAACGGGCCCCAAACGTACCACGCCCCTATGACGTGAAACCACGGCCACGTTCTGGTCCAGAGGTTAAGCCGGGATTAAAGCCCGACCCCAATCCGGTCAATCGGACCGCGGGCCGCGGCCACCAGGGCTCCCCCGGTCGCTCAGGCGGGCGCGACCTCGATGACGATCTTGCCCACGGCCCGCCCCGTGATCGAGCGGCGCCAGGCCTCGGCCAGGCCCTCCAGGGGGTAGGCCGCGTCGATGGCGACGCGCAGCCGGCCCTGCTCCCACAGCCCGTCGAGCAGCCGCAGGTCGACGCCGCTGCGGCGCAGCAAGATGGGATGCGCCCGCCGGCCCCCGAGCGGGTTGAGCAGCGCGCGCGCGATCACCCGGGGGCCAGGCAGCACCGCCGCGTAGTGGCCGCGCGGGGTGAGCAACGGCAAGTAGGCCCCGGGGTTGTCGCTCACGCAGTCCAGCACGACGTCGAACGGCCGCTGCCCCTCGTAGGGCGCGGGGCCCGTGTAGTCGATGACGGCATCCGCCCCGAGCCGCTCGACGAACGACACGTTGCGGCCACTGCAAACACCCACCACCGTGGCCCCCGCCGCCTTCGCCACCTGAACACCGAGGTGGCCCACCCCGCCCGAGGCCCCCACCACCAGCACGCGCTGGCTGGCGTTGGCCAGCGGCACCCGGCAGGCGTCTCGCAGGGCCTGCAGCGCCGTCATGCCGGCGAGCGGCAGCGCCGCGGCCTCGGCCATCGTCATCCCGGCCGGGATGGGGGCCAGCACGTCGACCTTGGCCAGCGCGAACTCGGCGCAGGCGCCCGGCCCGTCGAGCCGGCCGTGCACGCGATCACCCGGGCGCAGCGTCGTCACGCCCTTCCCGACCGCCTCGACCGTGCCGGCGACGTCCATGCCCGGCACGACGGGGAAGCGCTGGGGCAACACCAGCCGGAAGGCGCCGCTCGCGAGCTTCCAGTCGACGGGGTTGACGGCCGCCGCGTGGACCCGCAACAGCACCTCGCCCCGGCCGGGCGTCGGGATGGGTCTTTCCCCGAGCTGCAGGATCTCGGGGCCGCCGTAGCGGGAGAAGGTGACGGCACGCATGGCAACCTCGGGCGGCACGCGCCGCGTCCCGACACCAGGACGCGGCCGCGTCGGTCATACCCGCGCCTGGCGACCCCGCCACCGGAGGCGGCCATCCCCCGATTGCGCGGCTGGCCCGTGTGGTACAAGACCCTCGGGGGACAACGCAGCGAAAGGGCCCCCGGTTGCAGGAGATCCCGTCATGACCAAGGTCTCGAACTCGAAGCAGGCGCCGCCCAAGGCCCAGGCCCCCAAAGACAAGGACAAGGCTGACAAAACGACGAAACAAGGCAAGGCGGAGACGACCTCCTCGCCGGCCAAGGAACAGAAAAAGGCCGACGGGCCCAAGAAAGCAGCCAAGAAAGACGATGAGGGCGGCAAGCAGAGGTCTGGCGAGATCGGTGAGGCGGCCCGGGCGGACATGGGGGCGCTGCCTTTCGAGAAGGGTGAGGCCAAGCCGCGCACCGCTGACACCCAGGCCCTGCTCGACCGGACGGCCAAGGTGTTCGAAGGCAAGGACCAGGCACGCCTCGAGGCGCTGGCCGAGGCGGGCACCCTGGACGCCCCCGCCAAGCGCGGCGAGCCGACGCTCGGCGCGCAGATCGGACGCTTCCTCGACGGCGGGGGAGACCCCAAGCTCGCGGCAGACACGCTCAAGGCCATCACGGAGGCCGGCGCCGCGCGCCAGTGCCGCGACAACACCTGCGCGGCAGCCACGGTGGAGGCGAACTGGGCCAAGGACAACCCGTCGGAGTACTTCCGGGCGGCCACGGAGCTAGCCACCAAGGGGCAAACGACGCTTCAGCGGGGCAAGAAGGGGACCAAAGAGGTCAAGCTTCAGGTGGACGAACCGGTCGCCGGTCAGTTCAGCGGCGGGGGAGAGGTGAAGACCAAAAACAAGGCCTGGATCGCCAAGCACCGTGAGGGGTCGGCAGCCGTCTCCGCCACCGTCCAGACCGCGCTGATGAACAAGGCCGGCGCCGGCGCCTACGACATCGATAAGGATGCCTATGTCACGCCCGTGACAGGCCTCGGGGCCGGCCTCTGGACCAAGGGCGGAGGTGGCACCGCGCGCACGGAGGCGCCAGCGAGGGGCGTCAGCACCGACGAGATGGCCGGGCTGCAGGATTTCATCGGCGGCGCCGTCTTCGGCGTCAAGGTCACGGAGAGGATGGTGGGCTACTACAGCCCCAAGATGGGGGGCTCTGGCCCACGCACGGACCTGCACCGGGACGTGGACGGCGAGCTCGACGACATGCGCCACGCGCTGCGCGACGGCGCGCGCGTCAGCACCATCGTGAAGCTGCCCGAGGCCGAGTCCAAGGGCCAGCTGGCGGCTCTCTTCTCGCGGATGCAGGGACGCGACGCAGCGCCGGTCAGCGCTCACGCCGTGACGGTGACGGGCCTCTCCGACGGGGAGGTGACGGTCGAGGATCCCGAGGGCGGCCCGCTGACGATCGCGCTCAAGACGTTCCGAGACTGGATGGAAGACGTCGACGTCAACGCGGTCGCCAACGGCGGCATCGGCAACTTCGGCACCTACGGCACCACCACCACGACCACGGGCGTCCGGCGTCGCTGAAGGCCGCGCGGGGGTGCGCCCTTCCGGGTATACGGAGGGCGTGCCCCCGCTCCACGTGCTCTTTGACGGCGAGTGCGCCACGTGCCACGCCCTCGTGCGGCTCGCCCTGCGCCACCCCGCGCGGGCGGGCTTGCGGTTCGTGCCGCTCGGGGCCGTCGTGAACACGCCCGCCGGGGACGCGCTGGCCCACAGGCTCGGGGAACCCCTCGGGGCCACGCTCGTCGTGCTGCGCGACGGCGAGGCCCTGACGCGCAGCGACGCCGTGCTGGCCCTGGCCGCCGCGCTGGGGGGGGCGTGGCAGCTCGCGGGGCTGGGGCGCCTGCTGCCACGCCCCTGGCGCGACGCGCTGTACGACGCCCTTGCGGCCCGGCGGCACCGGCTCGGGCTGGCCTCCGTCGCCTGCGAGCAGCTGCCCGCCGAGGCCAGAGGGCTCGTGCTCGACAGCCTGCCCCCCGAGGCCCTGGCGGCGGAGACGGTCCGATGAGCCGCGTGTGCGTGTTCTGCGCCGTGTCCCTCGACGGCTTCATCGCGCGGGCCGACCACGGGCTCGACTGGCTCACGCCGCCTCCTGGCGAGGCCCTCGAGGACACCTTCGGGCCGTTCCTCGCGGGCGTGGGGGCGCTGCTGATGGGACGAACGACCTTCGACGTCGTGACCTCCTTCGGCCCCGAGGCCTGGGCCTACGGCGACCGGCCCGTGCTGGTCGCCACCCACCGCCCGCTTGACGCCACCCGCCCGACGGTCCGCCCCGTCGCCGGCCCCATCGCAGCCCTCGTGGCCGAGGCGCGGGCGGCTGCTGGGCCGGGAGACGTGTACCTCGACGGGGGCCAGATGGTCGGGCAGGCGCTGGCGGCGGGCCTGGTGGACGAGGTGACGCTCACCGTCGTGCCTGTCGCCCTCGGAGCCGGCATCGCGGCCTTCGGGGGCCACCCCACGCCGCGCCCCCTGGGCCTGCTGGGCGCCCGCCCACTTGGGGCGGGGTTTGTGGAGCTGCGCTACGGGGCTGGCTGACGCGAGGCCCACAGACCGCCCCCGACCGGGTATACGACGCTGGGTCCCCTCGCCTCATGAGGGCCAACCCGATGGCCGGCCCTGCCCGCACCGCCCTCACGCTTGCCCTCGCCCTCGCCGCCGCCCTGGGCGTGGGCTGCGTGGCCGAGGAGGCGTCACCGACGGGCCCGCGGCAGGTCCGGGCGAAGCGGACGCAGGCGATCGCGCCGAAGGTGGCCACGCTGGCAGAGGCCAGCCCGCGGCCCTCCCCCCTGGCCTCCAGCGGCCCGGTGGGGCCCGCCCGAGGGGCCTCGGAGCCTCCCCCCGGGGCGCCGCCCCCCCTGGCGGGCGCCTCTGCCGCGCCGCCCGCCGTGGCCTCCCCCCTCGTGCCCGCCGCGCTGGCTGGCCGCGTGGCCCTGCCAGCCCACCTGCTGGCCGATCGGGGCAACGGCCTCATCGGAGACCGCGGGGGCAGCCTCATCAGCGACGCCGGCAGCCGCCTGATCGGGGACCGCGGCGGCGGAATCATCAGCGACGGCGTCGGCCGCCTGGGCCCGCCGCAGCAGGTCGCCTTCCGGCTGCAGCAGGCGGCCCAGCCGGTGCCCGTCTCGGGCGCCCTCGTGGTGCTGGTGGACGCCGCGGGCGAGCCGGTGCTTGACGGCAGCGGCAAGCCCTACACCGCCACAACGGACGCGCAGGGGCGCTACGCCTTCGCGCAGACGCCGGCGGATCGGGCGCTGGTGGCCGTGTGCCAGCTGCCCGGCCAGGCAGCCCAGGCGGCTGTGCTGGTACCCCGCGCCACCCGCGAGGCCAACGTGGACGTGGCCAGCACGCTCATGAGCGCCTACGTGCTGGAGCGCTTCGCCCGCACCCAGGCAGACCCGCAGGCCTCGCTGGAGCGGCTGCCGGCCGAGCTCGAGGCCCGCACGCGGCAGGCGACGGGGGAGGCCGTGGCCGGGAGCGAGGGCCCCACGGCGATCGGCAAGGACGCGGCCGTGGCCTTCCTGGACGGGCTCCGGCAGCGCGAGGCGCGCCTGAACGAGCTCTATGAGGAGGTGCGCCGCGTGATGGTCGTGGCAGGCCAGAGCGACCTCGGCGCGGGCCAGGAGGCCACCCAGGCGCGCTTCACGGAGCTGGTGGGGGCCGCCCGCGGCGCGGACGGCAGCTGGCATGTGATGGACGCTGGCGTGGGGCGCCTCTGGCGCATCGCAGGCGGCAGGCTCACGGCCGTGGGAGGTCTCGGCGGTGCGGCGCAGCCGGATGGGGAGCCCGGGCCGACGCCTGCGCCGGGCGCCCGGGCGCTGGACGTTCGGCTGCAGGACGTCGTGGCGATGGCGCTCGACAGCGCCGGCCGGCCCTTGCTGCTGGCCCCCGACCGGCTGGACCGGCTGGAAGCAGACGGGACGCTGGTCCGGCTGTGGACCGGAGACGGCATGGAGGAAGCGACCAAGCTCATCCCGATGCCCGAACGGGGCGTGCTGGTGGTGACGGAGACGGCGCTGATCCCCGTCGGGGGCGCAAGCCTCCCCGCGACACCCCCCACCACGGGCTTCATGGACGTCGTGCGCACGGCCTCGGGGGAGTTCTACTACCTGGTCGGCGACACCTCCTTCTGGGGGACCGACCGGGAGTGGTGGAGGGCCCCGCCAGGGGGCCCGGCGACCAGGCTCACCGTCCCGGCCGCGCTCACGGAGCAGGAGGGCACGGGCATGGGCGGCCGGCGCTGGTGGATCGGGCTCGACGACGACGGCTGGCTGGCCGTCTGCGACGACGACGGCAACCTGACCTTCCAGGCGCCCGACGGCGCCACCGCGGACCGCATGGAGGCAGCGACCACCGGGCGCTGGCCCAGCGAGATGCGCGCCGGCCCGGTGATCACGCAGTTCGGGGGGGGCGCCAGCGGGAAGAGCTACCCCAACACCGCCATCGGGGGGTCTCGCGCGGCCGGGCGCTGGCTGCTGCGGGACGGCGGGCTGGGCCTCATCGAGGCCGGGGGCGCCCTGCGGATGGTCGCGGGCGATGGCGGGCTGAGCCCAGGCACCGGGGACCAGACGCCGAGCGCGCTGCGGGAGCCCCTCGCCGCCCTCTGGGAGGCCGCCGACCGCCTGATCGTGATCGAGTCGAGCTCGCGCCAGGTGCTGCGCGTCGTCAACCGGGTCGCGAGCGCGCTCGCCGGGGTGCCTTGGGCCGAAGCGCTGGCCTACAACATCGGCCCCGGCCCGACGGACTACAACTTCCAGCCCGGGGGCACCAGCACCGTGCTGCGGTTCGGCACGGGCTACCAGGCGCCGGCCCGGGAGGCCTACTTCATGGGGCCGCAGCAGATCCGGCTCGCGCCGGACGGGGCGCTGTGGGTGCTGGACGCCCACCTGTTCCTGCGGCGCGTCGTGGGCGACCAGCTGACGACGCTGGCCGTGAAGTCCTCGGCCGCAAAGTGGGAGTGGGTGGACATGTGGCCGACCTCCGCCACCGACGGCGTCGTGCTGATGCGCGGGAGCGCGTCGATGCGGCTGGTGGGCCTGGCCAACGTCAACGCCACCGCCTCGGGCGAGGCCGTCTTCCCCAAGCCCGCGGGCTGGTCGGGCAGCGCGGACGCCAACGGGCTGGCCCGCCTGCCGGATGGCGCCTGGCTGGTGAGGGCCTACGGCCAGACCTGGCGCTACAGCGCCGGCTCGGCGCCCACGCCCCTCGGCGCGGCCGGCGTGGAGGCCCAGGCCCTCGGCGACGCGGAAGGCAGCCGGCTGGCCGTCGACGCGCTCGGCCGGGCGGTGTTCGCGGGGGCCCGCAACCTCTACCGCGTCGACCTCGCGACCGGCCGCTACACGGCCTTTGCAGGCCCGGGGACGGCCGTGCTGGCGGGCGAACTCCCCGACACCGGCCTGATCGCCCTGACGGGCGTGGCCATGACCCCCGCAGGGGACCTGCTGGTCGTGGATCGCGGGGCCCGGCAGGTCAAGCAGCTGCCCGCGGCCACATGGCCGGGGACGCCGTGATCCCCGGGTGCCCGGAATTTACGGAAGGTTAACTTTTTCTTTCAGGTTTGGAACCCCCCCGTTCCCGGCCGCCCCGACAACCTCCTCACGCGCCGCGGTGCTCGGCGCACGGTGAGAAGGAGTTCCCGATGGCTGCCACCACCCCCCACCGCGCCTGGCTGGCGCTGGCGCTCGCATCCGTGGCGCTGCTGGGCTGCGGGCGGGACGCCGGGCTCACGGCCGCCCGGCCTGCCCGGCTCGTGACCACGACGCGGCCCGTGAACGCCCTGCGTCCCGAGGCGCCGGTGGGCCAGCCGGTGGCAGGCCAGGTGCCGGCTGCCACCCCGGCCGTCCCCGCCCCCGGCCTGCCCGGGGTGGCCGGCGTCGGCATCTCCCCCGGCACCCGGACGGCGATCGAGGGCATCACGGAAGGCGAGCGCCTGCTCGCGGCTGTCCGGTCGCAGGCGGCCACGGCCACGAGCTTCGAGACGACGGTCCGCAGCTACACCCAGGGGTACTTCAGCGGGGGCCAGCGCGGGAGCGAGCTCAAGCGGGCCACCACCGAGTCCAAGCTGACGTGGGCGCAGCCCAGCCGCCTCCGCGTGGAGGTCATCAAGACCACCAACCCGATCGCGGAGGGCGCCGTGCTGGCCACGCAGGACCTCGTGACGTGCCGCGTGCGGGCCAGGGGCCTGCTCGGTTTCATCCCCTTCAACCTGTCGGCGACGGATTCCAAGCTCGCCAACAACCGCAACCACACCCTGCCCGCGATGAACCCCAAGGCCACGCTGGACCGCCTGACGGCCCCGGGGGCTGCCTGGACCCTGATCGGGGACGGCTCGGTGGAGGGCATCCCGGTCAAGGTCGTGCGGGTCTCGGGCGTGAAGGCCCTCGACAGTGAGATCGACCGCGAGCTCATCGGGATCGACCCCACCCAGATGGTGATCCGGAAGGTCACGATGTACGCCGGCGACACCAAGGTCGGCGACCACACGATGCTCAGCTTCCGGGTCAACCCGCCGGTGACCTCCGAGTTGTTCGCGATCTGACGGCCTCAACGAAGGAGCACGACCATGGGCATGCGTCTCGCCGACAGGCTGCTGCACAAGGTGATCTTCCCCAACGGGCTGAAGCCCAGGGCGGCAACCCAGGGCGCCAAGGCCGCCAGCGGGGCCTTCCGGATCACGGGCACGCAGTGGCTGCCCGACGGCTTCCGCGTCGAGGGCTA
>JAYKHR010000052.1:0-9548 GCA_035285125.1 Candidatus Sericytochromatia bacterium | reverse complement strand
GTGAGCACCTTCATGACCTCGCTCGTCTGGTAGCTCGTCAGCGAGGTGTGCGTGTCGTTGAGGCTCTCCGTGATGGTCTTGAGGTCCTCGAGCGAGTCCCAGATCTTGCCGAGGTGGTCCGAGATGTCGGAAAAGTAGACGTCGAGGTCCGCCGCGAGGATGCGGCTCTTGAGGTACTCGAGCCGGCTGATCACCGGGATCTGCGGCTTGATGATGCGCCGGAAGGCGATGATGTCGCGGCGGATCACGGAGAGGTCGAAGACCGTCTCGCGCGTCTTGCTCTCGAAGATCTTGGCCTCGACCTCGGCCACGTTGCGCTCGATCTTGTAGACGAGCGGGAAGCAGTTGTCGACGAGCTTGTCGATCAGGCGGTACAGCAAGTACCCGGGCCCGTTGCCGAGGCTGTCGGCCTGCAGGCGCTCCGAGCCCTGCAACGACTCGAACAGCTTGGTGAGGGGCCACAGGTCCCCCTTGTGCAGGCTGACGAGGTAGTCGGGGCCGACGAAAAGGTTCACCTCGGTGGGCGTCGTGACGCGCCGCTCCTTGTCGTAGAGCGGCATGTGCAGCACGAGGAAGAGGTAGTCGTCGTACTCGTCGAGCTTGGGGCGCTGCAGGCTGCCGAGCAGGTCCTCGATGTCGAGCGGGTGAAACGGGAAGTGCCGGCGCAGGTGGTCGACGTCCGCCTCCGTGGGCTGGGGGATGTCCAGCCACGTGACGCCCTGGTATTCGATGCGCCGGATCGCCATCGCGTGCCGCCTAGCTGCCGTGGAACGCGCCCATTCTAGCACGCGAAGGCCTGCCCGGCCCGATCAGGCGACGCGGGCCAGAGGGCCGCCAACCCTCGCGTCGCGGACCCGGCCAAAGCCAGTGGCCGGGTCGACAGGAAGGGGAGGCCCGTCAGCTGCGACACGAGGCCCAGCCCCTGGCCGGTGGCCCCTTGGCGCGCAGCCGGATGCCGATGCGCAGGCTGGGCAGAAACCTCTGGGGCCGGGCAGACTTTAACCCGATCTTATTGCCGCTATTTACCCCTTGTAACCCCCGTGGAATCCAGGGGCCTGACAAGCCCCTCATCCGGGCGTCGCACCAGGCGCCTCTCCTCCACGAGCCCCTGAGGACCCCCCATGCCCGCGCCCATCACCACCGCCTCCCGCCTTCCCGCGCCCCGTCCGGCGGCGGGCAGCGGCGCCACGCAGCCCACCAAGGACGCCCTGATCCGCAAGGAACTCGCGCGGATCGACGCCCGCGTCGCCGAGATCGAGGCCTACAAGCCCGCGCTGGAGGCCCGGTACAGGAGCACGGCCTCGGCGGCCGACGCCTCCCGCGCCGCGCTCGTGCTCAGCGTCGGGCTCTCCTTGCCGAACCTCATCCTGTACGGCAATGAAGCCAAGCGCCTGAAGGCGGAGATCGACCAGCTGAACGTGGAGCTCAAGGAGCTACGCGCCGAGAAGCGGAAGACCATGACGCTGCTGGAGTCCTGAGGCACGCGGCAGGCCCCGCCCGCCGGGGCCTGCCCCGGTCAGTAGCTGATCGAGGCCTTCCAGCGGTGTGGCTGCAGCCGCAGGAAGGGGATGGCGCGGGCCTCGTTGCGCGCCGCCATCTCCCGGTCCAGCGTCTCGAGCGCCTGCTGCAGCCCCCGCAGGGAGGCGCGCAGCCCAGGGTCCGAGACCTGCGCGTCGAGGTCCATCGTCATCAGGAAGTTGCCGCCGTTGTCGAAGCGCCCGGCATAGGCCCCCTGATCGAAGAGGAAGACGTCGACGGCGCGCGGCGGCGCGTCGCTCTCCGCGAGCAGGTGGTCCATGTGGATCAGCTTCTTGTGGGCGGGCTCGTCGGACATCGTGTAGGGCGAGAAATCGCCCGCGACCTCGTGCGAGACGTTGAGGTAGAGCAGCACCGTCAGGAGCTCGACGAGGCCCTCGAGGCCCGTCAGGGGCTCCTTGCCGGCGTCCATCCCGGGCAGCAGCGCAAGCAGCTGGGCGTGCCAGGCCTGCAGGGCGCCATCGGCGACGACCGCCGCGTCGTCTGCGTAAAGGGGGCGCAGGTGCTCCCGCACGAAGGCCTCGAAGGCGTCCCACACGCGGGGCGCCTCGGCCACGTAGGGGTGGTCCGGGATGGCGTCGAGGCCCCGCTCGGCGATGTCCTTGCGCGGGATGAGCTGGCTGAGCCGCCACTGCGGCACGAAGTTGGCGAAGGCCTTGCCGACGGCCTCGCCCGTGATGAAGTTCGACTGCAGGAAGTAGCTCGCCGGCGTGACGAGCAGCTTGAAGGCGAAGTCGTTGACCACCAGCGTGCCGTAGGTGAAGAAGTCCAGAAACGGCCGCAGCGCGTGGCCGACGGGCAGCGCCAGCGCGGCCAGGGCGAAGGCCTCGCCGGTGATCAGGTGCGTGTGCGCCAGGTGCCGCAGGAACACGGTGAAGCGCGCGTCGAGGGCGTTGGCGACGAACTTGGCGCGCTCCCAGCCGTCCTCGCCGGGCCGCGTGACGTGCGCCCCTTGCCGGATCGCCTCGGGCACAAGGCGCCCCTCCGCGAGCCGGAAGGTGCAGCAGACGGGGTCCAGGATGCCCGCGAAGTAGGGGCCGTAGTCGACCTCGAAGCGATCACCCGCCACGCGCCGCAGCAAGAAGGGGTTGGGCCCCTGGACGCGCAGCGCGGTGAAGCGGGCGTCGGACTGGATCTCGGTCCAGCCCTCGGGGTGCGCCGGGAAGGGCGGGTAAGGCAGGGCGTCCGGCGTCCAGGGCACGTCGGGGGAGAGGGGCAGCACGCGCAGCAAATTGAACACGATGCCGTCCAGGACGTAGTACGGCAGGATGTAGTCAAGCGACAGGTGGTGGCTCGCCGGGATGTGCTGCGGCACCTTCAGGGCCGCGGGGAGGACGGCCGAGCGGTAGTGGTCGGGCGCCGCCACGATGGGGGGCAGGCCGCCCGAGCGGCGGAGCGGGTGCCGGAAGGTCCGGCGCGCCCAGCCCTCGAGCGCGAGGCGGTTGACCTTGCGGGTGTCGAGGATCGCCTGGATCTTCAGGCGGTCAGCGAGGTTGAACGTCTTGGCCACGGGCCCTCCTGGCGGGTAGCTCGGGGCGCGCAGCCTCGGCGGGGACGCCCCGCCAGGCCCGGCCCCACTGTCCGAACTGGTACATCCTGACGCGCGCCCAGGCCACCGAGTGGTAGTCCTGTGCGCTGGTCGCATGGAAGATCCCAGACCCCTCGGGCTGGTGGCCGAGCGAGAAGGTCGTGTGATCGGTCTCGGCGGACGTCATGGCCGCCCCAAGCTCGATCTCGGCGAGGTCATGCCAGGGGTGGCGCGCCTCGTCCCAGGGGCGGTTGAGGTGGAAGATCGCCTGCGTGTCGCCGTCGGCGGGCTCCCGGACCTGGATCTGGAGCATGTAGGTCAGCGGGCCCGCGCCGACCCGCGCGACGAACTCCTCGCGCAGGTAGTCGAGGGGCCGGTCGTCCTCGGGGTTGCGCTGCATGGTCCAGACGACCCGCTGGCGCGCCTCGTCGGGCAGCCCGCTCTCGCGCGTGAGGTCGGGGCGCCGCAGCCGGTAGCGGCAGTAGCGGAGGCGCCCGTCGCACCCCACGTACGGGAACACCACCTGCGAGTGGTAGACGAGGTCGGCAAAGGAGGTCGGCGCCTCCCGCACGGACTCGATCCACGAGACGTAGTAGGCCGGCAGCGCGTCCATCAGCCTGCCCTGGGCGTCGAAGTCGCCCACCTCGGGCCGGCTCGCAAGCCGCGACTTCGAGAACGTCACGAAGCTGTCCACGCTCCAGAGCGGTCCTTGCGAGCCGGAGTTGAAGATCATGTCAAACGGGCTCGCCCCGTCCCGGTCGGCGAATTTGAGGGCGCAGCCGCGCAGCGTGCAGGCGGCGTCGTCGTTGAACGAGCCGTTGGCGTGCCGCAGCCGCACCGCGAAGGTCCGCCCGGGCACGAAGAACGGGTGCTCGGGGAGGGCGAGGTCCCGCACGATGGTGGCCCGGCCGCGGGCCCCGACGCCCACCGGGTGGGTGCCCCGCAGGCCCGTCTTGAGGCCGTGCTGGGCGAAGGCGGCGGCCAGCCCGTAGGTCTCCGCGCGCAACCCGAGCCAGCCGCCGAGCCCGCCCTGCGTCACGGGCGGGTAGCAGCGGGCGGCGGCCGCCTCCCAGGCGGCCTCCCCGTTGCGGGCCTTCCAGAGCCCGACGCCCAGGTTGCGCCAGTCTCCCTGCGTGGCCGCCACGGGGCTCGGCTCGACGGGCAGCGGGCCGGGGTGTGGGGGCAAGGAGACGCGGTAAACCTTCAATGGACACCTCCCAACACCGGCGCAAGGTGGTACCAGGCCTTGGGCAACAGCGTGAGCCACCAGCCGAGGGCCGATGCCGCCAGCACCACGCGCCGCGACTCGAACCCGGCGCGCGGCAGGAAGAGGCCCGCGGCGATGAGGCCCATGCCGATGATGAGGTCCCGCACGTGGATGCTGACGGCCGTGATCGGGTCGAAGCCCGGCAGGAAGGGCGGGATCGTGCCCGTGGGCGCCAGCGCCTCGAGCGGCGCCGGCAGCCCGCTGCTGCTTGCGATCATCCACAGCGCCGAGACCAGGATGACGCCCGTGCCATGCCAGGCCAGGGCGAGCCAGCCCGTGCGCGGGAGGTGCCGCAGCAGCACGACGGCCGCGTAGGTCGTCGAGATGGCGGTCATGAACAGCGTGGCGAGCCAGAAGGTCAGGTCCACCACGGGTGTGCCGCCCCAGGCGGGCGCAAGCCCCCGCGCCGGCCACGACGGGTGCAGCGGCGAGCCGACGCCGAGGTTGGCGAGCAGCTTGGTCTCCAGCGTGAACCACCCGGCGCTGAAGGGCAGCAGCCAGGCCACCACGGCAGCGTGGAGGCGCGCGACGGGCGCGATCTCCTTGAGCAGCAGGCCCACCAGCACGGCGAAGCCGCCGATGATCAGATCCTGCCGGTGGATGTTGACGGCAAGCTCGCGGGCATGGGGTGCAAAGCCTGGCGAGCAGCTGAACCACAGCGCCGAGACCGCCATCACGCCAACCGCACCCGTGGCCACCCAGCGCGTGAAGGTCCACGCCTCGCTCGCCACGAGCCTCGCCCACAGCATGTTGTAGGCGTGCATGTAGAGCCCGAGGCCCGCAAAGGCCGCGTAAGCCGTCATCAGCAAGGGGTGGAAGCCGAGGCCAAAGAGCGCGAGGCAGACGCCGATAGCGCCCGCGCGCACGGCGAGGGCGAAGCGGGCCGCATCCGCGGCATCGGACCGGGCGGCCCACAGCAGCGCGAGCATGTAGCACCCCGGCACGGCCGTGGCGAAGCTGTCGACGTAGCCACCCGCGGGGTCCCGCAGCAGCAGACCGGAGGCGACGAGCACACCGGCCAGGCCCAGCTTGGCCTCCACCGCCATCAGCCGGCGGCCAAGCTCGCCCGTCCAGGTGTCGAGGTGCGCGCGCAGCCGGCCGAGGCAGCCCCGGGCGTCGGCCGAGAAGGCGAGGGTCGCCACGGGCAGGGCCACGTCGACCGAGGCGATGAAGAGCGCCGCCCCGCCCTCGAGCCGGCCGAAGGCCCAGTTGGCCACGAGCCAGGGCGCCACCCAGGCGAGGCGCCAGACGAGCGTGAGGTCCATCAAGGACCGGTGGCCGCGCAGCACGGCATAGAGGTAGATGAGCCCGATCGGGGTGACGGCTGTGAGCAGCGCGCGCAGGTGGGCGAGGCGCTCCCCCTCGTAGGCCGGCACCTGCCCAGCCAGGGCGAACAGGGCCGGGAAGGCCAGGAACACCGGCAGCGACAGGTAGACGGCCGCGCCCGCGAGCATGAGCCACTCGTAGAGGCCCCAGCGGGGGGGGGCGCCGGCGGGCGAGTCGGCAGGCAGGAGAGCAGGCAGGGCCATGGGCACAGACACCGAATCGAGCAGGGCTTCGTCGGCCCCATTGTGCCCGACCCGGTGCAAACTGGCCCCAGGTGACACAAAACGTTACAACGTCTTGGTGGGTGCCCCCGCCCTCAGGGCGCCGCCGGGCCCTGGCCCAGGCGCGCCAGCACGGCCGTGCCGTAGGCGTCTGCGCCCGTCCGCGTGCGGGCGAGGTCCATCCCGCGCTCCCGCACGAGCCGCTCCAGCGCCGTGACGCGGTCGTTGGAGCCGGGGTGGTCGGAGAGCCAGGCCACCCACGGCGGAGGCTCGCCCTCCTGGCGCCCGAGGGCCGCCAGGAACGCCGCGAGCTCGCGCGGATCATAGCCGAGCTCGTAGGCCCAGGTGGCGCCGAGCGCGTCGGACTCCAGCTCCTGGCCGCGATCGCCGTGCTTGAGCACCGCCGTGCCGGCGACGCGGGCGCCGAGCTCGGCGAGCTGGCTGGCGTCGTCGCCCAGCACCGCGGTCGTGACGCCCTGGGCCACCAGCGCCTTCCGGATGCCGTCGAGGGCGTGGTGCCGGACGACGTGGGCGACCTCGTGGCCGAGGACCCCCGCCAGCTGCGCCTCGCTGCGCATCTGGCGCAGCGCACCGGTGGTGACGAAGACGTGCCCGGCGGGTGCGGCGAAGGCGTTGACCTCGTCAGCCTCGAGGACCTGCCAGGTCCACGCGAAGCCCGCATCCCCGCTGCGCCCCACGAGGCGCGTGCCGAGGCCCTGCACGTAGGCCTGCACGGCGGCGTCCTCGAGCAGCTTGTACCTGTCCAGCATCTCCTCACGGGTCCGCGCCCCGATGCGGCGCTCGTCGTCCGCCGACAAGAAGAGCGCCTGCGCGGCGGCGAGCCCACCCGCGACCAGGCTGCGCGGGGTGCACCCGGCCAGGGCCAGGGCGACAAGGCCGGCGGCGATCCAGTGGCGAGCGGCGGGCATGACGAGGTCCTCCACGATGACGGGACGGCGCGACGGCCGCCCGTGTTCCATTCTTCCACGCCGGGCCGGCGTCGCAACCCGCGCTCGCCGCTAGGGCGGCGGGGGGGGCCTCGCCTACCCTCAGGGCGCGAGGCCCGAGCGAAAGACCAGGAGGACCGGATGACCTGCATGCGGTGCGAGAAGCGTCCGGCGCGGTTCCACTACAGCCAGACCCGCAAGGGGCAGCGCGAGGAGCTGCACCTGTGCGAGGCCTGCGCGGAGGCCTTCAAGGCGCAGGGCGGGTTCGCCGCCGGCCACCCGGAGGGCTTCCCCGCCCTGTTCTCGGAGCTGCTGCACCCCCTGCTGCACCGCCACCGCGGCAAGGTGCGGCTGTGGGACAGGCTGGACGCCGAGGCCCAGCACCTCGTGGCGGAGGCCGGCCGGGTGGCGGCCCAGCGCGGCGAGGCCGACGTGCGCCCCGAGCACCTGCTGCTCGCGATGCTGGAGCAGCCGGAGGCCGCCCGCTGGCTGGGCCGGGGCCCAGGCCTGCCGCTGGAGGCGCTGCGGCGCCAGCTGCTCGACGCCCTGCCCGTGCGGCCCGAGGCCGCGCCCGTGGAGGAGGTCGCGCCCTCGGCGCGCCTGAAGCGGGTGCTGCAGCTGGCCTGGCACGTGGCCGCCCGCCAGGGCACGCCGGTGCTGACGCCGGAGCACCTGGCGGACGCCCTGCGGCAGGAGGGCGAGAGCACGGCGGCCTGCCTGCTCACGGAGGCCCAGGCCAGCGGCCCCCCGAAGGAGGCCTCCCGGCCGCCCCTGGGCCAGGTGCTCGGGCGCCACACGCGCGACCTCACGGCCCTCGCCGAGCACGGGCAGCTCGACCCGGTGGTCGGGCGGGAGGCCGAGCTCGAGCGGGTGGTGCGCATCTTGTCGCGGCGCACGAAGAACAACCCGGTGCTGCTCGGCGAGCCCGGCGTGGGCAAGACCGCGATCGCCGAGGGGCTGGCCCAGCGGATCGTGGCGGGCGACGTGCCCGAGGGCCTCAAGCACCGGCGCGTGCTGGCGCTGGACCTGGCGGGGCTGGTGGCGGGCACGCGGCACCGGGGCGACTTCGAGGAGCGGCTCACGGGCCTGCTGGCCGACGTGAAGGCGCAGGCAGGCCAGGTGGTGCTGTTCATCGACGAGCTGCACACGGTGCTCGGGGCAGGCGCCGCCGAGGGGGCGATGGACGCGGCCAACCTCCTGAAGCCTGCGCTGGCGCGTGGCGAGCTGCGCGCGATCGGCGCGACGACGCTGGAGGACTACAGGCGCACCATCGAGCGGGACGCGGCGCTGGAGCGGCGCTTCCAGCCGGTGCTGGTGGCGGAGCCGACGGTCGAGCAGGCGATCGCCATCCTGCGCGGCCTCAAGGACCTGCACGAGGCCCACCACGGCGTGCGCGTGACGGAGGAGGCGATCGTGGCGGCCGTGGAGCTCGGCGACCGGCACGTGCCGGATCGCTTCCTGCCCGACAAGGCCATCGACCTGCTCGACGAGGCCTGCGCGATGCAGCACCTCGGCAGCCGGCTGCCGCCCGCGCGGGCCGCGGCGCTGGAGGCGGAGCTCGCCCGGCTCGAGGCGCACAAGCGCGAGGCGATTGGCAAGGAGCGCTTCGAGGAGGCGCAGCGCCACAAGGACCGCGAGGCCGCCGTGCGCGCCGAGCTCGAGGCGCTGATGGGCCGCTGGCGGGCCACGCAAGGAGCCACCGAGCCGGTGGTGGACCTCGACGCGGTGGCCCGCGTGGTGGCCGAGTGGACGGGCATCCCGGCCGAGCGGCTGGTGGAAGCCGAGCGCGAGCGGCTGCTTGCCATGGAGGCGCACCTGCGCCAGCGCGTGATCGGGCAAGAAGACGCCATCCGGGCCGTCTCGGAGGCCGTGCGGCGGGCCCGCACGGGGCTGGCGGACCTGCGCCGCCCGCTCGGCAGCTTCCTGTTCCTCGGGCCGACGGGCGTGGGCAAGACGGAGCTCGCCCGGGCGCTCGCGGCCTACCTCTTCAACGACGAGGAGGCCCTCGTGCGCTTCGACATGAGCGAGTACCAGGAGCGCCACACCGTGAGCCGGCTGCTCGGGGCGCCGCCCGGCTACGTCGGCCACGAGGGGGCGGGCCAGCTGACGGAGGCCGTGCGCCGCAAGCCCTACACGGTGCTGCTCTTCGACGAGCTCGAGAAGGCCCACCCGGACGTCTTCAACGTCTTGCTGCAGGTGCTCGAGGACGGCCGGCTGACGGACGCGCGCGGCCGCACGGTGGACTTCCGGCAGGCCCTGGTGGTGATGACGAGCAACGTGGGCGCCGCGCGCATCTTCGAGCTCGAGCAGGTCGAGGCGTCGTGGGAGGCCGTCTCGCTCGCGGCGCGCGAGGCCCTGCGCGAGGCCTTCCGGCCCGAGTTCCTGAACCGCCTCGACGAGGTCGTGGTGTTCCACCCGCTCACGCCCGAGCAGCTCGGGCGGGTGGTGGACCTGCTGCTCGAGCACACGCGCCGCAAGCTGCATGGCCAGCACCTCCACCTCGTCGTCACGGAGGCGGCCCGCGCGGCGCTGGCGGCGGCAGGGCACGAGCCGGCCTTCGGGGCGCGGCCGCTCCGCCGGGCGATCGCCCGCCTGATCGAGACGCCGCTCGCGCGCCTGCTGCTCGAGGAGCCGCTCGCGCCAGGCACGACGGTCACGGTGGACCACGCCGAGGGCGCCTTCACGCTCACGCCCGAGCGGGCGCCGCTCGACCGCACGCTGCT
>JAYKHR010000051.1:0-2542 GCA_035285125.1 Candidatus Sericytochromatia bacterium | reverse complement strand
CCCTCCTGCAGCGCGACGTGCGCGAGCTGGCCGCCATCGAGCGAGCCACCGAGCTGCCGAGGCTGTTCAGCCTGCTGGCAGCCCGCAGCGCCGGGCTGCTCAACCACGCGGAGCTCAGCCGGACGGCGGGCCTGCCGCAGACGACCCTCAAGCGCTACACGGCCCTGTTCGAGCTCGTGTTCCTGCATCGCGAGGTGCCCGCCTGGTCGGGCAACATGAGCAAGCGGCTCGTGAAGGCCCCCAAGCTGTTCGTCGCCGACCCCGGCCTTGCGGCCCACGCCCTGGGCGTGACCGAGGCGCGGCTGGCCAGCACCCCGGATGCCTGGGGTCCGCTGCTGGAGACCTTCGTCGCCACGGAGCTCATCCGACAGCTGGCCGGCAGCGGAAGCCGGGCGCGCCTCTACCACCACCGAAGCCACTCGGGCCAGGAGGTGGACCTCGTGCTCGAGGATCCGCAGGGCCGCCTGGTCGGGATCGAGGTGAAGGCCCGCCACAGCCTGGACAAGCGAGACCTTCAGGGCCTCAAGGGGCTCGCGGCAGACCTGCCTGACAGGCTCCACCGGGGGATCGTGCTGTACACGGGCACCGAGACCGTGCCCCTCGGCGACAGGCTGGTGGCCTGCCCGGTCGAGGCGCTGTGGCGGGTGGGGGGATGAGACCGCGCCCCGAGCACCGCCCCGTCCGGCCGCACGGGCGGCAGGGCTTCGGGGCCTGGCGCGTCCTGGTGGCCCACAGCCGGCCCGTCCGGGGGGGGCGTCGCGGCAGCGAAGCACGTGGAGGTAGAATGGGAGCCCTGAGCCGGGCCCTCCAGAGGGGCTCGGGAGAGGGCTCCACGCAGGCCTAGAAAGGCGTCCACCGTGTCCACCACCCACGCCCAGGAGCTGACAGCCGGCGCTGGCGAGCGTTCAAGCGGCTTTACAACCGGCTGCCGGGGCTGAGGAGGCCGGGCGGGATGGGCCTCGTGGTGGTCTTGTGAGCACCCAGCGACTCCCTTACAAAGTTGCCGCCGCGGGCCTCCTCGCCTGGGGTTGCGCCGAGCTGTTGATGCGGGTGACGCTGGCCTCGAACCCGGGCTACAGGCTCGACCCGGTGCGTGGCCTGGCGTACCGCGCGGGCACCTTGGTGCAGGGCACGGAGGGGTACTGCGTCACGCACATCAACGCGGACGGATACCGAGGACCCGACGCCTCGCCGCCCCTGGCTGGCGAGGTCCGCGTGCTCGCGGTGGGTGACTCTTACACCGAGGCGTTTCAGGTGCGCGACGAGGAGACCTATGTCGGCCTGCTGCAGCACCACCTCGCACGGCACACGCAGCGACCCGTCAGGGTGATCAACGGCGGCGCGAGCGGCGGCAACCCGCCGGAGTACGTTCAGCTGGCCGGCCACTTCCAGCAACGCTTCCAGCCCACCTGGACGGTCCTCCAGCTCACGGACAGCGACTTCACCGAGCCCGAGCTGACCGCCAGCGAGCACCGTTTCAGGCTGGTGGCCACCCCGGCAGGGTTCGAGACGGCCAGCAACGCGGGCACGCGCGCCCGCCACGACCTCCTGCAACGCTTCCCGCTCCTGGGGGTGTTCACGGGCTTCGCCACCGGACGGGTGGCGATCACCCACCTCAAGCGCCTCCAGGAGGCGCCAGCGCCAACCACCGCCGCCGCGCCGTCCGCCGTCGCGGCCCCCCAACCGCTCGTCACCAGGGCCCTGCCCTGGCTTGCGAGGGAGCTGGCGCGTCGCTATCCGCGCGCCGTGGTCCTGTACCTCCCGACGCTCGCGGCACACCCTGGGCGCCAGGCCGAGACCCAGCTCGAGCGCCTTGCGACGGGCCACCTGCGCGGTGCAGGCATCCCCGTCATCAACATGCGGGCAGACTTCGAGGACTTCGAGGCCTACTCCCGGCAAAGGGTGCAGGGCTTCGACAACACCGAGCCTGGCGTCGGCCACCTCAACGCCTACGGCCACGCCCTCGTGGCACGTCGCCTGGTCCAGTTCCTCACCCCCAGGGTGTCTCCGTGATCTTCTCGAGCCTCACCTACCTCGTCTTCTTCGGCGTGATCCTGGCCCTGATGGCCATCATCCCGTCAGCCCGCGTCAAGAAGGCCCTGTTGCTCGGCGCCAGCTACGTCTTCTACGCCTGGTGGGACTACCGCTTCACCGCCCTGATGGCGTTCGCCACGGCGAGCAACTACGCCCTGGGGCGCCTGATCGAGGGCACGGAGGACGAGCGCCGGCGCTCCCACTGGCTCTGGGCCTCGGTGGTGTTGAACCTCTGTGTGCTCGGCTTCTTCAAGTATTACAACTTCTTCATCGACGCCGCCAACCGGCTGCTCTCAGGGCTTGGCACCAGCTTCCCGTTGCTGGAGATCGTCCTGCCCGTCGGCATCTCGTTCATCATCTTCGAGGTGATGAGCTACACCATCGACATCTACCGACGCACCAACGGCTCTGCCCGGAGCGTGTGGGACCTGGCCGTGCTGGTGGCCTTCTTTCCCCACCTCATCGCGGGCCCCATCCTGAAGCCGCGGGAGTTTCTCCCACAGCTGGC
>JAYKHR010000050.1:0-10343 GCA_035285125.1 Candidatus Sericytochromatia bacterium | reverse complement strand
CCCAGCTGGGTCGTCAGGCGCTTGCCCTTGGCGTTCGTCAGCGTCAGCGGCACCTCCCGCAGCGACAGGCCCTGCAGGCTCCGCTCGCGCACCCAGGGCGCGTCGAGGTGGATGGGCACCTCGGTGGGGTACAGCGGCGTGACGGTGTGCCCCACGGCCTGCACCCAGCCGTAGCCATCCCCCGTCGAGCCCGTGCGCGGCACGGAGGCCCCGCCCACGGCCAGCACCGTCTCGTGCCCCCGGATGGCCTGCCCGTCGCGCAGCTTCACGCCCACCACGCGGCCGTCCTCCACCAGCAGGCCTGCCACCGGGGCCTCCAGCCAGATCGTGGCGCCCAGGCTCCGCAGGTGGTCGATCATGGTGGCAGCGACCGTGGTGGCCTTGTCCGTCACGGGGAACATCCGCCCGTGGTCCTCCTCCTTGAGGCGCACGCCGAGGCCCTCGAAGAAGGCCACGATGTCGCGGTTGCAGTACTGGGCGAAGATGCCGTGCATGAAGCGCCCGTTGCCCACGATCATCGAGACGAGGTGCGTGGTGTCGCCCACGTTCGTCACGTTGCAGCGGCCGCCGCCCGAGATGATCAGCTTGCGCCCGAGCTTGTCGCCCTTCTCGACGAGCAGCGTGCGGGCGCCCGCCCGCGCGGAGGCCACGCCCGCCATCAGCCCGGCGGGCCCCCCGCCCACCACGATCACGTCCCAGGGTGGAGTTGGCACCATGGGGCCAGTGTAGCGCGGGAGGGGCCGCCGCCGGAAGCGGGGGGCCGGGTATGATGGGGCCGTGCGCCCTGACATGAGGTGATTCCCGATGGCCCGCTCTGCAGTCAGCCAGCTCCGCCACGCGTGGCAGTCGCTGCACGGCCTGCCCGGAGGGCGCTGGCTGTTCAGCCGCGTCTTCGGCCTGCTGGTGCCCTACACGGGCACCGCTGGCCTCCTGATCGAGGATCTGCGGCCGGGCTACTGCCGGGCGGTCATGCGCGACCGCCGGGCGGTGCGCAACCACCTGAGCTCGGTGCACGCCGTGGCGCTCGTGAACCTCGCCGAGGCCACCTCCGGGCTGGCGATGAACATCGCCTTGCCTGACACCGCGCGCGCCATCGTCACGCGCATCGCGATCGACTACCGCAAGAAGGCCCGCGGCACGCTGGTGTCGGCGTGCGAGGCCGGGGTTCCGGACGTCTCGGCCGAGCACGACCTCGACGTGACGGCGGCGATCACGGACGCGGCCGGCGACGTGGTTGCGGTCGCCACCGTGACGTGGCGCGTGGGCCCGAAGCCCGGCTCGCCCTGACGGCCTGGCCGCGCCTCGTCGCCTCGGACGACCCGCTTCGTGAAGGCCGGCCGATGCCGGCTGCGCCTTTCTCCCGGATGATGGGGCCAGGCGAAGGGGGGCGGCCATGGGCATCGGGGCACCGCAGGGCGTCGGGGTGGTCGGTCAGGCGCGGCCTGGCATCAGCGAGCGGGTGCTCACGCCGGAGGCGCTGGCCTTCCTGGCGGACCTCGGCCGGACCTTCGAGCCGCGCCGGCAGGCCTTGCTGGCCGAGCGCGCGGCCCGCTGGGACCGGCTGCGGGCTGGCGAGCGCCCGGGCTTCCTGCCCGAGACGGCCGAGATCCGCGCCTCGCACTGGCACGTGGCCCCCGCGCCGGCCGACATGCGCGACCGCCGGGTGGAGATCACCGGGCCTGTGGACCGCAAGCGGATCATCAACGCCCTGAACTCCGGCGCCTGCGTCTTCATGGCAGACCTCGAGGACGCCACCAGCCCCACATGGGCCAACGTGCTCGACGGCCACGCCAACCTGATGGCCGCGGCGCGCCTCACCATCACGCACGTGGCGCCCGACGGCCGGGTGTACGGGCTGGGCGCCCACCCCGCCGTGCTCGTGGTGCGGCCGCGCGGCTGGCACCTGGACGAGGGGCGGCTGCGCCTCGACGGGGCGCCGCTGGCGGCCAGCCTCTTCGACTTCGGGTTATACCTGTTCCACAACCACGCGGCCCTTCGGGCGCGGGGGGCCAGCCCCCACTTCTACCTGCCCAAGCTGGAGGGCCACCGAGAGGCGAGGCTCTGGCGGGACGTCTTCGTCCACGCCGAGCGGGCGCTGGGCCTGCCGCCCGGCACCATCCGTTGCACCGTGCTGATCGAGTCGGTGCTGGCGGCTTTCGAGATGGAGGAGATCCTCTTCGAGCTGCGCGACCACGCCACGGGCCTCAACGCCGGCCGCTGGGACTACCTCTTCAGCTTCATCAAGAAGCTGGGGGAGGACGCCGCCTTCGTGCTGCCGGACCGCGCGCGCGTGACGATGGCGGCCCCCTTCTTGCGGGCCTACTGCAAGCTGCTCGTGCGCAGCTGCCACCGCCACGGGGCCCATGCGATCGGGGGGATGAGCGCCTTTTTGCCGCAGCGTGGCGACCCCGACGCCAACGCCCGGGCGATCGCCCAGGTGCGTGCCGACAAGGAGCGGGAGGCCGGCGACGGCTTCGACGGCACCTGGGTGGCCCACCCGGACCTCGTGCCCGTGGCCCGCGAGGCGTTCGATCGGGTGCTCGCCGGCGAGCCGCATCAGCTCGGCCGCTGGCAGGAGGACATCGGCGCCGACGCGGCCCACCTGCTCGACGTGCGCGTGCCCGGGGCCGCCGTCACCGAGGCCGGCGTCCGCGACAACGTCCACGTGGCCCTGGTCTACCTCGCCGAGTGGCTGGCCGGCCGGGGCGCGGTGCCGATCCACCACCTGATGGAGGATGCCGCCACGGCCGAGTTGGCCCGCGCGCAGCTGTGGCAGTGGGTGCGGCATGGGACGCCCCTGGCGCACGGCGGGCGCGTCACGCGCGCCCTCTACGCCAGGCTGCGTGACGAGGAGCGAGCCAAGCTCTCGGGGAACGGGCGCCTGGCCGAGGCCGTCACGCTCCTTGACGGGCTCGTGCTGGCCCCGACCTGCGTCGAGTTTCTCACCGGACCTGCCACCGCGAGGCTCCTGGCCACTGAGGCGGGCTGAGCGACCCCCTGGGGCCCTGCGCCCCCGTCCCCCCGCGTCGCCCGGTGGTGCGGCGCAGGGCGCCCCTGGCGCCCGCCCCAGCGAGGAGAGGCCAATGTTCTTCGACACCCGGACCGTGCAGATCGAGGCGCTGACGCGCGCCTGGCGGGACGACCCCCGCTGGACGGGCATCCGCCGGCCCTACGGGGCGCAGGAGGTGGTGCGGCTCCGGCCCTCCCTGAAGCAGGATTTCTCGCTGGCCCAGGTGGCCTCGCGGCGCCTGTGGCAGCTCATGATGGACGGGCCCTTCGTGCGCACCTTCGGGGCCCTCTCGGGCGCCCAGGCCGTCCAGATGGTGCGGGCGGGCCTGCAGGCGGTCTACCTCTCGGGCTGGCAGGTCGCGGCAGACCAGAACAGCGCCGGCCAGACCTACCCGGACCAGAGCCTCTACCCGAGCGACTCGGTGCCGCGCCTGGCCAGGCGCATCAACCAGGCGTTCCTGCGGGCGGACCAGGTGGCTCGCCTGGAGGGGGACGCCGAGACCTACTGGTACGCGCCGATCGTGGCCGACGCCGAGGCGGGCTTCGGGGGGGCCCTGCACGCCTTCGAGCTGATGAAGGCCCTGATCGAGGCAGGGGTGGGCGGTGTCCACTTCGAGGACCAGCTTGCGAGCGAGAAGAAGTGCGGCCACCTCGGCGGCAAGGTGCTGGTGCCCACCAGCCAGTTCCTGCGCACCCTGGCCGCCGCCCGCCTGGCGGCTGACGTGCTGGACGTTCCCACCGTCCTCATCGCCCGCACCGACGCCCTCTCGGCCACCTTGCTCACCTCGGACGCCGACCCTGCCGACCAGCCGTGGCTCACGGGGGAGCGGACGGGCGAGGGGCACTGGGTGGTGCGAGACGGCCTGGACGCCGCGATCGCCCGCGGCCTGGCCTACGCCCCGTATGCCGACGTGCTCTGGTTCGAGACCTCCCGCCCCGACCTCGCCGAGGCCGAGCGCTTCGCCGCTGCCGTCCACGCGGCGCACCCGGGCAAGCTGCTGGCCTACAACTGCTCCCCCTCTTTCAACTGGCGGAGGCACCTCGACGAGCCTGCCATCGCCCGCTTCCAGCGCGAGCTCGGGGCGATGGGCTACCGCTTCCAGTTCGTCACGCTCGCGGGCTGGCACGCGCTCAACTACCACAGCTACTTGCTCGCCGAGGCCTATCGGGAGCAGGGCATGCCGGCTTACGTGGCGCTTCAGGAGGCCGAGTTTGCCGCCGAAGCGCGTGGCTACACGGCCATTCGCCACCAGCGCGAGGCGGGCACGGGCTACTTCGACGCCGTGCTGGACGCGGTGTCCCAGGGCCAGGCGTCCACCAGCGCCCTGAGCGGCTCCACCGAGCTGGAACAGTTCCAGGCCTGAGCCCGGGCCCCAAACGACCGGGCGGCCCTCGCAGGCCGCCCGGTCGTTGGAGTTTGGGAGAGTGGGAGTTGAGAGAGAGTGAAGTTGGAGTTGGGAGAGTATGGAGTTGGGAACGTGGGGTGGCGCGTTGGACCTGACGTGCTGGCGCTCGGGGGGACTGGCCTCGGGCGCTCGGCGCTCACGGGTTTGATGTCCGACGGGCCGGTTGCAGGCGGGTTTCAAGCTCGCGATCCCCGGTTAAATTCCGGTGAATTCAGCCTTGAACGCGTCGCTGCCCTTTGTGGAAACTTTCAGGAGACGGTCGGCGAAGCGGGGTCGTCGGCCGCCGGCTTGGCCGTCGGGCTCGGCGCCGGTGCCGTGGCGGGTGCCGCAGGTGAAGGAGCGCCGGAGGCCTCCCCGGGCGCCGGGACGGGGGACGGAGGGCCCACCGGCTCCGGGGCGACCGGCGCTGGGGCAACGGGGATGGGTTCGTTCAGCGGCCGCGCGTCAGCCGGCTTGGTCAGCTTGCCCGTCTCGAAGTAGTCGATCGCCAGCTTGGACCAGACCAGTGGCTCCCCGGTCGGGAACAGCTCGTTGCCGATCCAGAAGTTGCGCACGGGCCTGCCTGGTCCCGGGTGCTTGGTGACCTCGCGGTCATCGATGATGAAGCGGTGGTTCTCCTCGGCATCGACCTCGATGCGGAAGGTGTGAGGCTTGCCGGGGACGCACGTGTTGTCGGGACCCGGGGTGTTGGAAGCCTGATCGAAGGGAGAGATGGAAATCATCAGCCCCGAATAGAAGGGCCGAGAGGACGCGAACGGTCGCTCCAGCGCGCGCTCTCCAGGCCGCATCGCGGGCAGGTAATCCAGGTTGAAGCCCGGCACCCAGCCATCGGTCAGGAGCTCATAGCGCAGCTCGAGGAAGCGTGGCCCACTGCTCGGAAACACCTCCACGCGTGAGATGAGCCTCGGGAAGTTGCGGCTGCCGGTGCCAACCATCAGCAGGCGGCCGTTTTGCACGAGCACGACGCCGTCATTGTCCAGCGTGACCCAGCGGCTGCCGTCCAACACGTCGCCGTTGAAGTCGTCCCGGAAGAAGGGGCCGCTGCTGGCGGCCGGGGGCCGGGTGCTGCTGCGCGACGTGTCCGGGAGGCAGCCTCCCGTCTCCGACGAGCTGTCCGGGGCCAGCGAGGCGCCCACAGGGGCGATCAGCAGCGGGATGGACGAGGTCTGCACGCCGACAGGCTGGCTGGTGGGGGACGACGTGTTGCAGGCCGCCAGGGCGACGGCCGCGAGCGGCGCAGCGAGCAGGGTACGACGGAGCATCAGGGTCCTCTTTCAGTGGGGGCGGCCGCTGACGCGCAAGGCAGCCCCCAGGGTGCATCGGCACCCCTGGGGAATTCTTGAGTGCGGCGGGCTCAGGGGCCGTCGTCGGGGGCCGGCGCGAGGGCAGCCCAGCCCGTCATCGCGGCGCCGAACAGCGTCATCACCAGGCCCCAGCCCAGGTTGAGGTCGACGGCCAGCGTCACGGGCAGCGTCCCGTGCGGGCGGGCCAGCCCCCAGCCGGCCAGCATCAGGCCGACGAGCGTGAACAACAGGCCGATCGGCCAGCGAAGATCCAGCATGACAGGCCTCCTACCAGAACATGAGGTTGAGGGCGACGGTCAGGGCGAGCACCACGGCCCCGACGACCGCAGGCCGGCGGTGCCAGGCCACGTCCCGGCTCTCCGGGCGGGGCGTGAGGCTCCAAACGAGCCCGGCGAGCTCCTCGGCCGGGCGGGGCCGCGTCACGAGGCTGATGGTGATCGTGCCGGCCAGGCACACGACGAAGGCATAGATGGCGCCGTAGAAGTTGCCGGCCATGTCGGAGGGGTAGCTCGTCACGCCGGCCTTGATGGCGGCGTAGTGCCCCATCGCCGCCACGGTGCCGGCCATCAGGCCCCAGAAGGCGCCGTGGCCCGTCGCGCGCTGCCAGAACATGCCGAGCAGGAAGGTGGCGAACAGCGGCGCGTTGAAGAACGAGAACAGCAGCTGCAGGTAGTCCATGATGTTGTTGAAGTTCATCGCCATGTAGGCTGCACCCACGGAGAGCGCGATGCCCACGACGGTGGCGACCCGGCCCATCCAGAGGTAGTGGGCGTCGGGCGCCTCCTTCCGGAGGTAGGCCTGGTAGATGTCGTAGGTCCAGACGGTGTTGAAGGCCGTGACGTTGCCGGCCATGCCCGACATGAACGAGGCGAGCAGGGCCGTGAGGCCCAGCCCGAGCAGGCCCGTCGGGTAGTAGTGGCCCATCAGCATCGGCAGCGCGTTGTTGTAGTCCCAGGTGCCGTCCGGCAGCTTCTGCAGCAGCGGCGCCGCGCCGGCGGCCGGGTGCAGCGTCAGGGCGAGGGCGATGAGGCCCGGCGTGATCACGAGGAAGGGGAAGAGCATCTTCGGCACCGCCGCGATCAGCGGCGTGTTGCGGGCGGCCGTCATGTCCTCGGCGGCCATCGCGCGCTGCACGACGAGGAAGTCCGTGCACCAGTAGCCGAAGGACAGCACGAAGCCGAGCCCCATGACCATGCCGAACCACTCGATGCCCATCGGGTTGCCTGCCGCGCTGCCGAGGCCCGACCAGGCGTGGATGAAGCCCTCCGGGAGCTTGGCCGAGAGCCCCTGCCAGCCCCCGACGTCGTGCAGGCCGAGCAGCACGAGGGGCAAGAAGCCGAAGACGATCAAGAAGAATTGCAGCACCTCGTTGTAAATCGACGAGGCCAGGCCGCCCGTGATCGTGTAGGCGAGCACCACGAGGGCGGAGACGAGGATGCTCGCATCCATCGACCAACCGAGCAAGAGCTGGAACACCTTCGCCATCGCGAACATGTTGATGCCGGAGGCCAGCACGGTCATGCCGGCGAAGGTGAGCGCGTTGAGGCCGCGGGTCTTCTCGTCGAAGCGCAGCTTCAGGTACTCGGGCACGCTGCGCGCCTTCGAGCCGTAGTAGAAGGGCATCATGAAGACGCCCACGAACACCATCGCCGGGATCGCGCCCACCCAGTAGAAGTGGTTGGTCAACAGGCCGTACTTGGCCCCGTTGGCCGCCATGCCCATTACCTCGAGGGCGCCCAGGTTGGCAGACAGGAAGGCCAGGCCCGTGATCCACGCCGGGATCTGGCGGCCGGCGATGAAGAAGGACTCGGCGTCCGTGACCTTGCGCTTCAGCACCAGCCCGATGCCCACGACGAAACACGCGTACGTGGCCAAGATGGCGTAGTCGATCCAGTGGACGTTCATGCAGCTCTCCAGCAGGGGGGCGACAGACCTCATCATGCGCTGTCCGGGCCCGTCGCGCCAGCCGGCCCCGGCGCCGTCACATGCGGCTGGCGCCGCGTGCGCTATGATGGCGCCGCCCCGGTCCTGTTTGGGAGGTCTCTCCAATGTCCCTCGGCTCGCTCTCCTCGGCCACCCGCCCCCCGCTGGTCGGCCCCGTCGATCTCGCCTTGCTGAGCGTGCGGGCCGGGCTTGCGGCCGTCTTTATCTTTCACGGCGGCCAGAAGCTGTTCGGCCTGTTCGGGGGCCAGGGCATGGCCCAGCTGGTGCAGAACCTCGGCCCGGTGCTCGGCTACCTGGTCGCCATCGGCGAATTTTTTGGCGGACTGGGGCTGCTGGTCGGCTTCCTGAGCCGCTTCTCGGCGGCCAGCCTGGTCGTCATCATGGCGGGTGCGATCGCCCTCGTGCACGGCAAAAACGGCTTCTCGGCCCAGGGCGGGGGCTACGAGTACAACCTCGCGCTGCTCACGATGGCCCTGGCCATCCTGCTGGCTGGGCCCGGGCGGATCGCCTTCACGCAGCTGCTGCCTCCCGCCGTGCGCCGCTTCCTGGCCTGAGCCGGAGGCCCTCAGCGGGTCCGGGCCTCCGGCGTGGGCTGGGCGGCCAAGGCCTGGAAGGCCTCGGTGACCTCCTCGCGGGTCGTCACGCTGGTGCCGAAGCGCCGCACCACGATGCTGGCCGCCACGTTCGCCAGCACGATCGCCTCCTTGAGGCTCGCGCCCGCGGCCAGCGCCAGCGTCAGCGTGCCGACCACCGTGTCGCCAGCACCCGTGACGTCGAAGACCTCGGAGCGGTTGAAGGCCGGGATCTCCGTGGTCTCGCCGCTGGCCTCGAACAGCGCCATGCCGTGGCCGCCGCGGGTGATGAGCATGCTGCGCGAGCGGGCGTCGGCTAGCAGCTGGCGGCCTGCGCGGTGCAGGCTCTCGGCGTCCGTGATCGGGAAGCCGACCACGGCCTCGGCCTCGGGCTGGTTCGGCGTGAGGACCCAGGCCCCCGGGAAGCGGCGCAGGTCGCCCTGCGAGTCCACCGTCACGATCGTGCCGGCCGCCTCCGCGAGGGCGAGCACGCCTGCGATCACCCGCGGCGTGAGCACGCCGTTGCCGTAGTCGGAGAGCAGCACGGCGTCGAAGTCCCTGATGCGGGCCTCGATTGCGGCGAGCAGTGCGTCCTCGAGCGCGGGCGCGATGGGGCCCCGGTCCTCGCGGTCGACCCGCACGATCTGCTGCGTCACGGACTGCAGCGATGAGGCTGAGATGCGGCTCTTGGTGGTGGTGGGCCGGCTGGCGTCGGCGAGCGTCAGGGCCGTGCCGACGCCCCGCTGCTCGAGCTCGTCGCGCAGCTGGGGCGCCATGGTGTCGGCCCCCACCACGCCGGCCATCTCGACGCGGCCGCCGAGGCTCGCGATGTTCGCGGCCGCGTTGGCCGCGCCGCCCGGGAACACCCGGCTCTCGCGGTGGGCGAGGATCAGCACGGGGGCCTCGCGCGAGATGCGCGTGACCTCGCCCCGCACGTACTCGTCGGCGAAGAGGTCGCCGACCACCAGCACGCGGGCGCTGGGGAAGGCCGTGGTCAGGGCGTCGAAGCGGGCGGGCGAGAGGTCGAACAGCATCGGGGCTCCAGCGGGCGAGCGGCGGGGGCGGGCGGCTTCAGTGTACCAGCGTGGGCGGCTCCCGGGGAGCGGGTCCGAGCCTGCGGGGCGGCAGGGGAGCCGGCGCCGGCGAGCCGCAGCCCCCGGTTGGGCCCCCGACCGCCGGGGCATAATGCGCAGGCAGGAGGATTCCCCATGACCATGTCACCTCCCCACGCCTGGACGCGCGGGGCCCTCGCGGCCGCCCTCGCCGTCGGGCTGCTCGCGCCCCCCGCCCTGGCCGAGGAGGCGCCCCGGCCAGCGCCCGCCGCGGCTGCCTCCGACGACGACGAGGACGAGGGCCCCGCCTTCGACGCCACCACCTTCGGCATCCGGGCCCACCAGCTCCAGCTGCACCAGGGCCTGGCCCTCGGCACGCTCGGGATGATGGCCGTGACGGCCTCGCTCGGCTACGCGAGCACCCACAACCCGGCGGCCACGCTGGACCTGCGCAGCCTCCACCTCGCGGCGGCGGGCCTGACGACGGGGCTCTACCTGGCCACAGGCACGCTGGCCTTCACCACGCCGCCGCCGCTGCCGGGGGCGTCGAGGCCCTTCAGCGGCATCGAGCTCCACCGCGGCCTCGCCTGGCTGCACCTGGCCGGCATGGCCAGCACCGTGGGCCTCGGCCTCGCCAACGTCGTCAACCCCGGCCAGCTCACCTCGACCCACGGGCTCGCGAGCTACGCGACGCTCGGTCTGATGGCCACCTCCGCGGCGGCCGTCGCCTTCGGAGAATGACCATGCCCCTGCGCCAAGCCGCCCTGGCGGCCCTCGCCCTCGCCCTGCTGGCCGCCCCCGCCCGCGCGGCCTTCCCGGACACCAGCTACGACCTCGGCGCGGGCACCCGCGTCGAGTACCGCCTCGTCCACCCGATGCACAAGGTGCTCGGTGCCTCGGGCAGGCTCGAGGGCCGCGTGGCCGTCAAGGGAGACAGGCTCGCCACCCCGCTCAAGATCAAGCTGCCGCTCCTGACGCTGGACTCCGGCAACAAGAACCGCGACGGCAACGCGCTGCTGGCGCTGGAGGCCAACAAGTTCCCGAAGGCCGTGCTCG
>JAYKHR010000049.1:0-37821 GCA_035285125.1 Candidatus Sericytochromatia bacterium | reverse complement strand
AGGACATCCCCTTCGAACGCCTCGCCGACCCCGAGTTCAAGGCCGTGCTGCGGGACCAGGTGGCCGAGCGCGTGAACCGCCTGATCGACGACATGGGCCTCAAGCTCGACAGCCGGGCCGAGCGGGCGCGCCTCGTGGCCGACATCGCGAACGAGGCCATCGGCTACGGCCCGCTGGAGGCGTTCCTCGCCGACGAGAGCGTCTCGGAAATCATGGTGAACGGGCCGGGCCAGATCTTCATCGAGCAGCGCGGCCGGCTGACGCTTTCGAGCCGCACGTTCACGGACGAGAAGCAGCTGCGCGTCGTGATCGACCGGATCGTGGCCCCCATCGGCCGGCGCGTGGACGAGAGCAGCCCGATGTGCGACGCCCGCCTGCCCGACGGCTCGCGTGTCAACGTGATCATCCCGCCCCTGGCGCTCGGGGGCTCCACCATCACGATCCGGAAGTTCTCGCGGAAGCGCCTCGGCATCGAGGACCTCATCGGCTTCGACACGTGCACGCCGGCCATGGCGACGTTCCTGGAGGCGTGCGTCGTCGGGAAGATGAACGTCTTCATCTCGGGGGGCACGGGCTCCGGCAAGACCACGCTGCTCAACGTGCTCTCGGGCTTCATCCCGGAAGACGAGCGCATCGTGACCATCGAGGACGCGGCCGAGCTCAAGCTGAACCAGGCCCACGTGATCTCCCTGGAGAGCCGCCCCCCGAACCTGGAGGGACAGGGCGCCGTGCCGATCCGGGACCTCGTCCGCAACAGCCTGCGCATGCGCCCGGACCGCATCATCGTGGGCGAGGTCCGCGGCGGCGAGGCGCTCGACATGCTCCAGGCCATGAACACCGGCCACGATGGCTCTCTGGCCACAGGCCACGCAAACAGCCCGCGTGACGCGCTGGCGCGGCTGGAGACGATGGTGCTGATGGCGGGCATGGACCTACCCGTGCGCGCCATCCGCGAGCAGATCGCCGCCGCCATCCACATCATCGTGCAGCAGAGCCGCCTGACGGACGGCAGCCGCAAGATCACGCGCGTCTCGGAGGTCACGGGGATGGAGGGTGAGATCATTACCATGCAGGACGTCTTCGAGTTCCGGCAGACGGGCCGCAACCAGACGCGCGTGCAGGGCGCCTTCCGCGCCACGGGCATCCGCCCGTACTGCCTGGACACCTTGGAAGCCATGGGCCTGAAGCTGCCTCCCGACCTGTTCATGAAGGGCGGCCCCGGATGAGCACCCAGACGCTGCTGCTCGCCTTCCTGGGCATCTTCGTGGTGGTGTTCGGGGGCACGGTTCTCGTGGTGCGGCTGCAGGGGCGCCGGCCAGGGCCCGCGGCCTCCGACGACGGGCGGCCCCGGGCAAGCACCGGCCCAGAGGCCAGCGACGCTGTCACCGTGCGGCGCCTGCGCCAGGCGGGCCTCGACCTGACGCCCGCGCAACTCCGCCGCACCTGGCTGCGGGCCGCCATCGCCGTCGCGGTGGTGGGGTTGCTGATGGGTGGGCTCGGCCCCGGGGGGCTGGTGTTCGGCGGCCTGCTTGGGTACGGCACGTGGCGGGCGCGGGAGGGCTGGCTCGACTACCGCGTAGCGCGCCGCCAGGGCGAGTTCCTCGACCAGTTCACGGACGCCCTCGGCGTGATGGCGAACGGCGTCAAGAGCGGCCAGACGGTGCTGCAGACGCTGGAGACGGTCGCGACGGACTTCCCGGACCCCATCAGGGTGGAGGTGCAGGAGGTGCTGCAGGAGCTCCGCATGGGCGTGCCGATGGATGCGGCGCTGGCGGCCTGGGCGGAGCGGATGCCGCTCGAGGACCTGGAGATCGCCACCACTGCGCTCGTGGTGCAGCGCCAGACGGGCGGCAACGTCGCGGAGATCCTGGAGACCGTCGCCGACACGATCCGCCAGCGCAACAAGCTGCACAAGCAGATCCGCACCCTGACGACCCAGGGCCGGATGAGCGGCTGGGTGCTCGGGCTGCTGCCTGTGGGCCTGTTCTTCGCGATGTTCCTGATCGCCCCGGAGCGCACGGGGCTGCTGATCAGCCACCCGATCGGGCTCCTGATGACCCTCGTCGGCGTGCTGCTGATCGGGCTGGGGGGCTACTTCATCCGCGCCATCGTGACGATCGAGGTCTAGCCGATGGATCCGATGCTGCTGCTGCTCTTCGGGCTGATGTTCGCGTCGCTGTTCCTGGGGCTTTTGGCGATCGCCAAGCCCAAGCAGCGCGAGGACGTGGAGAGCCGCCTCAAGCGGCTGTCGCAAAACGCCGACAGGCCCGTCTACCGGGCCCCCGAGGCCGTGGCCGAGGCCCCGCCCGCCCGCAAGGACGCCGTCGCCGATGCGAACGCCCAGCTCGACGAGCTGTTCCGGCCGTGGGCGGACAGCCGCGTCACGGAGGGGCAGGCCGCGGAGCTCACACGGGTGCTGCAAGCCGCTGGCCGGTATGGCATGACGCCACTCCAGCTCAGGGTCTGGCAGCTCAAGTGCGCGGTGCTGATGCCGATCGGCGCCGCGGTGTTCACCTTTGCGCTGATCGGCTTCAACCCGGCCGTGCTGGCGCTCGTGGCGCTGGCGGGGACCGTCGGCGGCTTTTTTTACCCCATCCTCGCGCTTCAGCGCGAGGGCGTGCGCCGCCGCGACACCATCTTGAAGCAGTTGCCCACAACGCTGGACCTCCTGACGGTGTGCGTGGAGGCCGGGCTCTCGCTGCAGGCCGGGATGCAGAAGGTGGTGGAGAAGACCCGCCCGAGCCCGCTACGGGAGGAGATCGACCAGGTGCTGCGGGAGATCCAACTCGGACGCCCGCGTGGCGACGCGCTCAAGGAGATGGCCCGGCGGGTGGGGCTGAAGGAGGTCAACTCCGTGGTGCTCGCCATGGTGCAAGCCGAGGCGATGGGCACGGGCGTCGCGAAGAACCTCCGGATCCAGTCCGAGATCGCCCGGGACAACCGCATGCAGCGGGCCCAGGAGCAGGCGATGCAGGCCCCGGTGAAGCTCTCCTTCCCGCTCGTGTTCTTCATCTTCCCCGTGGTCTTCATCGTGATTTTCGGCCCCGTGGCGCTGGAGCTGTTCACGAACTGGGTGGGGCAGTGAGCGGGGACGAGGTGCGCTCGCTCAGCCTGGCCCGCACCGGGGCCACGGTCGCCGAGCGGGTGCGCGTGGCCGACACCTGGGCCTCCCGCCTCGTCGGGCTGCTGGGGACGCCGGCCCTGGCGCCCGGTGACGGGCTGCTGCTGGTGCCCTGCAACGCGGTGCACATGCTCGGGATGCGCTACGCCATCGACGTGGCCTACCTCGACGGGCAGGGCCTGGTGGTGAGCCTGACCCATCAGCTGCGGCCCGGGCGCGTGGGGTGGCCCGTGCGCGGAGCCCGGGCGGTGCTGGAGCTGTCGGCCGGACGCCTCGCCGAGGTGGGGGTGCAGGCGGGCGACCAGCTGCTGGGGCTGCCCCCCCTGTGAGCTGGCAGGCGCCAGAGCGACAGGCGCCACAGCCCGTTTGGCCTGTCAGCGGTATAATGGGCCACCATGCCCCGCCGCCCGCTGCTCGCCGCCCTGCTGACCGTCCCGCTCGTGGCGCTCGCCGCCCAGGCTGCGGGCACCTTCCGGGACATCCCTTCGGGCCACTGGGCGCTGGTGCCAGCCTCGGTGCTGGCCGACCGCCGCATCATGGTGGGCCGCACCCCCGTCGACTTCGCGGGCGAGGTGCCGCTGACGCGCTACGAGCTGGCGCAGATCCTCAGCGCCCTGTACATCGAGAGCGGTCCGCCCGCCACCTTCCTCGTGCTCAAGGACATGCCGCCCGGCCACGAGGCGACGCGCGACGTCCAGCGCGTGCTGGGCTATGGCCTGCTGGAGACCGGTCGTGGCGGCACGTTCGGGGGCGAAGCCCTCGTGACGCGGGGCGAACTGGCCGAGGCGCTGGACACCCTGCTGGAGAAGAACGGCGTGGCCCCGCCCACTCGCCGGCGGCAGACGGTGTACTTCTCGGACGTGCCCCAGGGCAGCCCCCTGTTCAAGGTCCTCGATCGGGTGGTCAACCGCTTCGGGCTGATCGAGGCCCGGGCAGGCAGCGCCTTCATCGCGGTCAACCCCGTGACGCGCTTCCAGGTCCTGTCCATCCTGGTGAAGGCCCTGCCCTACCTCAACCCGGCCGTGGAGCGGGAGCTGCAGGAGGCCCTCGCCCCCCCCTCGCCAGGGCCCGCCAGCCCGGGGCCAACGGCGAACCCGCGCGTCTCGCCAGGGGCCTCGCCGCTGCCGCTGGCGGGCGCCCCCCCGCTCCTGCGCAGCCGGGGTCGCCTGCAAGGCGAGCTCATCGCCATGCTCAACGAGGACCTGCCGCGCCAGACGGGGGCCGTCGTGGCGAACGAGCCGGCGCAGTTCTCGGGCGGGATGCTCGCCGGCGGGGGCGTGAGCGGGGAGCACTGGACGGAGGCCTGGGGCCTCGCGCTCGGCGTGAACACGATGTATGTGGGCTTCGACATCCCGGACCAGGGCCAGCCCGTGCCGATCGACATGCTCGACACGGGCGTCTCGGGCATCGGCTACTGGCGCGTCGGCGGCGGGCCCGACTGGGAGGCTGCCGTGGGCGGCGGCGTGATGGCCCGCCAGGCCTTCAACGTCACTGGCCAGCTCGTCAGCCAGTACTACCTGTCAGCCGACAAGACGAGCGTCGGGGCGGGGCCAGCCGCGACCCTGGCGTTCCGGGCAGGTCCCGGCTTGGAGCTCATCGGCACGGCTCTGGTGGGGCCGATGGCCCAGTGGTACAACCTGCCCCGGCCCAACGGCCCTCAGACGCTGACGCGCATCGGGACAGACCTCACGGGCCGCGCCCTGTACCAGGTGGCGCCCGGCTGGACGCTCGATGCGGGCGTCCACGCGTTCCTCAGCACCGCCCTCGGGGGCGGCAGCCTCACGACGCTCGGCCTGACGGCCGGCGTGACGAAGGACTTCTAGCACCATGAGCATCATCGCGGCGTTGGGCGTTATTGTGGTGCTGGCGACGGGTTCGGCCGCGCCGGGCCAGGTGGGCGAGGTGCTCGAGCGCGAGCTCGAGCGGCGCTGGGGACCGACCTCCAGCGCACGCGCCGAGGTGCTGGCGGACCCTTTCCTCGACCTGACGCGAGGCCGGCTGGAGACCCTCCGGGTGGAGGCCCGCCACGTCCCCTGCGGCCCCGTGCGCCTGCCCCGCGTGCGCTTCGAGGCGCAGGACGTCCGCGTCCCCGGGCACTCGCTGTACGGCATCGGCGCCCCGGTCCTGCTCGCTCCAGCGAGTGCCCGGGTGCGGCTCGAGGCCAGCGCGGCGGAACTGACGGCAGAGGCCCTGCGCCTGAAGGATGCCGGGAGCCTGGATGGCCTGGCCGTGCCAGCGGGGCCCCTCGTCAGCCTGCTCGGGCCGCGCCTGGGGCTCTCCGACGTGCGGGTGACCACCGACGCGAGCAGGATCCACCTGGAGGCCAAGGTGCACCTGGGGCGAGGCGCAGCCCGGCCCGTATCGGCCTCGTTCGTGCCCGTGCTCGGGGGCGATCACCGGAGCATCCGGGGCACCGGGTGGGAGGTGGCCCTGGGCGGCAAGCCCCTGCCCGCAGCCCTGCTCCGCCTCGCAGGCCGGATGGCCCCACCGCTCCTGGACCTCAACCGCCTGACGCTGCCGGGGCCCGGGTGGCGCATCGAGCAGCTGAGCGTGTCGCCGGAGGGCATCGTGGTAGAGGCCGCGGGCACGCTCGCCTCGGGCGCCCCTTGACCTCGGCGGGCCTGCGGGCCGCTGCTGCCGCGCTGCTGCTGATCGGCTGGCTGGCAGCCAACCACGAGACGCGAGGGCTCGTCGAGGGACCGCCGCGCTGGCTGTCCGCCCACACCCTGGCCACCCTGCGGGGCTATGCGGCCTGGGGGGTCGGCCCCACGCTGGGGGCCAACGTCATCCTACCGCGCAGCGCGGAGGCGGCGCCTGCCAGTGACCACACCCCTGGCGCGCCCGCCCACGGGCCGGCACTGCGCAGCCTCGGCAAGCTGGAGGGCGCCTACCTGAGCTACCCGTCACTCTGGAGCGTGCTCGTCTTCGGCGTGTGGCAGGTCCTCGGCAGCCCGCCCCCGGAGGCCTTCCTGGCGGCCCTCGGCCAGGTCGTGGTGGGCCTCGGGGGGGCGCTTGCCCTGTTCGAGCTCGCCTGGGCCTGCCTCGCGCTGGTGGCGCCGCAGCGCCTGCCACCCGCCGGGGCCGCCCTGGCCGCCCTGGCGGCAGGGCTGGCCTGGGTCACCTCCCCGCCCATCCTCTACTACGGCCGCTACGAGGTCTTCACGGACGCCCTCGTGCTGCCGGCGTGCCTGCTGGCTGCGGCTGTCGCCACCCGCGCGAGGTTCCGCCTCGCCGGGCTGGGGCCCTGGCGCGGGCTGGCGCTGGCCGGGGCGGGGCTACTCGCTTGGGGGACGGAGTGGCTGGGGTGGCTGACGATGGGGGTGATCGGCGTGGGCTTCGCCTGGCGCGGGCGCGACGCCGGGCGAGGCGGGGCGCTGCTGCGGGCCGCATGGCCCCTGTGGGCGCCGATGGGGCTGGCCGTGGGGCTGTATGCCGCCCAGCTCGGGTGGTTCTCGGCAGGCTGGTCCGACATGCTGGCGACCTTCGCGCAGCGGGGCCCGGGCCGGACGCTCGACAACGGCGTGGCCCTCACGGGCAGCCTGGTCGCCGGCGTCCTCGCGTCGCACCTCGCCGCGGCGGCGCCCGGAGGCCTGCGAGAGGGGCTGGGAGCCTGGGGGCAGACCCTGCTGGGCGAGGCCGTGGCGGGGCCCGGCGCGGTGGTGGTGCTGCTCGGCACGGCCTCGCTGGCGGTGGTCGGGTGGCGGCTGCGGACGCACGTGAAGGATCGCGGGGCCTGGGGTTGGGCGCTGGCGGCCGTGGGGCTGCCGCCGGTGCTTCACATGGCGCTGCTGCTGCAGCACGCCTGCGTGCACCGCTTCGCCGCGCTGCGCTGGGTGGCCCTCCTGGCGGTGCTGCTGGTGGCGCTGCCGCTGGCGGCGGCCCTTGGCCGGGGCCAGGGCCGCTGGCCGAGGGCGCTCACGGGCGTCGTGCTGGCGCTGGGCGCGGGGTGGCTGTGGCTGGCCCGGCCCGCCATGGCCGCCTTTGCGCCGCCCGGCAACCCCCTGCCCGCGGCCATCGCCACGCTGCTGGCCGCCCACGTCGGCCCCCGGGAAGTGGCGCTGTCCTGGGACCTCGCCTTCGACGGGATGCATCCGGAGCCGCTCTGGCTCGCCAACCGCCTCGTGCACACGCCCCCCCAGCTCCGGCGGCTGCTGCCGAAGCTGGATCCTGGCACGGTGGCTGGCATGACGCCCGTGCTGCTCGCGTGGGCAGAGGGACCCAGCCGCCACGTCTGGGGGCCCTTGCCGCCCGGCGCCCGCTGGGAAGAGCTGCCCACCCCCGTGCTCGGCCGCCGGGTCGTGCTCGCCCGGCTGAAGGGGCAGACCGGCCGCCTCGATGCCTGGCTGCCTGCGGAGACACCGCCAGGTACCGCAACGCCGACCGGCGGGCTACAATGACGACGCTCCGTCGCTGAAGGTGCCCCGTGATCAAGACGCTGGAAGGCCTGGGAACCGCCACCCTCGAGTTCCTCGAGGTGTTCGGCAACCTCACGCTGCTGGGGGGCCGGGCCCTGCGCCTGCTGCTCACCGGCCAGATCCACCGGCGCAACGCCATCACGCAGCTGGCCTTCATCGGCGTGGACTCCCTGCCCATCGCGCTGCTGATCGCGCTCTCAGTCGGCATGGTGTTCACGCTGCAGATCACGCACGAGTTCATCAAGTACGGCGCCACGACTGCCATCGGGGGCGTGGTGTCGATCGCGCTGTCGCGTGAGCTGGCCCCCATCCTGGTCAGCGTCGTGGTGGCAGGCCGCGTGGGCTCGGCCATCGCCGCCGAGCTGGGTTCGATGAAGGTGACAGAGCAAATCGACGCCCTCGAGGCCTTCGCCGTGGACCCCACGCGCTACCTCGTGGTGCCGCGCGTGCTGGCCTGCGTCGTGATGGTCCCCCTGCTGTCGGGGTTGGGCCTCCTCATCGGCGCTGCGGGCGGCTGGATCGTCGCCACGAAGATGATGGGGATCTCCTCGACGCTGTTCCTGACCTCCATCCAGGAGTTCCTGGTCCCGGCGGACGTGTTCAAGGGCATGTTCAAGTCGGCGCTGTTCGGCTTCCTGATCGCCGTCATTGGTTGCCACCAAGGCCTCACGGCCAAGAAGGGGGCTCAGGGGGTCGGGGCCGCCACCACGAACTCCGTCGTGCACAGCATGATCGCGATCTTCGTGCTGAACTACTTCCTCAGTATGGTGCTGTTCCCCGGGGGTGGCGTGAAGTGAGCAAGGGGCCCACGATCCGGCTCGAGGACGTGCACATGGCCTTCGGGCCTCGCACGATCCTGCAGGGCATCAACCTGAGCTTCGAGCCGGGACGCACCAGCGTGGTGATCGGCCCCTCCGGCTGTGGGAAGAGCACCATCCTCCGGCTCGTCTCAGGCCTGCTGCGGCCCACCCGGGGCAAGGTCTGGGTGGACGGCCGCGACATCACGCAGCTGCGACCGGACGAGATGAAGGCCTACAGGCAGCAACTCGGCTTCGTGTTCCAGGCCGGCGCGCTGTTCGACTCGATGACGATCGGGGAGAACGTGGCCTTCCCCATCACGGAGCACCTCGACCTGCCGCGAGCAGAGCTTGACCGCATCGTCGCGGAGAAGCTCGCGCGGGTGAACCTGCCCGGACTCGAGCAGCTGTACCCCGCCAACCTGTCAGGCGGCATGCAGAAGCGCGTGAGCCTTGCCCGGGCCATCGCCCGCGACCCCGGCACCATCCTGTACGACGAGCCGACAACCGGGCTCGACCCCATCACGAGCACCGTGATCGAAAACCTCATCGTGGGCCTCACCCACGACACCCAGGCCACCTCGATCGTCGTGACCCACCAGCACAGCACCATCTACTGCGGCGACCAGATCACCATGCTCTACCAGGGGCAGGTGGTCGGCACGGGCACCCCCGACGAGATGCGTCAGACGCAAGAGCCGCTGATCCGCAACTTCCTGGATGGCGTGGTGAGCCAGGAGATGGCCGGGGACTGACCGGGCGCCCCCTGCCTGCCATGGCCCGTGCCGGGGTATAGGTGAAAGCGCACGCCCGCATCCAGCCTCGAGGCCTCCCAGGTGCTTTCTCCAGCAGCCAAAGTCGGCGCAGCCACCCTGTTCTCGGTCTTCGCCCTCGGCGCCGGCCTGAGCTGGCTGACGCACGTCTCCCTCACGCCGAAGGGCTATTCTTTCCAGGTCCGGTTCGCGGACGTGGCCGGCCTGCTGCCTGGGGCCACGGTGCGGTACATGGGCCTGCGCGTGGGACGCATCGAGACGTTGACGCCACGAGGGCCCCTGATCGAGGTGTCCGTCCACGTGGACGATGCGACCCTGCAGCTGCCTGCCAACGGTCGCTACAAGATCATGTCGCTCGGCATCATCGGGGAGAAGGCGCTGGAGATCTTCCCTCCCAAGGCGCCCTTGGCGCGCACCGGCCAGCCGACCCCGAGCCCGGTCCCCATCGTGTGGCTGAAGCCGGACGACGCCGTGCGGGGCGAGGACCCGTCCCGGCTGGAACTCGTCCTCGACGAGGTCACGGACACCTTCCAGGAGTTCCGCAAGGCCGCGGATCCCAAGAAGTTCGAGAAGCTCTTCGCTGAGACGGCCCAGAACCTGGCCCACACGACCAAAACGGTCGACCAGCTCGGCACGAAGGCCTCCAGCCTGCTCGACGGCCTGTCCAGCACACCCAAGGGCCTCAACGACCTCATCGCCTCGCTGAGCCGGCTCTCCGCCGGCAGCGAGAGGCTCGTCGCGGCAACCTCCCCGAAGGAGGTCGCGGCGGCCGTTCGCGACGTGCGGCAGGTCACGCGCAACGTCTCGCGCACGCTCGACGCGCTGTTCGGCCCGGGCCAGCAAGCCGCGAACAAGCGCAGCGTCTCCGATGTGCGCCACCTCATCTCGCGCCTCGACCAGCTCGTGACAACCATGAACAACACGGCGGGCGACCCGAACGTCCAGCAGGACATCCGAGACACGGTGCGCAACATCCGGGACCTCACGCGGGGCCTGACGGGGGCGGCAGCCATCACGGAGCCCAGGAACCTGCAGGGCTTCTCGCTCGAGCCCACGGTGCAGGGCATCGCGATGTACCCGGCGGCCGGCACGGGGCTCGCAGCCAACCTCGGGGTGAAGCTGAAGCTCCAGACCAACACGATCACGGCCGGCGTGGAGCAGGTCGGCGAGGGGCCGTTCTTCAACCTCACGCTGGGTGACACCCACGTGTGGGGCCCCGCAGGCTACCACTTTGGCCTGATCCGCTCCAAGATTGGCGTGGGGATCGACTACGCCCTGCCGAACCGCATCCAGCTGATGGGCCAAATTTACGACCCCAACCGACCGACGATCCGCCTCGGGGCCACCTACTTCCCCTTCTCGCAGCAGCAGTACGGCCTGCTCGCCCAGTTTGCCCGCACGCTGCCCTCCGGCGAAAACCTGGTTTGGGGGGGGCTGGAGTGGCGCCCAGCTTCGGACGACGAGAAGCGGCACGCCGCGTCAAAATCGCCGTAGGGCGCCGCTTCCCGGCCATTCGCCCTGACGTTATGCGCGGCAGCCGGAGGGGTATTGACTCCATGACATGCGCGGCACGCACCACCCCGCGCGCTCGGCCCGGTGGGCCCAGAGACGAGGTCCCATGACGACGGAAGTCATCGCCAGCCGCTACAAGCTCCTCAAGAAGCTCGGCGAAGGTGGCATGGGCGTGGTAAACCTAGTCGAGGACACCACCACCTCCCAGCAGGTGGCGCTGAAGGTGCTGTCGTCTCGGCTCGGCGCCAGCGAAGAGACCATCCTCCAGTTCAAGCAGGAGTTCCGCCAGATGGCGGCCCTGAAACACCCGAACTGCTGCGCGGTCTACGACTACGGGCAGCTGGCGGACGGCGCCCCGTTCCTGACGATGGAGGTCGTGCCGGGCCACGGGCTGGACGAACTCCTCCCCGTCGATGGCGACACGTTCCGGAAGATCTTCAGCCAGCTGCTGATGGCCCTCGGCTACATCCACCAGCTGGGCTTCGTCCACTGCGACATCAAGGACGAAAACGCGCGCGTCCGGCCGGACGGAGAGGTCCGCCTGATGGACTTCGGCCTGATGGAGCGCGCCGGTCGAAGCAGCGGCGCCATCAAGGGCACGCTGGGCTACATGTCGCCGGAGATGGCGCGCGGTGGCCGCATCGACCAGCGCTCGGACCTGTACGCGATGGGTTGCCTCGGCTACCAGATGCTGACAGGCAGGCTGCCCTTCCCAGGCACGAACCCCGTGGAGATCATCAAGGCGCACACCACCGAGGCGCCGACGCCGCCCTCCGTCCACGCGCCGGACGTGGCACCGGACCTCGAGGCGCTGGTGCTCAGGCTCATGCAGAAGGACCCGACGGCCCGGTTCCAGTCGGCCTTCGACGTCCTCGAAGAACTGGGCGTCGCCGTGGCTGAGGGGGCCGGCGGCGTGCTGCTGTCGGCCCCGTTCGTGGGGCGGGATGGCGAGCTCGACGCCCTGCTCGGGCGGCTGGAGGCCCTCAAGCAGGGCCGCTCGGGCGGGGCGCTGCTCGTCGCGGGCCCCGCTGGCGCGGGCAAAAGCAGGCTCGCCGAGGAGTTCCGCTTCGCCGTCCAGATGGAGAACCTGCCGTTCGTCGTGGGCGCCGCCTACGAGCAGGGCACGGCGCCCTACGGGCCCTTCGTCGAGGCCCTCAGGGCCCTGTTGCCGTCCTTGCGCCTGCACGCACCGGAGGCGCTGGAGCGGCACGCCCCGATCCTCGTGAAGCTCCTGCCAGAGCTCGGCGTGCCCGCGGCCCCCGACCTCGATCCGCCCTCCAAGGAGAAGCTGCGGCTGCAGGCCACCGTCTCGGAGGTCATCGCCGCGCTGGCTCAGCGCAGGGGCACGGTGGTCGTCTTGGAGGACTGGCAGTGGGCCGACCCGCTGTCGGCCGAGTTGCTGGCATACATCCTGCGCAACACGCGAGAGCAGGCGCTGGCGTTCGTGCTCAACCACCGGGGCGCGCTGGATGGGGAGCCCAGCTGGCGTCCCCTGGTCGAGGTGCTGACGCTGCAGCCGCTTGCTGGCGAGGCGATCTCGCGCATGGTGGGCTCGATGCTGGGCGTGGGGGCGGTCGGCGAGACCTTCCTGGACCAGATCGCCACCTTCTCTGAGGGCAACCCGTTCTTCGTCGAGGGCCTGCTGGAGCACCTTGTGCGCAATGGCACGCTCGTGAAGCGCAGGGGACGCTGGAACACCGACCTGACGCTGACGCCGGATCAAATGCCGAGCAACCTGCAGGGGCTGCTGCTGGAGAAGCTCGCGGCGCTCTCCGAGGTTGCCACCTCTCTGGCCCGGATCGGCGCGGTGCTGGGGCGCGAGATCGGCCTCGACCTGCTGCTACGCGTGTCCGGCCTCGGCGAGGACGCGCTGTTCGACGCGCTCGGAGAGCTGGCCGAGAACGGCATCTTCACCCGCACCGAGGATGGCGCCTATCGCTTCACCCAGGGCCAACTCCAGGAGGTCATTTACGCCAACTTGGAGCCTGACACCAAGGTGGCGCTGCACCGGCAGGTGGCGGAGGCCCTCGAGGGCGAACTGCCCGCGGCGCTGGCCGAGGCGCCGCTGGCGCTCGTGACGGCGCTGGCCCACCACGCGATGCACGCGGACGAACCGGAAAAGACCGTCACCTACGCCCTCGAGGCGGGCATGCGGAGCGCAAGCCTCTACGCCAACGCCGACGCGCATCGGTTCCTGACGGCCGGCCTGCTTGTCGTCACGGCGGAGGAGGCCACGGCTCCGCTTGCCACTCCCCGCCAGCGGACCAAGCTGGAGTACCTGCGAACGCTGGGGGACGTCTGCCGGGTGTCCGGCAGGGCCGAAGAGGCCCGCGAGGCCCTCAACACGGCCATTCCTCTGGCCGAGACGCTCGGGGAGACCTTCCACCTGGGGCGCATGCTGACCTCGGCCGCCAAGGTGGCCCAAATGGCCAACGACTACCCGACCGCGCTCGCGCTGACAGACCGCTCGCTGGACGTCTGCCTGGCGGGTGGTGACGCCGCCGGGGCGGCCCGCTGCTTGCTGACCAGCTGCCGCGTCAACTACTTCACGGGCAAGCTCACGGAGGCCGTCGAGCAAACGGCCCGGGCCCTGTCGCTGGCCCGCGAGGCCCAGGTCCCGACCTACATCGGCGAGGCCCTGGGCTTCGTCGGGCTCATGTACGTCTCCGGCGACCCGGACAAGCTTGCCGAGGGGGAGAGTAACCTCAAGGAATCCGTGGCCATCCTGGGCGACCTGGGTGACCGCATCGGCCTCAACAACTCCTACAACCTGCTCGGCAACGCGCAGAACATGCAGGGCAACTTCCGCGATGCCTGGGACACGTTCCAGCTCAACCACAAGATCTGCGCGGAGATCGGCCTCAAGGACGAGGAGATCTTCGCCCTGCTGAACCTTGCCATCACGGCGTTCGAGCTGGGGGCCTTCGATGAAACCATCCGGCTCAGCAGGGACGCCAACGTGATTGCAACGGCGTTGAACTCGAAGTTCCCGCTCGGCATGGCCTACACGCTGGAAGCTGCCGCAGCCGCCTACCGCGGGGAGCTGACCAAGGGCTTGGATGGCCTGGTGCAGGCGCTCGACCTGGCGCGGGAAATCCAGAACAAGTACCTGGAGGCCCTCGTGCTCCAGTACCTGCTCGAGGTGCAGCTCTTCCTCGGGCGGCTGACGGACGCGCAGGACACCGGAGAAACGCTCAAGGCGCTCATCGCCGAGACGGGCAACACCGAGCCCGAGAGCCGCATGCAGACGCTGAGCGGCGAGGTGCTGGTGCGCCTCGGCGAGGTCGCGGCGGGCCGGGCCCTGATCGAGACGTCCGTCGCGGCAGCCCGCCGGACCCATGCCAAGGGCATCCTGGTCCGGGCCCTGCGGGCGCTCGCCTGGGCGGCCCTGCGGGAGGGCAAGCAGGAGGAGGTCGAGCGCCTCGCGACCGAGGCCTTCGAGACGGCGCAGGCCATCGGGGCCCGCTACCAGGTGGCGATGCTGGCCTGCCTGCGTGGCGAGAACGCCCTCCAGGCGGGGCGGGTGGACCTGGCCGCGGGCCACTACGAGACGGCGCACGCGGAAGCGACGCTCCTGGCCAACCCGTTGTTGCGGGCCCTGGCCCTGCACGGGCAGGCCTCCGCCGAGCCGCGGGGTCGCGGTGGCAAGCAGAAGCTGACGGAGGCCCAGAAGCTGCTGCGCGCGCTCGTGGCAGAGTTCGACGAGGAGCCGCGCACCTGGTTCGTGGCCTACCCGGAGCGCGCGCGCGTGCTGGCCGGCGAGCCGATGGACGCGGCCGGGGCCGTCCTCGTGGCCGCAGCCCCCGGGGGGCCGCTCGGCGACAGGCTCTCCGTGCTGGGCCGCGAGATGTTGGACCTGGCAGCCAGGGTCAACGCGACGCAGTCCGAGATGGCGGAGCTGGAAGAGGAGCACGCCAGGCTGGAGCGCGTGTTGGAGTTCTCCGGGGCGCTCACGGAGGTGCGCGACCCCATCCAGGCCATGACCCGCGCGCTCGACGCCCTGATGCGCGAGGTGGAGGCCCAGCGGGGCTTCCTGATCTTGGATACGGGGTCACTGCAGGGCCAGGCGCTGCGTGGCATCCGGCCGGACGGGGGCTACCAGGCCGACTGGGCCGTCGCCACCAAGCTCACCGGGGAGGCCCGCGAGACGGGCGCGGGCGTGCTGGTCCGGGATGCGCAGGATGATGAGCGGACGAGCCAGGCCGTGCGGGTGGACAAGCTGTCGCTGCAAACGGCGATCGCCGTGCCGCTGAAGCTGTCGGGCGCGGTCGTCGGCGAGCTGTACCTCGACCGCGAGGGTGCGGACGGGCGGCTGTTCGAAGAGGGCGACGTGCTCCACGCGAGCAGGCTGGCTGACCAGGCCGTCCTGGCCGTGCGCAACGCGGCCGCAGCCTCGGAGATGGCGCAGCGCAGCCGTCAGCTGGAGATGCTCAACGAGCTCGCCGAGAAGATCAACGAGACCCTCGTCGTCGACGAGGTGCTCAACCTGGTCGTGCAGCTCACGCTGGAGGTCACCCAGGCCGAGCGCGGGTTCTTGATGCTGCGCGACGAGAACGCCGGCGACGTGCTAGTCTGTCGGGCCGCCTTCGACCGCAGCGGCGGCGCCCTGCTCGACGAGCGCATCTCCATGTCGATCTGCCAGAAGGTGCTCTCGACTGGCCAGGCCATCACCGTCGTCGATGCCACCACCGACGAGGAGTTCCAGACGGCGAAATCCATCATGTCGCTCAATCTGCGGACGCTGATGTGTGTGCCCCTGCAAGCCAAAGGCAAGAGCCTCGGCGTGCTGTACGTCGACAGCCAGGCCGTGGTCACGACGTTCACGGAGAAGGATCTCGACCTGCTCCGCGCCATTGCCGGCCACAGCTCCGGCGCGATCGAGAACGCGACGCTTTACACCAGCCTGAATCACCGGGCCGCCGAGCTGGAGCAAGCCCTGGAGATGTACCGGCGGGCGGAGCACGAAGCCACCACCGACATGCTGACGGGCCTCTACAACCGCCGCTTCTTCCAGGACCAGTCGGCCCGCGAGATCGAGCTCTCCAAGCGGCAGCACCGCAACATGGCGGTGATCATGCTGGATGTGGATCACTTCAAGAAGTTCAACGACACCTACGGCCACGCCGTGGGGGACGAGGTGCTCAAGGTCGTGGGTCGGGTGCTGCCCCAGATCGTGCGCGCCTCGGACATCCCGTGCCGGTTCGGCGGCGAAGAGTTCGTCGTGCTCTGCCCCGACACGGACGCCCCCGGCGCAGCGCGGGTGGCCGATCGCATCCGTGAGGCCATCTGCAACGTCGAGATGACGGACCTCGAGGGCAAGCCCGTCCGACAGATCACGGCCTCCTTGGGCGTCAGCTGCCTACTCCCCACCGACGAGCGCGTGGCCGAGATGCTCGAACGGGCAGACACCGCCCTTTACGCCTGCAAGGCCGGCGGCCGCAACCAGGTGCAGATCTGGCGCGAGGGCATGCTCTCTCCGGAGGAACTCAAGCGCAAGGAAGCCCAGGAGAAGGCCGAGGCCGAGGCCGCCGAGGCCAAGGCCAGGGCCGCCGGACAGGCCCCCTGACCGCTGACGTTCAGCCCCTCGCGAGCCCGAGCAGGAGGTGGACCAGGACCCTGGTCACGAGCTCAATCGCGAAGATGGCGAGCAGGGGCGAGAGGTCGATGAACCCGACAGGGGGCATCAACCGCCTGAAGCCTGACAGGATGGGGTTGCAGACGGAGTCGAGCGTGCGCACCACGGGGTGGTAAGGGTCGATCGCCGGGAAGAGCGTCAGCAACGCCCGGATGAAGATGATCAGCGTCAGGGCGTTCCCGACCAGGGAGATCGTGGTGGCGAGCGTGGTGAACATCGGGGGGCCTCTCGGGTCAGGGAACGGGCTTGGGGTCGCCAGACATCGCAGCGGAGCGGTCCGTCGCGGCCTTCACCGCCTGGATCAAGATGGAGCGGAGCGCGGCGGCCTCGAGGACCTGCAACCCGGCGGCGGTGGTGCCGCCCGGTGAGGTCACCTGCTCCTTGAGTTCGGCCGGGTGCATCCCCGTCTCTTTGACCATCCGGCTGCTGCCGATAACGGTCTGCAGCACCAGCTGCCGGGCGACGCGACGCGGGAGCCCGTTGTACACGCCGGCCTCGATGAGGGCCTCGATGATCAAGAAGATGTAGGCGGGGCCGCTGCCCGAGAGGCCTGTGACGATGTCGAAGTAGCCTTCGGGGAGTTCTGCGACCTCGCCGACGGCCTCGAACAGGCCAGCCGCCCGCGCCTTTTGCTCCGGCGTGGTGGCGGCGTTCGCCGTGAGGGCCGCCATCCCTTCGCCCAGCAGCGAGGGCGTGTTGGGCATCACGCGGACAATCGGCATGCCCGCCGGCAGGTGGCCCGCGAGGTCGGCCAAGGTCTTGCCCGCCAGGATCGACGTCAGCAGGGTGCCGGGGCGCCAGTGCTCCCGCAAGGGGTCCAGCACCACCGCCATCTGGTTGGGCTTGACGGCCAGCAGGACGTGCGGGGCCACGACGCAGGCCCGGTTGTCATCCGTGACCTGGACGCCGAACTCGGAGGCGAGGTACTCGCGGCGGGCCTCCAGGGGGTCGCTGATCATCAGGGCCGTCGCCGGGTACAGCCCCCGGGCCAGGATGCCCCGGATCAGGGCCTCCCCCATCGCCCCACCGCCTATGAGCGCAAGTTCTGCCATCAAGCGAATCGCCGGCCCTTGCGGGCCGGCCTCCTGTCAGTCGAACGTCGGGATTCAGCGAACCCGCCAGAACAGGTCCTTGGGTTGGGGCGACCCCATCCAATCGCGCTCCGAGTGGAAGGTGTTGATGACCACGTTGGAGGGCGTGAAGAGGAAAATGGACTCGCCAATCTTGTCCTGGTGACCGTCGAGGGCGTGGCAGGCGCCCGACACGAAGTCGACGAGCCGCTGCGACTGCTCAGGGGCGAGCCCCATCAGGTTCAGGATCACGGCCTTCCGGGAGCGGAGGTTGTCCAAGATGGCCAGGGCCTCGTCGAATGACCGCGGCTCGATCACCACCACCTCGTGGCTCGACGACGTGGGCAGCCCGACGATGTTGCTGCGCGGCGACGCCACGGGCGTGGGGGCAGGGTTGACCTGAGCGGGCTGCACGCTCTTGGCGTGGGCCCCCTGCTTGGGCTGCTCACGCTCGAAGTCGTCGTCCTCGCCGTAGACCTCTTCCTCGGTGTCGAGACCGAAGATGCCTTGAAGCGTCTGCATGAACCCGGCGCCCATCGAACTTCCTCCTATCGGATTGATGTACCGAAAAAAACCGTCCCTGGTGGGGTCTGGCTTCCTGGTCGTGGCCCTCAGCGGAACAGCCCCGACCCTATCCGTATCAGCGTGGCGCCCTCTTCGACGGCGACCGTGTAATCCTGCGTCATCCCCATGGACAGCTGGTCGAACCGATGCCCCTCCGGCAGGACGCCTGCGAGGCGCGAGAGCAACTCCCGACACCGCCTGAAGGACCGTCGGGCATCCTCGGGGTCGTCGCTGCGCGGGGCCATGGTCATCAGACCTCTGAGCTCCACGCCCCGGAGGTCTCGGGCCATCTGCCCGATCACCGCCGGCGCTTCTTCCGGGGAAATGCCAAACTTACTCGCCTCGCCAGAGGTGTTGACCTGAATCAGGACAGCCTGGACCAGATTGCGGGCCGTGGCCTCATCGTGAATAACCTCTGCCAGCCGCCAGGAGTCCACGGAGTGAATGAGGGAGAAGGCCCCCACCACGCGCTTCACCTTGTTGGTCTGGAGATGCCCAATGAAGTGCCACTCTGGCGCCAGGGGCGCCAGTTCCGCCATCTTCGGCAACGCATCTTGAATCCGGCTCTCCCCGAAGCGGCGGATCCCCAAGGCGTGCGCGGCCGTCAAGGCTTCAGGCGACGCGTGCTTGGTGACCGCGACCAACTCGACCCGCGAGGGGTCTCGGCCCGCTCGGGAAGCTGCGTCAGCAGCCGCCTCCACGATCCGACGATGTCGCTGGTTCAACGTCTCGCTGCTCAAGTCCCCTTTCCCGAAATCAAGTCGCCACCAAGGTTTCAAGTTAGCGACCGAGTAAATATAGCACCTGCGATCCACATTAACAACGCTTCTTCGCCCCTTCTGTGCGGCCCGTCACCTTCGGTCGCCATTGGCAGGCGCATCCCGCCCACTTGTGAACTTTATTGAACAAGCACCATAACATTCCCTGCGCGGGCGCCCTCCTCACCGCGTCCGGCCCTGGCAACCAGGTTCGTGCAGCCCGACATGGCGACGCCGGGCCAGGCGGCGCACGATTGGCGGGGCCCCGCCGAAGTTGCTCACGATGGCCGGGGCCCGCCGGAGGTGCCCTTGAACCCTCGCCCACCCCACATCAGCCATGCTGCCGGGCGAGGAGCCTGCCCAGCGCCACCTCAGCGCGGGCAGCAGGCGCCGCAGCCCGCGCCGTGCAACTACGAGCTCGCTGGCGACGCGGTGCACGTCGTGCTGCCCGCCACCCACGGCCCGGGCTGGCGGGGGGGCGCGCTCGTGTTCCTGCACGGCCACGGGATGGACCAGACCCAGCTCTCGCAGCGCACGGGGTTGGCCGCGCGGGCGACCGCGGAGGGGTGGCTCGCGGCCTCCGCGCTGCTCGGAGGCCCCCGACACTGGAACAACGACGAGGCCCTGCACGCGGCCGCCCGGCTGCTGGCCGACCTCCCTGCCCGCTTCGGCGTGGACCCTGAACGAGTCGGCCTGGTTGGTTTTTCCATGGGAGGCGGCACGGCCCTCGCGGTGGCGGCCAACCCCCTCGCACTGCCCTACAGGGTGGCGGCCGTGGCGAGCTCGCAGGGGGTGGTGGAGCCCGGCGGGCTGGCGGCCTCCTACAGGCGTTCGTGGCTGGACGCCTTCGGCCGGGACAGGCGAGCGGCAAGCAGCCCCGCCCGCTCCGCGCTGACGCTCGCGGCCCACCTGCGCCACGTCGCGCTGTACCTCGAGCACGGCGAGGCCGACACGGTGGTGCCGCCGGCCCAGACGCAGGCGCTGGCAGCAGAGCTCGAGCGCCTCGGCATCTCGGCAACCGTGCGCTTCCACCCCGGGGCGAGCCACGCAGAGGCCACCATCGACGAGGCCGCCATCATCGCCTTCCTGCGCCCTCACCTCTCGCCTCCCGGCTGAGCCCGCAAACCATTGCGTTATGTTAAGTATGTGACGGGGATCTCTTGACCGGCGCCCGTCTGGTGGCGTTAACTCTTGGTGACGTTATCTGGAAGCTGGCCGTGGCGCGAAAGGTCACCTCATGAGCACCGCCTCAGTCCCCCCACAGGGGCCCGACATGATCCGCGATTACCTCGACAGGCTGCGGCTCAAGAACTTCTCGGACCACACGCTGCGGTGCTACGGGCTTGACCTGCGGCAGGCCGAGGCCAGCATCGGCAAGGCGCTCGCCACCGCCAGCCACGAGGAGCTGGAGCTCTACATCGCCGGGCTCTCGCGCAAGGGCATGAAGGGCACGACGGTGCGCCGCAAACAGGCCTCCCTGCGCGGATTCTTCAACCACTGCCTGCGGCAGAAGGTGATCGGCGTCGACCCCACGGGCAACTTCGAGCCACCCAAGGTCGAGGACCGGCTGCCGATTTACCTGAACGCAGCGCAGGTGCAGGCGCTGCTCGACGCGCTCACGGCGGGATCACCTGCCGCCCTGCGCGAGGCGGCGATCGTGAAGGCCCTGTATTACACCGGGATGCGCGCAGGCGAGCTCGTGGGTCTGAACATCGAGGATGTGTTCCTCGACGAGCGCGAGCTGCGCGTCTTCGGCAAGGGTCGGCGGGAGCGCATGCTGCCCATCAGCGACGCGCTGGCGCAGGCCATCGGGGAGTGGATGGCCGTGCACCCCGTGGGCAAGGGCGCGGTGTTCGTCTCGCTGCAGACCCACCACCGCCGCCTCAGCTACGACAGCGTCTACAAGATCGTGAAGGGCGTGATGGCCCGCGCGGGGCTGGGCAACCGCAAGTTCAGCTGCCACAAGCTGCGCCACACCTTCGCCACGCGCCTGATCAACCGTAAGGTCTCCATCGATAAGATCCAGAAGCTGCTCGGCCACCGCCGGATCGACACGACGACCATCTACGCGCACACCGAGCTCGGCAGCGACCTCCGGTCGGCGCTCGAGACGGCCCTCTGAGCCAGCCTGGCCTGCCCCGCCACTGGCGGCTGTTGTGGACGCCGCCCACCGACGGGGCCTGGAACATGGCGCTCGACGAGGCGCTGCTGGAGGCTCACCGCGAGGGGCTTTCCCCCCCGACGTTGCGGCTCTACGGCTGGGCGCGGCCCACCGTGTCGCTCGGCTACGCCCAGCGGGCCGAGCCCGCCCAGGTGGCAGCCTGGCGCGAGGCTGGGGCCGAGGTGGTGCGCCGCCCCACCGGGGGCCGCGCCGTCGTGCACGCCGGGGACCTCACCTACAGCATCGTGACGAGCGGCCTGCCGGCCGGCGTGGCCGCCTCGTACCGCGTCCTTGCTCAGGCCCTGGCCCTCGGGCTCATGCGCTTGGGGCTGCCAGCCGGGCTCGCCCCGGGCGGGGCCTCCCCGGGCCGCAGCCCGGCCTGCTTCGCGTCGACGACCCAGGCGGACCTCGGCGTCGGGGGCCACAAGCTGGTCGGCAGCGCCCAGGTGCGGCGGCAGGGGGCCGTGCTGCAGCACGGCAGCACCTACGTGTCGCGCTCGCCGTGGCTTGGGCTGCTGCCGGGGTCGGAGGCGCTGCGCACGCTCGAGGAGGCGCTGGGGCGCCCCGTCGGGGTGGACGAGGCAGGCGCAGCCCTGATCGCCGGGGTCGTCGAGGCCCTGGGGGTGGGGCTGACCCCAGGCGAGGCGACGGCCTGGGAGCTGCACCGGGCCACGGCGGCCGAGGCCAGCTGGCGGCTTTCCCCGTGAGCGGCGGCCGCCAGGCGCACCTGACGGCAGACTCGAGGTGGACGCGCCTCAAGCAGCAGGTGCTCGAGGGCCTCGACCTCCTGCTCTGACCGAGCTAGGCCCCGTCCACCAGGGCCATCCAGGCCTCCGTCGCGGCATCGAGGTCCCGACGCGCCTGCTCGTACTCGGCGTTGAGCGCGGCGGCCCGCACGCCGTCCTGGTAGATCGCGGGGTCCTGCAGCGAGGCCTCGAGCTCGGCAACGCGCCCTTCCAACTCCAGCACCAGGGCCTCCGCGGCCTCCAAGGCGCGGGCCTGCTTGTAGCTGAGCCGGGCCGGCTTGGCCGGGGCGGGTGCCGCCGCGGCTGTCGGCGCAGGGGCCGGAACGGCGGCCTGCGCCGCTGCCTTCACGCCCTCCACCCACGCAGCGTGCTTCTCCAGGTAGCGCGCATAGCCCCCCTCGTAGAGCCGTGCCTGGCCGCCCTCGATGTGGAGGACGTGGGTGGCGGCGCTCTCCAGGAACCAGCGGTCGTGAGAGATCAGCACGGCCGTGCCGTCGTAGGCCAGCAGCGCCTCGGCGAGTTCTTCCTTGGCCCCGAGGTCGAGGTGGTTGGTCGGCTCGTCGAGCAGCAGCAGGTTGCGGGGCTCGAGGAGCAGCTTGGCCAGGGCGAGCCGGCTGCGCTCGCCGCCCGAGAGCTTGGCGATGGGCTTGAACACGTCCTCCCCGCGAAACAGGAAGCAGCCCAGCAGGGTGCGCAGCCGGGTCAGCGGGACCGTCTCATCGACCGACCAGGCCTCCTCGAGGACGGTCTGGCTGGGATCCAGGGAGTCGGCCTGGTTCTGCGAGAAGTAGCCTGGCAACACGCGCAGCCCGAAGCCCAGCTCCCCCGTCGTGGGTCGCTCAGCCCCCGCCATCAGCTTCATCAGGGTCGACTTGCCCGCGCCGTTGGGGCCGACGAGCGCGAGCCGCATGCCGCGTTCGAGCTCCAGGCGCTCGATGCGGAACAGCGGCCCGGGGCCGTAGTCCTTGGAGAGGTCCGTCAGCGTGAGGACGATGCGGCCCGTGGGCGGGGCAGGCGTGAAGCGAAAGCGGATGGAGGCCGTGTCGTCGGGCGGCGCGTCCACCCGGTCCAGCCGCTCCAGCGCCTTCTCCCGGCTCTTCACGGCCGAGGCCTTGGTGGCCTTGGCCCGGAAGCGGTCGATCCAGGTCTGCATGCGCTCGATCTCGGCCTGCTGCCGGTCGAAGGCCGCCTGCTGAGCCGCCCTGCGGGCCTCTCGCTGCTCGCGGTGGCGCGTGTAGTTGCCCGTGTAGGTCTCCAGGCGACCGCCGTCGAGCTCGGCCACGTGGTCCACCACGGCATCCAGGAAGTGGCGGTCGTGGGAGATCAGCACCAGCGCCCCGGGGTACGCGCCCAGGTAGCCTTCCAGCCAGCCGATGGCGGCGAGGTCGAGGTGGTTGGTCGGCTCGTCGAGCAGCAGCAACTCAGGCTGGATGAGCAGCAGCTTGGCGAGCGCCGCGCGCATCTGCCACCCCCCTGAGAACTCCGCCAGCGCGCGCGCCCGGTCCGCCTCGCTGAAGCCGAGGCCATTGAGCACGCGGCCGATGCGGGCATCGGCGCCCCAACCTTCCAGCCTGTCCCATTCCATGTGCAGGTCCCCATGCGCGTGCACGAGGCCCTCCAGCTCGGCTTCCATGGCCTGGGTCATCCGCGCCTCCAGCGCGGCCAGCTCGTCTTTCAGGGCCAGCAGCCGCGGGAAGGCCTGCCACATCTCCTCGTGCAGGGTGCGGCCCTGGTCGCCGAGCAGTTCCTGCGCCAGGTGCCCGACCGTGAGGCGCGGCCGCAGCGCCACCGTGCCGGCGTCGGCATCGAGCGTGCCCAGGATGATCTTGAACAGCGTCGACTTGCCCGCGCCGTTGGGCCCGACAAGGCCCCAGCGCTGGCCGGGCGACACGTGCCAGTCGACGCCGTCAAGCACGGTCTTCGTGGGGTAGCTCTTCTCGAGGCGGGTGACGCGAAGGCACATGGGGCAAAGGCAGCTAGAGGTGGGACCCTGGCATTCTACACCGCCCCCGCCCCGACGGCCTGCCCCGCCCCCCTGCAGCCGGGGCCGGACGCGGGGTGGCTCAGCGAAGGCTGGCCGCGCGGCGCGGTGCGCGCAGGGCCTGCTCGATGGCGCCCAGGGCCTCCAGCACCCGCGGCCCTGGGCGCGAGACCAGGTCGTCCGGCAGCGTGTGCAGCTGGCCAGCCTGCACCGCGCGCAGGGCCGGGTGGCTGGCCGCCAGCCGCTTCAGGGCCAGGGCCCGCTCGCGCGGGGCCAGGACGACCTCGGGGTCTGCCGCGACGAAGGCCTCCCAGCCGAAGGTGGGGTAGCTGGCCCGCACCGAGGAGGGAACGACGTTGCGGCCCCCGGCCACCGAGATGAGATCCCCCAGGTAGCTGCGAGGCCCCGCCGCCATCAGCGGCTCGTCCCAGACCATATAGAACACCGAGGGGTGAGGGCCGCGGGCCCCCGCCGCCCGCCGGGCAGCCACCGCGCGAGCCAGCCCGTCGGCCCAGCGGTCGCCCACGGGGCCAATGCCCGCGAGGCGAGCGATGCGCCGCATGTTGCGGCCGATGTCCTCGAGGCCCTCGGTGGGCAGCACCACCAGCGTCGCGCCCGTGAGGCGCGCCAGCCGCTCGACGGGCGCGCGGGCACCCTCCAGGGCCAAAATGACGTCAGGGGCCAGCGCGAGGACGCGCTCCTCGTTCCAACCCGAGACGGCGCCGACGGCTGGCACGCGCGTGGCTGCCGGCGGGTGGTTGCAGAGGCTGGTGCGGCCGACGAGCCGGTCTCCGAGGCCAAGCGCGTAGACCATCTCCGTGAGCGAGGGCCCCAGCGAGAGGATGCGCCGGGCCCCAGCCGGCGGCGAGGCCGTTGCCTGGCCTGCGCCAAGCAGCCACGCCAGCAGCACGACCAGCAAGAGCAAAAGAGGCCCCTGCCGGCACGCGAACGGCGGGAGCCGCATCAGGGCTTGCTGGTGGCGAGGCCGATGCGCTTCGCGCCGCTCCCGCGCACGCGATCAAGCAGCTGGATGACCTGCTCGTAGGGCAGTGACTTATCGGCGGCAATCACGAAGGCGGTGTCGGGGTCCTTCGCCACGGCGGCCTTGACCTCTTCGACGAGGCTGTCCGGCGTCTGGGGCTGCTCGTCGAGCATCAGGCCATCCCGCGTGAGCTCGATGGTGAGCGACTTCGGGGTGTTCTCGGCGGTGGAGGCCTCTGGGAGCTGCGCCGTGATCGAGGTGCGCACCTGCGGCAAGAACGCCATGACTGCGAGGAAGATCGTGAGGATCATCATCACGTCGATCATCGGGATGAGCTCGAAGCGCGGCGTGCGCGTCCGCCTACTTTGCCGGGTGAGCAAGGGGCGTCCCTCCGGGGGCGGGGGTGTTGGCGTGCTCCTTCAGCCAGGCCTCGAGGTCCATCGCCAGGTCGTCGTTGCTGTTCATCAGGAAGTGGTGGGCCAGGGCCGCCGCGATCGCCACGACGAGGCCGCCGGCCGTCGCCACCAGCGCCTCCGAGATGCCCCGCGAGAGCTCCGCGAGCGGGTTCGCAGGCGGCGCTGCGGAGATCTGGAAGAAGATGATGATCATGCCCGAGACGGTGCCGATGAGGCCCAGCAGCGGGGCAATGGAGGCAATGGTGCCCAGCCAGGAGATGCGGCGCTCCTGCTCGAGGACCATCTGGCCCGCGAGCTGCGTCTTGTCGACCAGGGCCGTCACGTGGCCCTCCTCGAGCTCGACCAGGAAGCGCGTGACCAGGTCCGTCGGCTTCTTGAGCAGCAGCTGGTCGCGCTTGTCCGGGAACTGCCACAGCCAGTACAGGTTCTTCTTCGCCCGGGCCAGCGACCAGGCGTGCTCGATGACGAGCGCCACGGTCACGAGCGAGGCGAGCAGGATTGGCACCATGGTCCAGCCGCCGGCGCGGATGAGGTTGATGAGCGTCATGCCTGGTCGGTTCCTTCGGATCACGCGGGGTTCAGGGGTGCGGGGCGTCCAGGACGGCCTCGCACGCCTGCGAAGTATAACATAACGGCCATGTCCGATCAGTGAGGTCCGCCCCGTCAGGCCACCCGCCTGCCACGCGGGTATAATACCGGCCAGGACGCGCGTCCCGACACGCGGGGGGGGCCCATGATTCAGCTGCCAAGCCGTTACGACCATCGGTCCTTGCTGGGCCAGGGGGGGATGGGCGAGGTCCACCTGGTGCTCGACCGCGACGCCGGGCGGGAGGTGGCCCTGAAGACGCTTCGGGTGAACGAGGCGGCTCCCGCGGCAGCCCGGGAGGAGGCGCGCTTCCTGTTCCGGCAGGAGTTCGGCGCCATGGCGACCCTCCGGCACCCCAACATGGTGGCGGCCCACGACTTCGGGCACCTCGAGGACGGCACGCCGTACTTCACGATGGAGGCCGTGCCCGGGCACGACCTCTCGGCCGCGATGCCCGGTGGCGAGGCCACCGTGCGCGCCTGGCTGCCCGGCATCGTGGCCGCGCTCGGCTACATCCACGCCCGAGGCTTCGTCCACGGCGACGTGAAGCCCGAGAACGTGCGGCTCGGGTCAGACGGGGTGCCTCGCCTAATGGACCTCGGCCTGCTGGGGCGGGCGGGCCAGGTCGGCACGGCGATCCGCGGCTCGCTCCACTACCTGGCGCCCGAGTGCGCGCGCGGGGCCGCGATCGATGCCCGCACCGACCTTTACGGCCTCGGGGCGGTGCTCTACCACGCGCTCGCCGGCAGGCCGCCCTTCGACCCTGACCTCACGATGACCCCCGTGGCGCTACTGCGTGCGCACCTCGAAGAGCGCCCCACCCCCCTGAGCGAGTGGGTCCCCGGCCTCAGCACCGAGATGGGCGTGGCGGTGGCGAGGCTCCTGGCGAAGGACCCAGGCGAGCGGTTCGCGTCAGGCTGGGAGCTGCTGGCAGCACTCGGGCTGGAGGCCTCGATCGAGCGAGAAGCCTGCCTGCTCAGCCCCCCCCTCCTGGCGCGCGGGCCGGTGGTCGAGGAGCTGCGCCGGGCCTTGCCGGGGACGCAGGGGAGCCTCATCCAGCTCGTCGGGCCGGAGGGGGTGGGCAAGAGCCGCCTCATCGCCGAGTGGCGCGCGGAGGCTCAGCTGGCGGGCGAGCCGACCTTCCACGCCCGTGGGCTCGGCGTCGAGGCCCCACCCTACCAGGCGCTGCGCCCCTGGCTGCAGGCGCTGGTCGCGACCGCCGTCCCCGAACTGGAGCGGCTGGCGCCGGTGCTCGTGCGGCTGCTGCCGGACCTCGGCGTCGAGCCCGCCGCACAGCTGGACGGGGCCCAGGAGCGGGTGCGCCTGCACACGGCGGTGGCCGAGCTGGCCCTAGCGGCTGCGCCGCGGGCCGTGTGGCTGCTTGACGACGCGGACGACCTCGACCCGGCCTCCGGCGAGCTCGTGGGGTTGCTGCGCTCCCGGGGGGCAGGCCAGGCCTGGCACTGGGTCTTGGCCTGTCGCGAGCCCCTGGAGCCTGCGGGCCGCGCGCTCGTGCTCCCGCCGCTCACCGACGACGAGACCCGCGGGCTGGCCCAGGCGATGCTCGGGCAGGATGCCCTGGAGCCTGCCTTGGTCGAGCGGCTCGTGGCCCTGGCAGGGGGCCTGCCCGGCCCCGCCGAAGCGCTGCTGACGCACTGGGTGCGGTCAGGGGCGTTGAGCCGTTCCAGACAAGGCTGGGGCGTGTCGGAAGGCGCCTCCCTGGAGCTCCCCGGGGGGCTGGCCGTCGTGCTGGATGCGCGGTTCTCGGCCCTGAGCGGCGCGGCGCGGCGCGTCGGAGAGGCCGCGGCCGTGCTGGGCGCGACGGGCCCGCTGGCGGCGCTAGCGGCCGTGTCGGAGCTGGATGACGCGGCGTTCTTCGGCGCCCTGACGGAGCTGGAGGCCTCGGGCACGCTGCTGCGAGACCCCGCGGCCTACCGCTTCTCGAGGCCGATGCAGGCCGAGGCGGTCGCCGCGACGGTGCCTCACGCCACGCGCACCGCCTGGCACGGGGCCGCTGCCAGATGGTGGCTGGACCGCACCGGCCCGGCGCCCGACGCCCTGGACCTCGCGGAGGCGATGGCCGTGGCCCGGCACCTGCTCGCCAGCGAGAGCCCGACGCGGGCCGTGCCCTGGGTGCTGGCGGCCGCCGCGCGGGCCCAGGGCCTCCATGCCCTGACGCCGTTGCTGCCCCTGCTGGAGCAGGCCACCGCCGTGCCCGGGGTGGCACCTGCCGACACGGCGGCGCTGCAGGCCTACCGCTCCAACGGGCTCAGGTTCGCGGGTCGCATCGACGAGGCCCTCGACGTCCACGAGGCCGAGGTGCTCGCCCACGCCAGGGCCGCGGGCACGGCGAGGCTTCCTGAACACCTCTGCACGCTCGGCGTGATGCAGCAAACGAAGGGCCGATACCCCGAGGCGCTCGCCACCTACGAGGAGGCGATCGCCCTCGCCACGGCCTCGGGTGACGCGACAACGGCCGTGCGCGCCCGCGTGTTCGCGGGTCGGACGGCGTTCTTCTCCGGGAACGGGCTGGTGGCCCGCGAGTACCTGCGCGCGGCGATCCACGATGCCCGCGTGGCGGGCACCCACACCATGCTGGGCACCGCCCTGAGCCTGTACGGCTACTTGCTCGCGACCACGGGCGCGGACCAGGTGCCGGAGGCCCTGTCCCTGCTCGAGGAGGCCATCGCCGTCAACACGGCGCTCGACAACACCTACATGCTGCATGACACCTGCAACAACCTCGGCAACGTGTACCTGATGCAGGGGCGCTTCCTCGAGGCCAAGCCAGTGTTCGAACGCTGCATGGCGCTCTGTGAGCGGATGGCCGCCGCCAACGAGCGGTGCTTCGCCCTCATCAACATGGGGGCCGTGAGCCTGGAACTCGGCCACCTGAAGGACGCACAGCTACAGGCCTCGGAGGCTTTGGAGCTGTCCCGGCGCCAGGGCCGCAAGTTCCCAGAGGCCTACGCACGCGCGCTGGCCGGCCAGGCCAGCACGCTGCAGGGCGACCTCACGGGCGGGCAGGCGCAGCTGGACCAGGCGCTGCGGGTGGCACGAGAGATCAACAACCGCTACCTGGAGCTCGGGGTGCTGGCGCGGCGCGTCGAGGCCTGGCTGCACCTCGGCCGCTTCGCGGAGGCCCTGGAGGATTTGGCCGCGGCCCGCCAGCTCGCGAGCGAGACCCAGAACGACGAGCACAACGCCAGGTTCGAGCGCCAGGAAGCCGTGCTGGCCGTGCGCCTCGAGCGCCCGGACGCGGCCGCCCTGCTCGCGCGCCTGCTCGAGGCGGCCCGCCACACAGGGCAGCCCGTGGCCGTGGCGCACGCGCTGCGCTGGCAGGCCGAACACACGCTGGCGGCTGGTCAGCCCGACCTGGCCCTCACAGCCGTGGCGGAGGCCGCCGAGCAGGCCGCGATCGCCGGTCTGGTGTTGCTTGGGGCGGAGCTACGGGAGCTCTGGGGGCGGGTGCTCAGCGGCCTGGACGATGCAGCTGCCGCTGAGCGGTTCACCGAAGGTCGGGCGCTGGCCTCCGTCTCGGGCAGCCAGGTCACGGACATCCTCTGCCAGGCCGGCTTCGGCCGCACCCACCCGGCCGGTCGGGACGACCGCCGCATGGCCCCGCAGCGCCTCGAGGACCTCCTGGCAGGGCTCTCCGAGGCCGAAAAGCTGGCCTACCTCGGCTGGCCGGAACGGGCGGCAGTCCACGAGCTGGAGCGTCCGGCGGAGGCCGCTGGCGGGGAGCGATTCCACCACCTGACGGACCTGCTCGCCACGATCACCTCGCAGCCCGACGTGCCGCGCGTCATGCAGCAAGCCCTGACGGCCCTCGTTGAGATAGCGGGCGCCGAGCGCGGCTTCCTGCTGCTCTACAACGGCTTTGAGGTCACGCAGCAGGTGTTTTATGGCATGGACGAGCGGGACAACGACGAGTTCAGCTCGGGCCTGGCCCACCAGGTGCTCTGGAGTGGCGAGCCGCTGGTGCTCGAAGATGCCTCGTGCCACACGGAGTTCTCGACCCGACAGAGCGTCCAGGCGCTGGCGCTGCGCTCAGTGGTGGCCGTGCCCCTGCACGATGGCACCGAGATCCTCGGCGTCATGATGGCCGACTCGAAGCGCGTCAACACCCGCTTCGGGCCGGCAGAACTGAGCCTCGCGATGGCGCTGGCCCGCCAGGTCGCGATCGCGCTGTCGAACACCCGCAGGCTGGAACAGCTGCGCAACTCGCATGCCGAGCACGAGCTCCTGCACCGCCTGGCCCTCGGCCTGTTGCAGTCGGACGACCTGGCCGCCGGGTTCGCCTGCGTCGCGGCCGAGGCCGTTCCGCTTTGCGGTGTGAGCCGGGCCGTCTGGCTCGATGGGCCAGACCCCGGCACCCTGCGGCAGGCTTTCGACGCCACGGGCGAGCGGTTGGAGCCCGAAGACGCGGAGATCTCCTGGGGCGTCGTCCAGTGGGTCTTCCAGCAGGGAGAGCCGTTGCACCTCGTGGACGCCCAGGACGACGAGGTGTTCCAGCACCGCGACAGCGTGCAGGCGCTCGGGCTGCGGACCATCTTCGCCGTACCGATTCGCCTTGGCGACCGCATCCTGGGCGTGCTCTACCTGGACCACCCGATGGTCGTCGACGAAGACCCCGCGGCGCTGCACACCCTGGGCCGGCTCGCCGACATGTTCGGCGCGTTCTGGAGCCGGTTCCAGCCAGCGGGCGTGCGCGGATGAGACAGCCCGCACACACGCGGCTCTCAAACAGGGGGCCAGCCACGTCGTGAGCAACCGGGACTCCTTCCAGCGCCAGACCGGGCCGCTGCGCCAAGCGGCAGGCACTGCCCCGCTGCGCCAGGGCTCGCGCCCCCTGCTCGGGGCAGAGGCCCTGCGGACGCAGACGGACGACACGCTCGGCAAGGCGAGGCTGTCGATCGAGACGCTGGAGCCCCGCATGGAGCTGCTCTTGCGCGCGTGTCGCGCGGCGAACCTGCCGGTGCCAGGGGTGGGCAACGTGACCTACAAGCACCCGCTGTCGCCCAAAGGGGAGCAGATCGTGGGCTACATGACGGTCATGCTGACCTCCAAGCCCGAGCTGTCCCAGGAGGTGCAGATCGCCGTCTTCCGGTTCTACGAGGCTGTACGACTCAGCGGCGCGGTGGTGGCCGCGCTGGAGGTGAACCAGGTCCAGCAGGAGGTCCTTGAGGAGCTCAAGTTGCAGGTGTTCTACCTGTGCCGCTTCCACGAGGTCTTCAAGGGGGATCGGGTCCTCGCCCAGCTCTTCCCCGCCCCGCAGACGGGCGTCGCGGCCAAGCCCCCGATGTCCGCGGTGGAGCGGCTGAAGTACAAGAAGGCCCGGGAGGAGGTGCTGCGCAAGGCGGAGCTGCTCAAGGCCAGCCTGGCCCCCCGGATGGCGACCTTGCTCCAGACCCTCGAGCTGATCGAGAACGGCAACGCCCTGGAGATCCGCGGGATGCTGACTGGCTCGACCCGCACCGCCCGGCTGCTCGCGCTGGGGATCGGCACCAGCACTGAGCTCGTGCAACGCCTCCAGGAGGCGCGCAGCCTGTATGACCAGCTCGGCAAGCAGCTCGAGGAGGCGAAGGCGGGTGGGGAGGTGGACCCGCTCAAGGAGACGCTCTACCCCCTGTCCCGGCTGGCGATCTCGTGCCGGAGCCACCCGATGATGCGGGACCTGTTTCCGCAAAGCGACGAGGGGCTTTTCCCCGACGCCCCGGCGGGTGAGGGGAGGGCGGGCACGGCGCCGTTGCCCGGTTCGTAACCGGGGCGCGGCGCGGGCATCGCCTGTTAGCCCCCATTCACGGCGGGTACATAGCGAGGGAGCCGGCCCAGGGCCGCCGGCGGCAGGCTGCTTGCGGGAAGTATGACGTGGCTGAAACCGGGTCGCTGATAGGCACCCTCGTTGGCAACCGCTACCAGGTGGTGTCCCGCCTTGGAGCTGGCGGCATGGCCGTGGTGTACCGCGTCGCCGATGCGACCAGCGGGACCGACTGGGCGCTCAAGGTGATGAGCGCGGACCTCGCGCTCGATCCGATCGCCCAGCGGCGGTTCAAGGCTGAGCACCGCGTCATGGCGCTGCTCGACCACCCGGGCATCCCCAAGGTGCACGGCCTCTGCCTCACCCAGGACGGGCTGCCCTGCTTCGCGATGGAGCTGGTCGACGGGGAGAGCCTCGCCCAGGCCGAGGCCACCCTGGCGGCATCGGAGGCGCGAGCGCTCCTGGCCGAGTTGCTCCCCATCTTGGGCCACCTGCACCAGCGGGGCGTGGTGCACGGCGACATCAAGGCAGAGAACGTCATGCGGATGGCCGACGGGAGCCTGCGCCTGATGGACTACGGGCTCGCCGGGCTGTCGGGAAACCGGCCGGCCGGCGTCGAAGGCACCGTGACCCACCTCGCCCCGGAGCTGATCCAGCGAGGCAAGGCCGACCAGCGGGCCGACATGTATGCCGTCGGCGTGATGGTGTACCGGCTGCTCACGGGCCGCTACCCCCACGCGGGCCCCACCCCGGCCGACGTGCTGCGCCAGCACGTGGAGACCGCGCCGACGCCGCCAGGGCGCCTCGTGCCGGACCTGCCCCCGGACCTCGAGGGCCTGGTGATGCGGCTGCTGGCGAAGCGTCCGCAGGATCGCCCGCAGTCGGCCGGGGAGGTGCTGCGGAGCCTGGGGTTGCCGGCCGCCGAGGATGAGGCCCTCACCGTGCCCCTGCAGGGCCCCCTGGTGGGCCACGCAAACCTGCTCAACGAACTGGTGGCAGCGGCAGGAGAGGCCGTGACCGGCCACCGGCCCCGGCCCCTCGCGCTGCTGGGTGTTCCCGGGTCGGGCAAGACGCGGTTGCTGGAGGAGGTGGCCGGCCGGGCCAGGCTGCTCGATGTGCCCCTCGTGTTCGGAGCCGCCAGCCCTGATGGCACGCCGTTCGCCGCCTGGCTCGACCTGTCGGGCGACCTGCTCGCCGTGGGCCGCCACGTCGCCCCCGAGCTCGTCGCGCCGCTGCAGGAAGCGCTGGCGCCGTTCACGGGCGGCGAGGCAGGGGAAGTGGGTGACCCCGGGGCCCGCCTCTGGGCCGCCTTGAGCCGACTCGTGGAGCGGATCGCCAGCGGCCGCGGCCTCGTGTTCCTGATCGACGACTGGCACCTGGCCGACCCGGCCAGCCAGAAGCTGCTGACACAGCTCATCGAGGGCACCACGCGACACCCCGTGGCCTGGCTGGTCGCCAGCGAGGCCCCCCCCGCAGGCCCGTTTCAGGCGCATGAGCTGCCCCTGCTCTCGGCCATCGAGGTGGCCCAACTCGTCGGCCACGCCCTCGGGGGTGACGCCGTGCCCGGGGACGTCGTGGAGCAGCTGTTCAACGCGACGCAGGGCAACCCCCGCTTCCTGGACGACCTGCTCCGACACCTGCTTGGCACCCGCCAGCTGCTGCGGCGGCAGAAGACCTGGGCCCTGGTCGCCGGCAGCTCCGGGGGCCTACCGAGTGGCATCCGGGCCCTTTACGCGAGCCGCCTCGAGGCCCTGACCCCTGAGGCGCGCCGGCTCCTCGAGGTGCTGGCCGTGCAGGCGGCGGCGCTGCCACCGGCCAGTGCCGCCGAGGCCGCCGAGCTCCCGCAGGAGGCCTTCGAGGAAGCCGTGGCGCTGCTGGGCGAACACCAGCTCGCCAAGGTCACGGCGACCGAACTGGCCCCGCTGGACGGCCAGCTTGCGGCCTGGCTGACGGAGGCCCTCGATCCCGCGACCAAGCGCCGCGTCCACGGGGCGCTGGCCTCCGCGCTCGCGCCCCGGATCGGCTCTCCCCCGGTCCTGCGCTGGCTGAACGCCGTCGCCCACCACACCGTGCATGGCCCGGCCCCCCGCGAGGGGCTGTCCTGGCTCGTCGAGGCGGCGCGCCACAACATGGCCGTGAAGGCCTTGCACGCGGTGAAGCGGTTCGCCGCCGCGGCCGTGGAACTCGGCGCGGACCGCCCTGCAGACGAGCGGCTGGAGATGCTCGAGCTGCTCGCCACCGCCCACCGCAGCCTCGACGAGGCCGACGAGGCCCTCGCGATCGCCGAGGCCGCGGTGGTCCTCGCGGAGACGTTGGGAGACCCGGGTCTGCTCGCCCGTTCCCTGAACGGCCTGGGCAAGTTCCACCAGCTCAAGAGCGGTTACGACCAGGCGCGGGGGGTGTTCCAGCGGGCCGCCGAGGTGGCCGGGGAACACGCGCCACTCGAGCGCTGCCGCTCGCTGCGGGCCCTGGGACGGCTGGCCTTCTTCGCCGGAGACCTCGACAGCGCCTACGCGCTGGGGTGCGAGGCCCTCGCGCTCGCCCGCCGCCACGCCAGCCCGAAGGAGCTCAGCCAGGTGCTCGCGGAGGTGGGCGAGACTTTTCAAGGCGAAGAAGCCCGGCTCCAGGAGGGCCTGAGGTGCATGGAGGAAGCCACCGCGATCGCGCGAGAGCTCCAGAACCGCCACCTGGAATCCGTGGCCTCGGCGGGCCTCGGCAACCTGCAGCTCGCGCTTGGCCAGCTCGTGGGTGCGCGTGAGGCCTTCTCGCGGGCCGCCGAGCTTTACGAAGAGGCAGGGGTCCAGGGAGAGGCGCTCTTCGCCCGCCTGAACCTGGCGCTGGTGGCCGAGGACCAGGGCCTCTTCGTGGAGGCGGAGCAGGTCGCAGCGGGGGTCGCGGCCGAGGCAAGGCGGCTCAACCGCAAGTTCCCGATGGCCGCAGCCATCGCCGTGGAGGGTTCAGCCGCCGGCCACATGGGACGCACGGCCGAGGGCCTGGCCAGGCTCGCAGAGGCCGTCGAGGTGGCGGAGGCCATCAACCACAAGCTGCTGCGGGCCCTCGTCAGACAGTTCGAAGCACCCCTGCGGTGCCTGTTGGGGCAGTTCGACCTCGCCTCGACCGAGGCGGAGGCCCTGCTCGCCTTCGGAGAAACTGCCGGCGCCCCCGAGTTCTGCGAGCGGGCCAGGTTGGTGCTGGCCGAGGTGGCGCTGCAGAGCGGCGACACCGCGCAGGCGTTGGAGGCGCTGCCGGCCCTGTGCGCGTCCCACAACGCGGCCGTCAAGCTGCGTGCCCACCGGCTGCGCGGAGAGGCCTGCCACCGCGTCGGCGACGAGGCCGGGGCGTACCAGGCCTTGCATGCGGCCCACACCTTGCTGGAGGAGGTGGGGGCTCCCCGAGAAGAGGCCCCGCTCCGGCTGCTGGAGGCCGCGCTGGACGGCGGTGAGGTGGGCCGGGCTGCGGCGGAAACGGCGGTGAAGCAGCTCGAGGCGACCCAGCAGCGCCACGTCCTTCCGCTCGCGCTGGCCTGCCTGGCTCAGCAGGGCACCGGGCCCGTCTTCAAGGCCGCTCGGGCGCGCGCGCGCGAGCTGATCCACGCCATGGCGGCGGGGCTCGGGGATGAGAGCGACACCTACTTGCAGGCCTTCGGCCGGAGCCACATCGCCGCAGCCGACGGCCCCGTCGTCTCGCCCCTCGCGGCCGTGCGCCGCCCCGCCCCGGCCAATCTCACGGAACTGCGAGAGCTGGCGGGGATGCTGACGGACGGGCTCAATGCCCTCGCCGATGAGGCCGCCGTGGGCCGGGCGCTCGGCGCGAACCCCGACCGGGTCTCCAGGCGGCTGGAGCAGGTCGTCTCCTTTGCGCGCATCGTGAACAGCTCGCTGCAGGTCGACGTCGTCGTCGACCGGTCGCTCGCACTCATCATCGAGATCACGGGGGCAGAGCGCGGGATGCTGCTGCTGAAGGAAGGCAACACCGTCGCCACCTCGCGCTATGCCACGGCCCCCAACCTGGAGGCGGAGGACCCTGGCGCCGAGCAGTACAGCAGGTCCATTGCGCGCACGGTGCTGGACACCGGCGAGACGCTGTGCGTGATGGACGCCCTGTCCGACCCTCGCTTCGCCCAGCAGGCCTCCATCCTGGGGATGAACCTGCAGACGATCATCGCGGTGCCGCTCAAGGACCAGGCCGAGACCATCGGCGCCATCTACGTGGACCGCCAGGGGCTGTCGGACCAGTTCACCCAGGGCGATCTGGAGATCGTGCAGGCCCTGGCCGGCCTGACGGCCGTGGCGCTCGTGAACGCCCGCCTGGTGAAGCAGCAGATGGACAACATCCTGCAGCTCGACAACCTCAACAAGCTCTCGCGGTCGGTGTCCCGCACGCTGGAACTCGAGAAGGTCCTGGACATCATCGCCCAGGTCACGCTGGAGGTCGTCAAGGCGGAGCGGTGTCTGATTTTCATGTGGGAGAACGAGCAGCTCATGTTCGGTGCGGGCAGGGACGCGGACGGCCCGCTGCCGCCGCAGGCAGGCCGCGAGCGCTCGGGCACGATCTGTCAGAAGGTCGTGGACACGCTGCAGGCCGTCCACGTGATGGATGCCGGCGAGGATGCGGAGCTCTCCACGCGGGCCTCCGTGCTCAACTTGAAGATCGCGTCCGTGATCGCCGTGCCCCTGATTGCCGAGTCCGGGCTGACGGGCGTGCTGTACATCGACTCGCGCAGCCGTGCGACGTCGGCGCTGGAGAAGGAGGTGGCCGTCGCCCAGGCGATCGCCAACACGGCCGCGCTGGCGGTGCAGAACGCCCGGCACTACCGGGAGGCCACCGTGGACCACCTGACGGGCCTGTACGTCCGGTCGATGTTCCTGCGCCGGACGGACGAGGAGGTCCGTCGCACCAGGCGCTTCGGGGGGCGCTTCTCGCTGCTGGTGCTCGACATCGACCACTTCAAGCGGTTCAACGACTCCTGGGGCCACCAGACAGGCGACAACGTGCTGCGCATCGTCGCCAGGACGCTGCGGGAGGCCGTGCGCGTCGGGCTGGACGTGCCGTGTCGCTACGGCGGTGAGGAGATGGTCATCTTGCTCCCCGAGACGGACACCGCGGGGGCCGTGGTGACGGCGGAGCGCATCCGCAAGCTCGTCGAGGCCGCGACGCTTCCAGGCCCCGACGGCACGCTGTTGAACGTCACCGTCTCCATCGGCTTGGCGACCTTCCCCGCCATGGCGAGCTCGGCCACCGAGCTCTTCGAGCGGGCGGACGAGGCGCTTTACCACTCGAAGCGCAACGGCCGCAACCAGGTCTCGGTGTACGAGCCACATGCGGTGCAGCCGGGCTGAGGCCCGACGCCGTGGCTGCGCGGCGCCGGGGGTCTCGAAGGCCGCCCGGGCCACGCGACGTGCCGGGGCTCCCCGCCTGGGCTCCGCCCGGCGCGCGGCTCAAAGCCAGTCGCTGAGCTCCAGGTCCCACATGTAGGGGTGGCCCCCCACGAACAGCGCGCGCAGCAACTGACGCTCCGGCTCGGAGACCTCGACGTGGGGCAGGTCGTCGATGCCGCAGTAGCCCATCAGCAGGGGCGTCCAGGCGTTGGCCGGCAGCCGGATCTCGTGGCCGGAGTAGCCCGGCCCGACCTGCACCCGCTGCCCCACCCACCGAAGGTTCACGGCCTCCTCTCCCGAGGCGCCAGGCCGCACGAAGGTGACGTCGAAGGGGTCTCGACCGAACCGGCTGTCGGCCAGGCGGCGTTCGAAGACCTGCCGCAGCCCCTCCAGCAGCGGCTGCATGCGCAGCACGCGAACCAGGGCCGCCGCGTTGCCCGGGAACAGGGCATGCGGGTGACCCTGCATGCCGCCACAGCGGTGGGCGTACCGGGCAAAGAGCTGGTCCAGCGGGACCTGCGCCGTGAACTCGGGCAGCTTGCGCTCCGTGAGTTCCCAGCGCATCCACTGCAGGATCGCGCGGCAGCCTTCCTCGTCGGCGCAGACCACCTCCCGCAGGCGGGCCCGCTCGAGGTCGGCCCACACGTAGCCGTGGGGTACGTTCTCGGCGTCCACGGCCACCCACCAGCCAAAGCCGCCACGGTGCGTGCGCGCGAGGCGGTACATCCAGTAGTCGTGCGTCCGCACCTCGGCCATCGGCGTGCCACAGTTCGTCCGGTCGTAGAGGTCTTCGAGGAGGGGGATGTCTGCCTGGATCAGCGGCCGCACGCGGAACGGCGAGAGGATGGGGTCGAGCACCTCTCGGCCCATGCGCAGCGAGGCGTAGCGGGGCGAAGGGGCGGCGTAGGTGAAGCCGAAGTTCGTGTACACGCGCGCCTCGCCGTACACGTAGACGTAGGCGTAGCCGCGCTGGTGCGCCACCTCCAGCCAGTGGGCGATCAGGCGCTTGGCATGCCCCTCCATCCGACGGTCAGGGTGGGTCCCGACGAGGGCCAGCTCGCCGACCTCGAGCTCCGCCTCACCGAAGTAATGGTGGTGCGGCAGAAGCGAGGCGGTCGAGACGATCTCCCCCTCCGCGCCCACGAGGAAGGCGTGGTCGGTCGGG
>JAYKHR010000048.1:0-192764 GCA_035285125.1 Candidatus Sericytochromatia bacterium | reverse complement strand
GCCCGCTCGGCCCGGCTGTCGAGCTTGAGGCCCATGTCGTCGATCAGGCGGTTCACGCGCTCGGCCACCTGGTCCCGCAGCACGGCCTTGAACTCGGGGTCGGCGAGGCGTTCGAAGGGGATGTCCTCGAGCTTCATCTGCTCGACGAGCTTGGCGTGCATCGCCACCTTCATCTCGCGCAGCTCGGCCTGGTCGCGCTCCTTGGGGACCATGGCCAGCACGGGGGCCTGGCTGGAGGGCTCGGCCGGGGTCACGACGGTCGGGACGGCGCCGGGCAGCGCCGTCGGGAACGGCCGCGCCGCCTCCACGGCTTCCACCGTGAGCTCGCTCAGGCGGCGCTGCGCCATGTCGACGGGGGAGAACTGCCGCAGCCGCTCCGCGAGCCCGACAAGTGCCTGCGAGACGGGGTGGGCGGGTGCGTGCGTCACGAGGGGCAGGCCCCGGTTCAGGGCGCTCACCACCGCCGGGTGGTAGGGCACGCGGCCGACCAGCTTGCGCTTGAGCGTGCCGGCCACGTCCTCGGCCGAGATGTCGGCCGTGATGCCCTCGCGGTTGAGCACCACGGCCACGCGATCGGTGGGGAAGTGGAGGTCCCGCGCCCGGCCGAGGAGGTGCTTCGTGGCCTGCAGCGTCGTGATGTCCGGCGTCACGACAGCCAGCACCACCGAGGCGAGGTCGAACAGGGGCACCATCAGCGGGCTGATGTGGGGCCAGCTGGTGTCGATGACGACGTCCTCGAAGCGCTCTCCCAGCTCGTACATCAGCCGGATCAGCTGGTCCATCGGGATCACGGCCTCGCCAGGTGGCGGCGCGCCGAGCAGGCTGACACCGGAGGGGTGCGAGGCCATCAGCTGCTCTAGCGCCGCGTCGCCCGCTACCCAGTGGCCCCAGTGGCGGGTCAGGGGCTCCAAGTCCAGCACGGAGGCCAGGCTGCCGCCCGCCAGCCAGTCGAGGTCCAGCAGGGCCACGGGCGTGCGCTGCCTGACCGCCGTCGCCACCGCCACGTTCGCCGCGACGACGGAGCGCCCGACGCCGCCCTTGGCGCCGATGACGGTCACGATGCGCGGGTGGCGGCTCATGGCTTGGGGAAGGCGCCCGGCGTGCCCTTGCCGTAGTCCGACTCGGGCTTGACCACGTTGCGGCTCACGATCGAGGGTGTGACGATGAAGACCAGCTCGCTCACGCGTTCGTCGTACTCGGCGGCCCCGAACAGGTAGCCGAGCACGGGCACGTCTCCCAGCCAGGGCAGCTTGCTGCCCGTGCGGAACTTCTCGTTGCGGAGCAAGCCGGCAATCACGAGGCTCTCTCCCGAGTTCACCTGGACCTCCGTCTTGGCCCAGCGCGTCGCCAGGCCTGGGACGTTGATGTCCCGGAGCTGGACGGCGTTCTCCATGTCGATCGTGCTGTACTCGGGGCGCAGCGCCAGCGCGATGCCGTCGTTGCCCTCCAGCCGCGGCTGGACCTCGAGCTTCACGCCGTACTCCTTCCAGTCGACGGTGTAGGTCGCGCCGCCCGCTGTGGCCTGCAGCAACGGGACGGGCAGCTGCCCACCCGCCAGGAACTCGCCCTTCTTGCCATTCTGGATCACCAGCGTGGGCTGCGCCAGCACGCGGATGTCGCGCTCCTGGGCGAGCGTATTGAGCGTGGCCTTCAGCAGGTCGGCGCGCATGGGCAGGCCGAAGCGGAACGGGGCGTTGGGTGCAGCCTCAACGAGCCCGACGCTGTCGTTCCAGCGGACGCCGACCGTTCCGGTCTTGCGGTTCGTCACCTCCAGCACCTGCACGCGCACGGCGATGGACTCGTCCCGGGCTGTGGCGATGACCTCCAGCCGGTAGGGCCGCACCGGGCCGCGGGCCGGGAACACCAGGAAGTTCGTGAACCCCACCTTCTTGGCGTTCACGAGGATCTCCCGGCCGCCCGGCAAGGCGACGACGTCAGCGATGTTCGAGTCGCCGACGACGAGGCGGTCGACGCCGTCCGGCGCCGTGACGATGGTGGTCTGCCCGAGTGGGATCGAGATGTCGGGGCGCAGCGCGAGCGCGGGCGGCGCCAGCAGGCCCGAGGCTGCGGAGAGCCCGGCCGTGGCGATGGCGAGGCGCGTGGCAAGCGCTGCAAGGGGCTTGGGGGTCCGCAGGTTCAACGGGGCGCCTCTTTCCGGGGGTTGGAAGCCAGCCTCGTTATACCCGCCTCGGGTCCCCGTATGCCCGGGCCTTCACTCGCCGCCGCTGCCGCCGAACCGGATCACCTGTGGCTGCCGCGGCTGCGAGGGGCCACCCGCCGGCCGTGTGGCGGGCCGCGGGGGCTGGGGCCTCGTCACGGACCGCGGGCGGGGCGGCGCGGGGCTGGGCGCCACGTGGCGGACAATCACACGGGGGCGCGGGGCGGCTTGGGGCGGCGAAGCCTGGCGGGGCGCGACGCGCGACGGCATCCGGCCCGACACGAGCGCCATGACGGCGTCGTCGCTGAACTGGGCCTTCTGAACCGTGTCGTCGTCCTCGGCCCGCAGCACCACCTTCAGGTTGCCGAGGTCCTCCAGCAGCGTCAGCACGCCGATCTTGGCGGCTGGCACGGCCAGGGTCACCGTGCTGTCGGAGGCGATCCCCCCGCTTTCGTCGCGGGTCTCCTCCTCGTTGCGGACCTCGCCGAGCAGGTGGTCGCCCACGGCAATCACGCGGGCTCGCTGCAGCACGGGCGTCCCGATGCGCCTGTTGTCGTTGTTGGGGTCGGGGATCGTCGCGATCAGGTCCACCTCGTTGCCTGGCTTGATGAGCCCGGCCAGGCCGGAGGCCGAGTCCACGCTGATGGTCTTCGCCCGCTCCCCGCGTCGCAGCAGGTAGGCGATGCCCAGCTTGCGGTCCGGAGGGCCCACGCGCACCGCGACCAGCGGCTCGCCTGCCACCATGGGGGCCAGCGCCACCATACCCTTGGCCTGCTCCAGCCCCTTGCCGTCCTCACCAGCCTCGATGACCCCCTTGGGGAGGTAGGCGCGGGGGATGGTGGCGGTGGTCAGGCGATCATCCGAGAGCGGCGCGCCACGTGAGACGTCCTCCGCGAGGACCACGACCTCCACCTTGGTGCCGCCTTCGCTCAGCCCCGCTGCCGACTTGTTGAGGTAGGCCACCCCCACCACGGCCGTCAGGAAGGCCGCCGCCGCTGCCAGCAGCAGAAAGCGGCGGTTCACGTCCAGCCGGGGCCCCGCGCCGCCGACGGCCCTGGGCGCCTCGGCCTCCAGGGACGCCTCGTCGGCGCCCTCCAGGGGGTCGGGGCCGCCGCCCGAGCGGAGCTTGTCACGGAGGTTCATCGCAGGGTCCTCAGGGTTGCAACACGCCGCGCTCGTAGAAGATCAGCGTCACGGGCTGGCCGGTCCGGGGGTGGGGGCCGGCGCTGATTTGTATATCGACGCGGCCGCGCTCGGGATGCGTGAAAAGTAGCCAGGCTGGGGCCCGGGCCTCCGCCGCGGCGAGGGCCTCCGCCGTGGCCGTCGGTGAGATGCGCCAGCCTGACGCGGCCAGCTGCGCGACGTAGTAGGCTATCACGGCTGGGGGCGGATCCGGCGTCAGGGCGATCGCCAGGCGGGGCCCCTCCCAGCCCGGCAGCGGCCGGGAGGCCCCCGGGTAGGCGGGCACGGCGCCCCACAGCGCCCCGGTCGCGGGCGCCGCCACGGCGCCGCCACCCCAGGCGAAGAGGCCCGCCGCGCATGCCGCCAGCGCGATCGCCCCCGCCCTCAATCGAAGCTCCTGGCCCGGTAGGGGCGCTGCACGACCTTGCCGATCCAAGGGTTGAGCTCAAGCAGACCTGGCACGCCGCCCCCTCCCCGGCCGCGGATGGGGAGCTCCGCAGGCATGACGGCGGTGGCGGAGAGCGACGGCGCCAGCATGTTGGTGAGGCCCCCTCCCGGCGTGAGGCCTGCCGCGGCCCGCCCCACGGGCGCCATGTCGCGGCTGAGGTCCCGCTTGACGGTCACGCCGTAGAGCGCCACGCCCACGCCGCAGCGGGCGTTGCCCAGCGCGGGCCCGAGCGAGATCGTGCCCTGCTTCACGAGTGCCCCTGACATGCCGCGCCCGCTCGCACCGATGGCACCCCAGCTCACGCCCCCGAGGGCGGCCTTTGCGCCTGGAGCCACCTGGGCCAACGCCCGGCGCGCCACGGCCTCGTCCGCATGGCCGCCCCGGCCGCGCGGATCCTCGAGGCCCTTGCGGGTGGCCTCCAGCGCCACCGTCCGCGCCACGTGGCGGGCCGACACCGCCAGCGACTGCTGGGAGAGCACCAGGCCCCCGCAGAACACCACGCCGAGCAGCAGCAGCACGAGCATCGGCAGCACGAGGGCGAACTCGACGAGGGCCTGGCCTTGCTCGTCCCGCCCCAGCAGGCGGCCCCCGGGCGTCACTCGCGCTCCCCCTTTCCGCCGATCTTCAGCAGCCGAACCGTGTACCAGTGAACGCCGTAGCCGCGCTTGGGATCGAGGGCTCCCAGGGTGCCGCCGTAGGCCTTGGTGGCGTCGACGGGGCCGGCGGTGGCGGCGGCGGCCATCATCGACTGCCGCCCGTAGCCCAGCAGCCCGGAGCCCAGCGCGTTCACCTTGGGCTCCACCCGAACGTGACTCTTGCCCCCGGCGCCGTCCCCAATGGCCTCTTCCTGGAAGGCCGTGCCCCCGATCAGCCCGCTGTTGGTGAACTCCGCCAGCGCGTCGCTGCGTCGGATCAGGGCGAGGTTGGTGGTGTCCATCGTGCCCAGCACGCCGAGGTTGCCCCTGTAGGCTGCCTCGGCCGCCTTCTTGACGCCCGCGGGGCCGACGTCGGCCTGCGCGACCCACGCATTGAACCCGACAATTCCGGCGTGCAGCGCCTCCACGTTTTCGCGGTGGTGAATGGCCCGGCCGAGGGCGTCCCGGAAGGCCTTGCGGTTGTTGCCCCCGGGCTCGACGAGCCCGTGAAGGGCCAACCCCGTGGCGCGGACGAGGTGCGCGCGCGCCAGGGCGATCTGGCCGCTGGAGGCCCGGTACGCCAGGGAGCGGGTGTTGTGGACCCCCGCCTTCAGGCCCGTCGCCGCCAGCGCGGCCGAGTCTGCCGCCGTCTGCGACTGGATCTTGCCCAGCACGAGCAAGCCGATGTCGACGGCGCCGTAGAACAGCGCCATCGTCAGCACCACCACGCCGGCCCCCCAGACCAGGGCCTGGCCGTCCTCTTCCGCGGCGAGCCGCCGCCACACCGAGGGGCCGCGCATCAGCGGGTGAACAGCGCGCGCTCGCGCGTGTCGCGGGCCTTGGCCTCGGTGGCCAGCCCCTTGGTCAGGCCCTGGGTCCAGGGCTTCACCTTCCGCTCGAACCCGCGCACGTAGGGAGCGTACACGGGGTGGGTCGCGGCCACCTTCACGAAGCGGGCCACCTGCTCGCACGTCTGGGCCAGGCCTGCGCCCCCGTCTGCGACGTTCTGCTCGTGGGCCTTGAGGCCTTCTGCCACGACCTTGCTGGTCCAGGGCGCACGGCGAGCCCCCTCGGCCTCGAACCGCGGCCCGAGGTAGAACAGGCTGCTGTAGCTGCCCGTGTTGGCCTTGCCGTGGTCATGGGGGTTGCCTGGCACGGCCCCTCGCAGCTGGAAGGCCTCGCCATCGGGCCGCAGGGCCTCGATCGGCTTCAGGTTCGGCACCTCGATCGGCGGCACGGTGCCGGCTCCACCGCCGTTCGCGGGGGGCTTGCCCCCGCCGCCGCTCGGCTTGCCGCCCCCGCCGGGCTTCTCGCCCCCCCCGCCGGGCGGCTTGGTGCCTCCTCCCGGCTTGCCCCCCCCGCCAGGCGGCTTCGGGGGCTCCACCGTGACGAGCGGGATCGACTCGCGGACGGCCTTCTTGACGGCCTCGATGGCCTTGCTGGCGTTCGCCACGGCGGCAGGCGCGAGGGCCTTCTCCGTGGCCTCCACGCGGTAGTCGAACAGGAAGCGCGATTTGGGCCCCGTCTGGGCGTTGCCGTGGCGGGCCGGCTCGTACTCCATAGGCGACACCGCCGTCGCGGCGAGGACGTCGAAGCCCCTGGTCTGCCCGCCGGAGAGCCCGCTGATGAGGCCCGTGAAGCGGTCCGTGGTGGCCTCCAGGCTCACGGCGGCCTGCCCGCGGGCCAGCTTCATCCCGCCCACCGCCCGCGCCAGCCAGGGCGGGGAGGCCTCCACATAGCCCTGCAGGGCCTGGCGCGTGCGCCCGCTCTCGCCCCCGAGCACGGCGGCGGAGCGCGAGGCCAGGAATGCCGCGGCGTTCAGGCTGCTCTGCTGCTGGAGCCACAGGGCGACCTCGATCGTGCCGAAGGTCAGCAGCGCCAGCATCGGCAGCACGAGGGCGAACTCGGCCAGGGCCTGGCCGTCTTCACCGCGGGGAAGCCCGGCGCCGGGCAGGGGGCCGCCCATCGCTCAGCGCCTCACCAGGTCGAAGAGCTGCTGCGGCTCTGGGAAGAGCAGGGCCAAGCAGGCGCCGGCCACGATGGATACGCCGTAGGGAAAGGCCGGCGCCGCGCTGCGCGTCAGCGCGGCGGACGCCTTGCCACCGGGCACCACCAGCCCCACGAAGTACCAGTACACGTTGCGGAACAGCTGCAACAAGGTCCCGTGCCGGGCTGCTAGCACGATGGCAATGACGCCGCCGATGAAGGCCACGTAAAGCACGGCGGCGATCGCCGCCGGCCAGCCGAGCCAGGCGCCCACGGCGGCCATCAGCTTCACGTCACCCGCCCCCATCTGCCCCATCAGGAAGCCGACCAGGAACACGGCGCTGCCGGCCAGCAAGCCCACGAGGCTGCCCTGCAGCCCGGCCAGGCCCCCCAGCCAGCCGCTCACCAGCAGCCCGGCGGCCATGCCCGGGAAGGTCAACCAGTTGTAGATCTTGCGGGCCTTGAGGTCCGTCACCAGGGCCACGGCCAGGATGCCGACCAGCCCGAATTGCCAGGCGTGAGACACGGATTTACGAGGTCCCTTGCTGTGGCGTTGAGACGCGCCACACGGCCTTCATGCCCGCCGCGGCGGCCTGCCAAACGGCGGTGGGCCCGGCGTGGCCGGCGTCGAAAAGAAAGAGGGACCGGCCGGGCGGCCGGCCCCTCGGGACGGAGCTGCTTCAGTTGGCCTTCACGGCGCCGGAACCCTTCCGGAGCGCGGAGCCCACCTCCATGAAGATGTTCACGAGGTTGGCCTTCACCGTGCCAAGCACGGCGATGAGCGCCACCGAGACGAGCCCCAGGATCAGGCCGTACTCGACGAGGCTCTGCCCGTCCTCCTCGGCCATCAGGCGGTTCAACATCGCGGTGACCCTCCAGGCGGACGCTACTTGGTGCCCTTGACGCTGGTGGCGGCAGTCTTCAAGGCCTTGGCGACGGAGTCGAAGATCTTGCCGAGCTCGGTGCGCATCGTGCCGAGCACGGCGATCAGCGCGACGGACACCAGGCCGAGGATCAGCCCGTACTCGACGAGCGACTGGCCTTCTTCGTCCCGGATCAGCTTGGTCAGGGTGGTCATGGTCGGTATCTCCTCTGCGGGGGGCGTTCTCTTGGGGAAGGCGCGTTCGCTGCGCCAGCTTCCGTCCTGAGAAGGTTATCGCCCGGGCCGAAGGGGGCTTGCCTCGCAGAGGTGATCTTCGCGGTAAATCCAGTTTAAAAACAGGCTAAGCGCTGGCGGGGTCAGGGCGCTCGCCAGCGCTTGAGGCCCTCGTGCTGGGCCCGAAACGCGCCGGCTTGCAGCCCCTTGAGCGTGGCCGCAGCGGCGAAGAGGCAGAGCACGAAGGCACCGGCCAGCAGGCCGTACTCGACGGCGGCGGATCCCCCCTCGTCCCGAACGAGATCCCAGAGCCAGCGTGCCAAGGGCCTCACCGACCGCCGGGGCCGCCGAGGAAGTAGATCGGGATGCGGGCGGTGATGGGGATCTGCCAGTTGGCGTCGTCCGTGCCGACGAAGTCCGTGACGGCCGTGATCATCGGGGCGTTGGTGGAGGTGTCCAGCCCGTAGGCCTCGACGTGGCGGGTGAGCACGGGCACCTCGATCTCGACCTTGCCCACGTCGACGAACTGCCCTACTTGGCCCTCCTCGATGCGGCCCGTGCGGGGCTGCGTCGGGTAGCCCGCGCTCTCGACGCGGAAGCTGAGGCCGAACTCCTGCTTGGGCAGCAGGTTGGACGTGGGCGTGTAGGTCACGCGGCAGATCTCGAAATTCACGCCGATGCTGCCCGGTTCGGTGTGGAACGTGACGACTGGGAACTCTGCCTTGACCTCGCGCACACCCTGCGCGTTCGGGGGTTCGTAGGTCAGGCGCCCCGGCTTCACGGCCGCCACGTATACGGAGGCGGGAATGTTCGTGTACCAGCCGCAACCCGGCGCCAGGCAGGCTGCCAGGGCCAGGGCGATCGAGGCGCGCTTCAACGGGGCTCCCTCCTCAGGTCTCGTGTCACAGGCCTTGTACCCAGCCCAGGCGCAGGGCCGGCAGGCGCAGCCGCCCCCTTGATTTGATGGAACAATTGTTCTATGCTGCGGGCTGGTTCGTTCCGATTGCCGCCAGGAGACCCCCCCATGCCCCCCATCGATCCCTTCGAGGCCCCGGAGTCCGAGGGCGGCGGCGCCCGTGCGAACCGGCAGGACGAGGTCCACGCGTTCATCGTGCGGCACGTGCGGGAGAACGGCTACGCCCCTTCGATCCGCGAGATCTGCGCGGCGCTGGGGCTGCGGTCCACCTCCACGGTGCACTACCATCTCACGGCGCTGGCCCGGCGAGGGGTCATCCAGTGGGAGGGCGGCAAGAACCGGGCCATCAAGCTTCTCTCGGGCGGCGCCTTCGAGGCCCCCGAGGACCGTGCGGCCTCGCGGGGGTTGCCCATCGTGGGGCGCATTGCGGCCGGCCGTCCCATCGAGGCGATTGCCGAGGCCGACGAGTACCTCGACTTCGAGGCCCACTTCAACGGCCCAGAGCTCTACGTGCTGCGGGTCAAGGGTGACTCGATGATCGAGGACCACATCGCGGACGGCGACTACGTCATCATCAAGCGGCAGGAGACGGCCCGAGACGGCGAGATTGTCGTTGCCTTGCTCGATGACGGGGAGGCCACCCTCAAGCGGCTCTACCGCGAGCCGGGCGGTCGCTTCCGGCTCCAGCCTGCGAACAGCGCGATGGCGCCGCTGTACGTCGACAGGCTGCGCGTGCAAGGAAAACTGGTCGGCCTGCTCAGATCGCAGTTCTGAGGGACGGCCTCAGCCTTGTGGCGTGACGCCTGGCTCGAGGATGCCGCAGGCCTGCATCGCGACCACCAGCTCGACGACGTCCGCCAGCGCCTCGTCTTGGCCGACCTCATACTCCTCCGCCACGGCACCCGCCACGGCGCCCAGGCTCTCGGCCTCGCGCAGCAGCTCCCAGATGCGGGTGGCCACGCCGTTCAGGGTGTGGAGCACGCTGTCGTGTGGGGTCAGGATGAGCGTCTCGCCGTTCACCACGCGCGCGGCGATGCGAGGGTTCAACGCGGGAGGCCGGGTGAGGGCTCCCAGCGGCGCGCCGACAGTGTCTCCCATACCTGCTCCTTGGGCTCGAAGGCCAGCTCCACGGCTGGCACCGCCTCCGTGAGCGACTGCACGAGCGCAAGGGCCCGCATCAGGCCGCCAGGAGACCGATCGTAATATACGGTGGATTCGAGGATTTCGCGAACGGCCCGGGCCGGTGCCAGCGGCGCGATCGTGGTCTTCGGGGCGTGGCGCAGCCTGAACAGCCCGTCCAGCGGGCAGGCGTCCGCGATGCTCTTGCCCCAGGCCCCGGCAAACGGCGTGCCGTAGAGGACCGGGCTGCCGTCGTGGAGCCTGATCGCGACCACCTCGTCGCACAGGATCGGGAACCGCGAGGCGGAGAGCCGGCACATCGTCGTCTTGCCGCTGCCAGAGGGGCCGAAGAAGACAGCCCCGCGGCGGCCAGGCCCCACGATGCCCGCGGCGTGCATCAGCAGGCCGTCCAGCGCAGCCAGCCGCTGAGCCAGCTGGATGCGCAGCAGGCTGTCCAACGCCATGACGTAGGTGGCGTCACGGGCCATCGGGCCGCTTTCGCTCAGGCTCAGCACTGCCCGGCCCGTCAGCCCGACCACGCCATGGAACTGGTCGAAGGCCAGGTGCTGCCCGGTGGCATCCTGATAGAGCCGCGGCTCCGGTTCGGACAGCACGGGACCGCCGGGCGTGAGCACCAGGCGCATGTCGCCGTCGGTATGGCCCCCGGTGTCGGCGACCACGAAGGCGCCGAGTCTCTCTTCCACGGCCGGCCACCAGGCCTCGGCCGGAAGCTCCACCCGGAGCCGAACCCCTGCGACGACGACCAACCGGGCTGCGCCGGCGGTGGTCAACTCCGAACTCTCGTGACGTTCCACGCGCAACTGGGCGCACCCGGGATCTTCACGCACGAGAGCGACACCTCGAACACCCGGTGGGACTCGAGGCGCGGTTTGTCGTAGGGCTTGCGAGGTTGGGCGCCTTCGGCGCGGTCGTCAGGTGAGGTCATGCCGACATCATACCCCAGCGCGTCGGGGGCTCAGGTGCCTGGCCCCACAATCCCGCCCCGGGCTGCGTTGGGCACGGGGAGGCGGTAGGAGGAGACCGGCCGGGGGCGCGGCCGCGTCTCCGGCAGGGTGCGGGTGAACTGCAAAGCTTCCTCGGAAGGTGACGGCAGGCCGCTTGGCACCTGCGCCGCCAGCGACTCGGCGATGCGTCCGAGGGCCTCGGACTGCCGGGCCACGCGCTGGCGCAGGCCCTCGGCGGCCACCCGGTCGAGCGTGAGGGTCTGCTGCCTGACCTGCAGGCGCACCACCTCAGCGCGCACCCGGGCGTCCTGGCCGGCCCTGCGGGCCTCCGGCAGGGCGGTGTCGAGGGTCTGCGCAACGCGCTCCCCGCTTTGCAAGATGGGCTGCGCGTTGTCGCCGACGGCGCCCACCACCCGGTTGACCTCGTCGGGGCGGGCCGAGACCAGCGCCTGTAGGCGGGCCTGGTCGACGACGACCTCTCCGCCCTCTCGGCGGAACCCCAGGTCCCCGAGGCTCTGCAGGCTGCCGTCAATGGAGGGCGTGAAGAGGCTGTTGAGGGCTCCTTCGAGGTCCCGCAGGACGCCTTGAAGCTCGGACTCGGCCCCCTGCCCGATCTCGGTCTCGATCAGGTTGATGGCACGGCTGAGGCCGCTCGCGAAATCCTGCAGGTCTCGGGTCAGCGCGGCGTTGGTGTTTTCTGACGGCGTGACCTCGATGCCCAGGCCGCCGGCCAGGTTGCCGCGCCGGTCGGTGATCGAGAGCTCTTCTGCGCCCGTGCTCCTCACGGCCAGCTGGCCGCGCGGGTCGAGGGAGGCCTGGGCGCCAGTGCCAGGCCCGGAGAGGCGGGAGACCAGGTCGCCAAGCGGCTGCTCGGCCCTGAAGGTGAGCGTCTGACCGTTGACGTCGAGCTGGAAGCGCCCGCCGGGGGCCTGAACCGAGGTCGCCCCGGCCAGGGTGCCGAGTGGCGCATCCTCGAGTTGCGCCGGGCGAGGGGTGGCCGCACCACCGGGTTCGTCCTCCGGGGCGACCTCGCCGTCTTGCTGCCCGGTCATCGAGCGCGCCCCCGGGGCGGGGCCCGCAAGGCCCTCCGACATGGGCCGCTGCGTCCGGTTCACGCTGGGGGCCTCCCGCTCCTCCGCGGGCTCCTCCTCGAGGGGCTGGATGCGGAACAGCGCCTCCCGGGAGGGCGGCATCTGGCCGAACCTGTCCGCGGGGGGCTGGAGGCGGACCGCCTCGTCTCGGGAGGGGGCTGGCTGGCTGCCCTCCGTCCCCTCAGGTTGAATGCGGAACGCCTCGGGCCCGGCTGGCACCGCCCCGGAGACCGCGCCCGCTGGCGGCTGGAGGCGTACGTCGTCCATGCCGCCCGGCGGCAGAGGCCTACTTTGAGCGGCTTGCTGCGGGCTCGGTCCCGACATCTCGATGGGCTGAATGCGCAGGACGTCGGTGCGAACCTCCAGCGCCGGCGGCCTGAAACTGAAGCCACCCCCGAGCGGCGCCTCGTCGAGGCGGGTTCGGAGCGAGCGGAAGGACTCATCGAGGTCGCGTGCGAAGGCCGAGGCGGGTCCCTGAGCCAGCGAAGGGGCCTGGGCCGGGGCCGCGCGGCCTTCAGGCGGAGGCGCCGGTGGGGCCATTGGCCTTTGCGGCGAAAGGGGCTCAAGCTGGTCGAGTCGCACGCGATTCGAGGCTGAGATGTTGTTCGCTTGCATGGGATCCTTCCTTTCGGAGAACGGCGCGGCCTGGCTGGCCGACCGGTACCGCCGCGATGCCAGGGGTCCATCCCGGGCCGTGGATGACGTTGCTGGCCTCATCCTGGGCCGACGCGCATCCCCTTCGCTGAGCAAGGGCATATGTCACCACATGCCGGTGGTATCATACCCCGGACACGCCACAGTTGTATCAGGTGGTGGCCGCTTCGTGATCAGCGGCACGGCAACCCGGCCCGACTTGCGCGCGGTGAGGGCAGGGCGGGGGCAAGCCCACGGCGGTGGACCTTTCCGGTCGCGATTAAGCGCCATTTTCTCAAAGCTTAACGTCAGGTTCAGGTGGCTTCCCGCCATAAAACCCTCGGTGCCACGCACAGCTTTTTAACGGTTGTCCCGAGGTGCAAGGTGATGTCCTCCAAGCTTTTTCTTCAGCGCGCTTCGACGTTGGCCGCCGCCCTGGCGGCCAGCGCCTGCGGCTACTCGCCGATGTACCAGCCCCTGCCGGTGACGCCGTACACCACTGACTACACCGGAGGCTCCCGCCTGATCCGGCAAGAGGCCGTGCCCGTGCTGCCGCCCGGCGTCGAGGCCCGCGGCCTCCAGCTCGAGCCGGGCCAGGCCGTGGCCCGCGTGGGCCAGTCGCTGGGCTTCCAGGTCGTGGTCAAGGGCTCCGACAACAAGGTATACAACGATCCGCGTCTCGTGAGCTGGACCCTGTCCAACCTCGAGCTCGGGCAGGTTGATCGGCAGGGCGTCCTGATGCCGCTGGCAGCCGGCACCGTCAAGGTGGTGGCGCAGATCGGGCCGCTGGCCGCCGAGGCGACGGTTCAGATCGAGCCGGCCCGCTATGCGTGGCAGCAGGTCCTGTCCCCCACCGGGGCGAACCTTCGCGCCGTCAAGATGGTGAGCCGGTTCGAGGCGTGGGCCGGCGGCGAGGGCGGGACGCTCCTGCACTACCTCAACGGCGCCTGGCGCCCGGAGCCCTCCTTCCGCCAGAGCGATGCCACGGTCCGCGGCATCGGTTTCGCGAACAGCTCGCTCGGCTGGGTCGTGGGCCACCGCGGCGGCGGGAAGGTTCCCTTCGCAGCGCGGTGGGACGGCCAGGCCTGGCGGGCTGCCTCGCTGCCCGTCTCCGAGGGCGCCCTGCACGCGATCAGCGTGGTCAACGAGCGGGACGCCTGGGCCGTCGGCGAGGCCGATGGAGACGCCCTGCTCCTCCACTGGGACGGGACCAGCTGGAAGCAAGCCGCTGCCCCGGCCGGTGGCCGCCTGAACGACGTCCACATGACCTCGTCGCGCAGCGGCTGGGCCGTGGGCAAGGCGAGCGGCGTGGCCACGATGCCGCTGATCTTGAAGTTCCAGAACGGCAGCTGGAGCAAGAAGAGCCTGTGGGACAACCGGGGCACCGTCTCCCTGACCAACAGCCAGGAGCTGACGGCCGTGAAGATGCTCAGCGAGACCCAGGGCTACGCCGTCGGCGTTCGCGACAGCCTGTTGATCAACCCGCGGGGCATCTTCTTGCAATACGACCCCAAGCGCGACGGGTGGGTGAACGGGAGCTTCGACGCCTCCGTCGAGGGCCTCGACCAGGTGCCCCTCAACGACATCGAGATGATCTCGGGCACCGAGGGCTGGGCGCTGGGCCAGGTGCGTCAGCGGGACTGGGCCTTCGAGCGCAACCCGCGCTCCGTGTTCGGCAACCTGCTCGCCAACGTCAATGGTGTCCTGAAGCCCGACACCAACTTCTTCTCGGGCAACATCAGCGGGGCCTTCTACGCCATCGACCTCCTGCCGCAGGGCGAGGGGTTCGTGGTGGGCGAGAGCGGGGCCATCCTCCACCGCACCTTCGACTGGCGGGGGATCACCAACAACGCCGGCGCCGGGATGGGGGGCACCTCTGCTGTGCCGTACTCGTACGGGCCAGGCGGCGCAGCCGTCCCCGGTGCCAACCCGGCGTCTTCTTTCTGAGCGCCGCTCGCGCGGCCACAGACGGCGGCCCGCTCCTCTGGGGGGGGCCGTTTCGCGTCACACACGCGCGTGCTGCCGTGTGGTACGCTGAAGGCCCTTCGGGCTTCGCCTCGTGCTGAGAAAGGGTGGCACTCCCTTGTTTCTGAAACCGGCCGTCTTGGTTCTGGCGACCTCGCTGCTCCTCACCGGGTGCAACGCGGGGGCCCTCACGCTGGGCTACTTCGCGCAACGGGTGCTGCGTCCGCTCTCCACGTCGGGCACGCTCAAGAACGCGCCCCCGGCCGCTCGGGTGGGCTACCTCGCCTGGATCGAGGTGCCGAACGAGGGGCAGACCCGCGGCAAGACGGACTTCAACCTCACCGAGCGTCGCACGGTGGAGTTCGACAAGGTCGAGGTGCCCAGCAACAACGCCTTCTCCTTGACCATCCTGCCGGGCAACGACACGGCCGAGGGAACCTACGTCGTGCTGGCGTGGAACGACGTGAACGCCGACGGGAAGTTCCAGGGCGACCAGGGAGAGGAACGCGCCGCCGAGGTCTACCGGATCCGGGGCCAGGCCAGCACGAGCAACTTCTGGACGGCTGAGCGGTTCCTCTTCACCGAACGGCGCCTCGAGATTCAGGTCGCCAACCAGGAAGGTGGCCTGGGGTTTACGTTCGTCGACGCCGCTGCGCCCTCACAGCCCTGACATTTTGGCGATCAGCAACGCCAAGGTGCCGAGCACCACGAACACCGTGGTCGTGATGCGGTTCACGATCTGTCCGCGCGTCAGCTTGCCCTGCTGGTAGGCATCCCACTGGCTGCGGTTGGCGGCGATGCTGACCAGGGACGTGAGGATCATCAGGCCTGTGACGGTGGTGAGCATGGGGTCCTCCTCGGGGGTCGCTAAAGCCTACCCCAACCGAGGGTGGAAGGCGACGGGCTGGCCCCGGAACGTTGTATAATCTGGCCGCCCGTGGGCCGTAGCCGTTTGAGGGAGGAACCCCGTGAAGGTCATTTTGAACAAGGACGTGAAGGATCTCGGCAAGGCCGGAGCCCTCGTGGACGTGACCGAGGGCTATGCCCGCAACTTCCTGTTTCCCCGCCAGCTCGCGACCGAGGCGACGCCGGCGGCGCTCAAGCAGGTCGAGGAGCGCAAGAAGGCCGAGCAGCGTCGCGAGGAGCGCCTGAAGGCGCAGGCTCAGGACACGGCCAAGCAGCTCGAGGCCGCCAAGATCGTGGTGCGCCACAAGGTGGGCGAGATGGGGCGGCTTTACGGGACGATCACCGCCAAGGAACTCGCCCACGCCATCCAACTGCAGACGGGGCTCGAGGTGGACAAGCGGAAGATCGATCTGCCCGAGCACATCAAGACGCTCGGCACCCACCCGTTCGCGGTGAAGCTGCACCCCACCGTCGTGGCCAAGATGTCCGTGTCGGTCCAGGAAGAGGCCTGAGGCGTCCGGCCCGTCGAGGGTCTCACGCCGCGGGGTCTAGCCCATGAAGGACGTCATCGAGCGGGTTCCCCCGCACAACCTGGAGGCTGAGCAGGCCGTCCTGGCGGCCATGATGGTCGATCGGGAAGCCATCGCGCGCGTCTCGCAGGTGCTCACGCCGGAGAGCTTCTACCGGCAGGCCCACGGCCTCATCTTCGAGGGCGTGCGGGCGCTCTACGAGCGGGGCGAGCCCGTCGATCTCATCACGCTGCGTGATGAGCTGGGCACGCGCCTCGAGGACGTGGGTGGCTATGGCTACCTCGTCGATCTTGCGGCCTCGATCCCCACCACCGCGCACGCGGAGTACTATGGCAAGATCGTCGCCGACAAGGCCGTGCTGCGGCAGCTGATTCGCGTGGGGACGGAGATCGTCGCCGGAGCGTTCGCCGAGGAAGAGGACGTCGAGACCATTCTGGACAGCGCGGAGCGGTCCATCCTGGAGGTGGGGCAGCGGCGGCAGACGGGCGCGATGACGCCGATCAAGGACGTCATCAACGAGACCTTCGAGACCATCGAGACCCGCTACCACGACAAGCACACGCTGCTGGGCAACCCCACGGGCTTTTACGACCTGGACGGGATGCTCAACGGCTTCCAGCCGAGCGACCTGCTGATCCTCGCCGCGCGCCCCGCGATGGGCAAGACCAGCCTGGCCCTGAACTTCTGCCGCAACGTGGCGGTCGAGACCAACAAGCCCGTGTTGATCTACTCGCTGGAGATGGGCAAGGAGCAGCTTGTGCAGCGCCTGCTGTGTGCGGAGGCCGGCATCGACTCCCACCGGCTGCGCACGGGCTTCCTCGCCGAGCCGGACTGGGCGAAGCTGGTGCAGGCCATCGGCCTCCTGTCCGAGACCCCCATTTTCATCCACGATGCCGGCGCGCTCACCGTCGCGGAGCTTCGCTCCACGGCCCGGCGCGTGATGGCTGAGACGGGCGAGCTGGGCCTCATCATGGTGGACTACTTGCAGCTGATGTCGTCTGGCACGGCCTCCACGAAGGACGACAACCGCGCTGCGGCGATGGGCGCCATCTCGCGCGGCCTGAAGCAACTGGCGCGGGAGCTGCGCGTTCCGGTGGTGGCCCTGTCGCAGCTCAGCCGCGCGGTCGAGAGCCGCCCGAACAAGCGCCCGATGCTGTCCGACCTGCGCGAGAGCGGCAGCATCGAGCAGGATGCGGACATCGTGATGTTCATCTACCGGGACGAGTACTACAACCCGGACACCGACAAGAAGTCCACTGCCGAGGTCATCATCGCGAAGCACCGCAACGGCCCGGTGGGTCACGTGGAGCTCTTCTTCGAGAAGAACCTCACCAAGTTCCAGAGCATCACGACGCAGAGCTTCCCGGGGGCCGGCTGAGGCATCCCGCTTTGGCGGCGGGGACATCACGCTGCGTGCAGTTTTTTGGTCGCCAGGCCACCACCCGTCCGAAAACCGCTTGCCGGGCTATGTTGCGGAACGGCCTTCCTGGCGCCGTCATTGCGCCCCCCGGCGGAGGCCCGCTGGTCGCAGCCAAGCCTGTCGTGGACGTGGCCTTCGGCGGGGCCATCGGGCGCCTGCTTGCAGCACCGTCCGCGACGGCTGTCAGACGCCAGGAAGGGCAGTTTGACGGCATTCCCGGCGTGTGTTACGTTGAACGCTGCTGCTGGCGCCGCTGGCCTCCGGGTGTCCGGTTGCCATCGGACACCTCACCTGCCACCGTGCACCGCTCGGGCAGCGAAGGGGCTTCAGCGTCGGCCACAATCTCCCAACTGTGCTGGAGGACCCTGTCTGTGCCAACCCCCACCCGCCGCCATCTGTTCACCTCCGAGTCGGTGACGGAAGGCCATCCCGACAAGATCTGCGACCAGATCTCGGACGCGGTGCTGGATGCGATCCTCACACAGGATCCGCTGGCCCGCGTGGCCTGCGAGACGAGCGTGACCACGGGCCTTGTGCTGGTGGCAGGTGAGATCACCACCCAGTGCTACGTCGACATCCCCCGTTTGGTTCGCGAGACCGTGCGGGGCATCGGCTACACGCGGGCCAAGTTCGGCTTCGACGCCGAGACCTGTGCCGTGCTGACGGCCATCGATGAGCAGTCCCCGGACATTGCAGCGGCCGTTGACCGGAGCTTCGAACTCCGGACTTCCGGGCTTTCCGAGGCCGAGATCGAGAAGCGCATCGACGAGATCGGGGCGGGTGACCAGGGCCTGATGTTCGGCTTCGCCTGCGACGAGACGCCCGAGCTTATGCCCCTCCCCATCACGCTGGCGCACCAGCTCGCCCGCAGGTTGACGTGGGCCCGCAAGGAGGGTGGCCTCTCGTACCTCCGGCCCGACGGCAAGACCCAGGTCACGGTCGAGTACGAGGGCGGCCGTCCCGTGCGCATCGACACCGTCGTGATCTCGACCCAGCACGATCCCTCGGTCGAGCAGGGGCAGATCGAGGCTGACCTCCGGGCGCTCGTGCTTGACCCGGTCCTTCCCGGCGAACTGGTTGCGGCCGACACGCGCTTCTTCATCAACCCCTCCGGCCGGTTTGTCGTCGGTGGGCCCCAGGGCGATGCTGGCCTCACGGGGCGCAAGATCATCGTCGACACCTACGGGGGCTACGCCCGCCACGGCGGCGGGGCGTTCAGCGGCAAGGATCCCACGAAGGTCGACCGCTCTGCCGCCTACGCGGCGCGGTACGTCGCGAAGAACATCGTGGCCGCCGGGCTCGCCAAGCAGGTCGAGATTCAGCTCTCCTACGCCATCGGCGTCGCGCGCCCGACCTCGATCTTCGTCGACACCTACGGCACCGGCGCTGTGCCCGATGAGCAGATCGAGCGGCTCGTGGCCGAGCACTTCGACCTGCGCCCGGCCGGCATCATCCGGATGCTGGATCTGCGACGCCCGCTTTACAAGCAAGTGGCCGCCTATGGTCACTTCGGCCGCACGGATGTGGACGTGCCGTGGGAGCGCCTCGACAAGGCCGATGCGCTTCGTCAGGCCGCTGCGGCGCTGACTGCGACGGTCTGACGACGCCGGCGCGCCTCACGCAGCGAAAGCGTCACGCCCCGGAGCTCCCAAGGGAGGCTCCGGGGCGTTCCTGCTTTGAGCTGGCGAGACCTCAAGTCGGCGTGACCAGGTTCCGCGGTTTCCCCTGGTGCCAGGCCTCCAGCAGGTCCACCAGCTGTTCCCCCAAGCGCCCCATGCTCTGAGCACTGGCCCAGGCCACGTGGGGCGTGACGAGGAGCCTCGGGTCTCGGCTGCGAAGCAGGGGATGGTCCGTGGGGGGGGGCTCGCAGTCCAGCACGTCGATGCCTGCACCGCCCAACCGCCCTGAGCCCAGGGCCTCGAGCAGGGCCGTGGCGTCGACCAGGGCCCCGCGTGCGGTGTTGATCAGGAGCGCGCTCGCCTTCATCCGGGCGAGCGCCTCGGCGTCGATGAGGTGCCGCGTCTCCGGCGTCAGGGGACAGTGCAGGCTCAGCACGTCGGCGGTCGCGAGGACCTCCTCGAAGGGCGTCCGCCCGGGGCGCACCGCAGGCGCGCCCCGGCGCTCGGCAACCAGCACGTGCATGCCGAAGGCCTGCGCCCGGTATATCACGCTCTGTGCAAGCACGCCCAGGCCTAGTATTCCCAGCGTAGAGCCCTCCAGATCCTCGATCGGAGGCCCGTGCACGCAGAACGTGCGGCCCCCCGGCCAGGTCCCGTCAGTGGCGGCTGCCTGGTAGGCGAACAGGCTGCGTCGGAGGGCCAGCATCAGTGTGAACACGTGCTCGGCCACGGCCCCCCCCGCATAGCCCCGCACGTTCACCACGGAGACCCCGGCGGCGGCGCAAGCGGCGACGTCCACCACGTCCGTCCCCGTCGCGGCGATCCCCACCAGCTTCAGTGAGGGACAAGCGGCCAGGGTGGCGGCCGTCAGAGGGACCTTGTTGAGGATCGCGATGGTGGCCCTCTGCAGCCGATGGGCGACCGCGTCTGCCGTGGTGTGGGGGAACTCCTCCCACGTGTGCGAGAACGACGGCCTGCGCATCGGGACTGGCAGGGTGGCGCGATCCAGAAAGACGATGTGCGGGGCCGTCACGGGCGGGGCTCAGAGCAGGCTCGCGTCCACGTCGACCCGCCACCGGACCTCTAGCCGGTGGTCCGAGGCGCGTGGGGCCGCCGGCAGGGCCTCCGGAGAGGTGACGCGCAGCCCGAATGACCAGGCCTCCGTCTTGAACATGGCCGCTGAGAGCGGGTAGCTGCGCTCCGCCTGGGAGCCGAGTCCGGCGAGCTCGATGGGCTCCGCCCCCCCCAGGCTTGCCTGGGCGTAGGGGTCCTCGCCCCTCGGCGTGAGGTGCGGGACCATCACGAGGCGCGCGGGCCCCTCGTTCTTAACCTCTAGGCGAAGGATCGCCGCCCGGACCTGCAGCTGGGCGGCCTCAGGGGGCACGGCGAGGGCGATGCTGGGGGCTCGCAGGCACTGGCTCCCAACGGTGTTGCCCTCCGCTTCGAGGCTGGCATAGGGCACCACCAGCACCTGAGCCAGGGTGCGGTACGGCAGCTTGCAACCCGCCGAGGCGAGGGCCAGCCAGGCCAGCAGCAGGAGCCGCAGGGGCAGGTGCGAACGGCCCATCAGCCGAGCTCGCTCGCGGTGATGTCCGACGTTGGCGGCAGGGTCTGGCCGGTGGTGCCCCCAAACTGGGCGAGCCAGAGCAGCCCCACGATTGTCTTGGCGTCGTGAATCCTGCCCAGGCGGACGTACTCGAGCGCCTCGGGCAAGGTGACGGTCTCGACCGTCACGAACTCGTCGTCCTCGGGCGAGGGAGCCCCGGGCGTCAGCGCCTCTGCCAACCACAGGTGCATGGTCTCGGCGAGGATGCCTGGCGACGAGTGGAACCTGCCGAGGTACGTCCAGTCACCAGCGCTGTGGCCCGTCTCCTCGGCCAGCTCGCGCCGAGCCGCGGCCTCGAGGCCCTCTCCGGCCCGGTCGAGGCAACCGGCTGGCAGCTCCAGCGACGAGGCGCCGACGGCATACCGGAACTGTCGCACGAGCAGCAGGCGGCCGTCGGCGTCGCGCGCTATCACGGCCACCGCCCCAGGGTGGTCAACCACCTCGCGCTGCGTGGTGCGGCCATCTGGCAGCACCACCGTGTCCACCCGAACGTTGACGATTTTCCCCCTGAACACGTCCTCGCGGGTGATGCCGCGCTCCGGAATTTCGGGCTCGCTCATGCGTCGCTCCTTTGCACTGTGCCCTCTTGCGCCTCTGCGCCCTGAGCCCGCGGCAGTCGGACCAGCCGGGCCTGGGGGGCCAGGGGAACCCGAGCGGCCTCGAGCGCCTGCCGCTGCCCCTCCGAGAACCTCCCCTGATGGAGCCAGCGCTCCAGACGTTGGCGGTCCGGCTTCAGCAGTTGGTCCTCGAGGCCCCAGGCAGCGAGCAGGGTAGATACCGCGGCCTGGTCGTACTCGTAGCGCTCACGGGCCTGCAACGCCAGCAGCGCGCCGTCTGGCAGCGGCAGCAGGCCCTCCGGCTGACGCTCGAGGAAGAGCGTCAGCGTGCGCTTCAGCCTGTTGGCCTCGAGTTGCAGGGACTCCTGCAAGCGCGTCACGTGGTCGTAGCGCTGCGCGACCTCGTCGATGCAGCGGAACTGAGCCTCCTGCCAGGCCCGATGGGCCAGCCACCGATCCCGCAGGAGCGGGTAGATCGCCGCGAGGTGCGAGGCATCGAGGCCTGCCCTGTGAAAACCCTCGGCGGGGCGGCCCAGCAACTGGCAAAGCGCCTCGAGCTTGTGCGAGCGCTGCTCGGGAAACACCTCCCGCGCCACCTCCAGCGTGTCGATCACGGGACCGTCGAAGCGCGGTTGGCCAGTCAGGGCCGCCGCACGGTTCAGGAAGGCGAGGTCGAAAAGGGCGTGGTGCGCGACGATCGGGGCGTCTGCCACGAACGACCGCAGGGTGGCCAGGGCCTCGGCGACGGCAGGGGCCTCGGCGACCATGTCCGCATCGATGCCGTGAATGGCGCGGCTGGCCTCTGGAATGACGACACCGGCGCCCGGGTTGACGAGGGTCTCGAGGCGTCCGACCTCCTCCCCTTCCTCAAGTCGGATCGCTGCGATCTCCAGGATGCTGTCGCCGTGAGGGTCGAGCCCTGTCGTCTCCAGGTCGAGAACCACGACGCGCCGGGCGTCGAGGAGCCACTCCGCGGTCACGGCTTTTCGAAGGGCTTGATGCGAGGGCTCTTGGGCGTGGGTTTGCCCGAGGGGGTCGGAGACGGCGAGGTAACCCCTCGGGTGGCTCGGGGGGAGGGCGTGGCGGCCAGCGGCTTCACGTTGCTCGGGGTGCTCGTGGGTTTCCCCGACGCGCCTGCCTTCTGTCGCACGACCTCGAAGGTCTGCGGCCGGGTGAGCGCGCTCGTCTCCCAGGGGCGATCGGCGAGGTTCGAGAGCTCGAACTTCTTGTCGTCCACCAGCTTCACGGCAGCCAGGGTGTAGCGGTAGCTCTCGCCTTCCCGAAGGAAAGGGAGCTCCTTGCTGTTGGGCAGGTGCACGGCTGTGCCCGTCGTCCAGGCCTCCCAAAGCGTGTCGCCGTCGTCGCCGAGTCGCTCCACGGAGAGCCTGTAGGCCGTCACGTCCGAGCCCACCGCCTCCCACGAGAAATGCGGGTGCTTGGAGCGGTCGTCCAGCCGCACGCTCTCAGGTGCGCCCGGAAGCGCAAGGTTCAGCTTGGGGTCGGGGCCTTCGAGGTCATAGAGATGGCGGTGGCTGGTCTGGCCGGCCTCGCTCTGGCCAGAGGCCGTGAGGTGGTAGGTCGCCCCTTCGGGCAGCGTGGGCAGCCGCAGGCGGAAGTAGCCGTCTGCCCCGACAGGCACGCTGACCAGCGGGATCTCACCGTCTCCCACCCGGATGCCGGCGCTGACGCGGTTCGGCCTCACCCCCGGCACGGGCTTCTTGGCCGCCAGCGCGGCCTTGATCTCGCTCTCCTTGGCGGAGCCTGTCACACTGCCCGCGTAGAGCAGAGGCGCGGTGACAGCCAGCAGGCGCAGCGTCGGGGAGACCGTGCGGCGCTCGCGTCCCAGGGCGACGGGCACCTCTCGGACCATCGCAAACGTTGCGACCTCGCCCTCCATGTTGGTGGTCCAGGCTGCTGCCGCGTAGTTTCCAGAGGGCACGCCCGCCATCGTGAAGTTGCCCTGGGCATCCGTCTCTTCCCGCTGACCGGCCAGCTTGCCCGTCATGGAAGAAATCTCGACGGGCACGCCGGGGGCCGGCGCATCGCTGGCTTGCCGGACCACGCCCTTGAGCGCGTGGAACTTCTTGGTGTCAGGCTCCAATGGGCGCAGCTGCACCTCGAACTCGGGCTGGAGGGCCCCCTGGTAGGTAATGGCCTGGTAGCCAGGCGCCCAGAACGTGAGGTTGTAAGTGCCTTCGGGAATGCTCTTGAGCTCGAATCGCCCCTGGGAGTCTGCACGATACGTAGTGACTGGCAGGGGCGTCGGGCCGGCCGTGGGGGCGCCCGGGCTGGCGCTGGTGGCTGGCGAAGGGGAGCCCGTTCCAGTCGGGGAGGCGGATGCCGCCAAGCCGGGGGAGGGCGAGGCTGGGCCGGGTGAGCCGAGGAGGCCGCCGGGACGGGGCGAGGCCGAGGTTGACGGGCTGCCGGAAGGCCTCACGGTGGTCTCGGCGGCAGGGATCACGGGGTTGTCCGCCTGAGCCAGCTGCACCGGGGCCTGGGGGCCGCCGCCACCGCCGACCGGGTCGTCCGTGTCGAGTTCGTCGCGCGTCGGTGACGGAGCTGCCGGAATCGGCGTGGAGGACACGGTGGTCTGGAGCCCCTCGACCACCACGAGGGCCCGTTCGATGGGCTCGCCCGTGAGGGCGTCCGTCAGGACCCCTTTGAGGTTGCGTCGCGGCCCGTCCGCTTCGCTGCCCTTCTTGCCCTTGTCCTTGTCGATGATGCCCGGGTTGGTCTGCGGCGGCAGGTTGGCGGCACCCTGGCCGGCAACGCCGGTCGGCGATCCCCCGCAGCCCATCATCCAGGCGCTGCCAAGCGTACACGCGAGGCCAAGGCGCAGGCGGCGAACATGCACGGCTGGGTCGGCGAAGGGCATCGGTCACTCCATGGCAACATGGCGGGGCGGCTACGGGGAGCGGCCCGGCCCGAAAGTTTACCATGACGGAGGCTCCCCCGCCCCGCGTCCCGGCTCGTGGCTGAAACGCTGCGCCTGGCTGTCACGAGGGCCCGTTGGCCACGCCTTCCGATTTGAGGGCGCTGCGGGCCGCCGTCAGCCGGACGTGGGCCCGGCGCGTGGGCTCCGGCAGCCTGTAGCCTTTGCAACAAGCGATGACCATGTCGAGGGCGGACTGGCGCGTGACGCGGTGGCCGACGGAAACGAACAGTGGGGCCACGCGGTTCTTGGAGCGAAACACCGTGCCGATGAGTTCGCCCTGCCAGACCAGTGCGGAGTGCGAGCCTGCGGACACCTCGGGCTCCACGTAGCTCCCCACCAGGGCGCTGCGAGAGCACCCGATCGTCGGACGGTCCAGGACCACGCCGAGGTGGGACGCGACCCCCAGGCCATGGGGGTGCGCGACGCCAGGGCCATCGACCAGGAGGGCGTCTGGCAGCGCGCTGAGTTGCTCGAGGGCCGCCAGGATGGCCGGCACCTCCCGGAAGGAAAGGAGCCCTGGGATGAAGGGGAAGGTGGCCGAGTACTCCGCCGTGACTTCCTCTATCACGGTGAGGTCAGGGTAGCGAAGCACCGAGACTGCCGCCACGAGCGTGTCGTTGAACCTGGAATGGGCCACCTCCACGCCTGCGATGGTGGCCGGCTGCGCGTCAGCTTCGAGCTGGCGGACGTGTGCCTGAAGGCTCCTCTGAAGCTGTTGCGCCTCGTAGGGGGAGACGTCCCAGGGGTGTTCGTGGCGTAGCGCGATCGGCAAGCGGGGGACTCCGGAGCGGGCAGACCAGCCCCTTATACCCCGCCGTCATGCCCGGTCAGGCTGCTTAACCAAAGTTCACATCTGGCTCAGTGGAGCAGGAACGCCACGGCCAGGATGCCGTAGGTCGCCAGAAGCATCAGCCCCTCGAGCCAGTTGGACTCTCCATCGAGCACGATGAAGTTCACAACGGCCACCGCCATCATGACCGAGACCACCTCGAAAACGTCGAACGACAGCGTCAGCGGCTTGCCCATCGCCCACCCCGCCAGCACCAGCACCGGGGCGATCAGCAGCGCGATCTGGGTGGTGGAGCCGATCGCGATGCCCAGCGAGAGGTCCATCTTGTTCTTCATCGCGACCGTCACGGCCGTCATGTGCTCCGCCGCGTTGCCCACGATCGGCACGAGGATCACACCGATGAACAACTCGGGGAGGCCCCAGCTCTTCGTCACGTGCTCGATCGAGCCCACCAGGACCTCCGACATCAGCGCGACCAGCACGGTGGAGCCCAGCAATACCCCCACCGCCAGGGGCATCGACCACGTGGGCGTTTCGTGCTCGTCGTGCTGGCCCTCCCCGCCGGCGTACAGGTCGGCGTGGGTGCGGAGGGCGAACACGAGGTTTGCGACGTACACCAAGATGAGCACGACGGCGACGAGGGCCGAGAACTGCCAGACCTTGGGGCCGGCCGCCACGCCGAGGTGCTTCATATGCCACTCGTAGGCCGCGGGCACCAGCAACCCCACCACGGCAAGCATCAGCAGCGAGGTGTTGAGCCCCGCGACCGTGCGGTTGAAGTGCAAGGAGGGGTAACGCAGGCCGCCGGCGAAGATGGCGAGGCCCAGGACGAACAGGATGTTGCCGATGATGGAGCCCGTGATGGACGCCTGCACGATCTTGTAGAGCCCCGCGTTCAGTGCGAACAGCGCGATGATGAGCTCTGTCGCGTTGCCGAACGTCGCGTTGAGCAGGCCACCGATGCCTGGACCGGTGCGGAGGGCCACCTCCTCCGTGGCCGATCCCATGAGCTTCGCGAGGGGAACGATGGCTAGCAGCGAGGCGACGAACTGTAGCGTGGGATCCCAGTGAAGCCCGTGAGCCACGCCGGTGAGCGGGACGAACACGAGCAGGGCGTAGAGGAACTTCATGGCTTCGCGGGCGCTTCCTGGGCCGAGATGGCTGGCAGCCTGTAGTGTTTCCGGTCGAGGTACTGGGCCAGGTCGTACAGGTCTTGACGCGTGTAGTTCCGCTCGTCGCCGGCAATCTGCTCATAGTATGTACGGATTGTGCTAACAAGCTGCCGGCGGTTCTTCACGCTCTTGACCTCGAAGGCGTTGGCCGGGTGGCACGTCCGCGCGCAGTTGGACTTGAAAAGACGCTCCCCGCGTTCGGCGTCGGCGAGGGCCGCGCGCTCGGGTTCATAGAGGTCCACCGTCGCGCAGCCGGGCAGGGTGTGGGCGACGACGGTGGCGATTAGCAGCAACGGGACGCGCGCCTTCACCTGGGAGACCTCCTGGCGGGTCGTGACAGTTTACTGGACGGGCCTGGCATCTGCCTAGCCTGCCATGTTGGGCCCCGCCGTGGTGGCTGGTTCACGGGTGGGTGCCTTCCCGGCGCTCGGCGCGGACCGGGTAGCGGAAGCTGCCGAACGGGGTGTCCAGGTGGGCCGTGCCCTCGAGGCGCCAGGCCCGCACGCCGCCGCTGAGCAGCAGCTGGCGCACCTGCGTGCTGAGGTCAGCGTAAGCGACGCGCACCGTCAGGGTGTGCGGCCGCTGCTCTCGCGGCGGGACCGACAGGGCCACCTGCGAGCTGCCCCGCGCGGCCGCCGCGTCGTTGACGAGGAGTGACCACTCCAGGCGGTCCAGGGTCATGGTGGTGTCCGTCGGGTTCTCCACCGCCACCGCCACCGCCACCGTGATGCCCACGAGGTCCAGCCCCTCGACCCGGACGCCCTCAAGCGCCAGCCGGGCCTCCTGCACCGCCGCGCGTTGCACATAAGCCTGCCAGAGGGCGCAGCCTGGCGTCGTGGCCGCGGCCGTGGCGGCCAGGAAGAACGGTAGCAGGTGGCGGGTCATGGTGTCAGCTCCGACGGGGGCGGGGGTCAAAACCAGATGCGGTGCAGGGGCTTCCAGGTCAGCGAGTAGCCGAGCCCCACGCGGAAGTCGGCGCTCGCGCGCAGCCTGTCGGTGTCGGGAACCTTGCCGCTGAACACGAACCAGTCGGCCCCCACGTTCAAGGTGAGCCTGTCCCAAAGGGGGATGGCAAGGCCGGCGTTGAGGGTGGCTGCCAGCCCGAGGCGGTCTGGCGTGTCGGTGGGCGTGGCGGCAAACCGGAACACCTCCACCCCTGACTTGAAGCGGGCGGGCAACAGGGGCGCCAGGGAGCGCTCGAAGCCGCCCGCGACGTAGAACCCCGGCTCCAGCATGCCCGGGTTGGCCAGGTCGTTCTTCAGGGCGAAGCCCAGGCGCCAGTCGCGGTCCGGGCCGCCCGGCGCCCACAGCAGGCCGGCGATCGCGGCGAGCTCGGAGCGTCGAGGCTTGGGCCCGCCGTCGGAGACGTCAGGCACGAACTCCGTGGTGTAGGTGCCGCTGCCGAAGGGCGTCAGCGTCCCCACCGGGAGCTGCGCCGCCAGGCGCTTCAGCCGCACCTCCGACGTCAGGGCGAGTTCGTCGTCCGTCTCCTGGACGACCTCCGTGCCCTCCCGGGTCAGGGTGTTGCGCTTGTAGATGCCGCGGGCCCTCTGCTCGAGCCCCCAGTCCCGCGAGTCGTAAAGAACCGCCACGCGACCGCGGCCGCCCACGGTGAGCGTGGACGGCGCGGTCGCGCGGGTGTTGCGAACCTGGGCAAAAGCGGGGTCTTCTGCGCCGCGCAGGGCATTGGTCAGCAGCTCTCCATCATCCAGCCGGACGCTCCAGCGCGGGGGGCCTGCTGCCGGCCGTGGGGCGAGCCAGGCCAGCAGGTCCTCGCGGTAGGCCGAGTCGAAGGCGCCCCCGTGGCGCTGCTTCAGCGCCCGGAGGGAATCGACCACCTGGTCCCGGAGCGTGACTGGCGCCCCCGTGGCTTCAGACCGCCAGAAGCCCTCGGGCGTCGTGGCCCAGCGGTCCCGGGTCGGACGCCCCTCGAAGTGCTCGCGCAGCCGGGGCAGTCGCATCGTCAGGTCCGTGGTCGTCACACGGTACAGCTCCTCGTCGCCGATGGGGCCGCCGAGGACCTGGCCGGCGCCGGCGTCGTAGCCCGCAAAGCTCAAGAGGCCCTGCCCGGTGGCGGCCAGGGCCTTGATGGCCTTCCCCGGTAGCACCACGTCGACGAGGCGGTCCTCCACCTCCAGCCAGCGCTCTGCTGCCAACCTACTGACGGGCCCGATCACCTTGTAATCCAGGGGTATGCGGCGCAGGACCGTCACCTCGGCCCCCGTCTGGCTCCACATGACCTGGGTCACCAGCGTGTTCCAGCGACCCGTGTCGAAGCGGTCCGCGAGGCGCTCGCCGGCCACCTCCACCTCCCTGAGGTCGGGAAGCAGAAGCTCGCGTCGTTTGCGCTGGTGGGCGTCCGCCAGGACGTTGAGCTCGTGCCGCCAGCGTGCCTCCTGCGGTAGCTTGTCGGTGACCAGTTGGGCCTCGTTGCGGAGTCGCAGCAGATTCCTGCCCTCCCCGGTGTCAGGTGAGAAGTGCGCCGTCAGCCTGCCCACGCGGGAGGGGCTCGAGCGGACCACCAGAAGCGGTTTTCGCCCCCTGGCGCGGGCCTCACCTGACACCGACACCGTCTCCTCGACGAGTTCGCCAGGCAACCCATCCATGTCGGCCAGCACGGCCGCTGCCCCGTCCAGCTGACGCAGCAGCTGCAGCCGGTCGTCCCGGATGTTGGTTGCGATCACGGTCAGCTCCGGACGGGTCGCGAGAGGCAGTTCCCTGAGCCTTGCCAGCTCGCGCACGGCCACCGCGACGGGATCTCCGACCTTCCAGCGGGCGCCGGCACCCGCGAGCCCTGCGGCTTCGAACGTCCGGTCGTCGGCAAGGCCCACCACGGCAACGCGGACCTTGCCGAGCAAGCGTGTCAGCGCGGGGGCCGGTCGGGGTTCCGCGGCGTCCAGGGGCTCGACGTTGGCCGCCAGCAGCGGCACCGTTGCAGCCAGCCTGGCCCACTCCGCCCGGGCCAGCCCGAGCTCCGTTTCCCCGGGCACGAGGCCGTCCAGGCCGAGCTCACCGAGGTGGGCCATCGTGAAGCCGCGCCTCACGACCGCCCCCTCTGAGCCGCCGGGCTCCAGGGCATCGCCCAGGTCGACATATAGCGCGCGGCCCGGGGTGGCCGCCCGCCAGCGCTGCACCAGCAGGCTCCGTCGAAGCCCCTGGCCCAGGGGGCGCGCCGCAGCGAGGAGCCTGCTGCCGCGCCGGGAGCCGTCCGGGGCCAGCTGGGTCAGGTCGACGGAGGCGGCGGGTACCATCTCCCACTCCTCGACGGCGGCAAGTGGCGCGCAGGGATCCAGCGGGGCCCCCGCCGAGTCGACCAAGAACAGGGTGGTCCCGGCCTCGTTCACGATGCGGTGGCGGCGTGCCCGCCGCCCCTGCGTCGTGTGGAAGCGCCCCGCGCGCGCCACAAGGTCACCGAAAGCGGGCAGCCCCCATCCAGCCGACCCCAGCTCCACCACGAGGGCGTCGTCCGTCAGCACCAGCGGCACTGGTTCCGGGGGCCCGAAGGTGCAAGCTCCCCCCTCGAGGAAACGCTCCAGGTCGCGCAGCGTCAGGGGCCCCTGGTCGGTGTACAGGAGGCGGTCACCGTGCCTGAAGACGTTGTCCTCCCGGAAGCCACCGGCCCGAAAGGGAGGGCTCAGCGACGTGTCGAACATCGTCCACAGCGGCGCGAAATCGGTTCGGGCGTGGGTCAGGCCTCCGGTCAACCCCGTGTAGACGATGCTGACGTCGTCGCCAGGGTGGCCCGGCACCGGGCTGCCGTCTCGGGCTGGTGGGGGTAGCCCCAGGGCGGCAGATCCCATCAGGCACCAGGCGAGCAGGCCCAGCCCGGTCAGGCTCCACGGGAGGGTGGGAAGCCCAAAGGAACGGAAGGCTCTTGACGTCAGACGCAAGGGTGGGGCTTGCACGGCCCCATGACGATACGTCGCGCCGTCCAGATCGGGCAAGCCCGGTGCTGCGGAGCTGGGTTCAGCGGAAAAGGTTGCCGATGGCGCCGATCAGCTGACCGATCTGGGTGATCGGGTCTGCCCCGTAGCCCGGCATGCCGCCGTATCCCGGCGGGGGCGGGGCGTACCCGGGGCCGCCGAAGCCCGGCGGAGGCGGCGCGGCTCCAGGACCGCCGTACCCGGGCTGCATGACCGGCGGGGCGATCATCATGGCCTGCTGGGCCAGGGCCTCGAGTTCCCGGTTCCCCGGCACGGCGGGGGTGTGGTAGGTCGAAAGACCATACTGCACGGCCGTTGTATGCATGCTCAGGATAAACGGCCCGCGCAGCACCCAGTCGTTGACTCCCCCTGGAGCACCGTACTGCCCGAGCCAGGAGAGCGGCGCGTTGCGGTGCATTGGCATCTGCCCCTGGGTGGCGTTGAAGTACGCCAGCTGGAGCACGCGGGCGTAGTCCGGTTGCATCCCCTGCACCCGCATGAACTTCTCGCGGACGGCGTAGGCGTGGAGGCGTTGCTCGGGGATCTTCGTGATCGCGGAGGCCAGCCCGCGCATCGGCGCGAACCTGGTCCAGAACCCGAGTGGGAACAGGCCAACGAAGCCCTTGTTCATCGCCCAGCCGTCGTAGGGGTGATCGAAGATGTGCTCCCTGGGGTTGGCGTAGTTCCAGTTGTAGTTCGAGGCCGTGACGGGGGCCGACGGCGTGAACGCGGTCGAGGCGGCCTGCGCCGGCACGATCGCGCGGCCGGGATCGACTGCCGCGGAGGCGCCGACAGGTGGCAGGCTCGGGCGGGGACCGATGGGTGAGATCGGGAACATGGGGCTCCACCTCCGAAGGGACACAACTGAAGGTCTTATCGTGGGGGCACTGGTGGAACACGCGTCATTTTAACTAAGACATGGTTAAACAGTGGTTAAAAATATTTCCGGATCAGGCCGGGAAGGAGGCTCTCTGCTCGCTGCCCTCCCGCCCAAGAAGCTCCCTGTTTGCAGGCGACCCGGGGGGCTTCCGCGGCCCAGGCCCGGGCTCGACAAGGCGTCTGCTCGCACGGCCTCAGGATTTGCGCCCGGCGTGAGGCTCGGGTATACTGGAAGGGCCGTTGCGTCAGTGCACGGTGCCTGGCCGCCTGTGCGGTCGCCCGTGTCCGCTACGAGCTTCCACGACGGGGGGTGAGTACATTTGGCAGAAGTCCGCGTCGGTGAAAACGAGCCGATCGAGAGTGCCCTGAAGCGCTTCAAGAAGAAGATCCAGAAGGCTGGCATTCTTTCGGAGATCAAGCGTCGCGAGCGCTACGAGAAGCCCAGCGTTCGCCGGAAGAAGAAGTCCGAGGCTGCGCGCAAGCGCCACAGCTGAGGCCGGCGTCCACTGGACGTTCGTTTGCTTCCATCGTGACAGGGCCTCCGGTCCTGTCACTTTTTTTGGGACCCGCCGCCATCCCCACCTCACCCTTGCCCCCCAACGCACCCATCGAACTCGACATCATTCTCGAGGAACCCCACGCAGCCCGTTGGCTGTCCGGTGCGAACGAGGAAAACCTCGGCTGCCTCGAGCAAGCCTTCGGGGTCGCCGTTCGGGTTCGCGGGGAGCGCCTGTCCGTGAGGGGCCTGCCTGAGGCTGTCGAGCGCGCCGAATCCCTCATTCGAAGCCTCGTGCTGCGCGCCCGAGCCGATTCACTGCTCGGCCTCGACGAGCTGCGGGGCATGCTAGGGGGCCTCTCGGCCGAGGACTCTGCGGCCTCTGTCGCGGGGTGGCTGGACGACGTCGTGACGCGCACCCACCGGGGCAAGCCCGTTCGTGCGCGCACCGCCAACCAGCGGGCTTACGTCGAGGCGATCGCCAGCCACACGCTCACCTTCGGCATTGGCCCTGCGGGCACCGGCAAGACCTACCTCGCGGCGGCCCTGGCGGCGCAGTTCCTACGCGAAAAGCGGGTGTCGCGGATCATCCTCACGCGGCCCGCGGTCGAGGCAGGCGAGAGCCTCGGGTTCTTGCCCGGAGACTTTCAGGCCAAGGTTGACCCTTACTTCCGACCGCTCTACGACGCGATGAACGAGTTGCTAGAGGGAGAGCGGGTTAGCCGCTATCTCGAGAGGGGTATGATCGAGGTGGCGCCGCTGGCTTACATGCGTGGCAGGACGCTGTCTGAAGCCTTCATCATCCTCGATGAGGCCCAGAACACCACCACCGAGCAGATGAAGATGTTCCTGACCCGCATTGGGTTCGGCTCCCGTGTCGTCGTGACGGGAGACCGCACGCAGGTCGACCTCCCCCGGGGCAAGCGGTCCGCGTTGCATGACGTGGAAGAGACGCTGCAGGGCGTCCCGGACGTCGCCTTCGTTCGGTTCGACGACCAGGACGTGGTGCGCCACGACCTGGTGCGGCGCATCGTCCAGGCCTACGCGGCCTGGGAGGCGAGGTCACCCGGATGACGGACAAGCTCGTCCAGGCAGCCCATCGCTTCGTGCCCCCGCGCGTGCAGTCGATGGCGCTGCAGCCCGGGACCCACCAGGCGCTCAACGTTTTGTTTGCCGGCCTGCTCTGTCTCTGGATGGTGGCGCTGGCTCAGCCCCGGTTCATCGCCTCGGCCGTTCTCGGCCAGTGGCTTCCCGTCGGGGGCCTCCTGATGGTGCTGGGCACCGCGCTCGCTCTCGTGGTGGGGTACCTGCGGCAGTTTGAGGCCAACGTCGTGGGCTCGATTCGGCACCAGTACCTGATCACCCTCGTGGTCGTCGGCACGTTTGCGCTGGCTTGGGCCATGAGCAACCTGCGGCTCGACCCCTACGTCAGCCCCCTGGTGGCCTGCGGCATGCTGCTCACGGTGTTCGTGAACAGCCGGGTGGCGCTGGTCATCGCGCTGCCGACGGGCCTCCTGCTGGCGCAGTTTCCGGAGCACGACGGCACGTCCACCCTCGTGGCCCTGCTCAGCATGGCCGTCGCTATCTATGCCGTCAGCCGCGTGCAGCAGCGCTACGACGTCTTCCGGGCGGGCTTCGTCTCAGCGTTGGTGGCCGCCTGGGCTGTGGCCGCGCTGTTCAGCCTGGCCGGCGTCTCCTGGGCCACGTGGGGTTTGCACGCCATCGCGGCCGCCGGCGCAGGGCTCGGTTCCGCCATCCTCGTGGTGGGCATCCTGCCCCTCGTGGAGGACCTCTTCGGGATCACCACCACCTTCAAGCTGCTGGAGCTTGCCAACCCGAGTCAGCCGCTGCTCCGCGAGCTTCAGATGAAGGCGCCCGGCACGTACCATCACTCCATCCTGGTTGGGAACCTCGCCGAGGCAGCTGCGGAGGCCATCGGGGCGGACGCCCTGCTCGTCCGGGTCGGCTCGTACTACCATGACATTGGCAAGACCAAACGGCCGTACTTCTTCGTCGAGAACCAGCTGGGGATGACGAACCAGCACGACCGGATCTCGCCTCGGCTGTCGGCGCTGGTGATCACGGCCCACGTGAAGGAGGGGCTGGAGATGGCCCGGGAGCACAGGTTGCCTGCCATCATCCAGGACTTCATCGCGACCCACCACGGCACCAGCCTGGTCTCATTCTTCTATCACCAGGCGGTGCAGGCAGAGGGGGTGCGGCAGGTGCAGGAGGAGCACTTCCGCTACCCGGGCCCCAGGCCGAGGACCCGAGAGACGGGCATTGTGATGCTGGCGGACGGGGTGGAGGCCGCCTGTCGGTCGCTCAAGACCCCCACGCCGGAGCAGATCGAGGCGATGGTCCGCCGCATCGTCGACAAGCGCCTGTCTGACGGAGAGCTCTCGGAGGCCCCCCTCACGCTGCAGGAGATCGAGAAGATCGCCCAGGCCTTCATCCGCGTGCTGTCTGGCCTCTTCCACCAGCGCATCGAGTATCCCGACCAGGTGTTCCGGGAGCTTCGGGGCGGCGCTGACACCGAGTTGAAAGGCCGCAAGGTTGCCGGTTTACCTAAATAATGAGCAAGCGTTGCCCCTCGACGATGAGGCCTGGCAGCGGCGGGCGGAGGCTCTGCACGAAGCGTGTGGACTTTCGCTGGCGGACGACGAGTGGTCGCTCACGTGGGTTGATGCAGACGGCATGCACTTCCTGAACCGGGACTACCGGGGGGTGGATCGGCCCACGGACGTTCTGGCCTTCGCGCTTGAAGAGGCGGAGGGCCCGCCCCTGCCGGGCGGGGGGCGGTTGCTCGGTGACGTTGTGGTGGCGGTGGATGTGGCTGCCAGCCAGGCCGAGGCCCGAGGGCACGACGTGGAGGCCGAACTCGCCCTGCTGATGGTGCACGGCCTGCTGCACCTGTTGGGCGAAGACCACGACACGCCTGCGCGGAAGGCGCGGATGTGGCGGCGGCAGGCGGAGCTGCTCGCGGCGCTGGGGGTGCCGCCTATTGCGTACGGCGACGAGGAGCCACCCACGCGCTCTCGGGCGTCGCGGGCCCGGAGCTAGGCGTGCGGTTCAAGGCTGCGAACCTGCTCGCGAGCTTTCGCTTCGCCGCTGCGGGCATCTACTTCTGCCTTCGCACGCAGCGGAACATGCGCATCCACGTGGTGGCCGGGGCCGTGGTGATGGCGGCGGCGCTCTGGCTTCGTGTGCCCCGCGGTGAGCTGGCCCTGCTGGCCGCCGTGTGCTCGCTCGTGATCACGATGGAGATGCTGAACACGGCCATCGAGAGCGCGGTCGACCTGTACACCCACCGTCGCCACCCCCTGGCCAAGATCGCGAAAGACGTGGCCGCGGCGGCCGTGCTGATCAGCGCGTTGAACGCCGTGGTGGTCGGCCTCTTGCTGCTCGGCCCGCCCCTGTGGCGGTCGGTGTCAGACGCCGCCCCGAGCCTGTGAGGGCCCTTCTGGCCGGGGTGTCGGCCGGATACCGTGTGGTGTCACGGGGGTGCCTGGGGCCTCCTTGGGCCGGGGGAGAGTCGCTCCCCTAAGGGCGAACCCGCTTGCGGCCTTGGTTCTGGGCCGGGTAGAATCCCGGTTGCAGCACGAGACGGACTTTTCCGGCATGCCTACTTCAGACAACTCCCACCTGTTCATCAAGGGTGCGCGCGAGCACAACCTCAAGAACGTGGACCTCCGGATTCCCCGCGATCAGCTGGTCGTTTTCACGGGGGTGTCGGGGTCCGGCAAGTCTTCGCTGGCCTTCGACACGGTCTTTGCCGAGGGCCAGCGCCGCTACGTGGAGTCGCTGTCGGCCTACGCAAGGCAGTTCCTCGGGCAGCTCGACAAGCCGGACGTGGATTATATCGAGGGCCTCTCGCCGGCGATCTCCATCGACCAGAAGTCCACCAGCCACAACCCTCGCTCCACCGTTGGGACCGTCACGGAGATCTACGACCACCTGCGCCTGCTGTTCGCGCGGGTGGGTACCCCCCATTGCCACCAGTGTGGGCAGGTCATCAACCCGCAGACCGTCGAGCAGATTGTCGACCAGGTGCTCGCGCAGCCCGAGGGCACTCGCGTCCAGGTGCTCGCCCCGCTGGTTCGTGGCAAGAAGGGGTCCCACGACAAGGTCTTCGAGCAGGCCCGCAAGGCGGGCTTCGTTCGGGTTCGCGTCGATGGGGAGGTCGTTGACCTGCAGGAGGCGCCCGCGCTCGACAAGAACCGCAAGCACGACGTCGCCATCGTGGTCGACCGCATCGTGGTGCGACCCGATCAGGCCTCTCGGCTCGCTGACTCCGTCGCCACCGCCTTGCAGCACGCCGAGGGGCTTGTGGTGGTGGAGCTCCTCGGCTCCAGGGAGGCCCCCGGCACCGGCCGGGACATGCTGTTCTCCGAGCACTATGCCTGCACGGACTGCGGCACGAGCCTGGATGAGGTGGCCCCCAGGCTCTTCTCCTTCAACTCGCCGTTCGGGGCCTGCGCCGCCTGCCACGGCCTCGGGGCCCGCCAGGAGCTGGACCCAGCCCTGCTGGTTCCGGACCCTCGAAAGACGCTGCGGGAGGGGGCGCTGGTGCCGTGGGCGAGGACGGGCAACCCCTACTACGTGGAACTGCTCAGCGCAGTCGCGGCGGCGAAGGGCTTCTCGATCGATGTGCCTTGGGCGAGCCTTTCGGAGCAGGCTCGGCAGTGGATCTTGCATGGAACAGGAGATGCGCGCTACCGGATCAACCAGCCGAGCTGGTACCAGGAGAGCGGCTTTGGCTACGACACCCGCTTCGAAGGGCTGATCCCCAACCTGCAGCGTCGGCACACCGAGACCACCAGCGAACGCTTCAAGCAGGAGCTGGAGGGCTTCATGGCGGCCATCCCCTGCGAGCGTTGCCAGGGGCGCAGGCTTCGTCCCGAGGCGCTTGCCGTTCGCATTCAGGGGGCCTCCATCGCCGACCTCACGGCCCTCTCCATCCGCGAAGCGCTGCCCTTCTTCCAGGGGCTCTCGCTGACGGAGCGTCAGCGGCTCATCGGGGCCCAACTGCTCAAAGAAATCAACGCCCGCCTCGGCTTCCTCAACGACGTGGGGCTCGACTACCTCTCGCTGGACCGGGCAGCCAACACCCTGTCTGGCGGGGAGGCGCAGCGAATCCGCCTCGCGACCCAGATCGGATCGGGGCTGCAGGGCGTCCTTTACATCCTCGACGAGCCCTCCATCGGGCTGCACCAGCGCGACAACGAGCGGCTGCTTGCCACCCTCAGGCGTTTGCGCGACCTCGGCAACACGCTGATCGTCGTCGAGCACGACGAGGACACCATCCGGGCGGCCGACCACATTGTCGACATCGGGCCCCGGGCCGGCGTGCACGGCGGCCACGTCGTCGTGCAGGGCACGATGGCGGACGTGATGGCCTGTGAGGCCTCGCTGACGGGCCAGTACCTGTCCGGCGCCCGGGGCGTGCCTGTTCCCTCTCGCCGTCGCTCCGGCAGCGGCAACTGGATCTACCTTGAGGGTGCATCTGAAAACAACCTGCGCGACGTGGACGTCGCCCTGCCGCTCGGCACCTTCGTCTGTGTCACGGGGGTGTCGGGTTCCGGCAAGAGCACCCTCGTCCATGACGTGTTCCACCGCTACCTGCAGCACCACTTCAACGGCCAGGTTGCGCCCCCTGCGGGCCTTCGGGCGGTGTCGGGTCTGGAGCACCTCGACAAGGTGATCGTCATTGACCAGGCCCCCATCGGCCGGACACCGCGCTCCAATCCCGCCACCTACACGGGGCTGTTCGATCACCTCCGGGAGGTGTTCGCGATGACGACCGAGGCCCGTGCCCGGGGCTACCAGGCCGGACGCTTCTCCTTCAACGTGAAAGGTGGCAGGTGCGAGGCCTGCAAGGGGGAGGGCATGAATGTCATCGAGATGCACTTCCTCCCGGATGTGTACGTTCCGTGCGATGTCTGCAAGGGCAGGCGCTACAACCGAGAGACGCTCGAGGTGAAGTTCAAGGGCCAGTCGATCGCCGACGTGCTCGATATGACCGTCGAGGAGGCTTTGTCCTTCTTCGAGGCCGTGCCCCGTGCCCGGACCAAGCTCCAGACCCTGTTCGACGTGGGCCTGGAGTACATCAAGCTCGGACAAGCTGCGACCACGCTGTCCGGCGGCGAGGCCCAGCGCGTGAAGCTCGCGGAGCAGCTGTCTCGGCGGGCCACCGGGCGCACGCTGTACATCTTGGACGAGCCCTCGACGGGGCTCAGTTTCTATGACGTCGACAAGCTCCTCGAGGTGCTCAACAGGCTCGTGGACGGGGGCAACACGGTGCTGGTGATCGAGCACAACCTCGACATCATCAAGCAGGCCGACCACCTCATCGACCTGGGGCCGGAGGGCGGCGACCGGGGCGGTCAGCTGGTTGCGTCGGGGCCCCCCGAGCGGGTGGCCGCCTGCCAGGGCAGCCACACGGGGCGGTTTCTGGCGCCCCTGCTGGCAGGCTCCGAGCCCCCTGCGCCCGAAGCCCCGGTGGCCTCATCGGGACCCAAGCGGGGCAAGAAAAGGTCGGTTTAGGCCTCGCGGGTCGGGGAATACTTGGAGTTGTCGCAGCTGGCCGTCGCGCCAGTGGGGGGGAACCATGCTCGACCTGTTCGACCTTGATCCCAAGGACCGGCTCGTGGCGCAGCTGTTGCAGTCGCAGGGGCTGATCAACGCCGAGCAGCTCCGGCGCTCCCTGGAGCGGTCCCGCCGCAGTCTCTTCCTCTCCTTGTCCGAGATCCTCATCGGCGAGGGTTGCGTGACGCTGGAACGTCTGGAGACGGTGCTGCAGGACTACTGCAAGAAGCTGCGGCTGGGTGAGCTCGCGCTGGCCCGCGGGTTGATCAGTGAGGAGAACCTCGAACTTGCACTGGCCGTGCAGGGTGAGCGTGACGTCCGCATCGGCGAGATCTTCGTCGAGCTGCACCTGGCGACCCCCGAGCAGATCGGGATGCTGGTCGATTTCCAGCAGCGCTGCCGCCTGGACTTCGCCGAACTGGAGGCCGATGCCGTCTTCTGACGCCTTGGCGAACCTTCGCGGGGGGCTCATCGTCAGCTGCCAGGCCCAGCCCCACGAGCCCCTTCACGGGGCCGCCCATATGGCCGTCATGGCACGCGCGGTGGTGGAGGGTGGCGCCGTGGGCGTCAGGTGCGAGAGCCCTGCAGACATCGCCGCGATTCGCGCGGCGGTGGACGTGCCGCTGATTGGGCTCTGGAAGCAAGGAGAGGTTGGCGTCTACATCACCCCCACCTTCGAGGCCGCCGCAGCCGTGGTGGCTGCGGGCGCTGACGTGGTGGCGGTGGATGCGACGGACCGGCCGCGGCCTGAGCCTGTCGCCGACCTGGTGGGCCGCATCCGGCGCGACCTCGGGGTGCCGGTGCTGGCGGACGTCAGCTCCCTTGCCGAGGCCCTCGCCGCAGAGGCCGCCGGGGCGTGGGCCGTCGCGCCGACGCTGGCGGGTTACACGGGCGAGGGGCCGCCTCCTGCGGAGCCGGACTGGGCCCTTTTGACTGAGATGATCGCCCGGTGTAGGGGCCCGGTCTTGATGGAGGGGCGTATCTGGACGCCGGAGGAGGCCGCCCGCGCCCTTGCGCACGGGGCCTGGGCCGTGGTGGTGGGCTCGGCGATCACCCGCCCTCAGCTGGTGACGCGGCGGTTTGCGGCCAGCCTGAGGGCTGCCGAGGGGGGGGGCTGAGGTGGACGCCCTGGCGCTTGGGTTGGATGTCGGCGGCACGAAGATTCTGGCCTCACTGCTGGACGGGGCTGGGGTTTCGCGTGGCGAGTGGCGCCTCTCGACGCCGGCTAGCGCCGGTGCGGACGCGGTCCTCGAGGCGCTGGCTGCGGCGGCGCTGGGGGCCCTCTCCGAGCTGACGCAGGAAGAGCGGCGGCGCGTGGTTGGCGTTGGCGTCAGCGCCGCCGGCCAGATCGACGTGGAGGCCGGGGTCGTGGCCTATGCCTCGCCCAACATCGCCGGCTGGACTGGCTCGCCCGTGGGGCCCTGGCTGGCGGACCGGCTCGCGTTGCCGGTGGTGGTCGAGAACGACGCCAACGCCGCTGCCTACGGCGAGCACCGGCTCGGCGTGGGGCAGGGATGCCGCAGCCTCGTGGCCGTGACGGTCGGCACCGGCGTTGGGGGAGGGCTCGTGCTGGACGGACGCCTGTGGCGCGGGGGGCGTTGGCGTGGGGGGGAGGTCGGGCACATCGTGGTTCAGGCCGAGGGCGTGCGCTGCAACTGCGGGCAGACGGGGTGCCTGGAGGTTTATGCATCGGGCACCGCGATTGCCCGGCTGGCCGCCGAGGCGGTGCCTGGCTTTGGGGGCACCGCCCACGACGTCTTCGCGGCGGCCGGGGCCGGGGACCCGACGATGCGGGCCGTGCTCGCCCGGAGCGCCAGGTTCATGGCGCAGGGGCTGGTTTCTATCGCCAGCTTGGTGGACCCCGATATGTTCGTCCTCGGCGGCGGCGTGGTGAGCCAGCCCAGCTACCTCGGGTGGCTTGGCGACGCGCTGCGCGATCCCGCCGTGGCTGGGGAGCGTGGGCTGTCGCCCGACGCCCTGCGGCTCGCGGCGCTCGGCGAACGGGCCGGGGCGCTGGGGGCAGCCTGCCTGGCGCTGGAGGCGGCCGGGGTCAGCCTGCGCTGAGCCCGGCCCTCCGGCGGTCGGCAGTGGGCGGGAGGCCCCGCCCTCAGGCCGCTTCGGCCTCCGGCGCGGCGGCGGGATGACGCTCGAGCCAACGTCGGAGCGCCAGCCAGATGATCACTGCTGACAGCACACCCTTGAGGAAGTCGGTGGCCGCCACGGCAACTGCCGTCCAGACCATCAGGAACACGTGGAAGCGCTGGTTGGCCAGCACCTCCGTGACCTCCTCTGCCTTGACCATCCCAATGGCCACGTACAGCAGCACGCCGCCGATGCAAGCCATCGGGACGAGCTCCAGGTGGCGGGCCAGGAAGGCTGCCAGCAGCAGCTTGAAGACGGCCTTGAAGATCCCCGCCAGCGGAGAGATGGCCCCCAGCCGGATGTTGGCGGCCGTGCGGGCGAGCGCCCCGGTGTGCGGGAAGCCGTTGAGCAGCGGCACGATCACCTGAACCCAGCCCTGGCCCCACAGCTCCTTGTTGGGGTGGAACGGCGTGCGGTCGTTGCCCGCGAGGCGGTCGGCCATCCGGGAGCACAGCAGGCTCTCGACGCCCGACACGAAGACGATCGCTGCGACGAAAAACACCAGGTCCATCAGGAAGGGTGCCGTCAGCTGGATTGGCGCCGGGGTGGCGAAGACCCAGAAGTCTGTGGGGATGCTGGCGTACCTCTCTTTGATGCTCACCAGCCCCTTGCCTGCCCAGGTGGTCTCCGCCAACCACGTGCCAAGCCCGAGGGCGAGCAAGGGTGCTGGAATGAAAGGCGAGATTCGCAGCGCGACCTTGGTCACGGCGAAGGTGCCCAGCGCCAGCACCACGGCATGCCAGTTGATCTCCTGGCGGTGGGGCCATACACCTGATACTTGGAGCCCCCGAACAGGGCGCCGACGGCGCCTGCGATGGCGCCGCCCACGATGCCCTGCTCGGGGCGGAGGCCCGAGGCCATGGCAAAGCCCATCGCCAGGGGGATGGCCACCATCGCGACGACGAGGCCGGCGGCCGCGTCGCGTATCACGTTGAGCCACAGAGAGCCCCGGTGGAGGTCCTCGTAGCGGCCATCCAGGGGGGTCATGTAGTAGCGCAGGCGCGCGGATAGCGAGGTCTCTGCTTCCTCGCGAAGGTCCGAAGCCGTGGTCATCGGGGTCTCCTCAGGCCGTCTCGGGGGGCTCGGGCGTCTGGGCTGAGGTTGTGGCACCCTCAACCAGGACGGGCAGGAACTGGCCGGCCTCGGGCTCGTAGCCGAAGACCTCGCCGGTCTCCAGCTTGTAGACCCAGGCGTGGAGGTGGAGCTCGCCGCGAGCCAGGCGGGCGGCCACCACGGGGTGGGTGCGGAGGTTCTCGAACTGGACGAGGACGTTCTCCTCGGTGGCAGCCCGCAGCTTGGCCTCGGGGTCCCGGTCGGCGTAGTTCTCGGCGTTGATTCGCTTCGTTGCGGCGGCGTGGCCGAGCCAGGCCCGCATCTGGGGCAGGTCTGCCGTGGCGTCGTCGTCGAGCAGGGCCTTCGTGGCCCCACAGTGGGAGTGCCCACAGACGATGATGTCCTTCACGCCGAGCGAGGCCACGGCGTACTCGATCGTGGCTGCCTCGCCGCCACCGTGCGCGAGCACTCGGTTCGCCCGTCGTGCTGGTGCTCCGGGCGGATGGCCTCGTGATCGAGGACCCGCTCGAGTCCGGGCTCTTGCTCGAACTCGACGAGGGACTCGAGCGCCTCCGGGGTGGTCACGACCACCAGCAAGGCCCTGAGGAACCCGACGAGGACTGCACGCGACGCGGTCTGCCACCACCGCTTCACCCTGGTGGCCGCAGCCCCCTGGGAAAATAAGCACGGCTTCTCCACCATTCACGGGCCAGCATAACAGGCCTCGAGCGTGGGCGCGTGGGGGTTATGTTGCCGTCGGCTCGCCTGGCGGCGTACACTCTGATGCCTGGCCTTCCGCGTGCCTGGCGACCCGGGGTCCTGTATGACCGAGCTCGAGATCCTGCTGCGCGCCCGCTACCCGATCCTCTACCTCGTGACGCCTGAGGAGGAGCGGGCCCTTGCCGAGCTTCAGGCCCTGGGGCGGCAACTCGGCAAGGAGGTCCACCAGTGGTCCTGCACGGAGGGATTCGAGGGCGAGCCCGCCACGCGGGATCCACTTGCCGCCATCGAGCACGTGCGCCAGGCCGTGGGCCGCGGGCTGTTTGTGCTCCGCGACATGCACCCGTTTTTCGGCAACGCCGCCGTGGTGCGCAGGCTCCGCGAGCTCGGCCAGGCCGTGAAGCAAGGGGCCAAGTCGGTGGTGCTGGTGAGCCCCGTCGTGACCCTGCCCCCGGAGCTCACCTCTGAGGTGACCCTGGTCGACATGGCGCCCCCTGACGTGGAGATGATCCAGCAGATGCTGGCTCAGGCCGGTCAGCTCGCCGGGCGCCCCGTCCGGATGGACCTGCTGGAGCAAGAGGCCTTTGTGGCCGCTGCCCGCGGGCTGACGGCCGCCGAGATCGCCAACGGTCTCGCGCGGGCCCTGGTCACGCATGGCGCGCTCGACTCGCGTGCCACGCGGGTCATGGCGGAGGAGAAGCGGCAGGTGGTGCGCAAGACGGGGGTGCTGGAGCACCTCGAGGCCGGCGGGGCGCTGGAGGCCGTTGGGGGCCTCGATGCGCTGAAGGCCTGGCTGCGGAAGCGGGGGCGCGCGTTCGGTCGCCAGGCTCGGGAGTTTGGCCTGCCCGAGCCGCGTGGCCTGCTGTTGGTCGGGGCCCCTGGGTGTGGCAAGAGCCTCGTGGCACAGTGTGTGGCCCGGCAGTGGGGGCTGCCCCTGCTCCGGCTGGACGTGGGGCGGCTGATGGCAGGCCTCGTGGGGGCCTCCGAGGAGAACACCCGGCGAGCCCTGCGGATGGCGGAGACGCTCAGCCCCGTGGTGCTCTGGGTGGACGAGCTCGAGAAGGGCTTCGCCGATGGGGGGGGCGACGGTGGGGTGACGGCGCGCGTGCTGGGCACCTTCCTGACGTGGCTTCAGGAGAAGCAGGCGCCCGTGTTCGTGGTGGCCACGGCCAACGACCTCGGGCGCCTGCCGCCCGAGCTGCTGCGCAAGGGGCGCTTCGACGAGGTCTTCTTCGTCGACCTTCCCGACGCCGCCGAGCGCGCGGCGATCCTCCGCATCCATGTCGAGAAGCGTCACCGTCACGTGCCCAGCGCCGAGCTGGAGGCGCTGGCAGAGGCCACCGAGGGTTACTCCGGGGCTGAGCTCGAGCAGGCCGTCATCGACGCCCTTTACGACGCCTTCGATGATGGCCGTCCGCTCGAAGCGAGGGATCTGGCGCGTGCCTGTGAGGCCATTGTGCCCCATGGGCGTGGCAACGAGGCCCTCGAAGTGGCCAGGGCGTGGGCCCGGCGGCACGCGCGTCAGGCCAGCCACCTTGCCGCCGGCTCCCTGGTGGACGGTCAGGCCTGGGCCATCGAGACGCCGGGCGCCTGAGGCATGCTGGAGCGGTTTGAATGGCTTGAGCTGGCTGCTTGCCCCGGCCCCGGCGAGTTGCAAGCCCCGCCGCCTCCCGCTGCGCCTCCCGCTGCGCCTCTCCCGCCTCGGCTTGCTGCGGCCCGGACGCCGAGGTCGGCAGAGCCTGGCCTGGCCCTGCCGCCGCGGATCGAGATTGTCCCGGCTGGCGGGCGCTGGCCCCTCGAGCCGGGCGCCCTGTTTCTGCTGCGCAGGCAGGCCGAGGCCTTGCGCCATGCGGCGGGCTTCGATCGCCTCCTGTGCCTGGAGGCCTGTCACATCGACCACCTGCCCCACCAGCACGATGCGGCGCTGCGCGTGTTGGCCCAGATGCGGGGGCGGGCCCTGCTGGCAGACGAGGTCGGTCTCGGTAAAACGGTGGAGGCCGGGTTGGTGCTCAAGGAGCTGCTGGTGCGGGGGCTGGCCCACCGCGTGCTCGTGCTGGCCCCCGCCTCCCTCACGCACCAGTGGCAGGAGGAGCTTGCCACCAAGTTCGACGAGCGCTTCGCCATCGTGCGAGAGGCCGCGGACTGGTCCGGGTCGAGGCTGATCGCTTCGATGGACCTGGCCCGGTCGACGGCCCACGAGGCCGACGCCCTCGCCCAAGCCTGGGATCTCGTCATCGTCGACGAGGCGCACCGGGCCCGGCGCGTCACCACGCGGCTCCACCGCCTCGTGGCCCGGCTCAACACCCGGCACATGCTGCTGCTCACGGCCACGCCGGTGATGAACGACATGAGCGAGCTGCACGCGCTCGTCAACCTGCTGGTCGAGGGGCACATGGGCACGCCGAAGGGGTTCCTCGCCCGGTACACCGAGGCCGGCAACCCGCGCGAGCCCGTGAACGAGGCCGACCTCCGCGAGCGCCTCTCTCAGGTGATGATCCGCAACCGGCGTGGGGCGGTGGGGTTGCAGCTTCCGCCCAGGCGGGCGGGCGTCTACCACCTCGCGATGCCCGCCGAAGAGCTGACGCTTTACCGGGAGCTGACGACGTGGATCAAGGATGAGCTGGCGGCCTGCCCCGACCGGGGGCACCTGCGCCTGACGCTCGCGCTCCTTCAGCGTGGGTTGACGAGCTCTCCGCACGCCGTGGCCGGCATGCTGGGCCACTTGCTCGCCGGGGGGGGCGTCGAGGCCAAGCACCGCAAGCGGCTTGCGGGCCTTCGGGCCCAGGCTTCGGCGCTCGGGCCCGGGCGCAAGGCGAGGGCGCTGGCCGAGTTGTTGGCCTGGACGCCCGACGCGCAGGTGCTCGTCTACACCGAGTTCCGGGCGACCCAGGAGGCGCTTTGCACCCACCTTGCCGGGCTCGGCCACGACGTGGTCGCCTTCCACGGTGGCCTTGACGCGCGCGAGCGGACCGAGGCCCTGCGGGCGTTTCGGGCTGGGGCGCGGGTGCTGGTCAGCACCGAGAGCGGGGCCGAGGGGTTGAACCTGCAGTTCTGCCACTCGCTCGTCAACGTGGACCTGCCTTGGAACCCGATGCGCGTCGAGCAGCGGATCGGGCGCCTGCACCGGCTGGGCCAGCGCCACCCCGTGACCATCTCCAGCCTCTGCTTCGATGAGACCATCGAGGCGCACGTGCTGGACCTGCTCGCCACCAAGATCCGGCTCTTCGAGCTCGTGGTGGGTGAGCTCGACGGCATCCTCGGCGAGCTCGAGGAGCGGCGCGGGTTCGAGGAACTGGTGATGGAGGCCTGGGCTTCCGGCCGGGACGAGGCCGCCGTGGCCGAGGCTTTTGGCAGGCTCGGAGAGGTGGTGGTTGGGGCGCGCGGTCGCTATGGGGAAGGCCAGGCGCTCGCCCGGCGACTCGACCAGGCGCTCGCGTCTCCGGAGGCCTGTCGTGGCGGGTGATGCAGCCCGCTTCGCCGAGGCCTTCTTTGCTGCGCACGGCGCGGCGCTGCGGCCCCTTGGGGCGGGGGTGGTCGAGGTTGACCTGCCGGAGGACTTGCAGGCCGTTTTCGGCACGTCGCCGCTCCGGCTGAGCCTTGGCGGGGCGGGGGAGGGGGAGGCCGACACCGTCGTGCCGGGCGGGCGCGTCTTCGACGCGATGGTGGCCCACCTGGGACCCCGCGGCCGCTGTGCAGCCTTCCGCCGCCGGCCAGGGCCCGGGGCACCGGTCTCGCTGGCTTCCTGGGGTGCCGACGTCCGCGCGATGGCACCCGAGGCCGCTGACCGCGTGGCGCGGGTGTATGATTTTCGCCTCTCGTTTCTCACGGACGAGCGCCTGGATGTGCTCTGGTCGGTGGCGCTCGACGAGGCCGGGCGGAGCTGGGAGGCACCCCTGGCGTGGCTGGCTGAGCAGGACGCCCTGGAAGACCTGCCTGGCCCCGAGGCGGCCCACCGACTGCCTGCGCTCGCGGAGGGGGTGGCGCGCGCGGAGCACCTGGCCCGGGCGCATGCGGAGCAGGCTGCGACGGGGCACGAGGTGTCTGCCGCGGAACGGCTCGCCACCGTGGAGCAGCGGCTGGTGGCGTTTCACGCTGAGCTGGAGGCCGAGCTACCCCTGCGTCGCAAGCCCGGCCAGGCAGAGCGTGAGGCGTTGGCGGCCTGGGAGGCCGCGCGCCACGACGTGCGCGCCGAGCTGTCGCGCAGGCTCGCGTCCGAGGCGCAGCGGCACCGGCTGCGTGTTCTCGTACGGGTGGTGGGTCACGCCTTGGTGGTGTCGCCCGGCAAGCGCTGGCGTTGGCGGCTGTCGGCGGGCTCGGTGGCCCGAGAGGTGGCGGCGTGGCAGGACCTCGCCTCGGGGGACGTGGCATGGCCGCCCTGCGAGCGATGCGGCCGTGCTGACGGGACCCTGGGCCTCTGCCCATTCGGGCATCTGGTCTGTGCGGCCTGTCAGGCACCTTGCCACGTCTGCGCGGCCGCCTGCTGCGGTGCTGAGCTGGTCGCTTGCGGATGCTGCGGCGCCCGCCTCTGCCAGCGCTGCAGCGCGGGCTGCGCCACGGGGCACCCCTGCTGCCGGGCGCACCTGGTGGCCTGCGCCTGTTGTGGGCGGCAGGTTTGCAGTGGGTGTGGCGCGGGCTGTCCGGCCTGCGACCGGTGGCTCGCCCCGGCCCACCGCTGTGGCTGCCAAGGTCGGAAGTTGTCCAAGCAAGACCACTCCGCTACAATCGGGCATCCGTAGGGTTGCTGCAGCGGAGCAGCCGCAGCCCTGGCAATTGGAAGCAGAGAGGAATGCCCGTGCCCGACGCCAAGGCCCTGATCGACCAGTACTTCATCGCGATGGAATGGCCCTTCGAGGCCATCGACGAAGGCCTGTGGCGTTGTTTCTTCCAGGGCGACATCCAGCTCCACGACGTGTTTGTGTCGGCCGATGAGCCTGGCTGGGTGTCGTTTCGCAGCCCCGTCTGCCCACCGGTGCCGGAAGCTCGCCGGTTCGCCGTCTACGAGCACCTGCTGAGGCTGAACGCGCTCGTGCCCCTCACCAAGTTCTGCGTGCTGGATGATGGGCAGGTTTTCGCCATGATCGACCTGCCCGTGGCCGACCTCGACTTCAGCGAGTTCCGCACCGCCGTCGAGACGCTGGTGAACCACGCCGATGCCTTCGACAACGAGATTTTTCGCCTTGCAGGCCTCGAACCGCCGGTCTTTCCCCAGGCCTGAGGTCCAGGGCCCCGCTCGGCCGGTCCGGCGGCGGCGCTGTGCTATACTGAGGATCGTTTCGTGAATTGGCCGCGGGGCCTTCGGTCGCTCTACGTCTGGAGCGGTGCCCTGCAAGGAGCGATATGGACCCAGGCAGTCCTGCCGTCTTGCCCGCCGCGGGGGTGCTTGGCAACCCGGGCATAGACGTCACCACCGCGGCCCTGTTGATCGTGGTTTGCGTCGTTGGCACGGCATTCTTCTCAAGCTCCGAGGCTGCCATCATCGCCCTGAGCAAGCTGCGAATCCGCACCCTTGCCGAGCAGGGCAAGGCCAACGCGCAACGCCTTCAGACCCTCATCAATGCCCGTGAACGGCTGGTGGGAACCATCCTGCTGGCTGAGAACGCCCTGATCATCGTGGCCGCCACCGTGGCCGCGTTTCTCTCCTTCGAGATGGCCCGGACGGGGGCGTTGCCAGTTCCGGCAGGCCTGCGGGCCTGGACGCCCTGGTTCGCCATCGGTCTCTCGGCTGCCGCCACCACGTTCGTGGTGGTGCTGCTCGCGGAGATCATTCCCAAGACGGTGGCCGCCGCCAACGCCGAGGGTTGGGCCCTGCTCGTGGCGCGGCCGATGCGCTGGGTGATGCGGCTGCTCCTCGTGCCCGTCTGGCTCCTCACCAGCGCGGCGCGGGTCTACGTCAAGGTGGGCAACATGGTCAGCGGCAAGGCGGGGGAGATGGCCCTGCCCCTCGTGACGGAGGACGAGCTGAGGCAGGTGATCGCGGAGGTTCAGTCTCAGGGTGGCCTGCAGCAGGAAGAAACCGAGATGATCCGCTCGGTCATCGAGCTCCGAGAGACGGCGGTTCGCGAGATCATGGTGCCGCGCATCGACATGGTCTGCCTCAGCAAGGATGCCTCCTTCGACGAGGCGCTTCGCGTCGCCATCACCGAGGGACACTCGCGCATCCCCGTCTATCAGGATTCCTCGGACAACATCGTCGGCATGCTCTATGCCAAGGACCTCCTCGGTGTGTGCCACAATGGCAGCAGGCCCGAGGGGCTGCCCGACGACCTGATCCGGCCCGCCTTCCATGTGCCGGAGAGCAAGCGGGTCGATGACCTGCTCAAGCTCATGCGCACGGAAAAGGTTCACCTGGCCATCGTGCTGGACGAGTTCGGAGGCACGGCAGGTCTCGTCACGATCGAGGACATCCTCGAGGAGATCGTCGGCGAGATCCGGGACGAGTACGACGCGGAGGAGCCGCTCGAGATCCAGCCGATGCCCGACGGCACGCTGGTGGCGGACGGCCGCGCCAACATCGATGACGTGTCGGCTCGCCTCGGGGCGCAGCTACCGACCGACGACTTCGACACCATCGGCGGCTTTGTCGTGGGGCAGCTCGGCCGTCCGCCGACGGAAGGCGAGGAGATCTGCTGGGAAGGCGTCCGCCTCAAGGTCGAGGAAGTGGAGAACCGCCGTGTCGCCAGGGTGCGGATCTGGCGGCGGTCGACGGCTCCGCTGGAGCTTCCTCTGGCGATCGCCGAGGAACCCACCCGTCAAGGCGCCTGAGGCGCCGTCCCTTCCCCCCGCTGGAAAGCTGGTTCACGTGGCAACCAAGTTCGTCTTCATCACCGGTGGCGTCGTCTCTTCGATCGGCAAGGGCATCGTCGCCTCCTCGCTCGGGCGCTTGCTCACGACGCGCGGCCTCTCGGTCAGCATCCAGAAGTTGGACCCCTACATCAACATCGATCCCGGCACGATGAGCCCCTACCAGCACGGGGAGGTCTTCGTCACGGAGGACGGCGCCGAGACCGATCTCGACCTCGGCCATTACGAGCGCTTCACGGACACCAACCTCAGCCGCGAGAACAACATCACGGCGGGCCGCATCTACTGGAACGTCCTGAACAAGGAGCGCAGGGGCGACTACCTGTCGGGCACCGTGCAGGTCGTGCCCCACATCACCAACGAGATCAAGGATGCCGTCCACCGGGCGGCCAACCACTCCGGGGCGGACGTCGTCATCGTCGAAATCGGCGGCACGGTGGGTGACATCGAGAGCCTGCCCTTCATGGAGGCGATCCGGCAATTCCGCAAGGACGCCGGCAAGGAGAACGTGCTGTACCTGCACGTCACGCTCGTCCCCTATATCAAGTCGGCGGGCGAGCACAAGACCAAGCCCACCCAGCACTCCGTGAAGGAGCTTCGCAGCATCGGCATCAGCCCCGACATCCTGGCCTGCCGGACGGAGAAGGGCTTCCCCGATGCGATGCGCGAGAAGCTCTCGCTGCTCTGTGACGTCGACAGGGAGGCCGTGATCGCCTGCAAGGACGCCAAGGCGATCTACGAGGTGCCCTTCATGCTGGAGCGCGAGGGCCTCGCCCACCAGGTGATCCAGCGGCTTGGCCTTGCGGGCAAGGCGACCGCGCCTTCTCGAGACGGCTGGGACGAGTTCCTGGACTGCCTGCGCAAGCCGCAGCGCACGGTCAAGGTCGCGATCGTGGGCAAGTACGTGGCCCTGTCCGATGCCTATCTATCGGTGCTGGAGTCGCTTCGCCTTGCCGGGGCGGCTCGCAGGGCCGAGGTCGAGATCAAGTGGGTGCACGCCGATGAGCAGATCGAGATCGACGGGGCCGAACGCCACCTGGCCGACGTGGACGCCGTGGTGGTGCCAGGCGGGTTCGGCGGCCGCGGCGTCGAGGGCAAGATCAAGGCCGTCGCCTGGGCCCGGGAGCACAACGTGCCGTTCCTGGGGCTTTGCCTCGGCATGCAGTGCGTCGTGATCGAGTTCGCCCGTTCTCAGGCCGGGTTCGGGGGTGCCAACTCCACGGAGATCGATCCGGGCACGCCGTATCCCGTGATCGACCTCTTGCCGGAGCAAAAGAACCTGGCCGACCTGGGGGGGACCATGCGCCTCGGGGCGCAGCCCTGTCAGGTGGTTCCCGGCACCCTGGCGGCCTCGCTTTACGGCGAGGAGGCCATCAGCGAGCGCCACCGCCACCGCTACGAGGTCAACAACCTCTACCGCGAGCGGCTGGAGAAGGCCGGGCTGGTCATCTCCGGCACCTCCCCCGACGGGCGCCTCGTGGAGATGGTCGAGCTTCCCAACCACCCCTATTTCATCGCCTGTCAGTTCCATCCAGAGTTCAAGTCGCGTCCCACCCACCCGCATCCGCTGTTCGCCGGCCTGCTTCAAGCGGCGGTCGAGCGGCGGTACGGCGCACCTGTCACGGAAGCCGGGGCCCCCGCATGACCGTCACTGCTGCCGACCTGCTCGCCCTCGCCGCTGAGGCTGCGGCGCGAGCATACTGCCCGTACTCCGGCTTCCACGTCGGCGCCGCGCTGCTGACCGAAGAGGGCGAGGTGTTCTCTGGCTGTAACGTGGAGAACGTGAGCTTCGGTCTCACGAACTGTGCGGAGCGAACGGCTGTCTACTCGGCCATCGCGGCCGGTCGTCGCCGTTTTCGATCTATCGCCATCGTGCAAGGTGCCGCCTCGGGGCGTGGCACGATCGAGGAGCCTTGCTGGCCGTGCGGCGCGTGCCGGCAGGTGCTCGCCGAGTTCAACCCGGACCTCGAGGTTGTCTTCGCCGGGGCTGACGGGGCCCGGACCATGTCGTTGCGCGAGCTCTTGCCACACAGCTTCGACGCTGCCCGGCTGCAAGCCCGATGAGCCGGCGTGAGAAGCCGGCCGTCCCGGCACTCTTTCGAAGCGGGTTCGTCGCCATCGTCGGGCGGCCGAACGTCGGCAAGAGCACCCTGGTCAACCGGCTTGTCGGGCAGAAGGTCGCCATCACCAGTGACAAGCCGCAGACGACCCGCCACGCCATTCACGGCGTGGTGACCACGGCCGAGGCCCAGATCGTGTTCGTGGACACCCCAGGTATCCACAAGCCGCACCACCTGCTCGGCGAGTCGATCGTGAAGGCTGCCACCGACGTGCTCGGACAGGTCGATGTACGTGTGCTCGTGGTCGACGCCCAGGAGGTGGCCGGGAAGGGCGACGCGTTCATCGCCGAGCTGCTGGCGGGCTCCGACCGGCCGACGCTGCTGGTGCTGAACAAGGTCGATCGGGTGCAGCGCGTGCCAGAGCACGTCTTCGCCAGCTACCGCGCCCTCGGGGACTTCGTCGAGGTGGTGCCCGTCTCGGCCCGCACGGGACGCAACACCAAGTCGTTGCTCGCCGCCATTGCTGAGCGGCTGCCCGAGGGCCCTCGCTACTACGAGGAGGACGTTCCCACCGACCAGACCTTGCGGGTGCTGGCGGGCGAGTTCATCCGCGAGCAGATCCTGCGCCAGACCTCGGAGGAAATCCCCCACAGCGTCGCCGTCCGGGTGGACACGTTCGACGAGTCTGGCAGCCCGGTGCGCATCGCGGCGACCATCTTTGTGGAGCGGGATAGCCAGAAGGGCATCGTGATCGGGGATGGGGGCACCCGCCTGAAGGCCATCGGACAGGCCGCCCGCGGCCAGATCGAGGGCCAGCTCGGGGGCCCCGTCTTCCTCGAGCTCTGGGTCAAGGTCCTGAAGAACTGGCGACGGGATCGCTTGCAGCTCAAGCGCCTCGGGTACGTCGTCGATTGATCACGCCGGCGGCTGCGTCGGTCACGGCACGGGCAGGGCCGCTGGTGTAGGCTTGAGGTCGTGATGGGCAGGCGCCGCGAGGAGGCGGCGGAGGAGGAGTGGTGGACGCCAGGCTTCAAGGCCGTGCCAGCGCGCGAGCCCTGTTGGTCCTCTGCCTCTGGGGCGCCCTCAGCGCCCCGGCCGCTGCGGACGAGTGGGTCGAGCCGCCTTCTGCGGGTGGACAGCCCGGGCGCAGGCCCGCCGACGTCCTGGCCCGTGCCCAGGCGCTGTTCGACGCCGGGCAGCACGAAGCGGCCATCCTGGCCTACCAGACCGCGATCCAGGCCGATCCCACGAATGTGGAAGCGATCTACAGGCTCGGTGTGGTTTTTGGCCGGCTTCGGCGGTGGTCTCAGGCCGCGTCCACGGCGGAGCGCGGCTTCAAAGTCGACAACAGGCACCCTGAGGTGCAGGCCCTCTGGGGCCACGCCTTGCTGAGGATGGGGCGCCACCCCGAGGCCATCTGGGTGCTGGAGGGGATGGTCCGCCTCAACGCCGGGCGTTCCCTGGCGCCGGTGTACTACGACCTCGCGCAGGCCTGCTTCCAGATGAAGTGGTACGACCGCTCTGTGGACTACGCCCTGCGGCACCTTCAGCTGGCGGACACGCCGCAGGGCCACGCCATGCTGGCGCGGTCCTACCTGGCGCAGGGCTACAAGGACAAATCCCTGGCCGAGCTTCAGCGCTCGGTTCAGCTCTACGAGGCCGTGGAGGACAAGGCGCGCTGATGCGGCGCTGGTGGCTGCTCTCGCTCGTGGGGCTCCTGGCTGCTTCCCGTGGCGCCTCAGCGGCCGAGGTGCCTGGGGCCGCTGCGGCCGAGGTGCTGGCGGCCCGGCTGGAGGCTGCGCTGGAGGGGGCTGAGCCCGCCCGGCTTCGGCCCTTGCTGCCCCCTGCGGGGCCGGTGACGGCCTGGGTGGCGAATCAGGCCCGGGCCAGCGCCACCCAGGGCGCCCGTCGGGCTGACTGGCGGGTCTCGTTTAGCCCCTTCTATGCCGACGCCCGCGCCATGGGCGGGCTGCTGGCGCTGGAGGCCCGTGCTCCGGGGGAGGCCCCTGCCACGGCGACCTTCCCCGTGGAGGCCTGGGCCCGGGGGCAGGGCTGGACCATCGGGGACCCCTTGCCCACGGCGCGGCTCGATGCGCGGGTGGTCAGCCGGGCGCTGAACCTCGACCTGCGTGAGCCGGGCAGGCTGAGAGGCGAGCTGCAGGTTGCGCTGGAGCTCGCCGGCCCGGACCGGCGCCTGTTTGCCCGGCTGGGGCAGGGCACGCGGCTGCTGGAGGTGGCCCAGGCGGGGCAGCGCCTCGGCTTCACCCAGCAAGGCGAGTGGCTCTATGTCGGCCTGGCAGCAGGCGAGGCGCGGCCTGTCCTCACGCTGCGGTGGGAGGGCGACGGGCCGGTGCTGGGCAACGTGCCCCGCCATGGGGCGCTCCCGGGGGAGGCGCGCTGGTTCCCCGAGCTGCCGGAGGCAGCCGGGGGCGAAGGTGCCTGGGACCTGGCCGTGATGGCCCCCGTCGGGTGGGCCGCGCTGGCTCCCGGGCAGGCGGTGGAGCCTCGGCGCTTCCCGGACGGCTGGCTCTACCGATACGTGGTAGACACGGGCCGAGCCCCCTGGCCGCTCTGGCTCGGCGATTGGCCGCAGGTGGCGCTGGTCGACAGCGAGCCGCGCGTCGAGGCCTGGACCCGGGAGGCCCTCGCGCCTGAGGGAGCTCGGCTGACGCAGGAGGCCTGGCAGGCTGCTGTCGACCTCGGGGAGCTGCTTGGTGGGTTCCCGGTGGCGAGGCTCGCCTTCGCCGAGGGCAGCCCGGTGTCGGGTGCCGGCGGGCTCACGCGACTGGACACCGACACCCTGCGCAACGACGAGCTGCGCCCCTGGCAAGCCGCACGGGCGGTGGCGGGTGCGGTGGTAAGCAGGCGGCAGGCGGAGGGACGACCCGGCGAGGTCGCCTGGCTGACCGAAGCCCTGCCGTCTTACCTCGCAGCCTTGACTGCCGTGCGGCGCAGCGGGGCCGCCGGCCTGCGCGAGCCCCTGCTGGCGGCCTACAGGCGTTACGACACCCTGGCCGGCAGCGCGGGCGACGTGGCCATCTCAGCCGCGCAGCGAGGCTCCGACGAGGAAACGTGGCGGCGCCTCACAGAGGACAAAGGGGTCATGGTCTGGCACATGTTGCGCCGCAGGCTCGGGGACCCAGCCTTCGCACGGCTCCTGGCAGACTGCTACGGGGCCGCCGCAGCGGGGCCGCTGCGGATCAGCGACGTGCGTCGCGTCGGGGAGCGGGCCGCAGGGGTGCCCCTGGGGCGGTTCTTCTCGCAGTGGCTGGACACGGCCGGGCGGCCTCGGCTCACGCTGGAGGGGCTTTCCGTCGAGCAGGGCCGCAAGGGCTGGGTCGTGCGCGGGCGCCTGGTGCAGGAGCGCTCCGCCTTTGCCCTCAGGGTCCCGCTGGTGCTGACCACGGCTGGCCGTCCGCGCGTGTACGAGGTCGACCTTGCCAGCGAGGCGACGCGGTTCGTCCTGCAGAGCCCGGATCGGCCATTGGGGCTGCGCATCGATCCCATCCACGATACCCTGGCGGCCAGCGTGGCGCCGCCTGCCCTCTCGCCCTGACGGGCTGGCCTCTCAGGTTGGAACGGCCCTGGTCGCTCTCCGCCGAGGGTCGCGCTGGGCAGCGCGTCGGGCGTACTCTCCGGTGCGAGGTCCCTCTCGTGCCTCTGCGCGCTGAGGGGGGGGGCTGCGGGGCTGCGACACCGAGCGGGGGCGTCACCCGTGTGATCACCAACGCTGTGGTGTAAGCTGGGGGTTGAGAGGATGTTGTTATGTCACACCAACTCCCCCTGGGCGACGCCCTCCGGCAGCCTGCCCTTTTCACCCGGCAGGCCGATGCGCTGCTGCGGGCGGCCTCCCGCACCGGGCAGGTGCAGGCGGCCTTCGGGGCCGTCGAGCAGGCCCTGGAGAACAGCTTTGAGGCCGCGCTACACGCGGCGCTGCAGCCAGCTGCGGGGCGTGGGGGGCTGCCCGTGGCGGCCGCCGGGGCGGCCGGCCCCGTGGGGGTGGCGGGGCTGCCTGCGGCTCCCGTGGAGGCCCTCGCCGCGTCCTCGGCGCCGGTGCCCAGCCCGGCAGCCCCCGCGATGTGGGGGGTGGGAGCCGACGCCCTGGGGGGCCTGCCCGCGCCGACGGCCGCGGCGAGCGCGCTGGAGACCCGCGAGCTCGCCCCATGGCGCTCGGCGATCGCCGAGGCGGCCGCCCGCCACGGCGTGCCTGCCTGGCTGGTGGCCAACGTCGTGCAGCAGGAGTCGGGCGGCAATGCGCAGGCCACGAGCCCCTCTGGGGCCATGGGCCTGATGCAGCTGATGCCCGGCACGGCGGCCGAGCTCGGCGTCGAGGCCCCGTACGACGGCCGCCAGAACCTGGACGGAGGCGTCAGGTACCTGGCCCGGATGATCGCCACGTTCGACGGCGACCTGACGCGGGCCGTGGCTGCGTACAACGCGGGCCCAGGATCCGTGGCTCGCTACGGGGGCGTGCCACCCTTCCCCGAGACCCAGGCGTACGTGCGGCGGGTGCTCGGTCAGACCGCCAACGGCAACAGCTGAGCGGCGTTGCGGTTGCCAGCTGTGGTAAGATAGGCGTCCGCCCCTGCGGGCGGCGCGGAGGCCTGCCTTGAACCTGGGAACGAACGCCACGGCGGAGCGATTCCATCGCTTCGGTGCCTGGATCCATCGCCACCGCACGGCCGTCATCGTCACCTGGCTTGTCGTGGTGCTGCTGGCCTCCTTCGGCGCGGTGCGAGCGCCTGACGTGCTGAGGGGCAGCGCCTCCGGCATCCCCAACAGCAGCTCAGCCCGCGCCCAGGCCTGGCTCGAGACCGATTTCGCGAGCCCCTACCGGTATCCCTTCATCGTGACGCTGGCCAGCACCGCGTCCGACGTGGGTGACGACGCCTATGCGGCGCTGCTCCGCGACCTGCAAGGCGAGTTGAACGGGCGGCCTTTCGTCACCCGGACCCGCAGCTGGCTGGACGGCCAGGACGAGCGCTTCAAGAGCGCTGACGGTCGCAGCACGTTCATCGTCGTCGGCATCGACGCCAAGAGCATCCTGGGCGCCGAGCAGCGCGTTCCGATGGTGCGGGGTATGCTGCAGGCGGCCGTCGCCCGCCACCGCGCGACCGTGCCGGGCCTCGAGGCGCACCTGACGGGAGAGATCGTCCTGGGCTATGACGCCACGCGGATGATCGGCAAGGACACCGCCACGGCCGAGCGCCGCATCCTGCCGATCGCGCTGGCCTTTCTGATGTTCGCCTTCGGCGCGGTGGCTGCGGCTGGAATCCCGGTGCTGCTTGGGGTGCTTGCCTCCGTGACGACGCTCGGGTTGCTGTATCTGGTCGGGCAGCACATGAACCTGTCGTCCCTGGCCCAGAACATCACGGCGATGATCGGGCTGGGCATCGGCATCGATTACGCGTTGCTGATGGTCACGCGCTTCCGCGAGGCCCTCGAGAAGCATGGTGCGGCGGATGATCCCGTGGCGGAGGCCGTGGCCGAGACGGTGGCGACCTCCGGCTTGGCGGTGCTCTACTCCGGCCTGACGGTGATGATTGGCTTCCTGGCCCTGTTCATCCCCCGCCTGATCGACACCACGTCACTTGCGACAGCTGGCTCGCTGACGGTCCTCACGGCCGTGACGCTCTCGCTGACGCTCGTGCCCGCCCTGCTCGGGTGGCTCGGGCCCCGGGTGGACTGGCCCCGTGGCTTCTCGCGCTGGGTGGCTGCTTACCTCGACCACCGCGAGCTCTGGCTCCGCTGGGCCCGGCTGGTGATGCAGCACCCGGTGCGGTTCTTGCTCGTCGGCACGGCGCTGATGCTGCTGCTGGCCGCTCCGGCCTTCACGGTGGTGTTCGGCCAGTTCGACTCCAAGTTCCTGCCCGCCGATATGGACTCAGGACAGGGGTTGCGGGCCATGGAGGCGATCGGGCAGGCCGGCGAGGTGTACCCCATCCACCTGATGGTGCGGCGCAAGGACCGGAAGCCCATCACGGACGCCAGGTCGTTGCAGGCCCTCGGCGGACTGGTGCGGGAGGTCCAGCAGGAGCCCGTGCTCAAGGAGGTGCGCTCGATCGTCGCCTACGCCGGGCGGCTGCTGATGATGAGCCAGCTGATGTACCAGGGTGACGTGCGCAGGCTTCGGGAACGCTTTCCTGAAAGCGTCTCGCTGATGCTCAGCCAGGATGCCTCGGCCACCGTCATCCAGTTCGTGCCGCGGACGGATGCCAAGTATGGCGACATCAAGGCTTTTGTGCGGGGCCTGGAGGAACGCGACTGGTCCAAGACCCCTGGGTTCGACGCCTTCGAGGTCGCCGTGGGCGGGCCTGCCGCCGTGAACAACGATTTCGAGCACGCCATCTTGTCGAACCTCGGCCCAGTGGTCGCCGTCGTCTTCGGCGTCACCTTCGCGCTGTTGGCCTGGTCCTTCCGCTCCGTGGTGATTCCCCTCAAGGCCCTGGCCATGAATGCCCTCTCGACGGCTGCCAGCTTCGGCGCGCTGGTGCTTGTCTTCCAGCACGGGTTCCTGAGCCAGCTGGTCGGCTACCCGGACCCGCCCGGCAACATCCTTGTGCCCATCCCCATCATCATCTTCTGTCTGGTGTTCGGGCTCTCGATGGACTACGAGGTCTTCCTCCTCAGCCGCATCCAGGAGGAGTACATGATCGACGGTGACAACGACCGCGCCGTGGCCGCTGGCCTGGCTGCCACCGGCGGCATCATTACCAACGCGGCGTGGATCATGCTGCTGGTGTTCGGCGCCTTCGTGGCGGCCTCCGTCGTGCTGACGAAGATGCTGGGGTTCGGGCTCGCCGTGGCGATCGTGCTCGATGCCCTGATCATTCGCGTGATGCTGGTTCCCAGCTTCATGGCGATCGTGGGGCGGTGGAACTGGTGGCCGAACATGCTGCCAGCACCGGCCGACGCAGACGAGAAGCAGCCGGCCGGCGTGGCGCCCTGAGGGTTCAGGCCTGCTCGGGGCGGATGGCCGCGGCCTCCTCGGCAAACTGTGCTTCGGCCCAAGGCAAGTAGTAACACTCCAGCACGATGGACACGGCGATCGCCACGGGGATGGCCAGGAACGCGCCTGTCAGGCCGTACATCGTGCCCCCCACGAGCAGCACCACCGCCACCCAGGCCGGGTGCATCCCGATGGTCCGCCCCATGATCCAGGGGAAGAGGATCTGGCCGATGAGTTGCTGAATGGCTGTGTAGACCAGCAGGGCGTACAGGGCGAGTTTGCCTGAGATCGACAGGCCGATGAGGCCCGCGAGGGCGCCACCGGCCAGGGGGCCGACGAACGGGATGGCCTGCAGGAGCGCCGTCACGGCCCCCACCAGCAGCGCGTAGGGGAGGCCCAGCAGCGCAAGGCAGGCCCAGGTGAGCACCCCGGCCACCACACAGATGATGCCGAGCCCGGCCATGTAGCCGCCCACGCGCCGCTCGACGAGCCGCAGCAGGGCGGGGAACTGGCTGCGCTTGCGCATCGGGATCAGGCGCACCACGGCGTCTTGGAGCAGCCGGCCGTCGAGCAGCATGAAAAACGCCAGGAACAGGATCGACAAGAAGACGATGGTGAGCCAGACAAACTTTCCCGTGATGCCGAAGGCGTTGGTCAGCACCTGCGAGCCCGTCTCGGCCACGTAGCCGAAGAGCCGGCTGCCCTCAGGCACCGCCGGATGCTTGCGGTGCAACGCCGTGAGCTGGTTTTGGAGGTGGTCGACGTAGCCCGGCAAGCTGGCGCCCAGGTCCTGGCCCTGGGCCATCACCTGGGGCACGAGCACCGCCAGGAGCACCGTGGCCGTCGCCGACACGCCCAGGAAGGTCACGCCCACGGCCGCCGCCCGCGGCACGCGCCAGCGCATAAGCTGGTCGACCACGGGCCCGAGGGCTGCCGCCACCAGCAGGGCCCCGAGCACGATCACCCACACCTCGATCAGCGTCACCAGGCTCCAGGCCAGCGCCATCACCAGCAGGGCTCCGGCCGTGGCTGCCACGCCCTTGAAGAAGATGGGCCTGTAGGCGCCCTCGTCTTCCTGCGCGGCCACGATGCCGGTCTGAACGATCGCCTGGTCGAACAGGCGCAGGGCGTTGGGCAGGGCTCGACGCAGGGCTGACGGGCCGCCCGCCTCGTCACCCGTGAGGGCGATCGCCAGGCGCGTGCGCCCCTGGCTCAGCGCCTCGAACTCGATACTCAGCCTCGCCTCGTGCGGCTCGAGGCCTTCCCAGGCCAGCTCCCGCTGGGGCAGCTCGGCCACGAGCGTGGCCACCCACGGCGCAGCCTCCTCCTGGAACTGCCACCGGAGCCGGCCGCCGGCGTCCGCCTCCACGGCGAGCAGGCCCGGAAACACCTGGGACAGGTGTTCGGGGCGCGTCCACCAGGCGTACACGCGGTGCACCGGGGCCTGGACGATCAACTGGTGCTCGGACACGCGGCGCGCTCCTGGGTGGCACGGCGGGGGGCTCGTCGGCATCTTACCCGGCAGGGCGGTGCCCGCCTTCATCCCGGCGGCCCCAGGGCCAACGCGCCTGCCCGGCCGTAGCTCAGGCGCATCAGGCCGTAGGCCCGCCACCCGGCCGGGCCCGTTGCGCAGGGGGCCTCCTCGTCGCCATGCAGGTCGAGGCTGTGCCAGGTGAACCCAACCACGGGGGGCCCAGCCGGGGCTTGCCAGACCTCGATGATGCGGTACGGATGGGGGTGCTCCACGAGCGAAGGGCCCAGCAGCACGCGGGATTGGCCGAAGGCTTCCTGGCCGCCGAAGTGGTAGTGTCCGGCGAGCACGAGGGGCGCCCCGGGGTGGGCATCGAGCGTGCCGCGCAGCCAGTGGGCGTCGCCTGCCCCGAGCCGCATGCGCTCGAGGACGGGGTAAGGGGTCACGGGCGGGTGGTGCATCGCCACGATCAGGGTCTCGTCCCGGTGGCGCCCGAGGACCTCCGTGAGCCACCGGCGCTGCCGCTCTCCGAGGGTGCCGGCCCAGCCCTCGTACCGGTCGGCACCCACGTCCGTCGTGTCCAGCACCACGACGCGGATGCCCGGCACGGGGGAGAAGTCGTACCACGCCTCCCCCGCAGCGAGGCCCCGGTCACCGAGGTGCCGCATCATGAAGCGCTTGCGGGCCCGCAGCGCCGCGCCCTCGGCGTCATGGTTTCCGAACGCCGCGTAGCACGGGGGGGCCAGGCCCGCGAGGGCGTCGCGGAGGGCCTCCACCTCCACGCCGACGTCCGCTGCGAAGTGAAGCATGTCGCCGGTGATCAGCACGAAGTCCAGGCCAGCCCGGTTGAGGTCGGCCACGGCGTGGCGGATGTGCCGATGGCTGGTCGGGTAGCGCGCCTGGATCCGGCTCGTGAAGTGGAGGTCTGTCAGGTGGGCGAACCGCACCACACGGCGCCCGGCCAACGCGGGCGGCGAGGCCGCCAGACCTGGGGGGCAGGCCAGGGCCAGGGCGCTGGCCCCTGCCCGGATCAGGAAGTCTCGACGGGTCACGCGCGGGGGGTCCAGGTACGGGGGGGCCCTTCCCGCATACCCGTGGGCGTCCCCGGTGGCGCCGGACGGGCGACGGTCCGTCCCCTGCCTGGCCGGCCGAAGACGGGCCGCGCTGCCGGCCGCCGGTGGTTTACGCTTTGTGAAGCTCCCGGCCGCCCAGGAGCGCTTCGAGTTCGTCGGGATCCTTGGGGATCGCCGCCGTGAGGTTTTCAGGTGTGCCGTCCTCGCGCACGAGCACGTCGTCCTCGATGCGCACCCCGATGCCCCAGAACGCCGGGTCCACGCCGGAGCTGCCGGGCGCCACGTAGAGGCCGGGCTCGACGGTGAAGACCATGCCGGGCTCGATCGGGCGCCAGGCGTCGACTGTCTTGTAGCGGCCCACGTCGTGGGTGTCGAGGCCGAGGTAGTGCCCGGTGCCGTGCATGTAGAAGCGCTTGTAGGCCTCTGTGGCGATGAGGTGGTCCACGTCGCCGTGGAGCCAGCCGAGCTCGACCATGCCAGCGGTCAGCACCCGCACGGCGTGCTCATGGTAGCCCTTGACGTGCTCGCCGACCCGGACCCACTCGATGGCCTCTCGCTGGGCCTTGAGGACGAGGTCGTAGACGGCCCGCTGGGCAGGCGTGAACCGGCCGCCGATGGGGTACGTGCGGCTCACGTCGCAGGCGTAGTGGCCGTACTCGGAGCCAGAGTCGATGAGCAGCAGCTCACCCGCGCGAAGCTCGCAGTCGTTGTCGTGGTAGTGCAGGATGATGGCGTTCTCGCCCGCGGCGACGATGGCGTTGTAGGCGGAGTCGCCCCCGCCCAGCCGGCGATAGGCGTGCTCCAGGGCCGCGTGCACCTCGTACTCCCACCCGCCCGGCCGGATGGCCGCAACGGCCTCGCGGTAGCCCTCCGCCGTGACGGCCGCGGCCTTGCGCATCAGCGCCACCTCGGCGGCGTCCTTGCGCAGCCGCATCTCGTGCACGATGGCGCCGGTCGACACGATGGCGTCAGGGGGCATCACGTGGCGGTTACCCAGCCGAGGCAACAGCCGCATCACCAGATCGTCGTGCTCGCGCCAAACTCCCAGCTGGGCATAGAGGCGGCTCACGCCGGCCAGGTACCGGGGCAGCACGGCCTCCAGCTCCTCGATGGCGTAGGCCGCGTCGACGCCCAGGGCGGCAGGGGCGGACTCGACCCCGAGGCGCCGGCCGTGCCACGTCTCCATGTGCGGATCCTTGGGCTGCACGAAGGCCACGACGCGGTGCTCGGCACCCTCCGGCAGCAGCAGCAAGGCTGCGGCAGGCTCACGGAAGCCTGTCAGGTAGAAGAAGTCGCTGTCGGGGCGGTACCGGTGGTCGGTGTCGCGGGAGCGGATCCGGGGCGGGGCCGCGAGGAACAGCGCTCCGCCGCCATCCATGGCGGCCATGAAACGCTCACGGCGGTTGGCGTGCAGGGCGACGTCGATGGGTGCCATCAGGACCTCCAAGGCTTCAGGGCCGGCCGGGGGCATTCTAGCGCACGAGGCAAGCCGCCGCGAGAGCGAGGGGGGCGGCCTCGGGCGGGTAGAAGAGGGGCATGCCAGAGGCTGAGCCGACTCCCACCGTCTTGCCCCCGCCGTCTACCGAAGGCGTCGAGCCTGGCCTGGTGCCTGAGGCCCTGCTCGGTCGCGAGAAGGTTGTCGCGAGCCTGCTGGAGGATCTCGGCGGAGGTGGTCTGCGCTGCTGGCACCTGGCGCCGACCGACGTGCTGCACCAGCTGGAGTTCATGGAGGCCCTGGCCCTGGGGCTCGGTGGCCTCCCCCTGTGGGGAGCGCGAGCTGGTGGCGAGCTCAGCTGGGGCGAGCCCTTGCGGGCCTGGCTCGGGCGGGCGCGCCGCGTCCCGTCCGAGCCAGGGATGCCCGTCGATGGCCTGCTGTTCGACCTGCGGGGCCACGGGAAGGAGGGGCTGTTCGCCGCCCTCGACGCCGCCGTGGCGGCTGCGCTGGCCGAGGGGCCTCTGGTTCTCGGGCTCGCGGACGCCGCCCGGTGTGACCCGCTCACCCTCGAGTGGCTGCGGCGGGTTTCGACGGCTGGCCACCGGGGCTCGTTGCTCCTGCTGCTAGGTGGCGTGGGCCTGAAGGGGCGCGTCCCGGCGGCCGGCGTGCTGCACGAGGGCCCCTGGTCGCCGGCGCTGGCGGCCGAACTGGCCACGCGAATGGCCGGGGGCGGCTCGGGCTCCCAGGTCGACGACGCCTGGATCGGGGCCTCCACCGGCCGCCTGGCCCTGCGCCGGTGGGTGACGCAGCGCCTGCGGGGCGTGCCGCCGCGCCCGGACGATGGCGTGCGGGAGCTCGGGCGGGCCGTGGCGATGGTGGGGGGCTGGGTTTTACCGGCTGAACTGGCCGACCTCATGGACATGCCTGTGGAGGCCTTTGACGAGATGTTGGCGCGGGCCCTCGGCGGTGGTTGGCTCTTGCCGGTGGCGGGTGGCCTCGGGCTGACCTCCGAGGCGGAGGTGGATGCGGTGCTGGCGGACCTTTCGCCGCCGAACATGACGCGCTGGCAGCGGCGGCTCGCTGCCGTGGCCGCTCGCCCCCCCCTGCTTCGCCTCCAAGCGGCCGTCGCCGGCGGCGTCGAGGGCCTGACGGTCCCCCTGGGCCTCCAGGCCGCGCGGGAGCTGCTGCCCCTCGGGGGGGCAGAGGCCTGGCTCGCCGTGGTGTGCGACGCCCTGGCCGTGCCTGACCTCGCCGAACTCGGCACGGAGCGGTTGCGGATGGGCGTTGCGGTCCTCGGCCTCGCGCTGGGGCGCCCCGTCAGCGTGGTGCCAGACGGCCTGCCTGAGGTTTCCTGGCTTGCCGCCCGCGTCGCCCGGCTCGCCGGTCGGCTGGAGGAGGGGCGGACCCACCTGGTGCAGCGCTCCCCCGTTCCGGGCGTGGCCCTGCTCGAGGAGCGTGAGCTGGCCCTGATCGACGAGGCCGACGGGCGGCCGGAGGAGGCGCGCAGGCGGCTCGACGCGTTGGCCGCCGCGGCCACCCTTCCCGCGGGGGAGGATGGCGTGTGCCTGCAAGCCCTGATCGAGGCTGACGTGGTGAGGCTGCGGCTGGCGCCGGACGTCTCGTTCGCCCGGCAGGCCGGGGAAGACGCCCTGGCCTGCTGCGAGCGCCTGCGTGCGCTGGGCCAGGACAAGGAGGCAGACCGGATGCTCGGCGTGCTGGGGGCCTGGGCCATCCGCCACGAGCGCTGGGGCCTCGCTGATCAGGCCCTTGGGGCCTCTGCGGCCAGCTTGGAGCACGTGTGGGCGCTCCTGCGGGCCGGCAGCTACCAGCGCGCCCTGCTGCGGCTCGAGGACCTGCCCCTCGGTGGAGACCTGGAGGCAGTCTGTGGCGCCCTCGCCGCCGTCTGTCAGCTGGCGTTGGGGCTTGCGGGAGACCCGCTCGGGCGCATCGAGGCCGCCGCCGCGGTGGTCGAGGCGCTGGGCGACGAGGCCTGGGGTCTCCGGCTGGGTTGCGTCGCGCTGGAGGTGGCACTGCACCTGGGACGGTTCCGCGAGCTTGCCGCGGAGCCCGTCGCAGCGCCCACCCTGGTGCCGGCCTGGGGGCGTCTGGTGCGCGCTGAGGCCGCGCTGCGCCTCGGGGAGCCTGCGCTGGCGGAGCGGTGGTTGCAGCTCGGCGATGGTCGGGACGAGGGGGGACGGGCCCCGGCGACGGGCGTCCGCAGCTGCCTGGTCCGGGCCGGCCTGGCCCGGGCCCGGGGCGATCGGGCTGGGGCCCTGGCCTGGCTGGCCGAGGCTGCCGCGCTCGTGGGTGAGCTCGGTGCGCCCGCCTGGGAGGCTGAGGTCGCGCTGCGTCGAGGGGAGCACCACCTCGCCTCGGCAGACGATGCCGCTGCGCTCGTGGCCTTCGCGGAAGCGTTGCGGCTGGCCGAGCTGGTCGGGGGTCCCCTGGTGCGGGCCCTTGCCTTCGGCGGGCTGGCCCGAGCCAGCGTCGAGGCCTCCGCGCGGGCCAGCTTCGCGGCCGAGGCCGAGTCGCTGCTGCGGGTCCTGCTCGCCCCGCTCTCGGACGCCGAGCGTGCAGACTTTCTGGGCTGGCGCGAGCGGGCCGAGGCCTTGCGGATCGCGCGGCCGGAGCCTCCCGAAAGCGCCTCTGCCTGGGAGCCCGTCCCGTCGTTCGCGGAGGCCGGGGCCCGTTTGCTGGGCCTGCTGGCGGGGACACCCGAGCCGGAGGTGGTGGGGGAGCAGATCTGCGAGTCGCTGCTCCGCGTGTGGCCCGGGCTGAGGGCGGGGGTCTACACGGACGTCGTGGGCCGCAGCCTGCTGGCCTTCCGCGGGGAGGCCGTGTTCGAGGGCGGCACGTGGATGGCGGAGGCCCTCTTCGATGAGGTTGTGGCGGCTGGGGTGCCCGACGGGGTGCTGGTGTGCGAGGTCGGCGAGGGCGTGCTCGAGCCGGAGGCCCTGACCCGGCCCGCCAGGGGCTGGCGCCTCGTGCTGCTGCCGCTCCCGACGTCCGGGTGGGGGGAAGTCGCCCTGGCCGCTGTCGAGGTGCCCAAGGGGGAGGCACTCGACCCTGAGGGCCTCGAGGCCTTTTGCCAGCATGCCGGGCTCGTGCTCGCCCGCGCCCACCGCGACGCGGAGGCGGCCCGCCAGGTGGCGAGGTCGAACCTGTTTACGCGGTTGCACCACGCGCTCGCAGGCACGCTGGACGTCGACGCCCTGCTTCGCCAGGCCCTTCACCAGGTGCTCGCGATCTTTCAGGGGGAGCAAGCCTTCGTGTTCTTCGGGGCAGACCAGGCCTGCCGCGCGAGCCTGGATCGGGTCGGGGGGCACCCGGACCCCTCCCTCACCAGCCGGACGGTGCGGAGCCGCGTCATGGCTGAGCGTCGCCCCGTCACGATCCTGGATGTCGGGCAGGACCACGATGCCGTGACGTCCCAGAGCCTCATGCTGCGCAATGTCCGGTCGGTGATGTGCGTGCCCCTGATGCTGGCGGATGACCTGCTGGGCGTGCTGTACGTGAGCTCCTCGACGGCCATCAAGACCTTCACCAGGCTCGATCTCGACGTGCTGGGCGCGATCGCTTCCCACCTGGCCCTGCTGTTGCAAAACGCTCAGGCCTTCGAGACCATCCGTGAGCTCAACCAGGGCCTCGAGGCCAAGGTCCAGGCCCGTACCCAGGAACTCGAGGCCGCGATGCTCGCCCTGCGCGACACCCAGGCCCAGCTGCTCGAAACCGAGAAGCTTGCCACGGTGGGTACGCTGGCGGCGGGCGTGGCGCACGAGATCAACAACCCCCTCGGGGCTGTCCTCGTGAATGCCCAGCTGCTCAAGCAGGACCCCTGCACGGCCGACCAGCTGGAGAGCGTCGAGCTGATCGAGCGCGGCGCCAAGCGCTGCCAGGAGATCGTGCGGGCCCTGCTGGCCTACGCCCGGCCGGTGCAGGTCGAGCGTCACGCCGTAGACCTGGAGCGCCTCGCTGCGGACACGATGGCCACGCTGGCCGGCCAGCCGCGGCTCAGCGGCCTCAACATCGGCCTCGACATGAGGCCCGTCCCGCTCGTGATGGGTGATGTGGGAGAGCTTCGGCACCTGCTCAGCCAGCTCGTGCTGAACGCGGCGGATGCGGTGGAGGGCCTGGCAGAGGTGCCCGGCGCCATCCAGGTGCGTGTGCTGGAGTCTGAAGACGGGGTGGTGCTCGAGGTCGCGGACAACGGTGTCGGGATGACGCCAGAGGTTGCCCGCCGCGTGTTCGACCCGTTCTTCACGACCAAGGCCGTCGGGGCGGGCAAGGGGCTCGGCCTCTCGCTCTGTCGGCGCATCGTCGAGAAGCACGGTGGCACGATCGCCGTCACCTCGGAGGCGGGGCGGGGTGCCACGGTGCGGGTGCTGCTGCCGAAGGGCTGACGCCTGGAGCGTCTGGTCGCGCCCCTCAGCTGGGCAGGGAGAACAGCCAGAACAGCTTGGTGCGCGTCTTGCGGGTGGTCGTGTAGTGCAGGGCGCTGGCGTTGGTCGCGGCCACCACGCGGTAGTGGTAGGTGGTGAAGCGCTTGAGGCCCGACAGCGTCACGGTGTGCTCCGTGGCGGGGATGGTCTCCCAGGTGGTGCCCTGGCCGAGCGAGGCGGAGGTGCCCCACTGGACCAGGCAGCGCATCGCCTCGGTGGTGCGCCACGTCAGCGTGACGCTGTCCCGTGACCGCTTGCTGACGACGACGTCGGCGATTTTCTCGGAGGCCTTGCCGGGATCGCTCTCCACGGCCTGGCTCGGATTGGCCTCGTTGCCGTGGCCGTCCATCGCCACGACCCGGTAAGAGGCCCTGGCCGTGACGCCTCGGTCGGTGTAGGCCGTGGCCGTGGTGGTGCCCACGGGTTGGCCGTCGCGCAGGATGCGGTAGGTCACGCTGCCATTGTTGTCCGTGGCCGGGGCCCAGGCGAGTTCGACCTCGTTGGGCGCGCCCGCCGCCGCGGACAGGCCTGCGACGGTGGTGGGGGGCTGCATGTCCAGGTTCGGCACCTGCACGAATGCCTCCTCCACGTTGAGGGCCTTCGGCACCACCCCGCTCGTGAAGCCCGTGGTGGGATGGCCCGCGAGTTGCATCAGGCGCGTCAGGTGGCCGGCCTTGAGGTTCGGGAAGCGGGCCTTCAGCAACGCACAGGCGGCAGCCACGTGGGGCGCGGCCATGCTGGTGCCGCTCATCTTCGCCGTGCCGCTGCCCAGCTTGGTGGAGCCGATCGAGACGCCCGGAGCGGCGACGTCGATGTAGTCTCCGAAGTTGCTGAAGCTGGCCCTGGCCCGGTTGCTGTCGACGGCTGCCACGCCGATCACGCCCTCGTTCGCCGCGGGAAAGAAGGGGGTGCTGACGCCGTCGTTGCCGGCGGCGGCCACCACGATAACCCCCCGGGCCTGCACGTTGGCGATGGCCCGGCGCAGCGTCTCGGAGTCGTCCGTGCCTCCGAGGCTGAGGTTGATCACGTGGGCGCCGCGGTCGGCTGCCGCAAGGATGCCCGCCGCGATGTCGGCGTTGTTGCCCTGGCCCTGGCTGTTGAGCACCTTGATCGGCAGCACCTGGGCCCCGGGGGCCACACCCGCGGTGCCCACGCCGTTGTTGGCGATCGCCGCGATGGTGCCTGCCACGTGGGTGCCGTGGCCGTGATCGTCCCTGGCGTCGTTGTCGTCGTTCACCAGGTCCAGCCCAGGCAGCACGCGGCCAGCCAGGTCGGGGTGGCTGGCGTCGACCCCGGTGTCGATCACGGCGACCTTCATGCCGGTGCCCGTCGTGAAGGGCCAGATCACCGGCGCGTTGATCGCCTCGACGCCCCAGCTGTCGAGGTAGTCGGGGTCGCTCGGCGTCGCCACCGCGCTGTAGACGTAGTTGGGCTCGATGTAGTCGATGTCCTCCTGCGTCTCCCAGTCTTCGGCCGCCTGCAGGGCATAGCCCCCGGCGTTCACCTTGTAGACGGCCGTACCCTGGAGCGCCAGGGAGCGCAGGCGCGTGGCGCCAGGCAAGTCCCGGTCCCTCTCACGGAACTTCACGATGACCTCGTCGCCCGCCTGCAGAGGGCGGTCGGCAGCGGGTTCGCTTCGCACGACACTCACACTCGGGGTGACGCCTGCGGGGCGCACCTGCGTCGCAGGCGATGCCGCCGCCGCGGCCGCAGCCGTTGTCCGGGGCGGCGCGGCGCCTGGCCTGGCAACCAGCATCGAGCTGGGGTTGCGCCCGCAGCCCACGAGCGTGAGCATCGCAGCGACGAGGGCCAGAGGGGCGGACGGGCGGCAAGGCATCGCGGGCTGGGTCTCCGGGCGGGGGCAGGACACGGTGTCCGCTCACAGACTGGTATCCGCCCAAGGGGCACGGGTCTTGCGCCCGTTTACCTTGATTCATTAAAAGCTTAACCTCGTGACAACGAGTTCCGGCCGCGTTTCAGTCTCCGGTCACGCCCGCCGATGAGGTGGGAAGAGCCGTGCCGTGCGTGACGGCGGTCCGCGCGGGCGCCGGGTGGTCCGTGTACCATGTCGGCAGGAGGAGGTCTTCCGCGTGCGGTTGTGGAGAGTGTTGCTGTTGACCCTGCTGGCGGTGGAGCCTGCTGGCCCCGCGCTGGCCGACACGGTGGCCGACAAGCCTCGGCTGGCCGTGGCGATCGCCAACGCCCCAGCGCCCTTCTTGACCTCCGTGGGCACCAAGCTCAACGGCACGCGGCGTTTCGACGTGGTCGACGGGGCTGCTGCGCGCGCCAAGCTGAAGGCCATCCCGCTCAATGGCGGGTTCACGCTGGAGAACGCCCGAAAGGCCCGCGCCGCCGCCAACGTCGAGTTGCTGGTGGATGGCAAGTACGAGGCCGTCGGCGGCCAGGTCAAGGTCACGGTCAAGCTGTTCGATTTCCGCACGGGGGAGTTCAGCCGCGACCTGGGCCTGCTCGGAGACGCCGCGTCCGCGGAGTCGCTGGCCGACCAGTTGGTGGGCTTCGTGCGCCATGCCGATCCGTTGCGTTGCCTCGTGAAGGACATCGACGAGGACCAGATCATTCTGGATCTCGGTGCGGCGGACGGGATCACTGCAGGCTCGCTCTTCCGGGTCTTTCGCCACCCGCTGAACATGAAGCCGCGCGAGCTCGGCACCGTGCGGGTGACCTCGGTGCAGCCCTTTGCCTCCCGGGCAGAGGCAGAGGTCGTGCCCGCCGGAACGGTCTTCGAGCGCGGTGATGTCCTCGTGGAGCAGACCTCGGGGCTGCTCTTCAAGTAGGCGCTCGCTGCCTGGTGTCCGGGTAAAGCGCTTGACCGCGCGCACGGCAGTGAAAAGGCCCCCCGCCGAAGGCGGGGGGCCTCGTCGGCCAAGGGCTCAGAACCCGAGGGCGCGGAGCGTGTCCGGCGTCGGCTCGCCGTCGACGGGGAGGCCATAGGCCTGCTGGCAACGCGCCACGGCCATCCGGGTGTGGTGACCGTAGTCGCCGTCGATCACGCCGGGGTAGTAGCCTCGCTCGGCGAGCCGCTGCTGGAACTCGTACACCATCAGGGGCCTGGCGGCCTCGGTGCTGGCAGGCGCTGGCGCTGCCAGCGTCTCGGCGGGGGCGGCGAACGTCACTGCCGTCACGACGGGCGTCGCCTCGACGGGCTCGACCGTCGCCACCGGGGCCTCGGCTGCCGCCTTGGTGGGCCGCCCGGCCGACTTGGTGGTGGGGCGCTTCGACTTCTCGCCGGCGCGCGGCGCGGCCTTCTTCTTGCTCGTGGTCATGGTGCTGGTTGCCTTTCTATGACTGGCTTGCGGCCGCGGGTGGATGGAGCCGCCGCAAGGGGTGTCCCGAGCCCCCATCCTAGAGGCCGGCCCGCCCCCGGGACGTGACCCGTGGCACACGGGAACCTGCCCCCGACGCCGCGTCACGGCTGCCGACCTGCCCCAGGCTGGTGTAGAATAAAGCCGCCATTCCACAGCCGGTCGTCGAGGAGCCTCGCCGTGAAGTTTTTTTTGGACACCGCCAACGTCGATGAGATCCGGAAGGCGGTGGCCTGGGGACAGGTTGACGGCGTCACCACCAACCCGTCGCTTGTCGCCCGGGAAGGGCGGGACTTCAAGCAGGTCGTGCTCGAGATCTGCGGCATCACCTCGGGGCCCGTCAGCGCGGAGGTGATCGCGCTGGATTTCGAGTCGATGATGCGGGAGGCCCGCGAGTATGCGGCCTGGGCGCCGAACGTCGTGGTCAAGGTGCCGATGACGGAGGCTGGCATGCAGGCTGTGGCAACGTGCGTGGCCGAGGGCATCAAGACCAACGTCACCCTGGTTTTCTCAGCCAACCAGGCGCTGCTCGCGGCGCGGGCCGGCGCCACCTACGTCAGCCCCTTCGTGGGGCGTCTCGATGACATCGGCCAGGACGGCATGCAACTGATCGAGGAGATCCTGGACATCTATACCAACTTCGGGTTCGAGACCCAGGTGCTCGTGGCCAGCGTCCGTCACCCCATCCACGTCACGCAGGCTGCGCGCCTCGGGGCGCACGTTGCGACCATGCCCTTCAAGGTGCTCCAGCAGATGTTCAAGCACCCCTTGACGGACTCCGGTATCGAGCGGTTCCTCGCCGATTGGCGGGCCGTCGAATCGCGTCCCGTCTGAGCCGCGGCGGCGCCAGAGGCGCCGCGCACGCTCGTTTGACCGGGAAGCAGGCAAGTGATACAATTCACAAACTTTGCCGTCCCCGTCACATCAACCCGCCTGGCGTCGTGACGTCGTATCGGGATGGCATTTGGGCCTTTTCGGCCTGTTCCGTTCCAGCCATGGTCGTCGCCGCATCGCCTCAGCAGACACGGAGGAAGCGTCTTGGTCGAATTGAAGCCGACTGAAACGTCCCACCGCGATCCGTCAGAGATCCCGGCATACGTCATCCAGCCGCCTCGTCGCCGGCCTCACCAGTATCAGGCGCCCCGGCTGTCTCGGACCTCGCTGCGGAATCTTTCGCACGCCAGTTGGCCGTCGACTTGGTCTGGAACGCAGCCGCGCTGGGGGGCTCGCCCCGCGTCGTCCGCCGTGGGTGAACTGGCGGAGGCGCCCGGCGTCCTTCGTCTCGCGCAGTCCGCGCGCCCTTACGCCCCCGCGGCCCCTTCGCCGACCAAGACGCTGTGGGGTGCTGCTGGGCTTGCCCTTGCGGTCGCTGCCTCGGCCCTGGCGCTGTTGTCGGGTCGGGTGGAAGGGCCGACCAAGGCCCCCGCGCCGAGGTCCCACGCACCGGCCTCGCTGCTGATCGCCGGCCAGAACCTGCCGGCCAAGCTTCGGACCATTGAAGGCTACGCGAAAGGCTCCCAGGTTTCCCTGGAGGTTGGGCCCCGGCTCACCAACATCGTCTACGTGGCCCGCCGCGGGGACGATTTCGCCAGCGTCGGCCAGCGGTTCGGCCTGCGGGCCCGGACCGTTCGCCTGGTCAACATGTTGCCGCTGGGTGCTCGAATCCGTGCGGGGCAACGCCTCGTGATCACCCCCACGGATGGGGCCTACCACCGCGTCCGCTCTGGCGAGACTCTCTCCGAGCTTGCGACCCGCTACCGCGTGTCCGTCGCGTCGTTGCGGAGCCACAACCCTGGGCTGACGGGTGACAAGCTGGCCTTGTCCCGCCCGGTGTTTATCCCCGGGGCCTTGGAACTGCGCTACAGGGAGCAACGTACTGCCATCTTGCCCGAGCGCGGCTACCGTTCTGGCGGCCGCTGGGCCAAGCGCCTCAAGGCCTCTCGCAGCCTCGTGGGCGCCTTCGGCAGCCGCGTGGGTGAACTGGCTTGGCCGACGAGCGGCCAGATGTCATCGCCCTTTGGCATCCGCGGGTACTCGTTCCACCCTGGCGTGGACATCTGCAACGTGGTCGGCACGCCGATTCACGCGGCGAAGGGCGGCGTGGTCGTGTCCGCCGGCTGGATGGGTGCGTACGGCTACGCCGTTGACATCGACCACGGGGGTGGTGTGGTCACCAGGTACGGCCACTGCTCCCGCGTGCTCGTGGCGGCTGGCGAGTCCGTCGGCCCTGGGCAACCCATTGCGCGGATGGGCAGCACGGGGCGGTCCACCGGGCCTCACCTCCACTTCGAGGTGCGCATCCACGGCAGGGCCGTGAACCCCTCCTCGTTCTTCTGACTTCTTCGACGTCGCGAGACCCGGCCCGCAAGGCCGGGTTTTTTTGTGCGACGAGAAGCTGCTTACCACCTCGGTGAGGAGCAGACGAGCGTTTTGCTTAAACAACGATATTGGTTTACAAGGTCAAAACTGGGCTGTTATAACCCCTTCCGTGAAGCCTGGTCCGTCACCACGGTGGCAGCCAACCCCACGTGAGAGGAGCCCAACTTGAACAAGGAAGACCTGGTGAAGCTGGTCGCGGATCGCACGCGGTCCACGCAACGCGACACCCACACGATGCTGATGACGACCCTGGAGGCCATCGGTCAGGCCCTGGCGAGGGGGGAGCGGGTAACCATCGTCGGCTTCGGCACCTTCCAGGTGCGAGAGCGCGCGGCGCGGGAGGGGCGTAACCCACGCACCGGGGCGGCGTTGCGGATTCCGGCCCGCAAGAGTCCGGCTTTCGTCCCTGGTAAGGCGCTCAAGGTCAGGGTCCAGGCCGGTTCGCGCAAGGGGGCCGTGGCGCGGCGCGGCGTCTGACGGACGGCATCCGCCTGACCCCGCGGGGCAGCAGGTCCACGGTATGATGGGCACGTGTTGCTGTGCTGCCCGCAGGAGGGATGATGTCTTCTGTCGCCACCGTGCTTGATGGCAAGGCCCTCGCAGGCCGGATTCGAGAGGACCTCGCGCGCCTCGTGGCGCAGAGGCCTCTCGGCTCCAGGCCCCCCTGCCTTGCCGTGGTTCAGGTGGGCGAGGTGGCGGCGTCGACCGTCTATGTTCGCAACAAGCACCGGGCCTGTGAACAGGCCGGCTTCGACTCCAGATCCATCCACCTGCCCGAGACCCTGTCCGAAGGCGAGGTGGCGGCCCATGTCGCGGTTCTGAGCGCTGACCCTGGGGTTGATGGCATCCTCGTGCAGCTCCCCCTTCCATCTCACATGGATCCCCACGTCGTGCTCGCGGGGCTGGCGCCCTCCAAGGACGTGGACGGCCTCCTGCCGCTGAACATTGGCAACCTCGTCCTGGGGCTGCCGGGCCCCCGAGCCTGCACGCCGGCGGGGATCATGAGGCTCTTGCGGCACCACGACGTGCCCCTGGCTGGAACGCGCGCCGTGGTGCTGGGGCGCAGCGCGATCGTGGGCAAGCCGTTGGCGGCGCTGCTCGTCGAGGCCGATGCCACCGTCACCGTGGCGCACTCTCGCAGCCGTGACCTGGCTGACCTGACCAGGCACGCGGAGCTGCTGGTGGTAGCCGTCGGACGGCCCCTCCTCGTGACGGCTGAGATGGTGCGGCCCGGGGCTGCGGTGGTCGACGTCGGCATCAACCGCGTCCCCGACGGCTCCGTCGTGGGGGACGTTCACCCTGAGGTGGCGCACGTGGCCGGCTGGCTCACGCCCGTTCCCGGCGGCGTCGGCCCCATGACCATCGCAGCCTTGCTGGAAAACACCTGGCAGAGCTACGTCACCCGGCTCGGGTCATCGCCCCCATGACGGCACGCCCCGGGTCCTGGGATCCGGGGCGTGTCTCGGCTGGCTGAACTGGCCTCAGCGTTGCTGCTGCAACGCCGTCAGCGCCATCTTCAGGGCCTCCACCGTGGCGGGGCCGACGTACTCGTTGATCGCGAACGTGCCGTCTGCCAGCCTGTAGGTTTGGTGGATGCCCTGGCTCTGCTTGAACTGGGTCACGGCGGCGACGAGCGCCTCGTCCATCACGGGGTTGCCGGCCGCATCCTTGCGCTCCTTGCCCTGCGCGTCCACCTGGAAGAAGGAGCCCGTCGCGGGCAGGGCGGTCACAGGCCGTCCCTGGGCGTCGGCCACGCGAAGCTTGCCGGCCTTGATCAGCAGCTCGAGGGCCTGCTGGATCTGCTTTACGCTGGCCCGAATCTGCTCGGCTTCCTGCGGGCTGGCGGCCAGCGCCTCCATACCAGGGCCGAAGACCTTGCCGCGCTGGCTGCCTTCGTAGGCCGCCATCTCGTCGAGGAATTGCGCGACATTCGCCTTGAGGGCGGGCGTGAGCGGCGCGTTCGCGGGGGAAAGCCCGAACTCCTGAGCCACGCGGAGGGCCTCTGCGTCCTGCACCTGGCGGCTGCTGGCGGGGACAGGCACGTCCGGCGTGCCCTGCACGGGGGGGTGCGGAGCGGCCTGAGGCGGGGCGATGACGGGGGGCGGCAGCGTCGCGGGAGGCGCCAGGGGTGGCTGAGTCGATGCTGGTGGCTGGGTCGCGCCGGGCGGTGGGGGGAGCGGGGCACCGGGGGTGGCGCCCGTGCGAGCGGGCAGTCGGAGCTTCTGGCCCGGCAGGATCAGGTTCGGGTTGTCTCCGATCACGTCCTTGTTGAGGGCGTAGATCTCGGGCCACCGACCCGAGTCCCCGAGCTGTTCGGCTGCGATCTTCCAGAGGAAGTCGCCGGCCTTCACGTCGTGGGAGCCGCCGGCCGCCGCGGCCTGTGGCGCCGCGTCGGCGCCGGCCATCTGGGGGGCCGGGGATTGCGGCACCGCAGGCGGCAGCGGCGCGAGCATCGGGGCCTGGGCCGGCCCGGCGGTCGCGGCCGCCGGGGCTGGGAGGGTGTCGATCCGCGCGATCATGGCCTCCACCTGCTGGCCGAGCCTGGCCAGGTCGGCCTGCAGGCTCGCGAGCTCTGCCCGGATCGCGGCCGGGTTCTGTGGGGCGACTGCCGCTGGCATCGCCGTCAGCTGCATGCTGTCGGGGGGCGGCGCCACGGGGATGGTGGGCACGACAGGGGCCGCGCCGGGCACCGTGGCTGCGGCCGAGGGTGTGCCCAGGCGCGGACCGACCGGGGGCTGGAGGGGCGAGGGGAAGGCGTCAGACATGGCTATCGTGTCCTCCGAGCGGGCATGGACCCTGGAACTGGGTTCGATTGGTCAGCGGGGCGACCGTAACCTTGCCTTATATAGGCAACAAGGTCGACGGGCTTGTGTCCTTCAAGATGCCTGGCGTGTCGCGACGGCCTGTCTGATGGCATCCACGATCGCATCCGTCGCCGTCCCGGGGCCGTAGACGGCGTGGACGCCGGCCGCCCGGAGGGCCTCCTCGTCCTCCTCGGGGATGATGCCGCCGCAGAACACGAGCACGTCGCCTGCCCCCTCCGCGCGCAGCTGGCGACATATCTCCGGCACCAGGGTCAGGTGAGCGCCGGACAGCAGGCTCAGGCCGACGGCATCCACATCTTCCTGGATGGCCGCGTGCACGATGTCCTCCGGGCGCTGGTGCAGGCCCGTGTAGATGACCTCCATCCCCGCGTCCCGCAGGGCGCGGGCGACCACCTTGGCCCCGCGATCGTGACCGTCGAGGCCGGGCTTTCCGATCAGGATGCGGATGGGCGGGGTCATGTCAGCTCTCCAGCGGGGCTCCGAGATGGTCCAGACCGCCTCATTGTACCCGTCGAGCGATAGAGGGCCACGGCGGCGACACCGATGTCCCAAGGAGGTCCTGCTCACCGTGCTGAGGTGGGGGCGTGACCCGGCAGCGCCGCGAGGGGGCGCTGCCGGGTTCCGCCCCGGAAGCCGGCTCGAACATGCGGCCGAGGGGGGCTCATCCGGCGCGGGAAGGGCAGGAGGCCGGGGCCGAACATCACTGGCCCGGAGGTGGCAATGGTCAAACCCTTCGGCGGCATGTATGTCTTTAAATCGCTTTGTGGTGCGGTTTGGGGTTTTGCATGTTGTTACAAGATTTCAGGTTTTTGCCCAGAGCAGGTCACTTGCTATTACAAGCTAGCCTCAGATCCGAGGGCGCTTGCGGCGCCCGGGAGTCCTCTAAAACATGCACTCCGTCGTCTAGCGCTTCCTCTGCGGCCCATATTGATTGTACGAGCATGCGGCATGAAGGGCCCCGTTTTTTGGGTTGATTGGTTTGGCAAGCGCGCTTCGATTTGGGCCGACCTGCCATCCATGGGAAGGGTTGTGGCGCTTGTTGGGGCGAGCTAAGGTATCACAAATGCGCGTGGTGCAACGTATTTGGGATTTTCACAAGGGGAGGTCGTGGTCGCCGTGCGTTTGCCAGACGGTCCGCAGCTTCGCCAGCAGCAGGAGGCGCTCCGTCTCAGGGACTGCCGGGTTGGTCATCACCTGATCGAACATTCGGTAGTAGTAGTCTTCCTCCCACCGTTGCATGGCCCCCAAGCTCTCGGCTTCGGCTCCTCTCACCATGGCATCGAGACGCGCGTAGCTCGTCTTCAACCCGCGGGCGAGTTTTTCCAGCGTGGCTGGTCTGGGGGCCGTGACCTCCCGCCCAGATTCGATTCCCGCCACGGTGCCTAGGGGCAGCTCGCAGATGGCCGCGAGTTGTCGCTGAGATAGGCGCAGTTCTTGGCGCCGTGCGGTGATGTACGTTCTTAGCTTGCTCACGTTCAGATCTCCTTATCAGGCCTACATGATAAAACATGTGCGCCCGCTGGGCCAGCAGGAGAGGCCCGCTGTCGCTTTTGTTTGGAAAGCATGCGGTTTTCGTTCGTCAGAGGCTGCTCAATTACTCTTTGATTTGATCGGCATGCGCCTGCCCCTCTCCCGAGGCGGCCAATAGAGCGATGCACGGGGGTTGCTTGTAATGGCATGTGGCAGAGATGCTGTTTTTTACCTGGGAATTTGGAAAACATGCAACGGCGGGAATGCCGTAGAGCCGCTCACGCCAAGGGGATTCCTTGCTGGTTAGGCCTCGGCCTCCAGCATGGCGCGGGCCAGCACCACGCCCGCCAGCACGATGGTGGCGGAGACGTACAGCCACATCAGGAGGCCCACAATGCCCCCGAGGGAGCCGTACACCCAGCTGAGTCGGGCCACATGCGTGAGGTACAAGCCGAACAGCATCCCCGTGACCTCCCAAACGATGGTCGCGGTGGCCGCGGCGAGCCAGACCTGGCCCAGGCGCAGCTGGCGGTTCGGGAGCCAGGCGTACAGGGCGCAGAGCAGCAGGAAGGTGAAGACGGGTGGCACGATGGCTGCCACCAGCGGCACGACGCCTGGCAGGTCCTCCGGACGAAGGCCCGTGAGAGGCAGCGGGTGGGCCATCACGGCGTGGAGGGCCGCGGTCAGGGAGCCCGCCAGGCCCACGAGCAACCCGGCCAGGGCTGCAGCGGCGATGGCGCGCAGGGTCTCGGCCAGCCAGGGACGCCCCGGCACCTGCCAGATCGCGTTCATCGCTTGGCTCAGGGAGACGAACACATTCTTGCTGCCCCACAGCAGCGCCAGGGCGCTCGCGATGCCTGCGCCTTTGCGCTGGGCGACCACCCCCGTCAACACCGAGGTGACAAGCTCCCGTTGGTGTGGGAAGGCCTCGGCGATCAGGGCCTGGGTGCGTCGCATGGCCTCCTCCTGAGACAGGAAGTGCGCCCCGACGGCCACCAGCAGCACCATCAGGGGCAGCAGCGAGAAGAAGACGAAGTACGCGACGCCAGCCGACAGCATCGTGATGCGGGTCTCGTCGATCACCTGCAAGAGCTTGGGGAGCACGTGCCCCAGGGGGGGGGGAATCAGCCTCATGAAGCCAAGCTACACGTCCGACGTGGTGGCGGCAAGCCATCGGGGCATGACACAAGCCAGAGGGGGGTTCACGGCGGTGACGTGTTATCAGGAAACGGGGGGCGGGCTTCTGTTGGCCGTGCGGGTGCAGCCCAGGGCCTCTCAGGAGCAGATCGTGGGTGAGGTGGAGGGGCGGTTGCGGGTGCGGCTCACGGCACCGCCCGTCGATGACGCCGCCAATGAGGCCCTCGTCGCGGCGGTGGCCCGGTGGTTGGGGGTGGCGAGGGCCCAGGTGGCCTTGGTCTCCGGCGCGCGGGCCCGCGAGAAGCGGGTGCTCGTCAGGGGCGATGCGCTGACGCTGCGTGCGCGTTTGGAGGCGCTGCTCGGGGGTTAGGGGGCCACCCCGACGGTCTGCCTGTAGACCCGCACCGCCTCCTTGGACGTGGTGGGATCGGGCTCGCTGTAGGCCAGGATGCGCGTCCGCATGCCGCCACTTTCGCCGGGTACCTGCAAGTAGCCCGGGAAGATCCGCTGGACGATCCGCGCCGAGGCGTCCGTCGTGCGCTGGCCGTGGCGATCGTTGCCGCGCGAGAAGTTCGAGATGCTGACGACGGAGAGATGGCCGCCCTGCTGCTTGATGCGGAGGTCCGCCACGTACACGGATGCCAGCAGGTTGCTGGCCTTGACGGCCGCCAGGGCATAGGTGGCCCCATCCGTCTCCGTGACCGTGATTGAGGCTGGGAGGCTCATCTTGGGCGGAGTGCCGATGTCGAGCCGCCCGTCCCCCAGCCGGGTGCCTGCTTTCAAGCGTTCGTAACGGAACGTGGCCCGCTCCAGCAGGACGCGCAGTTCGCGGACCTCGAGCTCTCCTTTGACCTGGTAGATGTCGAGCGTGGCCGTGGGCAGCCCGTTCGCCCGGACCTCATCGAACAACAGGCTGAGCACGGGGGTGAAGCGCGTCGGCTGCTCGAGGTCCCGGTGGCGCTCGTCGTCGAAGGGGGCGAGGGGCTCCTCCTGAGGGCTCGGCCCTTGGGCGGGCTCGACGGGACCCGTCGTGGCCGGAGCGACCGGCCCCGTGGCCGCCGTGTCAGGCAGGGCCTGGGCGGGCGCCGGCAAGCGGTCCACATCGGCGAAGTCCGCCAGGCCCAGCGCTGCCTCAGACGTGGTCGGCAGGCCCTGCGTGCAGGCGCCGAGCGCCAATGGCAGGCAGACGGCGAGGACCCATCCTCGAGGTGCGCGGCGCACGGAGGGAACCCGCTTACTGCGCGTCGATGTGCTCGCTGTACTCCATCATGTTGCCGGCGCGCGAGAAGATGTCGATGTCCACGGAGCCGTTGGGCAGAGCCTCCGACGAGGCCAGCTTCGAGGTCGAGAGGGCCAGGACGGCGCCCGCCACATTCATCGTCGTCAGGTGGCCGCCGTTGCTCGTCACGGCATCGTTCAGGCGGTAGCTCATCGTGACGTAGACATGGTCCGTCCGGTCGAAGACCTGCACCAGGGCGATCACGGTGTCGTTGAACTTCCAGTGCCCGACGCTGGCCGGGGACGTCAACGAGAAGCCGCCCATGCGCTGGCTCACGGCCACCGGTGCCGCGTTGGTGGTGCTCACGGCCTCGATGGTGTGGGTGCCGGTCGCGGGAATCGCGTTGCTGGTGCCCGTCGCCAGCGCCAGGCCCACGGTGGGGGCGCTGAAGCTGGCCCCCGTGAGGGACTTCGAGATGCGCGCGACGATGGTGTCGACGTCCTGCTGGCCGGCTGCCTGGCTAACTTCGAGGTTGAGCACGCCGTTGGCGTGGGACATCTTGACCAGGGGGTTGAACTTCGTCGTGTCCGTGCCCAACGGGGCGCCAGGACGGGCCACGTTGGCCTCGGCCTCCTCGTCCTCGACCACGACCGGCGGGTCCTGGACGGGCAGGTCCGGCGGCAGCGTGCTGTCGGGCGGGGGCTCCACGGCATCAGGCACCGTGAACGAGAAGTCGATGCCGTTGCCCTCGATGGAGATGGACGTGCCGGCCAGATCAACCTTGAAGCCCGCCTCGGACAGGACGTCGAGGTCCTGGGTGCGGATCGTGGTTTCGACTGTCCTGTCGACGTTGCTCGCGACCTGGCGCAGGTCGGAGAGCACCTGCAGAGACTCGGCCACCGTCTGCTTGAAGACACGCTCGAGGCCGGCGCGGGACATCGCGTCGCCCAGCACGTCGGAAGGAAGCTTGCCGTTGCTCGGATCGACCTTCTCGGACAGCTTGGAGAGCTCGGTCGAGGTGAAGTTCCTCCCGAGCTGGTCGGCGAAGTCGGCGCTCTTGTTGAGGACCTCATCTAGCAGCTTGCCCTCCGCTTCGTCCGTGAGGGACTGCGACAGCAGGATCAGGTCCTTGACGCTGTTGTCCGCGAGCGTCGTCGTCGGGTCCACCGCGAAGCGGAAGCCATCGTTCGCCACGCCGCTGGTGCCCTCGCTCAGCGCCGAAATGGTGGCGTAGCGCACGCCGCTCGCGCCGGGTTCCTGGATGGCAGCGACAAGCGTCGTCACCGACCGCTTGCCGTCGCTCACGACCACGCGGAACACGTCACCCACGCGAGGCGAGGGCATCTGGAAGGTGAAGAGCCCCTTCGTGTCGGTGGTGGCTCCCACCTGCCGGAGGCCGTAGTTGAGGCCACCAGCGGCCACCAGCGGTACGGAGCGGTTGGTCGCCGCGTTGAACACGCGCACTTGGGCGTTTGCCATCGGTTGCTTGCCCACGCTGGCAAGGCCCTCGAGTTTGGGCGACAAGCTGCCCGGCTGCGCGGCCGGCGCTCCACCCGTCGAACCTCCCGGTGCCTTGCCGGCGGGCGCTGCGCCCCTCAGCACCCCGGGGTTCGGATCGAACGCGGCACAGCCAGCCGTGGCCGTGGCCAGCGTGAACGCCGCGAGCAGCGACAGGTGGGGGCGGGCAGACCGCAGGATGGTCATGGCGGGAACTCCTCGGGGCGCGGGTTTGGGAGGCCACGAACGCGCGCGGCCACGCCTGAGCAGCAAGATAGCGCCTGTGCGTCTCGTGATCAAGGACGGGCATCACACGCGGACGGGCGCTGGGACCAGGGCCCCAGCCACGCCCTGCATGACCCAAGCCCGCTATACCCGCTAGCTGAGAACACGTCACCAAGAGCCGTCGGGGGTTCCCTTGCTTGGCGAGGCGTTGCCTCAGACGGCCGCCGGGTCCGGGGCGGGTTGCCTCACGGGGAGGTCGATCGTGAAGGTGGTGCCCCGGTTGACCTCGCTGGAAACCGCAATCTTACCGTGGTGGGCCTCGATGATGTCCTTGACGATCGACAGCCCCAGGCCGACCCCGCCGGTCACGCGAGAGCGGGCCTTATCGACGCGATAGAAGCGCTCGAAGATGCGGGGCAGGTCGATGGGAGGAATGCCGATGCCCGAGTCGATCACCCGGCAACGCACCTCGCTGCCGCCCTTCTCGCTGCTGATGTCGAGCGTGACGGTCCCGCTGGCGGGCGTGAACTTGATCGCGTTGTCCACCAGGTTGATCAGCACCTGTTGCAACCGGTCCCGGTCGGCCTCGATCGGGGGCACCTCTTCGGGGCAATTCACGAGCAGCGTCACGCTGGCCAACTTCGCGTGGTGCTGGAGCGTGGCCTCGACCTGCTCGGCAAGGGTCTGCACGTCGAACTGGGACATGTGCAGCACCGGGCGGCCCATCAGGTTCGCCACCGTCAGCAACTCGTTGACCAGCCGGGTCAACCGATCGGCCTCGCCCTCGATGTTGTTCAGGAACTTGGCGCGCATGCGCTCGTCCTTCATGGCCCCCATATGGAGCGATTCCGCGGCCATTCGGATGGCCGTCAGGGGGGTGCGAAGCTCGTGGCTCACGTTCGCCACGAAGTCCTGTTGCATCGTGCCGAGCTTGTAGACGGCCGTCCAGTCGTGCACACCCACGATCACCTCGTCCCCGTGTCCGATGGCGCTGATGGCAATGGTCCGCCCCTGGAGCCAGGCGGGGTCGAACAGCTCCAAGCTGCCAGGGTCCTCGCCTTGCCGGGCCCTGGCAATCAGCTCCAGCACGCTGGGCTCCGCGAGCAGCGCCTCGACCCGCTCCCACGCGTCGTCGCGAGGCGGGTCGGCCAACGCACTGAGCAAGGCGCGGTTGTGGCGGGCCACCCGGTTCTGGGCGTCCAGCACCAGCAACCCGTCATGCAGCCGGGGCTTGAGGGAAAACTCTTCTTTTTTGGACATCAGGCGCTCCTGGAGACCTCGCGGGGGGCGGGGCGACGTCGTGCGTCAGCCGGAGATGCGCCGGCTGATGGCTGCATACCCAGCGGCGGCGGCAACCAGGCGGTCGATCTCCACGCGCTCGAACGGCGTCTGGGCAAAGTGCTCGTCTCCTGGCGCGTACCCGATGGTCACGACTTTCTTCACGGCTGCGACGTAGCCCGCGTCCGTGGGAAACTGCCAGCGGCCCAGCCGCGGTGCCTGCCCGACGGCCTCCAGGGCCGCCACGGACTCGCGCACGAGCGCGTGGTCGGCCTCCGTGGTGAAGGGATGCATCAGGCACGCGGCTTCCTGCGTGGTTCCCGTCCACGAACGGGTGTGGGCCTTGCGGACCTCCAGTTCGGACCGGATTGCCGGTTCCGCCGCGGCGAGGCGACTCACGATGGACTGGACCTGCCAGACGACGGCGTCGGCCCCCTCGCTCGGGAGGAAGCGTCGGTCGAGGGTCACGGCGCATCGGTCGGGGATGGTGGCCGTGCCGCCGGGGCCGCTCTCGATCGCGGTGACGGCCAGCGTCGATCGGTCGAGGAAAGGATGCGAGGGCAGGCTCGATGCCAACTCCTGGACTGCCCCGAGGACAGGCACCATCTCGTGGATGGCGTTGCTCCCAAGCCACGGAGCACCCGCGTGGCAGACCCGGCCGATCGTCGTCAGCGTCATAGCCAGCCGGCCTCTCTGACCGAGGTGCACGTTCAGGCCCGTTGGGTTGCCGAACACGGCGAGGTCGTAATGTATTCCCCGGCCCGGCAACGTGCGGTCCACGAGGTAGCGGATGCCAATGTTGCCGTGGGCCTGCGACTGGACGATGCCCGCCACGATGAAGTCCCCGCCCTGGCGACCGCCTGCCTGACGCGCCAGCGCCCCGGCAAGCAGCATGGCCGCGAGGGCCCCCTTGTTGTCGGCAGCCCCGCAGCCGTGCACGGCGCCGTCGGCCACCTCAGCCGAAAACGGGTCGAACCGCCAACCCTCCCGGTCTGCCGTGGCTCCGTGGTCGAGGTGCACGGCGAAGAGCACGCTGGGGCCCGTGCCGTCTCCGCGCAAGCGGCCCACCACGTTGCCCAGTTCGTCCGTGAAGGCCTCGTCGTAGCCCAGCCGCTTCAGGGTGGCAAGCACCTCGGCCGCCAGGGCCTCCTCCTCCGTGGTGGGGCTGGGGATTTGCACGAAACAGCGCGTGAGGGCCACGAGGGCGTCACGGGAGGCCTGGGCGGCAGCCGCGAAAATGGAGGGGGCGAGGGCGTCATCGTGGGAGGGCATCAGGGTGTTCCTTCAAAGGCCCATTGGGCCAGCCTGGCAGGGTGGGTTTTGAAACCGGGAGGTTGTCATCGACCGGGTGCTCGTCCGAAGACCCCGCGCATGGTCGTCAGGAAGGCGGTGCTCTCCTCGGGCGTGCCGAGGCCCACGCGGATGCAGGTCTTGAGGGGGGAGCGGTCGAAGGCCTGCACGGCGATCCCGCGGTCGCGCAGCAGGCTGGCAAGGTCCCGGCCGGGCAGCGTGGTGCCGACCAGCATGTAGTGCGCCACGCTCGGCCACGTGACCACGCCATCGAGTTCAGCGAGGCCCAGGCGCAGGGCCTCGCGGCGCGTCGCCAGCTCCGCAGGCGGCGGCGTGAGCTCGGCCTGGTGCTCCAGCGTCCAGCTGGCGCCAAGGCTGGCCGTTACGGGGAGCCGAGCGGTGCCCGGCAGCTTCTCGAGCTCCGCGATCACCGAGCGGGCGGCCAGGACCCAGGCCACCTCCCAGGCCCCGACCAGGAGGCTGGGACCGAGGCCCTGCAGCACCACGAGGTTCTCCTCCTCGCCCACCGCGTCTGCCACCGACAGCTCTCCGAGTGCGAGGTTCCGTTCATCCACCACCACAAGGGCGTCCGTGCCCCGGGCGATCGTGAGGATCTCCTCCCGCGTGACGAGGGTGCCGCTAGGCTCGGAGGGGTTCGAGATCAGCACCATCTGGACCTGGTGCTGCCTGGCGACGCCCACGAGTTGCTCGACGGGGAGCGAGAAGTCGGCGTGCGACAGCACGGCGATGGGCGTGATGCCAAGCACTTGAGCCGCGACCGCGTACCCGGGGTGGGTGGGGATCGGGTAGGCCAGTCGGCCCTGCCAGCACCACGTCGTCAGGAGGGCTGAAAGCGCGGCCTCGCCCTGGGCGAACAGCGCCACGCAGCTTGGCGGAAGCCCGGCACGTTCGGCGGCGAGGCGGCGCAGCGCCGCCTCGGCGCCTTGGGCCTGGTGCCAGGCCGCCGAGGCCAGGGCTTCCACACAACGACGCTTGAGCGCCTCCGGCCAATCCAGAGGCGTCCGGCGACCGTCGAGCCGCACGGGCAGATCCTCGGCCATCGGCGTCGGTGCCCTCAACCCGACCAGGTCCGGTCGGCGCAGCCTCTCGAGCTTGCTCACCCGCCCGCCCGCCTCAGGCATGGCTCTGCTGGAGCTCCGGGCTCCAACTCAAGACCCGGTTCCGGCCGGCGGCTTTGGCTGCATACAACCCCTGGTCGGCCCGGGCGAGGATGTCGCCGAGCTGGTCGTCGCCGGACCGGAACGCCGCCACGCCGAGGGAGCACGTCACGTGGGGAAGGGGTTGGTCGAAGGCTTCCCCGAGGTGAATCTCTGCCACGGCCTTGCGGATGCGCTCGGCCAGGCCAGCTGCCCCGGCGGCGTCGGTGTCCGGGCAGAGAACCACCAGCTCCTCGCCCCCGTAGCGTGCGGGCAGGTCCACCGAGCGCACGGTGGCAGCCAGCGTGCGGCCGATGGCGCGCAGCACCTCGTCACCCACGGCGTGGCCGTGCGCATCGTTGAACCACTTGAAGTGGTCGACATCCAGCAGCACCAGGCTCATGGGGCGGCCGTAGCGCCGGGAGATCTCCACCTCCCGGCCAGCCTGATCCTCGAAGAAGCGGCGGTTTCGGAGGCCCGTGAGCTCGTCCGTGCTGGCCTCGAAGTCGGCCCGGCGGTACTGCTCGAGCAGCCGCTCCAGCTCCGCGGCCCGGCGCGCCTGGCTCTGGTACAGCATGGCGTTGCGGATCGAGACGGCCGTGTGTCCCGCAACCGCCACCAGCAGCTCGAGTTCGGCGGCCGAGAACGGGTTGAGGGTCGCCTGGCTGTCGACGTAGAGGGCCCCTAGCACGTCCTGCCGCGACCGCAAGGGCACGCACATCACGCTGCGCAGGTTGAGCGCGGCGATGGACTGTTGGGCCTGCATCTCCTCGTTGGCGCCGACGTCCGTGATGGAGACGATGTCGCCAGACTGGAGCGCCTGACGCAGCACCGACATCGAGGCCCGTGCCTCCGGAATGGCCTGGCCCTTGCCATCCCAGGCGGCAGCCAGGCGCGGGGCGCTCTCGGGCTCCGGGTCGAGCAGGTACAGGAAGCCACGCTCCGCGCTGGTGAGCTGGAGCGTGAGGAGTACGGCCTGGTCGAGCACGGCCTCGAGCTGCAGGGAGTGGTTCACGGACCGCGCGAACTCGTTCAGCTGCTCGAGCTGGGTGCTCTGGGTGCTCCAGTCGCGGAAGAGCTGGTCATACTGGGCGGCGATCAGCTGCAGCTCGCGGTTCACGAGTTGCAGCCGCTCGAAGGTGCGTTCCCGCGTGAGCCTCTCCGAACCCCGCCCCTCCGCGGGGGCGTGGGCCACGATGCGGCGGGCCTCCGGCATGGCGAGGAAGGCGGCGGCGGCCTCTGGCGCCATGGCCGCCGCGAGCTCGTGTACCGTGCGCTGGGCCCGGCTGAGCGCCTCCTCGGCGTCGCCGGTGCCCGCCTGGGCGAGTGAGAGCTCGAAGTGGGCGACGGCCTCGAGCCACGGCAGCCTGCGGGCCAGGGCGAGCTCCAGCAGCCGCCGGCTGAGGGCCACGGCGCTGGGGCGGAGGTCTACGCGGTGAAGCTCCGACAGCGTGACGAGCGCCAGGGCTTCGTACCAGACGCCGCCGAGGCGCCTTGCCGCCTCCAGGGCCCTCTCGCCGAGATCCAGCGCGCGCCGGAGGTCTCCCTGGCGGTAAGCCAGGGCAGCCTCCAGGGTGGCGGCACGCGTGGAAAGGCCCCGGGCCCCCATCGCCTCGGCCTCGCGGCTTGCTTCCGCGCGCAGGCCCGCTGCGTCCTCCAGGCGTCCGGTGGCGGCGGCCAGCTCGGCGCGCAGGAGGTTGAAGCGGACGTGGTTCTCGTTGCGGTCGGTCCCTGAAAGCAGGCCCTCGAGCTCCGTGACGCAGGCCTCGGCCTCGGCGACCTGGCGGGCCCACACCAGGGCCTCGAGGCGGTAGACCCCGACGAGGGTGCGAACGTAGTGGCTGGACCTCGGGATTCCGGCCGCGATTTGCCGCGCCCGTTCCAGGCCCCGCTCCACGTGACCCTCCAGCACCTCGAGCAGGGCCAGGAGACAAGCTGCCAGGGGCTCGACCACGGAGTGGTGGTGGCGCTCTGCCAGCCGCAGCGCTTCCGCAGCGCTTTGCGACAGCTGGGTGAGGTCCCCGAGCTCGAAGGCGACGATGGCGGCGTTCAGGTGGGCGACGACATGGTCGTCGATGCTGCCGAGCTCTCCGGAGAGGGTCACGCAGCGCTGGGCGCTGGTCTGGGCGTCTTGCAGGGCCCCGTGCAGGATCTGAAGCTCGAAGAGCAGGTTCGAGCTGAAGACCAGGCCGCTCTTGTCGCCAATGGCCTCCTGTACGGCCACGGCCTCCGAGAGTTCCCGCACGCCGCGTTCGCGCCCGTCGGCCTCCGTGACGGCACGCAGATAGCCCACCTGAGAGAGGGCACTGGCTCGCCACGAGGGCAGGCCTTGCTGCTGGGCCTCCTGGACGGCCATCTCGAACACCTCGCGGGCCTCGGCGCGCCTGTCCTGAAAGTAGAGGGCCCTGCCCAGGTTGATCCGCGCGCGAACTCCCGTGCGGGCGCTACCCAGCTGCTGCGCCAGGGCGATGGCCTGGCTCTGGAGTTCGGCAGCCTTGACGTGGTCGCTGCGCAGGGAGAAGTGCTTGCCCGCCGTCACCAGCCACTCGAGCTGCCGGGCCCTGTCGCTGATGTCCTCCAGCAGCGCCTCGGCGTGGTCCACGTGGTGCCGGGCGAGGTCGAGCTGGTGCTGCCAGTGAAGGCACGTCGCCAGGGCGTTGTGCAGGTCGAAGCGCAGGTCGGCGGGGACCGCCTCAGCCTGACCATCCACCAGCTCGAGGCCGCGGGTCAAGAGCCCGGCAGCCGCGCTCAGCGCCAACACTTCGAGGTTGCGTTCGGCCGCGATGTGGGCCCATCGGAGGGCCCGTGCGGGGGTGTCTGCCCTGAGGGAGTGGCTGGCGATGGCCGTCAGCTGGGCCAGCGGCAGGGGACCCACGGTTTGGGCGTCCAGGCCGTCCGCGGGCACGCGGACGGCCGCAGGGGCATGCACCTGCTCGAGGTGCCTGGCCGCCGCCCGGTGGGCCTGCGTTCGCTCCTCGGGGGCAACGTGCTCGTAGACGGCCAGCCTCAAGGCGCTGGACGTCAGCACGTAACCGGCCAGGCGGTGTTCGATGATCTGGGCGCGAATGGCCTCGTCGAGGGCATCGAACAGGTCGTCCTCCGACAGGGAGCTCAGGGCGCGCGCGTCCTGCAAGGTGAACGGCTCGCCAAAGATGGCGGCAAACTCGACCAACCTTCGGGCCTCCTCCGAGGCCGTGCGAACCACCGCGAGCAGCATGTCGGTGGCGTCCCGGGGCAGCTGGCCGCCTTGCAGGCTGTCTGGCAGGGTCCACTCGCCGTGGCTGCGCGTCAGGGTTCCCTGGCGCAGGAGGTGCTGGAGCACCGCCACGACGACACCGGGTTGACCCCGCGCGGCCTCGTGGAGGGCCGACGTGAACTGCGGCGGGGAGGTTTCAAGACCCAACACGCTGCCTGCGAGTGCCCCGGTTTCACGCTCCGTCAGCGGTCCCAAGGCGAGCTCGTCGTCCCAGCCAGACCCGGCTTCGCGCTGCGCGACGACGATGAGCAAGGGCACCCGGGGCACCTGCCGCCGCAGCAGGTCGAGCAGGCCGGCTGAAAGCGGGTCGAGGTGTTCCGCCTCGTCGAGGACGAGCACGGCCCCGCCATCGGCGGAGATGGCCGTCAGCACGGCCACGACGGCCAGCTGTAGCTGGGTGCGGGCAGCCATCGGCTCTGGCTCGATGGGCACGGCCTCTTCGCCCACCGGCAGCTCCGGGAGCAGGGTGCCGAGCACGGCGGCGTGCAGGCGGAGCAGCTCGGGGCAGCGCGCGTGGGCGAGCGGCAGGAGCCCCCTCAGCATCTCGATGAACGGGCCATAAGGCGCCCCGACCTCGGTGGCCCGGCCGTATAGCCACGGGCGGTCCTCGAGCAACGCCTGCACGCGGAACTCGCCCAGCAGGCGCGACTTGCCGATGCCCGCCGGGCCCGCGATCGTCACGTGCCGAGGCTCGCCCAATTGCAGGGCGCTCAGGGCCTCGCCCAGGCGCTGCACCTCGTCGCGGCGCCCCACGAAGGAGCTCTCCAGCAGCGTCGCCTGGGCGCCCTCGTCCGCCCCCAGGCCGAGGGCACCCAGCGCGCCCTCGGCACTGGGGTATCTGGCGGCCGCTTCCTTGGCCAGCAGGCGCTCCACGACGTGGGCGACCTCGGGCGGCACGGCGGGGGCAAGCTCGCGCAAGGGCTGCGGCACCGCAGAGAGATGGGCCCGCAGGTACTCCAGGGGTGAGGCGCACGTGAAGGGCGGCTGGCCGGCCAGCACGTGGTAGGCGAGGGCCCCGAGCGCGTATAGGTCGGAGCGCGCATCCACCCGGTCGAGGCGGGCGACCTCTGGTGACAGGTAGAGCAGGGTGCCTCGCACCGCATCGAGCGCCTGGCCCGTCACCTCCATCAGGCCGAAGTCCATCAGCTTGACGACGCCGTCGTCGCGTAGGCGGATGTTCTCGGGCTTGAGGTCGAGGTGTACGAAGCCCTGCTGGTGGATGTACTGCAGCGCATGGCCGAGTTGACGCAGCACGGGCAGGAACGCCTCGGCAGCCATCGGGAGGCACTCGTCGAGCCCCCGGCCCTCCACCACCTCCATCGTCAGGTAGGCCCGGCCGTCCTTCAGCACCCCGTAGTCGTGCACGGCACAGGTGTTCGGATGCCGAAGGCGGGCCATGGTGCGGAATTCCTGCTTGAACCTGAGCAGGTGCTCGGCCTGGTCGGCTGCCTCGCGGAGGGCCTGGGAGATCACCTTCATGGCCACCTGCTGGCCCGTCTGGCAGTCCTCGACGAGGTAGACGACGCTCATGCCCCCTGTGCCAAGTTGGCTAAGCAGGCGGTATCGCGAGCCAAGATCGGGGGAGGCTTCCGTCACGTCCATCCTCATCGCGGGTGTGTGCCGTCTTATACCCGACGCGGATGGGGAGTGCGGCCCGGTGTGTTGGCTCCTGCGCAGGTGTCGTCCCTGCCCATGAGCCACGCCCCCCCGGGAGGTCCCGGGGGGGCGTGGGCGGCGCTCAGAGCGTGGGCCAGTTTTGCAGGGTGTCCAGGATGGCGCGGATGGGGGCTCCCGTCGGGCCCTTCGGCCGGTAGGGGCGCTCCTTCTCCGTCCACGCCGTGCCAGCGATGTCGAGGTGCACCCACGGCGTGTCGCCCACGAAACGCTGGAGGAAGCACGCTGCAGTGATGGTGCCGGCCTCGCGACCGCCGATGTTCTTCAAGTCGGCGATGTCGGACCGCAGCAATTCGCCGTACTCCTTCCAGAGCGGCATCTGCCAGCCGCGATCACCCGTGTGCTCGCCCGAGGCGAGCACCTGGTCGATCAGGCCCTGGTGGTTGCCCAGCACGCCGATGGCCTCGGTGCCGAGCGCGATGATGCAGGCCCCCGTCAGGGTGGCCATGTCGATCACGGCGCAGGCCCGCTTGTCCTTGATGGCATAGGCGATCGCGTCGCACAGCACAAGCCGGCCCTCGGCATCGGTGTTCAACACCTCCACCGTCAGGCCGTTGTAGGCCGTGAAAATGTCGCCGGGCTTGAAGGCCGTCGCGCTGGGCATGTTGTCCGTCGCAGGCACAATTGCCACGATGTTCTTCTTGATGCCGAGGCGTGCGGCCGCCGTGACAATGGCGATGGTGGCGGCGCCACCCGCCATGTCGTATTTCATCTTCTCCATGCCCTCGCCAGGCTTGATCGAGATGCCGCCCGTGTCGAAGGTGATGCCCTTGCCGACGATGGCGATGGGCGCCTCCCCGGGGGTGCCGCCGGCGTACTCCATCACGATGAGCTTGGGCGGGTGGACGCTGCCCTGGTTCACGGCCAGGATGCCGCCCATATGCATTTCCTCGAGTTCGGCCTTCTCGAAGACGCGCACCGCGACTCCGGCAGCCTCGCACGCCTTCACGGCGTCGTCGGCCATGCGCGTGGCCGTCACCACGTTGCTCGGGTGGCTGATGAGGTCGCGCGCGAGCGTCACGGCCTCGAGGATCACGCGGCCGGCTGCCACGCCCGCCTCGAAGGCTTCTGCCTCGCCCGTGTGCCACGGCCGGATGCCGTCGGCCACGCGAAGCTCTTCGCGATCCCGCGTCCGGTACTCCGTCATCTGGTACAGGGCCATGCCGGCCCCCTCGGTGACGGCTTGCCCCAGGGCGCGGGCATCCAGCCCGGCTGCTCCGGCTTTCCAGCCGCGGGACGCATCGAGGGCGATGCCCACGGTGATGGTCTTCACGCCGAGGTCGCGCAGGCTGCTCGCGCCCTTTCCCGCCGCCTGGCGGACCCCTTCCAGGGTCAGGTCACCGGGCTTGCCCAGACCCACAATCGCCACCCGCTTGACGCTTGCGTGGGGGGCGTGAAGCACGAGGCACTGGTTGGCCTTGGCCCGGAAGTCGCCGCTGGCCAGCACCGCCCCGATCAAGCCTGAAAGCTTCTCGTCGAGAGCCGCGGCAGCCCCGGCCGGTGCGCTCTCGCCCTCGAAAACGCCAATCACCAGGCCATCGGCCTGCAACTCGGCGGGGGCGCACACGTGGGCGGAGACGTTCATCGGGCCATGTCCTCTTTGACGGGGGTGCGGGTGCGATGTCAGCTTAATTGAAGAATGGGTTGGTGCGGCGTTCCGCGCCGACGGTGGTGGTGGGCCCATGCCCCGGGTACAGCGTGACGGCATCCGGAAGGGTGAAAATCCGGTCCTCGATCGAGGCCTTCAGGGTGGCCCACGAGCCTCCCCACAGGTCCGTCCGGCCGACGCCTCCCGCGAAGATGGTGTCACCGACGAACAGGTCGTCGCCGATTCGGTAGGACGTCCCGCCAGGCGAGTGCCCGGGCGTGGAGATGACCTCGATCGTACCACGCCCCAGCGGAAGGTCGGTTCCGGGCTCGACGATGTGATCGACGTGGGGCGGCGGGATCGGGGGAAGCCCGAACATGGCGCACTGGAGCGGCAGCTCTGCGAGCAGCGCGAGCTCCTCGCGCGGGGCGTAAAGCGGCAGGTTCCACCTGGCCTTCAGCGCATCGACGGCCCCGACGTGGTCGAGGTGGGCGTGCGTCAGCAGGATCAGCCGGGGCACGGCGCCCGTCGCCTCGATTTCCGCCGCGATCCGGTCAGCCTCGTCGCCAGGGTCCACGATCGCGCACTCGCCGTCGCGGACGATCAGGTAGCAGTTTTCCTGGAAGGGGCCGACGGTGATGGCGCGAATCATGGGGCAGGTGGCAAAAGGGCAGGGTCAGGCGGGGGGCGCCAGGGTCACGATCAGGCTGCCATCCTCGAAGCGCGCCCGCGTGGGCTGCATGGCGGCTGCGTCGCCGGGGAGCCGCACGATGCGCTGATGTCCCCAGACCGTAATGTACAGCTCGTCCCCATGTTTGGCCAGATCGACGGCCTCGCGCGGGACGAAGGGCAGCCGCACCTGCACCTGCAGGCTGCCGCCGTCGCGCGTCACCTCGCACGCGGCGTGCGTGCCCCGCCGGGGGAGCACGCCGCGCGCCGGCCAGAGCGCCGCGGCGAACTCGAGCAGGGCCTCCAGCCCCGTCAGGGCTTCGACCTGGCGCGTGACGGACGTGATGGTGAGCGGGGCGAAGGCCTGGCGCACCTCGTCGACCACCTGCGCCTCCCGCTGCCGCCAGAGGGCCACCAGCGGGTCTGCAACGGTGGCCGGCCAGAGGGGGTTGACGAGCACCTCATCGACCGTCAGGCCATAGAGGCTCAGCCAGGTGTAGAGGTACCGTGACTCGGCCAGCCCGGGCGCCTCCGGCGGGACGACCAGTCGCACGGAGGTGGTGGCGGGATCAGTGAGCATCCCCGCGAGGGCCTCGAGCCCCTCCAGCAGGCCGAGGGCCCGCTCGGGCAGGCCGGGCGGTGGGGGCGGCACGCTGGCGCCCAGCATGGTGAGGCCCAGCTGCAGCTGCGCACCGTGGCGTTCGTACAGCGTGCGGGCCTTGCGCCCGTAGCCGCCCCCCAGCTGGGGCAGGGCCAGCAGGCGCACCGCGAAGGACGTCGGCGCGTGGTCCAGCACCACCGCGTCGAACTGGCCCGAGCGCAGGTGTTGCTCGATGGTGACGAGGGTGGCGGCCTCCGCCACCCCGGGGAGCAGGGCGAGCTCGGCCCCAGCGGGGGGCACCGCCAGCTGGCTGCTCAGCACCTGCTCGACGTAGGCGAGCCCCTCGCGCCAAGGGCCCGTGACGGCCTCCGCTGGCGCCAGCTCGGCGGCCCACAGCCGCTCGGCCACCGCCGTGGGCGACGCCCCGACGGGCCGGCCGAGGATGGTGCCAAGGCTGTGGGCCGGGTCCACCGACAGCAGGAGGGTCCGGGCGCCTTCCTGGGCTGCCCTCAGCGCAGCCGCGGCCGCGAGGGTGCTCTTGCCGCACCCGCCCTTGCCGCAGAACATCAGCACCCGCACGCGAAACCCTCCGGGGCCCTCGACCAGGCCGCGGCCCCATCATACCCCCGTGGGCAACAGGCGTTCAGAATGAGTGGTAGCCATACCGGGCAGGGTCCAAGACCACGTGCGCGGGGTCGAACCAACCCTCGAGCGGGGCAAAGAGTAGCACCCGCAGCCGCCTGTCCGTGTAGCGGTAGTGGACGTGGCGACGAATCCGCTGCACGAGCGAGGCCAACTCGGTCTCGAGTTCCTCGCCCTCGCCGCTGGCCTCAAGCACCCAGCACACTTCTTCGGCGTCGGTGTGGCGCAGCACGTGCTCCAGCTTCTCGAAGGGCAACGGGCCCACATGGACCCAGAGCCGCACCTCTCCCGCATAGTCGATCGAGGCCAGGGACGGCCCGAGCTTGTGGTGGGTCTTGGGCTCGAAAGCCAGCTCGCCGTAGGCGCCCCAGAAGGCGTAGGCGAGCACCTTCAAGAAGACCTGGTGGGTGCTCTCGCCCTTGGCCTTGAACAGGTGCAGGACGGCCGGGTGGCCGTCGAGGTGGAACCTCAGCTGGCGCTGGCCGGCCAGGTCTTCACGCAGCGACTTCAAGGGTGGGCTCCCAGGGGGTGGCACAGGCCGATGATAGCACGCGCCCGCGCCTCTGCGGAGCGACCGGGCTAGAGCCGCCGCAAGGCGGGCAGGGGCCGCCGCACGCTCCAGGGGTCGAGGCCCGCCCGCCAGCATGCCAGAAGCCCGGCGGCTTCCCAGTAGTTGGCCACCTCGTGGAGCCCGGCTCCCGGCTCCCAGCCAAGGGCCGAGGCCTCAAGAGGGACGGCCGTCCGGTTCTCCCGCACGACCACCACGGGCACCCCGCGATCTCGGGCCGCCAGCACGCCTGGGCCCCCCAGGCAGCCCTGCGGCACCACCACCGCATCGGCGGCCCCCGGGAGCACGTCACCCGGCTGGCAGTCGGGGGGCGCCACCAGCGAAGGGTGGCGGGCCAGGCCCATCAGCACGCACGGCAGGAACGTGTGGCCGAGGTGCTCGGCGGCGGCGCGGGGGTCCACCGGATGGGGCGGCGCGGGGTCGTGCGGCCAGAGGGGGGCGTGCGCGGCAGGGATGCCCAGGCTCGCCACCACCAGGTGCGACAGAATGGCCTCCACGCCCCCGATCGGGTCGACGCCGCCGCCCTGGTCGTAGGTGGCCTCCGCGGCGGGGTCCAACCGCCCCAGGTCAGCCACGATGGCGATGGCCTCCGCCCCGGCGGCTACCAGGGTGCGGGCCCCGGCCAGCACGGCCTCGGGGTCCTCCACCGCACCCGTGCTGTGGCCGTGTGCCCCGGTGGCGAGGCGGACGCCGATCGGGCGGGGCGTCAGCGTCCAGCCGGCCAGGGGCACGCCGTGCACAGACCGAACGGCGTCTGCCGCGTGGTGCAGGGCCTCCAAGCTGCCGGCCGGGTGCCCCTCCACGGCGCGGTCCACCAGGATACCGATCTTGCGGGCCCTCACGGGGCGCAGCGCCAGCCGCCCTGCCAGCCAGCCGTCGAGCGCGGAGCCCTCCACGTACAGCCCGTTGGGGGGCAGCGCCAGCAGCTGGGCGCCGTTCACGGCGTTCGGGTGGGTGACGAGGCGATCGCACACGGCCGCCAGCAACGCGGCCGCGGGCCCGCCATCTCCGGCGTAGCCCCCGATGGCGGCTCCGACCCCCGTCGGGATCAGGTGGACGGCGGTGAACACCAGCGCACTCCCTCGATGACGAGCGTCTCGCCACGGGCCTCCACGATGGCCCAGCGCAGCGGCCGGGGACCCTCCGCCAGGAGGGACCGCTCCACGTCGGGCAGCCACGGCAACCCGGCGGGGCTGGGCACCTCGACCCGGAAGGGCTCGAGGCTCACGCGTCGCGCCCCAGCTCGCAGCCTGAGCAGGCGCCCGGGCAGGTGCGCGCGGCGGGTGTCACCCGGCGGCAGCGCGGACAGGCCTGGTCGAACGACGCCACGGGCAACGGGTAGCCACACGTGCCACACGGGTCGCTCGGGCATGCCTCTCGCGAGGTCGGGGGGCTTTCGGCCCGCTTGCGAAGGAATGGCAGCATCGCTCAGGCACCCAGCGCAGCCGCCAGCGCGCCGCCGATCGCGAAGGCCAGCACCCAGGAGCCTCCCCACAGCACGGCCGCCTCCCGCCAGCCCCGCTCCTTGAAGAGCACGACCACGGTCGCGATGCAGGGCACGAAGAGGGTGATCACCACCAGCGCCACGACCGTCTGGGAGGGCCTGAGGGCCATGTCCGTCAGGCCCGCAGCGCCGAAGTCTCGTCGGATGAGGCCCATCAGGAACGCGGCTGCGGCCTCGCGCGGCAGGTGCAGGACGCCGACGACCAGAGGCGAGAGGGCCTGGCTGATGGTGGTGAGCAGCCCCGTGACCTTGCAGACGCCCACGGCCAGGGCTGCGAACAGGAACAGCGGCACGGCCTCCTGCAAGAAGGCCACCGACTTGGTGAACGTCTTGCGTCCGACGTTCCGCCACAGGGGCAACCGCAGCGGCGGCAGGTCGATCAGGAGCGCCGAGGAGCGCCCGGGCAACAGGCGATCGAGCACCGTGCCCAGGGCCACCAGCACGGCGCCCATCGTGGCCACATAGGTGGCCCAGGCCGTCCAGCTGCCCGTCTTGCCCAGCAACCCCAGGATCACGCCCAGCTGCGCCGAGCAGGGGATGGTGAGGCCCAGGATCGCGGTGGCGATGGTCTTCTCGCGCTGGGTGCCCAGCAGCCGGGTCGTGATCGTGGCCATCGTCACGCAGCCGAACCCGATGATCAAGGGGATCACTGCGCGGCCGTTCAGGCCGATCGCCGACAGCGCTCGGTCGACCAGCACGGCCAGCCGGGGCAGGTAGCCCGTGTCTTCGAGCACGGCCAGGAACAGGTAGAACCCGACCACGAGGGGCAACAACAGCCCGAACACGTAGGTCACGGTCATGGTGAGCAGCCCGAACTCCCCAGCCAGGATTTCCTGGAGCGCCCCAGGCGGAACCCAGGCAGCCACCAGGCGCTTCATCCAGGGCTCGTACACGCCCTGCATCAGCTGCCCTTCCGTCACCTCCACGAGCCGCTGGGCGACCATGTCGCCCACCAGCAGGTACAGCAGCGCCATCACCACGATGGCGGCCAACGTGCCCCACAAGGGCGTGAGCAGCCAGCGGCCGAGCCGCGTGCTGAGGCGCACGGCCGCGCTGGCCGAGGTCGCCGTGGTGGCGACCAGGGCATCCACGCGCGCCCGGCGGGCCGCATAGACCTCGTCCCGCTTGGTGTGAGCGGAGGTTCCAGAATCGAGCCCGAGCCGTCCCGCCACGACCTCGTCCCCTTCCAGCGCGAGCAGTCTTTCGGGAGCGGTTCCCAGTGGCGTGGGCAGCGCCTCGGCCCAGGCGGTCACCATCGGGTCCGCGTGGCCGGGGCGGGCCTCGGACAACCTCGCCACGACGGCCTCCAGGCCCTGCCCCCGCGTTGCCACGCACGGGATGACGGGCACCCCGAGCAAACCGGAAAGCGCCTCCACGTCGATCCGCACGCCCGTGGCGTCCGCATCGTCCATCTGGTTCAGGGCCACCACCATCGGCAGCCCCATGTCCAGCAACTGGAGCGTCAGGAACAGGTCGCGCTCGAGCGTGGGCGCGGCGACGACGTTCAGCACCACGTCGGCGCACAGCACGATATCGCGAGCGACGCGTTCCTCGTCGTTGAACGAGCCCACGCCGTAAACGCCGGGGGTGTCCAGCACGGCCAGGCCCGCGTGGTGTCCCCGGCTCACGTCCACTGTCGTCCCGGGGTAGTTGGCGACGTCGACGTAGAGCCCCGTCAGAGCGTTGAAGAAGACCGACTTCCCGACGTTCGGGTTGCCGACCAGGACCAGGCGTCGCTCGGGGGCTGCCGTCAGGGGAGCTGTCGTCACGCGCTGAGAACCTCCACGGTGATTGCCTCGGCCAGCGGCCGCCCGATGGCGACCTCCTGGTTGGCGCGGCCGAGCACGATGGGGCCACGCGGCAGCGTGGCCCGACAGATGGCCTCGGCACCCTCGCCCAGGCCCAGGCGGATGGCCTGCGAGCGGACCTCGGGGGCCGAGATGGTTCGGATGCGAATGCGCTGTCCGGGCCGGACCTCGTCGAGGGTCATGTTTCGCTCCCATCGCTGATGCAGGCCGGGCACGTCCCGAACACCTTCAGCTGGACGTCGTGGAGGCGGTAGCCGTGCGCCCTCGCCACCTCCTGGCCGAGTTCGAGCAGGGGGGCCTGCTCGAACTCGACGGTTCCGCTGCATTCCGTGCAGATGAGGTGGTGGTGCGGGGCTGCCTCCCCGGTGGCTAGCTCGTAGTGCTTGTGGCCCTCCGCGAAATCAAGCTCGCGTAGCAGCCCGAGGGAGGCAAGGAGCTTGAGCGTGCGGTAGGTGGTGGCCAGGCCGATGCCGCAACCGTCTTGCTTGAGCCTGAACTGCAGCTCATCTGCGCTGAGGTGGGTGCCCTCCGGCAGGCCGTGGAAGACCCTGAGAATGGTGTCCCGCTGGGGCGTGACGCGATACCCCCGCTGGCGGAGGTCGGCCTGGGCTTTGGTGAGATCGGTGCGAAGGGACACAGGGGTACTTGAGAATTATTATCAGCTAGCCCATGGTGCCCGGCTGACGCGAAACTGTCAATGTCCACCCACCGTGAGGGTTGGGTCGGGTCGTTTGGCGGGGCTTCGGCTTCTCGGGGCTTCACAAATCGATACGTCCTGTCGGGGTGCGGGCCGTTATGTCGGCCGCGGGGCCGTGCATGGAGAGGTCGTGGACGTCCGGTCGACGTGAGGGGAGGAGCAGATGCGCCGGACCAGTGCGTTCGCCTGGGGTAGCTTGGTGGCCCTGTTGATGTTTTTCAGCTGCTCGAGCTCGCCGCTTGAGGCCTCCGTGTGGCTCGCGCGCCGGGTCGCGGCGCCCGGGGGCGACTCTGCGGCGGAGGCGGGCTCGCCCGAGCTCGTGGCTGCCCTGCAGCGGGCCGACCACTTTTTCATCAGCCAGTACCGACATGCCCGATGGAACCCCACGGAACTCCGTCAGACCAACGCCAATTGTGGCCCGACCTCCCTGGCGATGGCGCTGTGTGCCTATGGCGTGCGCCCTGGGCAGGCGGAGGCACCCGACCAGGCCGCGCTGATTCGCCGGGTGCGACGGGCGATGACGGGGATGGTCGAGGAGGGGGTCTGGACCTACCCCATCGAGATCGCGGCGGGCGCGCGCGTGTTCGGGCTCCATGCCGAGTTCATCCACGGCCTCGATGCGATCCGGCAGGCCATGCGAGAGCCCGGGCGGCTGGTCATCCTGAACCTCAACCCTTCGCCGGCCTACGTCGCCAGGCTGACCCGGCGGTACGACGGCGGCCACTTCGCGCTGCTCACGGCCATCGAGGGCGATCGGGCCACGCTGTGCGATCCCTTGGCCCCCGGCCCCATGGTCGTCACGCTGGCCCAGCTCGGCCAGGCCCTGACGACGCCGCTGGGCCACCATGCCGACGGCCGGGTCATCCCGCCTTTCAATGGGGGGGTGCTGGTGTGGCCGTGAGCGAGGCGATCGCATGGTTTGCAACGTGCGCCCCGCTTCGGTATACTGAAGGCTGTCCTCTTGACCTCACTTTGCCCGCGTCTTAGTTAAAAGCTAAGAAAACCCGGCAAACCCCTCAGCGAAGCCCATCGGCAGCCGCTCTGCGTCGCCGGTCGCTGCGCGAACCACCGAACAGCACGTTTTTGGAGTGAAATTCAACCATGGCCAAGCGCATCAAGTCGGGCATCAAGCGCGTTGAAGTTGCCGAGCGGAATCGCCTGCGCAACATTGCGGTGAAGTCCGAGGTGAAGACCCGCATCAAGCAAGTCAAGTCTGCGGTCGAGGGCGAGGGCGAGATTGCCGCCGCCACCGTGACCGCCGTGAGCGCCATCGATCGCGCGGCTCGCAAGGGTGTCATCCACCCCAACAAGGCCGCTCGCCTCAAGTCGCGCATGATGAAGAGGGTGAACTCCGCCGCCACCGCGGAGGCCTGAACCTTCGGTCGCGAGACCCCGCCCGCTGGCGGGGTTTTTCGCTTTCGGCCCTGTGCCGCCGTGCTCCGAGGCATTTGCCATGCGTCTAGTCACCATCGAGATCCAGACCGTCCTGGGCCGACACGAGCGGCTTGGCCTCCCCTGGCGGGGCGGCGTGCTGGACCTCAACTCGGCCACCGCCTGGCGGCTCAGCCAGCAGGGTGAGTCGGCCTGGCGGTCCCTGGCCGACGCGCTCTGTCCGCCCGACCTCATCGCGTTCCTGACGCTCGGGCCCCGGGCCTTCAAGGAACTCCGCGAGACGCTGGCTGCGCTTGAGGGTTTCGAAACGCTCCCCACCGCACCAGACGGTGCGAGCTTGGTGCACGGGGATGGCTCCTACGCCCTGCTGGCACCGCTGCCTCGCCCCCAGAGCCTGCGAGACTTCTACGCCTTCGAAGAGCATGTGCGGACAGGCTTCGCCAAGCGAGGCGAGGCCATCCCCGAGCCCTGGTACGAGGTGCCCGTCTACTACAAGGGCAACCACCGCACGCTGCTTGGGCCCGAGGCCCCGCTTCCCTGGCCGCGCTACACGCGCAAGCTCGACTTCGAGCTGGAGGTCGCTGTGGTGATCGGGCGAGAGGGACGGAACATCTCTCTGGAGGATGCGGCCGACTACATCGCCGGTTACACCATCTTGAACGATGTGTCGGCCCGGGACATCCAGCGCAAGGAGATGGCCTGCCGCCTCGGCCCAGCCAAGGGGAAGGACTTTGCCACTGTCATCGGGCCGTGGCTGGTCACGCCCGACGAACTCGACTGCCGGAGCCCCTGGCCCGCCATCGTGCGCGTGAACGGGGAGGTCTGGTCGGATAGCGACGCGGGGAACCCCTACTGGAGCTTCGCCCAGATGATCGCGCACGTCTCGATGGATGAGACCCTTTACCCCGGCGATCTGATCGCCTCCGGCACGGTGGGACGGGGCTGCGGGCTCGAGCTGGACCGCTGGATCCAGCCTGGTGACGTGGTCGAGCTCGAGGTCGCCGGGTTGGGGGTGTTGCGCAACATCGTGGGGCAGCCGTGCAAGGAGCCGATGCCCCAGCTGCGGCCGGGGTCTTCGGGCCCTGCCTCGGCCTGACGGGGGGAGACGCTCTGTATGGAAGACCTGTTCATGCTTGCCAAGGGGCGCTATGCCCCCCAGGCCCACGTCGGCCTGCCCGAGGGCACCTACGAAGAAGAGCACGGCCGCAACGGGTTCTTCGGGCGGGTGTCCCACCTGTACCATGCGCATCCCCCGACCAACTGGTTGCGCATCGAGGGGCCCCTGAGGCCGCGCGCCCTGAACGCCCTGGCGTTGACGCCAGGGGACGCCGAGGATCCGCGTGGCACGCCCGTGACCTTCCTCGAAAACGAGGACGTCGCGCTGCGCATCTCGCGCCGGCGGGCCCCGATGCCCTACGCGTACCGCAACGCCGACGGTGACGAGGTGTGGTTCGTGCACCGTGGTGGGGGGCGCCTCGAGACGGACTATGGCCCCCTCGAGGTCGAAGTGGGCGACTACGTCGTGATCCCGCGGGGCACGACCTACCGCTACACGCCGGCGGGGGACGACCCCGTCGTCTTGATCATCGAGTCGGCCTCCGAAATCCGCCTGCCTGATCGGGGCATGCTTGGACGCAACGCGCTTTTTGACCCCGGCGTCATCGTGACGCCCAGCCCGGCCCCCTCGCTGGCAGAAGGTGGCGAGTGGGAGCTCGTGATTCGGCGGGAGGGTGCCCACACCTCGGTGTTCTACCCGTTCGACCCCATCGACACGGTGGGGTGGAAGGGCGACCTGACGCCGTGGAAGCTGAACGTGCGAGACTTCCGCCCCGTGATGAGCCATCGCTACCACCTGCCCCCTAGCGTGCATACCACGGTGCTGGGTCACAACTTCGTGGTCTGCACCTTCGCGCCGAGGCCGTTGGAAGAGGACCCCGAGGCCGTGCGCGTGCCCTTCTACCACCGCAACATCGACTTCGATGAGGTCATCTTCTACCACGCCGGCGATTTCTTCAGCCGGGACGGCATCGCGCCCGGGATGGTCACCCACCATCCCGTGGGCATCCACCACGGCCCCCACCCGAAGGCGATGGCTGCGAGCTGGACCAAGACCGCCACCCAGGAGTACGCCGTCATGGTCGACGCCAAGCGCCCGCTGCGCCTCTCCGAAGAAGGCAAGCGCGTCGAGTGGGCCGACTACTGGGCCTCCTGGGGCGCCCGGGAGCTCTCGAAAGGGGCTGCTACGTGATCCTCGACCCCGCCGCAGGCTCCTGGAACGACGCCTACCGGCTCGTCACGAGCGTGGTTGTGCCCCGGCCGATCGCCTTCGTGTCGACGCTTGGGCCAGACGGCGTGCCAAACCTGGCCCCGTTCAGCTTCTTCACCGTCGTGTGCGCCAACCCGCTCACCATCTGCTTTGCCCCGATGCGACGTGGGCCCGCCGCCGAGAAGAAGGACACGCTGAAGAACCTGGAGGCCTCCGGGGAGTTCGTCGTCAACGTGGTGGACGAGCGCTGGGCAGATGCCATGAACCTCACCTCGGCGGACTTTGCGCCCGAGGTCAGCGAATTCGAGGCGGCTGGTTTCACGCCGGCTGCCTGCGAGGTGGTCAAGGCGCCGCGCGTGCTGGAGTCCCCCGTCAGCCTGGAGTGCCAGACGTACCAGGTGGTCGAGGTGGGGCAGGGCCCTGGCAGCGGCAGCCTCGTGATCGGCACGGTGGTGCGGGCCCACGTCCGCGACGACGTCTTCCTTGACGGCGCCGTTCGCCCGAGCGCCGGCTGGCAACCCATCGCGCGGTGCGGCGGCGCCACCTACATCCGCCTGACGGACACCTTCGAGCTGGCACGGCCTGCTGCCCCGCCCCCGGCGCCCGCGGGCCGGTAGCTGCTCAGGGCTCTGCCATCGGCTGACCGCGGAGCACCTCGACGTCCTCGTCACCGAGCGGGTCTTCGAGGCCGAGGTCCTCCAGCAACACGACCTCGAGCTTCGGCAGCCTGCTGGGGCGGGCCCCCGTGGGAACCACCAGGGCACGTTCGTCGTCGAAGCGCATCCCCCGGCACGGGCCGAGCAGCATCGTGTCGACCACGGCCTCGGGGTCCTCGCCGGGCACGTACTCATAGGCCCGCACGGAGCCATCCTGCGGGTCGAACAGCACGTCGCTGATGCAGCCGAGCAGGTGGCCGGCCTCATCCTCGACCCACATCCCCACCACCGTCTCGCGGGCCAGCAGCAGTGCCCCCTCGTCCTCAGGGGGGTGCAGGTCCAGCCCCCGGCACGTGCCGAGTTCGTCCTCCACCGTGGCCGTCTCGGGGGTGAGTTCGAGCACGTCCTGCACGGGCAGGGCCTCGGCACGGTCCAGCACCCGCTCGTCGTCCCAGGCCACGACGAACGAGACGAGGCGGTGCTCCCCGGGGTCAAGCCACGCGTCCTGGATGGTCCCCAGCCTCACGCCGCGCAGGGTCTGCACGGCCACGTCCACCATCCCCATCAGGCTTCGCTGCATCGCTTCGCTCCCCCCTGCCTCGCGCCGCCCATCCTAGCCGCTGGGGGCACGGGCCACACCGGGCAGCCGGGGCGCGGGCTCAGGCGGCCGGCTGGCGCACGCGCTGCCGCACGCCCCGGATCACGTCTGGCAGCACCGAGCGCGTCGCCCACTCGATCAGCCAGCTGGGCACGATGTCCAGCCAGGGGTCCAGCGTCAGGTGGTACTGCAGCCGCGTTCGCTCGGTCCCCACCGGCGTCATCTGCCAGTAGCCGCGCTCGAACCGCAGGTTGCCATCGGCCATGGTCCAGGCGACGGTCCCCTTGTGCTTGCGCTCGACGTTGATGTTGACCATCCAGTGGTGGTGCATCGGCCAAGGCGGCTGCATCTTCACGTACTGCCACGTGCCGTCCCGGGCGCGTTTCCGGACGCCGCACTCGACGACCATGGGCAGGAACTGGTGGTACTTGTCGTAGCTGGTCACCGCCCGCCACACCCGCTCGAAGGGGGCGTCGACCACCCCATAGACGTCCATGTGGTAGATGGGGTGACGGTTGACCATGTGCACCACGATCTCGCCGCGGGAGAGGGCATCCTCCTGCGACGTGGTGGGCGACGTCGTGATCTCGGCCTTGGGATCCTCGGCCGCGAGGGCGGGCGAGGACGCCAGGGCCAAGGCGAGAAGGGCTGCTATGGCTCGGCGCATGGTCAAGGGGCTGCGAAGGGCTCGGGGGGGCGGTCCGCCAGGCGAGGCACGGGCGGTGGGATGAGGTCACGCACCTGGAACTGCCGCATGGCCTCATAAGCCACGACGGCGACGGCGTTCGAAAGGTTCAGGCTGCGGACCGGTCCCCAGTGGGGAATGCGGATCGTGCGCGCCGCTTCGTTGGCGAGGAACTCGGCGGGGAGCCCGGAGGTCTCCTTGCCGAAGACCAGGAAATCCTCGGGCTCGAAGGACCAGTCGGTGTGCAGCCGCTCCGCGCGGGCACTCGTGAACACCCACCTGGCTGTCGGAAACGCGGCCCTGAGCGCCGCGAAGTTCGGATGCACATGCAGCCGGACGGCCGGCCAGTAGTCGAGCCCTGCGCGCTTGAGGTGGCGATCGTCAATCGAGAACCCCAGCGGCTCCACCAGGTGAAGGGCGGCGTCCAGGCCGGCGCAAAGCCGGGAGACATTGCCAGTGTTGGGGGGGATCTCAGGTTCGACCAGGACGATGTTCAGCACGCGCCCAGTATACCCGGCTCGCCGGTCGTGGCTGTTCGCCCTCCGTGTCTTCGGGTACACTGTGGCAGTTCGGGCCGCATCCCGTTGCGCGCCGTCCGGAGCCCCACGACGAAGCCGATGTCGCGCCACCTTCTCGCCCTGCTGCTGTCGCTGGCCCTCCTGGGCGGCCAACCGTCCCTTGCGCAACCTGCCGCGGTAGACCCGGAGGTGCGCTATGAGGCGACCACGGGCACGCTGGCGATGCCCTGGCACGAGGGCGTGCCGGCCATCCGGGAGCGTGCGCGCCCGGCCAAGTTGACGGTCGTGGTCCCCTGGACCGCCCGGATGCTCGAGGGCGACTGGGAGACGACGGGCGGGGTGGCCACCCGCATCACCGTCCGACGCGACGGCCTCGATGCCCGCATCGAGGTGCACCTGAGGCGGCCCTTGAACGGCGCTTGGCGCGCCCGAGCGGCTCGCGGCGTCCTGATGTTGGAACTCGGGGCGCTGCCTGTCCCGCAGCCGACGGCCAAGCCGACGCCGCAGCCGACGGCCAAGCCGACGGCCAAGCCGACGGCCAAGCCGACGCCGAAGCCGACGGCCAAGCCGACGCCCAAACCGACGCCCAAACCGACTCCCAAACCGACGCCCAAACCGACGCCGCAGCCGACGCCGAAGCCGACACCGCAGCCGACGGCCAAACCGACGCCGAAACCGACGCCGAAGCCGACGCCTAAGCCGGCGCCGAAACCGACGGCCAAGCCAACGCCGCAGCCGACGCCCAAGCCGACGCCGCAGCCGACGGCAAAGCCAACACCGAAGCTGATGCCCGAGCCGACGATTCAGTCGACGCCCACGCCGACGCCGACGGTTAAGCCGGCACAGCAGCCGCCGGTCGAGGCGACGCCGACGGTCATGCCGACGCCTTCGGCCAAGCCGACGCCGCAGCCGACGGTTAAGCCGACGCCGCAGCCGACGGCCAAGCCGACGCCGCAGCCGACGGGTAAGCCGACGCCGACGCCGACGCCGACGCCCCGTCCAACGCCCACGCCGCGGCAGACACCGAAGCCGGGTCCTGTTCCGCCGGCCAAGTCCGCGGCACCGCGCGCCGGGCTCGCGCGGGCGGGCTCCTTCACCTACGACGACGAGGTGCGCTTCTTCCTGCTACCCGTTACGAGCAAGGTCCAGCCTCGCATTGAGACGCTGGAGGCGCCGCCGCGGTTGGTGATCGACCTCCCCGGCGTGGCCGTGGCGGATCCCGTGACCCGGGCTTATCCGGGGGCGCTGGTGCGCAGCGCCGAGTTGACCCAACATGAGGGAGGCGTGGCGCGTGTGGTCCTGACGACCTCGCGGCCCCTGGGTAAGCACTTCACGTGGCAGTGGTCCGGCAAGAACTTCGTCGTCATCTTCGACCACAAGCCGGCTGATATGCCGTCGTCCGACGCCTCCTCGGCCCCGGCGACGCCCTCCACGCCCCAACCGACGCCGGCCCCAACGGGTTCCCCGACGCGCGGGCCGACGCCCACGGCCCGCGCGGCGGTGCGCGCCACCCCCCGTTCTGCGCCCACGGCCCTCCCCACACCTGCCACTTTGCAGTCCGCCAGGCCGACGCGCCGCGAGGCGGCGGCTCGTCCTGGCTTCTCCTTTGCCGGGACGGTCTACAACATCAACACGGGCGAACCCCTGAGTGGGGTCCGCGTGACGGTCGGGGGCCGCCCCGTCGCGACGGACCGCGACGGCCGGTTCGTGCTTGCGGGGCTCACCCGCGGGGAGCACCGCGTGACCGTCACCGCGCCGGGCTTCGCGCCGCAGTCCTTTCCGATCCTCGTGCCGGAAGACAAGAGCATCAGCCTCAACCTCGTGCCCTCCCTGTGAGGCCTGGGCCGATCTGTTGGCGCCCGTTCAAATGACTGTTAAGTTTCTGTTTCCTCCAGCACCGCGGCGGGTCAGCCTCGGTATATGAACCTCGTGGGGACGCCCTGGCGGGCTCCACCGGACCGAGGGCAAGGCGCGGGCTCAGGCTCGCTTCAGGTATGGAGGAACACGACCATGGGTGGAGGCATCGGAAAAGCACTGGGCAGCGTGGCGAACTTCGTCAAGGAGATCGCCCCTCTCGCCAACCTCGTCATGCCGGGACTCGGCACGGCCCTCAGCGCCGCAGCGGGCCTGGTGGAGACCGCCGGCGGCTACATCGCCAAGATGGAGGAAAAGCGGGGCCAGGTGGCCGCTGAGGACCGGCGCAGCGAGGCCAACGCCAGCGCGGCAAAGGCGGACATCGCCAAGGCCTGGGACGCCTTCAAGACGGCCGCGGGCGATGTCCTCAAAGCGTCGCCGGCAGGGCAGGCCTTCCAGGCCGTCGACCAGGCCCTGACCCAGGCCTGAGTCAGCCCCCTCCTCAGACCGAGGACACCCGGACCCGACAGGTCCGGGTGTTTTTTGGGAATAAGGGGCGGGGGCTCGCGCGGGCGCGCCCCTGCCCGACACCCCCAGGAGGAACACCATGGCCGAACCGACCGCCAACCTGACGCCTGAGCAGCAGCAGGCGGTGCAGGAGGCCCAGCGCCAGTTCGAGGAGATGAAGGGCAATGTGGCGCAGGCGATGGGCAGGGCCCGCACGACCACCGAGCGCTTCCTCGAAATGGCGCGCGAGCGGCAGGCCCACGCGCGGTCGCAGCAGGCCGAAGCGCGGGAGCTGCTCGACAAGATGCTGACGCTGCAGGGGCAGCCCAGCCTGCACGAGCACATCAGCCGGATGACGCTGCTCGACACCATGTACGGGCGGCAGGTGGCATTGCTGGATGCCGAAGTCGGCGTCCTCGAGGGCAACCTGCGCCAGATCGCCGACGTGCCCGAGTTCACGCCCCGGGCCGACTTCCCGGAGCAGGTCCCCTTCAAGGTCCAGGCCCCTCAGGAGAACCTCGAGGTGAGGCTGAGGCGCGCCTTGTTGGACGTGGCGATGCTGGACTACCACTGGTTCCGCAACCGGCAGGGCATCGACGTCGTCTGCCGCGCGACGGGCATCGACCTCCGGCCCTTCGAGGGAGACGAGGCGGCTCAGGCCGGGGCTGCCGAGGCGCTGTCGCGAGAGGCCGCAGCGCACCGGGAGACCCAGATGTTTCTGGGCAGCTTGGGGCCGATCCTCGAGGAGGCTTATGCGCTCCTGGACTGGGCGCGGGACAGCGCCGCCGGCCTGGCCGCCCTCCCGGAGGGGCCGCGGCGCGAGGCCCTGGACGACCCGGAGTGGCAGAACCTCAACAGCCGCCTGGTGACCCTGCTGGAACTCGCCGAGCGAGTCCAGGGGATGCCAGCCCTGGCGGCCCTCTTCCCGTTCGAGGGGCGCGTGGAGCTGCCCTATCAGTACCACCCCTGACGGCGTGAACCACCCGGTCCGGGTGCTGCGCGCCGAGGAGGAGGCGCTCTGGCTCCCGCTGCTGTCTCCAGAGGCGCTGGGGGTGGAGGACGCCTCCGTGTTCCAGGACTGGCGGTCCCAGCTCCGGTTTGCGGCGCGCACGGGCCTGCTCCAGCTGGTGCTGGCGGAGCCCGAGAGGGGGGCACGCGTGGTGCTGGGCGTGACGCGGCCAGCGCCCGGCCATCGCGCCCTGCTGTTCGGCCTCGGCGAACCTGACCGTTTGGGCGTTCGAGAGGCCCTTTCGTTGCTGCAGCGCGACGCAAGCCTGGTGACGATGGCCGAGACGGCGGGCATCGCCTGGCTGGAGGCGGGTTTGGGGGCAGGGCTTCAGCCTGTCACGCACCAGGTGTTCGTTGACCACCTGCCGCGGGTGGCCGACCTCGCGAGCCCCACGGTGGCGCCGGGTGGCGTCGAGCCCTGGGATGATGGCCACCTCGCCGACCTCGCGCGGTTGGTGGCAGCCGGCAACGCCGGGACGGTGTCCGGGCTTGCCCTGTGCCAACCGGAGGTGCCCACGCGCCAAGCCCTCGAGGCGCACATGTGCGGCCTTGCGGCCCCCGGTGGGGCGCTGATGCGAGAGGCGTCCTACCTGGTCCGGGAAGGCGGTCGGGCCCTGGGCGCGGTGTGGGTCACGCAGAGCGAGCACGGCCCCTTGCTCTACGAGGTCGTGGTGGACCCGGCGGCCCGCGGACGGGGGTTGGGGCGCCTGCTGGTTCGCGCCGCTCAGCGGGCGTTGCTGTCCGCAGGGTACGCCGAGATGCGGTTCCACACGACGGACGTCAACGCAGCTGTCCACCGCCTTTATGGGCCTGGCGAGGTGGAGCCGGTCTCGTCCTGGCGGGCTGCCTGGTGGATGGGGCCCGAGGTGCTCGCGGAGGCAGCGCCCGATGCCGCCGGGTGACAGGGCAGGCCCCGGGGGGATGGGGCTTCCACCCCGTTAACGCCTCCACCTGCGGGGGCCGGTGGCTCCCTGTCGCTGAGGTTCCGCGGCAGCTTCGGGACCCTCGCCGGGCCGACGCGCGGCGTCTACCTCGACGACATCCAGGTCATCGAGGCCCAGGGCTAGAGGGCAGCGCTCCGTAGCGTGAACTTGCGGCCCTTGCCGCCGTCCTCCATCAGGGTCATGACCAGGCCCTGGGCCCGGGCCCGCACATCGGTGTCGAGCGTGAAGGTTCCCGTCACCGTCTGCCCCGGCTCGATCCTGAGCAGGGAGGCATCGACGCTTCGGATGTCGAGGGCCTCTGAAAGGTCGTTGGCCAGGTTGTCGTAGCACACGAACAGCTCGGGGCGGTCGGAACGGTTCAGGAAGGCGACGGTGTCCTGGCTGGCGTTCGCCACCCGAAGCTGCACGCGCGTGCGGCCCGCCTGGCTGGCCACCTCCGTGACGCTCATCGTCACGCCTTCCACGGTCTCGGGCTGGCTGCGCCACGCGGCCTCCGGCGTCGGCGTCGGCGAGGGAGCAACCGTGGCCGTCGGTGTCGGGCTCGGCGTCGGGGCGGCGCTGGCGGCGGCCTCAGAGGGCAGGCTCATCGGGCTGGCACTCGGCGGGGGTGAGACCTGGAACATGGTCCTGTAAGACTGCGAGGTCCAGAGCCCGACGACCAGGAACACCACGAAGATCACGGCCGACACCGCAACAAGCCGGGACCAGCCGTCACCGGGCTCGGGTTCGAAGCTCAGCGGGCTGCTCTCGGTGCTCAGGAAGGCCTTCTGGAAGTCCGCGACGGTGGCCCACCGTTGCTCAGGGTCGATCTCCAGCGCCCTCGCCAGCACCGCATCCAGCGCGGCGTCACACTCCAGGTTCAGCTTGCTGGCCGGCTGAGGCGGGTGCACGACGGTGCCCGCATATCGCGCCACGATGGCGTCAGGGCTGTAGGGATACTGGTTCGTGAGCAACTCGTAAACCACGACGCCCAGCGCGAACACGTCGGCCCGCACGTCCGCCTCGCCGCGGGAGAGCGTCTCCGGCGCGACATAGCGGGCCGTGCCCGAAGTCTTGCCCAACTCGGCGACGTGGGCGCGGTCCAGGGTGTGGGCGATACCGAAGTCGAGCACCGTCGCCTTGTTCTCGTGGAACATGATGTTCTCGGGCTTGATGTCCCGGTGCACCACGCCCTGGCTGTGCGCGTACTGCAAGGCGTTGCCCACCTGGTCCACGATCTGCTTGATGTGCGCCAAGGAAAGCTGCTGCTTGCGGTTCAGGAGCTCCCGCAGCGTCTGCCCCTCGAGCCACTCCATCACGATGTAGCCATCGCCGTCCTCGATAAAGTGGTCGAACACGGAGACGATGTAGGGGTGCATCAGACCGCTCGCCAGCTGCGCCTCTCGCAGCAACTGGCTGAGCAGGACCTGGCGCTCGGCCTCGGTGAGGCGGGGCTCCAGCAGCAGTTTCTTGAGGGCGACGGGGCGCTGCAGCTTCTCATCGTGGGCCTGGAACACCAGCGAGCTCAGGGTCCGGGCCGCCATCTTCCGGTCCGTGTAGCGTGACCCCTCGGAGGACCCGGGCTGGTCGTACAGGGCCAGGCGCTGGCGGAACACGGCCATCGTCGAGAGCCGCTGCTGGGGGTCGATGCGCATGCCCTTCTCGATCACGGCGTCGAGCGCGCTGGGCACCTTGCCGTTGAGCTGGCTGGGCCGGTCCGTGTACTTCTCGTCCAGGTGCTGAGGCGTGCGGCCCGTCAGCAGCTTGTAGAGCAGGGTGGCCACCGAGTAGACGTCAGACCGCTGGTCCACCTGGTGGTGGCCTGCCTGCCCGACCTTGAACTCAGGGGCCACATAGGGGTTCTCCTGCGCCATACGGCGCAGGTCGATGGTCTGCTGCGTGCCGACGCCGGCCTGCTTGGCCAGGCCGAAGTTGGCAATTTTCACCACGCCACGTGGCGCCACGAGGATGTTTTCCGGCCTCACGTCGCGGTGCACGATGCCCTGGGCGTGGGCATGGGCCAAGCCGTCGGCGAGGGCCAGGCAGATGGCCACGGCCTGGTCCACGGGCAGCGGGGCGTGGCCGTGTTCCTCCAGCACCTGCGCCAGCGTCTTGCAGTCCTCGATCCACTCGGTGACGAGGTAGTAGCAGTCGTCCCGGGGGATGACGTGCTCCACGCTCACGATGTGGTCGTGCCGCAGTTGCATCGTGAGCTTGGCCTCCCGCAGCAGTTCGTTCCGGACACGGTCCAGCTTGTCAGGCTGCTGGTAGGGGTCGTAGCGCAGCTCCTTGAGGAGCTTCGTCCGCTCGAGCTGGGTGTCCCAGGCCAGGTAGGTGGTCTGGTTCTCGGTGCGCGACAGCGTGGACGTGAGGAGGTACTGGTTCACCAGGCGGCGCGGGCTAGCCGGTCGCAGCTGCTCGGCGATCGCAGCCTGGTCTGGCGCGCTGAGGGCCCCCACCGGGCGATCCGGGCTGTCCGCCAGCATCCAGGCCACCACCTGGCCCAGCGACAAGGCGGGAATGCCCTCGAGCGCCGTGGCCGCGGTGTCGCCCGCGCCCAGCTCCAGCTCGGAGCGGTCGGGGAAGGCCAGCACGAGGTGGATCGGCGCCCGGGCGAGGCCCCGCTCAGCCAGGAAGCTTTCCAGGCCAGCCCGCTTGGCCCGCAGCTGGGGCAAGGGGTTCGGGCGTTCGTGCCGATCTCCTGAGACGAAGACCTGGCGCCAGTTCGAGGCCGCCGACACCTCGATCCGGCCGTGCCAGTGTCGGTACTCGATGAGGAACAGGCCGCGCTCGTTGAGCACGACGGCGTCCACGTCCCCTGGTTCATGGTGGAACTGGTGCCCCGGCAGAACCAGCTGGGGCAAAACGGTCCAGCCCGAGGGCAGGGGCAGCAGGGTGCTGACCAGCGCGGTCTCACCCTGCTCCACGATTTCCCTGTTGGTGCGCAGCTCGGCCATGACTCGCCTTCAGGGCGTCTTGCCTGCGGCGTCGCGCAGGCTCCGGATGCGGTCTCGCAGCTTGGCGGCCAGCTCGAAGTCCAGCACGGTCGCTGCTTGACGCATCTCCGTCTCCAGTTGCTTGATGAGCTTGTCCGTCTCTTTGGGCGACAGCGCCGGGGCGGACGCCGTCGGGGAGCCACCCTCGTCTCCCGCTCGAAGGCTCTCCAGGAGCCGGTTGCGGGACGACTTGACGATGGCGCGCGGCGTGATGCCGTGCGCTTGATTATACTCCACCTGCTTGCTTCTGCGGCGCGCCGTTTCGTCCAGGGCGCGGGTCATGGCATCGGTCATGCGGTCTGCATACATGATGACGCGGCCCTCCGGGTGTCGCGCGGCCCTGCCGATCATCTGCACGAGCGACCGCTCGGCCCTCAAGAAGCCCTCCTTGTCGGCGTCCATGATGGCCATCAGGGAGACCTCAGGCAGGTCGAGGCCCTCGCGCAACAGGTTCACCCCAATCAGGACGTCGAAGGCCCCGAGGCGGAGGTCCCTGAGGATCTCGATGCGCTCCAGCGACTGGATGTCGGAGTGCAGGTACTTCACGCGGATGCCGAGCTCGAGCATGTACTCCGTGAGGTCCTCTGCCATCTTCTTGGTGAGCGTGGTCACGAGCACCCGATGCTCCCGGGCGATGCGTTCGCGGATGGCGCCCAGGAGGTCGTCCACCTGGCCCTCGATGGGCCGCACCTCCACCTCGGGGTCAATCAGCCCCGTGGGGCGGATGATCTGCTCCACCACCTGGCTGCTGGCCGTCACCTCGAAGTCGCCCGGCGTGGCAGAGACGAAGAGCCTCTGGCCGACGCGCTCCCAGAACTCTTCGATGCGCAGGGGGCGGTTGTCGTAGGCGGACGGGAGGCGGAAGCCGTGCTCGACGAGCAGCTCCTTGCGGGCCCGGTCGCCCCGGTACATCCCCTGCAACTGCGGCAGCGTGACGTGGGACTCGTCGATGACGACGAGGAAGTCTTCAGGGAAATAATCGAGGAGGGTGGACGGGGGGCTTCCGGGCGGGCGGCCGGCGAGGACCCGCGAGTAGTTTTCAACGCCGTTGCAGTAGCCGACCTCTCGCATCATCTCGAGGTCGTAGCGGGTGCGCATCTCGATGCGCTGGGCCTCGACGTGCTTGCCCGCGGCCTGGAAGTGAGCGACCCGCTCCGCGAGCTCGGCCTCCAGCTCCTGCAAGGCGCGCTGGAGCTCCTGTTCCGGCGTCACGAAGTGCTTGGCGGGGTAGATGAACAGCTGCTCGCGCTGGGCGAGCAACTCCCCCGTGACGGGATCGATCTCGGTGATGCGGTCGACCTCGTCGCCGAACAACTCGATGCGGAAGACGTTGTCCTCGAAGGAGGGCACGATCTCGAGCACGTCGCCGCGCACCCGGAACCGGCCGCGCATCAGCTCCACGTCGTTGCGCTCGTAGTGGCACGCCACCAGGTGCCGCAGCATGTCGTCGCGGCGGATCTCATCACCGAGGTGCACCTCGAGGCGACCCTCCAGGTAGGTCTCCGGCATGCCCAGGCCGTAGATGCAGCTGACGGACGCCACCACGATCACGTCGCGGCGCTCCAGCAGGCTGCGGGTCGCGCTGTGGCGCAGGCGGTCGATCTCGTCGTTGATGGAGGCCGACTTCTCGATGTAGGTGTCCGTCCGGGGCACGTAGGCCTCCGGTTGGTAGAAGTCGTAGTAGCTGATGAAGTACTCGACGGCATTCTCCGGGAAGAACTCGCGCAGCTCGTTGCAGAGCTGCGCTGCCAGCGTCTTGTTGTGGGCGAGCACCAAGGTGGGGCGCTGCACCGCCTCGATCACCTTGGCGACGGTGTAGGTCTTGCCCGAGCCCGTCACGCCGAGCAGCGTCTGCGCTTCCTCGCCGGCCTGCAGGCCGGCCACCAGCTTGGCGATGGCCTGTGGCTGGTCGCCGCTCGGGGCGTAGTCGGACACCACCTTGAGCGCGCCGTCGCCGGCCCGCGCGTGGAGGTCAGGACTTGGCAGGGCCATCCGGTGCGCCATCCACCACGCGCGACGGCTCCGCCGCCGTCAGCTCGCGCCGCACCGTGTCTTCGAGCTCGCGAGAGCCCTTGCGAAACTCCTGGATGCTCCGCCCGAGCGCGTTGGCGATCTCCGGGATCTTCTTGGGCCCGAAGACCAGCAAGGCGACGATCGCCAGGAGCATGAGTTCGGGCAGGCCGACGTTGGGCATGGGGAGAACCTCCAGGCCCATTATAGCGCCGCCGCAGGCCGGCGTCACGGACCGGGGTGCCGGCAGGCCTGTCGTCTGCTAGGATGTGTCACGCATCACCTTCTCGCGTCACGCCCTGACCCCCCATGACCGTTCGCACCACTCTCTGGCTGGCCGGTTGCTGCACCATCCTGGTTGCGGCCGGCGCCGCGCTGGCCCACCAGCGGGGCTTGCTGCCCTGGCCGGCGCTGGTCGTGCTGGTGGGGGGCCTGGCCGGGCTCGTGACCTTGGCCCTCGAGCGCGCCATCGCCGATCCCCTCGAGGCGATGGCCGCCTCCGCCACGGTGGCTGCCCGCGGGCGGCGCGTGGCCCCGGCCAGGCCCCTCGGACGGCTCGTCCCGCAGGAGGTCTGGCGCCTGTGGCGCACGCAGAAGGCTCTCGAGGAGCAGGCCCTGCGGCTGCGGCTCGCCACCGAGGGCCTCGAGGCCCGGGTGGAGCAGGCCGAGCGGGAGGCCCGCCTGCTCCGCGGGGCTTCGTCGCTGCTCGCCTCCGAGGAGGTGTCCGTCGAGGAGGTCTCCGCCTGGCTCGATGACCTCGCGGAGGTGCTCGGCGTCGACGAGCTCTGGCTCGTGCCCATGCGCCGGCAAGCCCCGTGGCCCGTCGTCGGGCGGGAAGGCGTGCCCCCCGGGGCCGACTCCCTGCGCCCGCGCTCGGGGGCTTGGGGGGAGCTGCTGGCCAGCGGCCAGCCCAGGCTGGTGTGCCTGGCGCCGGGGACGGTGCCGCCCGACCACCCGCTCGCGCGGGCAACGCTCGGCGTGGTGCCCCTGTTCCACCGGGGGCGCGTGCAGGGCTTCTTCCTGGCCCGTCTGTCCGCCTCGGGCCCGACGTGGCCCCTGCGGTACGCGGCCGTGCTGGACGCCCTCTCGCCTGCGGTCGCGGCCGCCCTGTACCCATACAGGTGGGCCGACGGCCGGCGGCTGGCGGTGGAGGCCCACACCCCCGTGGCGGCGGGGGAGCCCGTCGAGGCCTGACGTGCTGCGGATCATCGCTGGGAAAGCCCGGGGCAGGCGGCTGCAAACGCTGGCGGGCGAGGCCACCCGGCCTACCCAGGGCAAGGTGCGGGAGGCCCTGTTCAACACCCTCCAAGCCTGGGTGCCTGGCGCGACGTGGCTCGATCTGTTCGCGGGGAGCGGCGCTGTGGGCCTGGAGGCCGCCAGCCGAGGCGCGCGCCGGGTGGTGCTGGTGGAGCGGGCCCGGGCCGCCCTCGCTGTCATCGAGGCCAACGTGGCGGCCACGGGGCTGGCCGTCGAGGTGCTGCCGCTCGAGGCGGACGCGGCCCTGTCGCGCCTGGCCGGCACGGCCTTCGACGTCGTGTTTCTCGACCCCCCATACGCCCTTGACCCGGTGCCCCTGCTTCAGCGGATCGCGGCAGAGGGGCTCGTGGCCCCCACCGGTCGTCTGGTGCTGGAGCACGACGCCAAGCGCGAAGCGCCCGAGCGCCTCGCGCACCTGCACCGGCTGGCGACGCGTCGCTACACGGGCACGGCCCTCAGCCTCTTTGGCGCCCTCAGGGACGAGGCGGCAGCGGTGGCACCGGAGGAGGGTTGTTCGTCGGGATCTGGATGTGGCTGACCAGGTGCTCGCCGAACTGGTCGTCGAAGCGGTCTAGTTCCTGCTTGGGGTTCCAGAACCAGCCGCGGTAGTCCAGCGCGTCGTCGCCATTGGCGTCGAAGGCGCGCATGACCGCAGCCAACTCGTCCGGTGTCACGAAGCCGTCGGCGTCGCCCTGGGCGTCGGCGGCTTCGAACAGCTTGCGGCTGGACCACGTCGTGTACTCGATGTAGTTCATCGTCTGGCGCTGTTCGCGCCGCTCGACTTCCCGGTTGGGCTTCTCGAGGTCGATCTTGCCGTTGTAGTTGTGGTCGTACTGCCCGATGAGGCGGGCGGCCAGGCGAGCGATGGAGATGGAACCCATGGGGGGGACGCTCCTTGTCGGGTGGGCGTGAGCCGGCCGGCCCACGGCTGTGGCGTGCCGCTTATATCGGCGGCCACACGCGGCCCCCGGTAAAGTAAAGGTTAAATATGGAAGGATAAAATATTAAGGGTTGGCGGTGGCCCTGGGGGCGCGGCTCCCAAGGGCCCGCAGGCCGTGATAAGATCCCGGCCTGACCTGACGGGGGGGCGATGCGCTGGACGATCCTGGCGATGGGCAAGCTCAAGGAGGCGCACTGGCGCGCGGCTGCGGCGGAGTACCTCAAGCGGTTGGCGCCCTATCGCGCCGTCGAGGTGGTGGAGCTGCCTGACGAGCGGGCCGATCCGGGGCAGTCGGAGGCGCTGATTGCCGCCGCAAGGTCCCGGGAAGGCGATCGCATCCTGGCTGCTTTGCGCCCCGAGGCGCACGTCATCGCCATGTGGGAGCAGGGTGAGCAGCTTCCTTCCACTGAGCTGGCCGCCCGGCTTGCCGGCCTGGAGCACGAGGGGCTCCGCGAGGCGGCGTTCGTGATCGGCGGCGCCAACGGGCTCGACCCTCGGGTGCTCGCCCGCTCGACCTGGAAGCTCGGTCTTTCCCGGCTGACGCTGCCTCATCAGCTGGCCCGGGTGGTGCTGGTCGAGCAGCTGTATCGCGCGGAGCGGATCCGCCGGCTGGAGCCCTACCACCGATGAGCAGGCATCCCGTTTGCATCTCGGTGTCGAGCGTCCAGGAGGATGGCGGGCTGCGCGAGAACACCCGCAGGGAGCACCGCGGCACCTGGCATGAGCGCGAGGGCGTCGCCTACCTGCTCTACGACGACGACGAGGGCTGTGCCACGACCCTCCGGCTCGGTCGCGACGAGGTTCGGCTGTACCGACGTGGCGCGCTGAATTCCTGGCAGGATTTCCGGCAGGGCGAGTGGACCGGTGGCCTGTACGCGCTTGGCGCCGGACGCCAGGGGGAGATGGTCCTCCGGGTGATGACGCACGAGCTCGCCTGGACGGCGACGGCCCACGGCGGCCAGCTGACGCTGGTCTACGACCTTTTCACTGCAGCGTCCGCCGCTGCGGACGCCGACCCGACCGCCCTGTCTCTGGGCCGCTTCACCCTCGACCTTGCCTGGACGGCCCAGCCGCTCCCGACCCCGGAAGGAAACGCCTGACCATGTTGAAGTCCCTCGTCGCCGACGCCCTTCACCAGGCCCTGGTCGCCGCGTGCGGCGCCGGGCAGCTGCCCGTCGAGGCGCCGCCGGTGCCCGGGGTGGAGGTGCCACGGGATCCCTCGCACGGGGACTTCGCCACCAACGTGGCGATGGTGCTGGCCCGGCAGGCCCGGATGGCGCCACTCAAGATCGCCGAGGCCATCGTCGCGCACCTGGCCGTGGGCGGCCCGATCGCCTCGGCCTCCGTGGCGGCACCCGGCTTCATCAACGTCAGGCTGTCCGACGCCTGGCTGCAGCAGAACCTCCAGGCCATCGCCGCGGGCGGCGCCGCCTACGGGCGCTCCGAGGTCGGTCGTGGGGAGCGGGTGCTGCTGGAGTATGTCTCGGCGAACCCGACGGGGCCCTTGCACGTCGGCCACGGCCGCTGGGCGGCGATCGGCTCGGGCCTGGCGAACCTGATGAAGGCCGCCGGCTATGTGGTTCACCAGGAGTTCTACGTCAACGATGCCGGCAACCAGATGCAACTGCTGGGGCGCTCCCTCGAGGTGCGCATGCGGCAGCGCCTGGGGCAGGCGGTCGAGTTGCCCGAGGATGGCTACCACGGCCAGTACATGGTCGACGTGGCGGCGGCGGCCCTGGCCGAACTGGGGGAGGGGGTGCTGGCGTTGCCCGAGGCCGATCGCGTCGCCCGCCTGACGGACTTTGCCCGGGACCACCTGCTCGCCTTGCAGCAGGCGACACTCGCCGCCATGCGGACGCACTTCGACGCGTTCTTCTCCGAGCGGACGCTCCATACCGAGGGGCGCGTCGCGGAGGCCCTCGAGGCCGTGGTGCGCACCGGCCACATGTACGAGAAGGACGGGGCCCGCTGGCTTCGCTCCACCGACTTCGGTGACGATAAGGATCGCGTCGTGGTGCGGGACAACGGCCAACCGACCTACCTGGCCGCAGACATCGCCTACCACTGGGACAAGCTGCGGCGCGGCTACAGCCGCCTGATCAACATCCTCGGGGCCGACCACCACGGCTACGTCTCCCGGCTGTCCGCTTCCGTGCAGGCCCTGGGCGGCAAGCCCGACACGCTGGAGTGCATCATCGGTCAGATGGTGAACCTGTTTCGAGATGGTGAGCCCGTGCGGATGTCCAAGCGCTCGGGCGAGATGGTGACGTTGCAGGAGGTCATCGACGAGGTGGGCGCCGACGCCGCGCGCTACTTCCTGCTGATGCGTTCGACGGACACGACGCTCGACTTCGACCTCGGCCTCGCCGTGCGGGAGACGGCCGACAACCCGGTCTTCTACGTGCAGTACGCCCATGCGCGCATCTGCAGCATCTTGCGGATGGCCGCCCAGGAGCACGGGGACGCTGCCGTCTCGCCGGACGCCCTCGCGGGGGCCGACCTCTCCAGGCTCGTCGCGCCCGACGAGCGCCAGCTGATGCTGAAGCTCGCCAGCTTCCCTGACGAGGTCGCGGCCGCGGCCCTGGCCCGTGAGCCCTACAGGTTGCCGCGGTACGCCCAGGAGCTGGCCACGGCGTTCCACCAGTTCTACGCCAGTTGCCGGGTCCTGACGGACGACGCGGCCCTGATGACGGCCCGGTTGTCCCTGATCGCGGCCACCCGTCAGGTCCTGCGCAACGCGCTTGAGGACCTTATCGGGGTGTCGGCGCCGGAGCGGATGGCCTCGCTGGCCGCCCAGGCGTGAGCCAGCGGCGGTCGTCACACGGTGGCCACCAGGCTTGGGGGTAAGATGGGGTCAGCTGGGGTGGCGCGCATGTCTGCAGAACGGAGGCTCCTGTGACTGACGCGGTGGAGCCAACCGCCGAGGTCCGGATCAACGTCACGCTCGGGGAGCGGGCCAGCGAGGCGTACGTCACGTTGGAGCCCCCGGCCCCCGTGTCGCGCGCGGCGATCGAACACGCCCTCGCCGCCGCCGGGGTGGTCCATGGGATCGACGCGGAGGCGGTCACCGAGGCCTCCCTCTGCCCCATCTCGGAGCCCATGCTGGTGGCGAAGGCCGCCCCTGCGGAGCCCGGCAAGGACGCCTCCGTCACCTACTTCTTCCGGAGCGGCGATGAGCGCCGGGGGCGCCCGCGCGAGCTCAGCGACGGCCGCGTGGACCATCGCGAGCTCGGCACCATCGAGAACGTCACCAAGGGGCAGGTGTTGGCGGCCAAGACCCCGGCGCAGCCTTGCAAGCCAGGCATCAGCGTGCTGGGGGAGCCGCTGGCGGGCCGGGACGGCAAGGACGTGATGCTGCGCGCCGGCCAGAACGTCGAGCTATCAGAAGACGGCCTGTTCATCACGGCCCTGATCGACGGCCAGCCGACGGTGGATGGCTCACGCGTCTCCGTGCAGCCCATCGTGGTGGTGTCGGGCGACGTCGACTACGCCGTGGGCAACATCAACTTCCAGGGCTCCGTGAAGATCGGGGGCAACATCCTGCCGGGCTTCACGGTGAAGGCAACCCAGGACATCGAGGTGGGCGGGGTGATCGAGGGGGCCTTCCTCGAGGCCGGGGGCGCCGTCAGCGTCAAGGGCGGGGTGCGGCAGCACTCCGTCATCACGGCGCACGGCGACGTCACGGCGAAGTTTGTTGACTCCGAGTCGACGGTGACGACCCGCTCCAACCTGCTGGTGGTGGAGTCCGCGATGCACTCCTTCCTGACGGCGGGCCTTGCCATCAAGGTCGGCAAGAAGCTCATCGGGGGGGCCGTGCTGGCCGGCGAGTACGTGGCGGCCGACCAGGTCGGGGTGGCTGGCGGCACGGCCACCCACGTCGACGTGCGCCGCAGCCGGCAGGCCAAGGTCATCGAGCAGCTCGAGCGGGCCATCGCGATCCTCACCACCCAGCTCACGACCGTCAACCACACCTTCAACGCCATCCTGGCGAACCCGAACGCACCGCCGGGCGCCTACGAGAAGACGCGGGAAATCAAGGTCCAGATCGAGGCGAGGCTGGACCAGTACACGGCTGAGCTCCACGAGCGGCGGGTCGACACGCCCGTCGCGAACGAGCGGCCCGTGTTCGTCGCCTCGCACGGGGGGTTCCAGCCCGGCGTCCAGATCCACTTCGACAAGACGTTCTACCAGGTGGAGTCCCGCTCGCCCTACACGCGCGTCAGCGAGGTCAACGGCGTGCTGCACACCGCTTGACGGGCCTCAGGGCACGTCGCGGTTCAGCGGCAGGCCCGTACCCAGGTAGTCCAGCGTCATCTGGTACAGCCTCGGGGTGTGGCCCCGGCCGCGGTCCTCGCGGGGGTGGAGCATCGGGTGGGGCACCGCCTCGGCCTGGCCGTAGCGGAACAGCCCGCGGGTGCGGCCACCCCACCGCTGATGCACGCGCCGGATGATGGCTTCCTGGGCCGCGTCGTCCACCGCCGTGATGAACACCTGCAGGTCTGCCCGGCTCCGAGGGGCTGCCTCCTCGATGGCGAGCCCGTAGGCGGCAGCGGCGAAGGCGGCACTGGCCGGAAAGTAAGAGTGGCCCGGCCGCTGGCCGCTCAGGGTCTCTGCCCGGCACTCAGGTCCCCAGCTGTGGGTGATGCCATCCAACGCGCTGCTCGCGCGCCCCGGAAAGATGGCGTCCAGGCCGTTCAGGATGCCGAACAGGCGCCCCACGCGGTCGTGGAGTGGCCACAGGAACGGGGCATAGGCCACCACCCGCTCCACGTCTGCGTGCCGCTCCGCCACGTCGAGCGCCACGTTCCCCCCGACCGAGAGGCCCAGCACGGAGAGCGGGCCACCCAGGTCCCGGGCCAGCGCCACCGTCTCGTCGCCGAAGTGCTGGTACTGCCGCCAGGCCGTCCCCCGCAGCAGCTGGCTGGGGTCCTCGTCCCCGGTGGCGGTCTTGAGCCCGTGGCCGGGCATGCGCGGCACGAAGACGTTGTAGCCCTGCCGGAAGGCCTGGGCCCCCAGGATTTCGTACTGCCAGGTGCCCGCCGTGAAGCCGTGGTACATCACCAGGGTGCCGCGCGGGGCGGTGTCCGGGTGCAGGAAGACGCGGGACTCGGCGCCGCGTTGCACGGGCAACTCGCGCTCCTGGGAGACCCACCGCTCCAGCCGCTCGCGGGCGCGCTGGTAGTGGGTGGGAGGCAGCGCCAGCGCCGCCGTTGCGGCCAGTTCGACGAGCATCTTGGCGGCTGGCCCTCAGTTGGAGATGATGAGCGGCGACTTGGGCGCCACGGGCTTGAACGACTTGGGGGCGAGCTTCTTGTCCTTGAAGAGGTTGCGGAGCTGCGCGTAGGCCTCCTCGAGCGAGCTGGCCTTGCTGAGCGCCATGGCCTGGTCGGCGTCGAGTTGGAGGTCGGCGGCCCGGGTGTCCACCCCGTAGTACAGGGGGTTGAAGCTGGTCTTGGCAGCCTCGAGCGTCTTGAGCCGCTTCTCCGCCACGCTCCGCTTGGTGGTGGGGGCAGGCAGGCTGTCCTCGTCTTCGTCTTCATCCTCGTCGTCCCGGTCATCGTCGTCCCGGCCGTCGCGGTCGTCGTCACCCCGGCCGTCGCCGTCGAGCAGCGCGTACGAGGCGTCGTCTTCCGGCAGCGTCTCCAGCAAGGCTTCGATGCGGGCAATCTCGCGCGGCACGTAGTCCACGAGGAACGCGGTCGAGGCGGTGATGAGCGTGGAGGCCGAGTCGATGGGCACCACCAGCGGCCGCTCCAGGGCACCTGGGGCGAAGGCCAGCGCGGAGGCCCGCTGCGCCGGTTGGCCGAGTACACGGGCCTCGGCCAGCACCAGGAAGATCACCGGCACGGAGGGCGGCAGCTGGAGCTGGAAGGCACCCGAGGGGCTGGTTTGTGTCCAGTCCGTCAGCGGCTGCCCCTGCAGGCTGATGGCCCGCACACGGGTCTTGCCCGGCAGCAGGACCTCCCGGACGCCCCCGCTGGTCACGCGCTCGAGTGGGGCAGCCGGTACCCCCACGGAGAGCAGCTGGTGCTTGGCGGCGGCCAGACCAGCAGCAGGGAAGTAAGGGTAGCCCGTCATGGCTGCGGCACCCGTGTTCACCAGGCTCCCGCCGTCGAGCCCGACCAGGCCGGCACCTCGCTCGGCCAGCAGGGAGCCGCCGTCTAGCCCGACGAGGCCGACGCCGCGGTCGGCGATGAGGCCGCCCCCGTCGAGGCCGATGAGGCCCCCCCCATCGAGGCCGATGAGGTTGCCACCATCGGGGCCGATCAGTTGGCTGCCGGTCTTGGGGGTCAATGAGCCGGCGTCGAGCCCGACGAGCCCGCTGCCGGGCTGCCGCACCAGAGAGCCGGAGTCTGGCCCGATGAGGCCGCTGCCGCCCTGCCCTGTCAGGGAGCCGGAGTCCGGGCCGAGAAGGCCCGTGTCCGAGCGAGAGACCAGTCCGCCGGCATCAGGGCCGATCAGTGCCCCGCCCTGGCTGCCAGACACTGCTCCGCCTTCGCCGCCGGGCACTGCCCCCCCGGAGCCGCTGACCAGGGTGCCCCCGTTGGTGCCGACGATCACGCCCCGGCCGCTGGTGCTGCCGTAGAGCGCTTGCTCCAGCGCCGTCCGGCCGCTCGGGCCGACCGGGAGCGCCCCGGGAAAGCCCTCGATCGACTGGAACGTGGTCTCGCCCGTTCGCGCGTCGTAGGTGGCCGCCCCCGGCGCGAGCAGCAGCTGCGAGAGCGTCAGCCCACCCTGCCCGAAGGTCACAACGCCGTTCGATTCCTGGCCGAGTGCCGCCAGCGCCCCGAGGTGACCGGAGGCCGAGAGCCCGACCTTGGCCCCGAGCTGGATGGGCGCGAGCCGCAGCTGCTCGGCCGTGGGCATCTGGCTGTCGGCCGTGCCCCCCGCGCCCCCTGGGGGGACGGCCCCGCCGCTGGCCGCAGCCAGGGCGCTGGCATCAGCCGCCCGGAAGATGGCGCTGACCGCGTCCTGCGTGAGTGCCTCGATCGCCGCCTCGGGAACCTGCAGCCGGTCGCCCTGCAGCTGGTCGGGCCGGACGCGTGCGCTGCCCACGCCCTCGATGACGAGGGTGAACCCGCCAGGGGCCGCGAGCAACCGCTCGGGCACCGCCACCCGGCCCTCCGAGTCCACGCGCAGCGGCGTGCCGTTCCAGACCAGCCTGGCCCCCGGCGGCAGCTTCCCGCCCTGGAGCTTGGCCGCAGGGAGGTCCAGCGTGATGTACCGGGCCCGCTCGGCCGTCCCATTGCGGGCGGCGCCGGCGGGGGTCGTCAGGCGAGACTTGAGCTCGTCCCCAAGCACCCCCGGCGGCGTTGCGCAGCCGGCCAGCGAGGCCGTGAAGCTCAGCGCGACGAGCGCCCTGCAGGCCCTGGTGCGGCGGTTCGACGTCGGGGCAAGGTAGACGAACATCGAGACATCCTCCTCGGGGCCATGAGGGGACCGCTGCATTGCCCCCCCCATTGCCGTTCCCCGTATCCAGATAAGTCTGGTCGACGGCGGGCAGCGGCGGCGTGTTGGGCGGGATTGCCCGGAACGAGCCGGGCGTGAACGCGTTGGCGGTGCGCAAGCGGTACATGGGGCATATACCCCAGCCAGCGAGGTTGCCTTGCTCATCGCCTCTGCATCCAGTTGCGAGATGGCGCTGTCGGCCCGGGCGAGGTCCTCCCCGTAGCCCAAGGGGGCGAGGGCCTGCCAGGCCTGCCCCAGCGTGCCTTGCCGGTCCGTCGCGACGTTGAGTGACGAGCTGTAGAGCGACATGTCGGCAGACTCCTGGGTGCTCAGCTTGTTTTCGGCGGCCAGGTTCGAGACGGCCGTGCTGTAGCTCGAGACCAGGCTGGTCAGCCGCGCATGCTCCGGGGGGATGTAGGTCAGGAGGTGCATCGTCGAGCCCGAGGTCATGGTGGAGTTCGCGTTGACCGGCACCACGAGGGCCGGCCCCTCGTCCGTGGGGGCCACCGCCATGGCGTAAGCCCGGTAGAGGGGGCTTCCCGGGATGGGGGCCTGGAGCTCCGCCTGGATGAAGAAGATGCCTGGCACGCTCCCCTTGAACTCGAACGTGAAGGCCCCCACCCCGTCTGTCTGCATCCAGCCGGAGAGCGGATTGCCGGCCGCGTCGAGGGCCCGGACGCGGGTGTGGGCGGGCCACAGGAACTCGTGGACGCCGCCTGCGGACACCCGTTCCCTCGGCACCACCTGGGGGGCCAGCTGCATCAGGCGCAGCCGGGCGGCTGGCGGGGTCATCGGGAAGTAGGGGTAGCCGACCACGAGGCCTGCCCCGGCGTCGGAGATGAGGTTGGCGCCGTTCCCGGCGACCAGACCCGCGCCGTTCCCGGCGATGAGGGTGCCGCCATTGGGTGACACGACGCCGCCGCCGTTGCCGGAGACCAGGCTGCCACCGTTGGTGGAGACCAGGCTGCCGCCGTTGGAGGAGACCAGGCTGCCACCGTTGGTGGAGACCAGGGTGCCGCCGTTGGAGGACACGACGCCGCCGCTGGCCGTTCCGGCGCTCGAGCCGGAGGCTGCGCCTGACAAGGAGGTGCCGTCGTGCGACGCTGGCCCGAACAGCGCCCCGAGCAGCCCCGCGTCTGGCCTGGGGGTCGCGGCGCTATCCAGCAGGCTGATGGCGCCCTCTCGTTGCACGTGCCACACCCCACTGGCGACCTCCCGGCGGACCGCCCCGGGCAGAGTGAGGAGCTCGGCGAGCGTCAGCGGGAGGCCACCAGTGGTGCTGGCAAGGGACTCCGTGCCGCCCACGCTGGTGGTCAGCTCCCGTACCTGTTCGAGGCTTGCGGTGAGCGTGTCGGTGACGTCCGTTGGGCTCTGGCCTCTCGCGGCCAGGGGCGTTCCCGCCAAACTCCCAGCCCCGCGACCTGCCAGGTCCGGCGGCAGGAACGTCGTCCCCACAAGGAGCTTGGACCGGTCGACCGGGAGGGTCCTGCCATCGGGAAGCACCAGGGTCGTCACGCCGGCGTCCAACAACGCCGCCGGGAGCCAGAGCCCGCCGTCCACGGCTTCCAGCGTGAGCGTGCCCCACTGGACCTTGGTCCCGGGCGCGAGTGGGGCGGAGCCTGTCGGCAGCTGGTAAAAGGTCGCACCCTCAGGCCCTCGGGTGCCGATCGGGCGAAGCGTGATGGGGCCTTCGCCGGCCATCGCGCCGCCGCCACTCGGCATGGCGGCATCCCCGCTCAGCGAGGTGCCGACGGGGTTCACAGCGCCGCCGACCGTGGCGCCCTGCCGCGCCCATGGGCCGCCGAGGGCCGGGGCGGGGTCGAAGCGGAAGGCGCCTGCGCCGGGCACGGTGACAGACACCTCGCCTGCCGAGAGCAGCGCCAGGGGCACCAACAGGCCGCCTTGCTCGACCGTGAGCTTGGCGCCGCCCCAGTTCACGATCTGGCCGTCCCGCAGGTCCACGCCGGGCAGGTCCAGCGTCACGAACCGGGTGGTCTCCGTGACGCGGCCGGTGCCTGCCGCCACGCGCCCCACGCGCCCGTCCACCGCCAGCGAGGGCGCGTCCGGTGCCTTGCAGCCAGCCACCGCCAGCGCCCCACCAGCCGCGAGCGCCAGGAACTCACCACGCCGGGTACACCGCACCCTGTGTTCCTCCCAGGTGGGCCCGAGGCGCCCCAAGACCCTTTATGCCTGGTTGTTGCGTGGCTGAAACCAACGCCTCGTCACCGGTGCAAGACGACCTGCGCGTGGGGCCCGTTCTATCGCGGGCACCGCGTCTCGCGGTATGATCCACCCGTTCGACCAAGTCCCTGGAGGCGCCTTGACACCGTCCGATCTCGCTTCCCCCCTCGCCTCAGTCGAGTGGCTCGCCCGACAGGCCCGTGCGCCGCTGTTCGAGGCGATGCGCGACTACGCCCGCAAGGACATGTCCGCGTTCCATACGCCTGGGCACAAACAGGGGCGGGGAGCCGACCCCGAGTTCCGGGCCCTGGTGGGAGACGGCATGCTGCGCATCGACCTGTGCGAGCTGCCAGAGGTAGACAACCTCCACGACCCCGACGGCGTCATCAAGGAGGCGCAGGAGCTTGCGGCGGAGGCCTACGGCGCCGCGCACAGCTTTTTCCTCGTCAACGGCTCGACCACCGGCAACAACGTCATGGTGATGACGGTCTGTGACCCGGGGGACCGGATCATCCTGCCGCGCAACGCCCACAAGTCGATGCTGGGCGGCACGATCCTCTCCGGGGCCCGTCCGTGCTGGATCCGGCCCACGTGGGACGATGACCTCTGCGTCGCCCACGGCGTGACGCCCGAGGAGGTGGAAGCCGCCCTCGTGGCCTACCCGGACGCCAAGGGGGTCTGCCTGGTGCACCCGACTTACTTCGGGGGCGTGGCCGACCTGCGGCGCATCGCGGACATCTGCCACGCACACGGCAAGCCGCTGCTCGTCGACGAGGCCCACGGCCCCCACTTTCACTTCCACGAGGGGCTGCCGGTCTCTGCCCTCGAGGCAGGGGCGGACATGGTGGTCCAGTCGACCCACAAGATCATCTCGGGCATGACGCAGGCCTCCATGCTCCATGTCCAGGGGAGCCGCGTGAACGTGAATCGCGTGCGCAACGTGCTGCAGCTCATCCAGAGCACCAGCCCCAACTACGTGCTGATGGCCTCGCTCGACACAGCCCGCCGGCAGATGGCCGTCGCCGGGCGAGAGTTGCTCGGCGAGACCGTGCGCTTGGCCGAGGACGCCCGCAGGCGCCTCAACGCGCTGCCCGGCATTTACGTGTTCGGGCGTGACCGCTGTGGGGCCGGCGGGCTCCACGACCTCGATGTCACGAAGCTCACCATCAACGTCACGGGGTTGGGCATGACGGGGTTCATGGCCCTCGACGTGCTGAACTCGGAGTTCAACATCCAGTCAGAGATGGCCACGCTCCACAACGTCCTGCTCATCGTGACGCTCGGCAACGACCAACGCGATCTCGACCGTGTGGTGGCTGCCTTCGAGGTCCTCGCCGAGCGCGCCGGCCGCTGGGGCACGCTGGGCACGAGCGCCCTGCCCACCAGCCTGCCGATGCCATCCGAGCTTCCCGATGCCCAGCTGACGCCGCGCGAGGCCTTCTTCGCGGCGACGGAGGTTGTGCCCTTCGACACCTCCACGGGGCGGGTCTGTGCCGAGTTCGTCGCCCCCTACCCGCCGGGCATCCCTATCCTGGCGCCCGGCGAGGTCATTTCCTCAGAGGCCATCGAGTACCTCAAGGTCGTGCACCAGATGGGGGGCTTCATCAACGGGCCCGAGGATGTCCGGCTCAGGACGATCAAGGTCGTGGCGGGGCTCGGCGCTCACGGCTGAGGGGTTTCGAAACCCCGCCCCGGGGGCGGGGTATGGCGTGCTATGGTAGAGCCGATTCGGCCACCCAGCTTTCCTCGCGTGTTGGTGAGTGAGCGGCTGCATCGGACTGGACGCGCGTGGCGCGTGGGTGAGGGACGCAGACCCCGGGGTTCGCGGGGCCTGGAGGGAGGCCGAGTCGGTGGCAGGTGACATCCGCATCCACGAGAAGCGCGTGACGGACAACCAGGAGCAACTCCTGGAGATCCTGCCGGCGCGCCTGGTCGCGATCCTGCGCAAGCAGGAGGGCCTGGAGGATCTCATCGAGATCGTCATGGACCTCGGCCGCATCCCCGAGGCCAGGTTTCCCGGCCGCTGGGTCTACCTGGGCGACCAGCCCACCAGCCAGGAGGACATCGACCACGCCATCTCTCGCGTGGGGTCCTTCTCCGGTGACAACCGGGCGGGCATCGAGCGGACGCTCCACCGCATCAGTGGCATCCGCAACCGGCAGGGCAAGATCATCGGGCTGACCAGCCGCGTCGGGCGGGCCATCCTGGGAACCGTCGACATGATCCGCGACCTGGTCGAGTCGGGCCGCTCCATTCTCATTATGGGCCGCCCGGGCGTCGGCAAGACCACCAAGCTGCGGGAAATCGCCAGGGTGCTCGCCGACGAACTCAACAAGCGCGTCATTGTCATCGACACCAGCAACGAGATCGCGGGTGATGGGGACATCCCGCACCCGGCCATCGGCCGCTCTCGCCGCATGCAGGTGGCGACGCCCGAGGCGCAGGAAGGCGTGATGATCGAGGCGGTGGAGAACCATATGCCTGAGGTCATCGTCATCGATGAGATCGGCACCGAGAAGGAGGCCTACGCGGCCCGCACGATCGCCGAACGTGGCGTGCAGCTGATCGGCACGGCTCACGGCAACTCGCTCGAGAACCTGCTGATGAACCCGACGCTTTCTGACCTCGTCGGTGGCATCCAGTCCGTGACCCTCTCGGACGAGGAGGCCCGCCGCCGGGGCACCCAGAAAACCATCCTGGAGCGCAAGGCGCCGCCCACCTTCGACATCGCCATCGAGTTGCAGGACCGCGACCGCCTCGCCATTCACCTCGACGTCGCGGAGGTTGTCGACCAGCTGCTGCGGGGGTACGTGCCGCAGCCGGAGATCCGGGCGCTGGACGACCAGGGGAAGGTCAAGGTGCTGCGGGAGACTGCCTACCAGCCTGAAGACCGGTCGCAGCGGGACGAGCCTGACGCGGCTGGCCGGATGCGCATCTACCCCTACGCCGTCAGCCGCAGCCAGCTCGAGCGCGTGATCCGGACGCTGCGGCTGCCCGCCGTCGTGACCAAGAACGTGGCGGATGCCGATGTCGTGCTCGTGCTCAAGAGCTACGCCCGCAACGGGGGCCAGGTGTTCGAGCAGGCCCAGCGCAAGAACATCCCGGTTTATGTGGTCAAGGCGAACACCATCCCGCAGATTCAAAAATCCCTGCGCGAGGTGATGCACCTCGACCAGACGCCCGGCCAGGGCGCCCTCACGGGCCCCTTGCCCCCGCTTCCCGACACCGGCGGCCCTCCCTCCGACGCCCTGAGCGAGGAGGAAGAGGAGGCCCTGCAAGAGACGCAGGCGGCCATCGAGTCGGTGCTCTCCCGCTCCGAGCCCGCCGAACTGAACCCCGCCTCTCCCAAGATCCGACGCATCCAGCACGATATGGTCGAACGCTACAACCTGCGCTCTGAGTCCTACGGCGAGGAGCCGAACCGGCGGCTGCGCATCTTCCCCAACTGAGCCATGGCACGCTTCGTTACCCTGGAGGGGCCAGAGGGCGCTGGCAAGAGCACCCAGCTGCCGCAGCTTGCCAACTGGCTCGAGGTCCTCGGCCACACCGTCGTCACCACCAAGAACCCGGGCGGCACCCCCATCGGGGGGCAGATCCGGGAGATCCTGCTCAAACCTGCCAACCGCGAGCTGAACCCCCTCGCCGAGCTGCTGCTCTACGCGGCGGATCGGGCCCAGCACGTCGAGACCGTGGTGCGACCGGCCCTGGCCCAGGGCAGCATCGTGCTGTGCGACCGCTACTGCGACTCCACGCTCGCCTACCAGGGCCACGGCCGGGGGCTCGACCAGGCGCTGATCGGCCAGCTGAACACCATCGCGACGGGCGGCCTGCGGCCCGACCTGACGCTGCTGCTCGACCTGCCACCCGCGGAGGGATTGGCGCGCGTCCGCGCCAGCCGCAGCGTGGACCGGCTCGAGGTCGAGGCGCTGGCCTTCCACGAGCGGCTTCGTGCCGGGTACCTGGCGCTCGCGGCGGCCGAGCCCGGTCGCTTTGTGGTGATCGACGCGACGCAGCCGCCGGAGCGGGTGCAGCGTGCCATGCGGGAGGCGCTCGCGGGGCGCCTCGGGGTCGAGATGAGGACCGTGCTGTGAGGCTCGAGAAGCTGTTTATGGGGGCCCTGCTCGTGGCCTGCGCCTCCACCGCGGTGGGCGTGTGGTCTCGGGTTGGCGAGGGCGCGCGGGGGCAGCAGGCCACCGCCAAGCCCCTGGCTGGCTTCGGGGAGCGGCTCGGCGGGAGCACCCCGGCGATCGCCTTGCTCAACGTCGACGGGATGATCCTGGAAGATGACGGGGGCGGCGGCTTCGGCGGCAGCGACGGCGCCTCCGCGCGGCGCCTGCTCAAGGTGATCGGCCAACTGCGGAAGGACCCTCCCAAGGTCCTGCTGCTGCGGATCAACAGCCCGGGTGGGTCGGCGGCTGCCTCGCAGGCGGTGCACGACGAGCTTGTCCGCCTCAAGCGGGACAAGAAGGTCCGGATCGTGGCGGCGATGGGCGACGTCTGTGCCTCAGGCGGCTACATGATCGCGGCTGCTGCTGACCGCATCGTGGCCAACGCCGCCACGCTGACGGGCAGCATCGGCGTGATCATGCACCTCGCCAACTACGAGGGCCTGATGGGCAAGGTCGGCGTCCGCTCCGTCACCATCAAAGCGGGGCGGCTCAAGGACATCGGCTCGCCCGACAGGATGATGACGCGCGAAGAGCGTCGCATCCTGCAGAGCATCGTGGAAGACTCTTACGAACAGTTCCTGGATGCCGTTGCGGCCGGGCGTGGCTGGCCAGTGTCGCGCGTCCGACCGCTTGCGGAGGGGCGCATCTACACCGGCCGCCAGGCCAAGGCCGCCGGTCTCGTGGACGAGCTGGGCTCCTTCGAGGTGGCCGTGGCCGCTGCCCGCAAGCTGGCGGCGCTGCCCCCCTCCGAGGAGCCGGACGAGGTCGACGGCGGGGACTGGCAGCGCCTGTTGCACCTGATCTCGCGCCGCGCGGATCCGCTGGCGTCGCTCGCGGGTTCCCGCGCCGCGATGCTGTCCGCAGCTTACGACCGCGTGCCCTTGATGCTGCTGGAGTGACGTGATGGCGACCGACCACCCTGGTGAAGCCCTCGAGGCGCCCACCGGTCCCCGCGGTCTGGCCTTGCTCTACGGGGCTCTGTTCGAGCCCTTGGCGGCCTTCGAGGCCTGGGGCGAGGACCTGCCGCTCGGCACCGGGTTGGCCGCCCTGCTGCTGGTGGCGGCCATGCTCGCGCTGGTGGGCGCCAAGGGCTCACTGGCCTCCCTGGCGCTCGGCTTGGCCGTCTGCGTGGGCTGGCTGCTGCTCTCGTGGCTGACGCTGGGGGTGGGCCTGTACGCCGTCGCCTCCGTGATGGGGGGCCGAGGCGGCATTCACGGCTTGCTGGCGGGGGTGGCACTCTCGTTCCTGCCGCTCGTCTTCATCGGGCCCATCGTTGCGCTGGCGGGCTGGGGGCAGGGCGCCTTGGCCGCCGCCGGCCTCGGCTTGCTGCTGGTTTTGCTCTGGATGTCCCGGGTCTTGCACGCCGCGGTGGTGGCCACCATGGGGCTTGCCTCTCGCCGGGCGTCGCTGGCGTTGGTCGGCGCCGAACTGGTCGTGGCGGGTGTGCCGCTGACGCTGTATGCCGTGTTGGTCGCCACGCTGGTGTGGCTCTGGACGTGAGCGCGGCCCGCCAGATCGGCCGAGGCCCAATAAATCTTCTTTAAGTTTCTGTTTCAGCGGCGCGCCGAGGGCCTGGCGCTGCGGCTGGCTCGGCACGTGGAACCCGCCTGGCGCGGGCACCTTCAACTGTTGCGAGATTTAACCAGCCCTTAGGGGCCACCCGCTTCGGCCTGGCGCGTGTTAAATGGGAGTGAAGCGCCAGAAATCAAGCGTCAACGCGGTTCGCCGGCCGGGTACGATGGTGGTTGACGGGGGCCGGCCGCGCGCAAGGTGAGGCCGCCCCGCTCCTATAACCGCTCCAGCGCCCCTGGCACCGGTGTGTGCCGCCCCTTGCGCCCCGCCCCTGAACCGAAACAGCCCGCTGCCGGCGCAGCGGTTGTCACAGGAGGTCTCCGATGGCTCCCGACGTGAACCCGCCCACCAGCCCCTCGGTGCGCCCTGCCGCGACCCCGGCTGCGCCCAAGGCCCAGCCCGCGGCGGATGCGGCGTCCCCCAGGCCTGCGGCGGCTCCGGAGCCTGCCAAGGCCTCTCCCAATCACGTCATGGGCTTCTTCGAGGGCTTCGTGCGGGAGGGGGCCGAAACCGTTGCGGGCCTCTACACGCTCGTCACCACGAACCCGATCACCACGGCCAAGGGCCTGGTCTACATGGCGACGCATCCCGCGCAGGCGGTGCAGGCGATCGTCGAGCCTTACAGCACGGCCTACAAGGACGGCCGCTACGGCGAGCTCGTCGGGCGCGCGGGCTTCCAGGTGTTGACCATCGCCCTGACGTCGGGGGCGCTCTCCAAGAGCGACAAGGCCAGCAAGGTTGCGAAACCCACGGCGACGATGAGCCAGGCCGCCAGCCAGGTTACGGACGATTTCGCCCGCCAGCTCGGCACCAAGAAGGCTGCTGCCGAGCTGGCCGGCTCGACGCTCAAGGGGGCAGCGTACAACAAGAAGCTCGCCTCGCTCGGGGCGAAGTACGCCGAGGACTACGCGGCCCGGCTCGCCAAGCGCGGCCTCGCGGACAAGCTCGCCACCAACATCGCGGCCTCTGGGCTCGGGGACGACGCCGTCACCAAGATCATGGCGGCCGGAGGCAAGAATGTGGGCTCCTCGCAGGCCTACAGGTACACCGTCCAGGCGCTCAAGGCCGGCATGAAGCCGGAGGCCATCGCGGCCGAGCTCACGAAGTTCGGCGTGAGCAAGACGGCCGCTGCCCAGCTTCCCGTCGCCACCAAGCTCGTGGCCCCTCAGGCGGCCAACGCGAGCCTCATCGCCGGCATGGCCAACGTCCGCTCTGCCGAGGCCATCGCATCCCACATCAACCAGCTCGAGCGGCTCGCCAGCGCCACCACCGACAAGGCGCTGAAGGCTGGTTACAAGGCTCAGTTGGATGCCATGAAGGCGGCGCTGGCCGCGAACCCGCGCACGGCGAAGCTTGTCGAGTCCGCCCTCAAGGGCATCAAGGTGGGCCGCTTCGAGCGCGTCGGCCAGCAGATCGGGTCCGGCGTCGACAACATCGGCAAGGCGGGCGAGAAGATCGGTGAGGCCGGCAAGGCCGTCAAGAACGTGCTCGACGCGCCGAAGACCGTGGGCGATTACGCCCGCATCATCGGCAACGTGCCGGTGGCCGTCGGCGCGGCCCTCGATGCGGCCTATGAGGGCACGGTTGCCACCTTGCGCCGGGGCCTGGAGCTCCTGCCGAAGATTGCGCTGCCGGACGTCTCGTGGAAGACCATCTCGGCGATCCGGGTGCCCTCGCCCTGGGAGATCCTCACGGCCCCGGTGGCGGTGCCCCTGGGCGCTGCTGGCTGGGCCCTCAAGAACCCCGGCCGTGCCCTGGGCGCCCTGAGCCTGATGGGCACGGGTGGCAACGTCGGCAAGATGGGGGAGTTGCTGAAGGCCCGGGAGGCCAGCGACAGGCCGGAGGCGCCGCCCCCGCAGGGCTTCCGCTACTACGAGCTGCGCGACGGCGACACCCTCGAGGAGATCGCCCGGCGCGAGCTGGGCGATGCGGGCCGCTGGGGCGAGATCTACGAGGCTAACAAGGATCTCTTCGACTCCCTGGGCAACGAGGGCGTGATTGCTGTCGGCACCAAGATCCGCATTCCCACTGACCAGGCGCAGGCGGCGCCAGCGCCCGGCGAAGCGCCCGCGGCGGCCCCCGGTCAGGCGCCTGCGGAGGTTGACGCCTCGGACTACAAGGCCGCCCTGCTGGCCGCCCTGGACGCCGAGCTGGCTGCCACCGCGGACCCTGAGGCGACCAAGGTTCTGACCCAGATGCGCGCCAAGATCGACGGCATGTCCCCGGCCGAGGTGTTGGCCCTGCGGCCGAAGCTCGAGGCCCAGGGCATTGTGGTGAATGTGCCCGCCCGCCCCTCTGCCCCGGCAACGGCTCCTGCGGCGCCCCAACCCGGCGTGCAGCCTGGCGCGCAGGCCCCCGGCAACTCGCCCGCGGCCCCGAGTGCGCCCGCTGGCGAGGTGCAGCCCTCCGCGCCGACGGCCCCGGCTGAGGGGCCGAGGCCTCCGGCACCGCCGGCCCCCCACGTGGTGCGGCCGGGCGACACCCTCTGGGACATCGCGGGGCGCAGGCTTGGGGACGAGCAGCGCTGGGGTGAGCTCGTCGAGCAGAACGGCCAGCGCTACCCGAGTCTCAACACCAACCCGGATTTCATCCTGCCGGGCTGGCGCCTCGACCTTCCCGTGAGCGGCTCGCCAACGGCCCCCGTGCCGGTGGCCCCTGGCACGCCGCCTGCCGCTGCCCCCGTGGCGCCGGCTCCCGTCACCCCCCCCTCCGCTGCGCCCGTGGCCCCGGCCCCGGCGCCCGCGGCCCCCGCAGCGCCAACGGGGGAGCAGCGCGACGCGATCGTCAAGCAGTTTGGGCTGGCGAGCGGCGAGGCCAACTTCCAGAACTTCTGGAGCGAGATCAGCACTTACCCCACCGCGGCCGTCGGTCCCGACACCGGCACGGTGGAAGACCGCAAGGGTCTGCAGTCTCTGCTCCAGAGGCTCGGTTACGACGTCGAGGCGACGGGCGACTACTACCGGCCGGGCCCTGACGGAAAGCCTCAGCTCGATGCGCGTGGCCTGCCCGTCAGCCCGACGGCGGATGCCGTGATGCACTTCAAGCGGCTCGCGGGCATCAAGCAGGGCTACCAGGTGGCTGGGCCTGACGGCAAGGCCGTGGCCGACGTCAACGAGTACGTTGATGCGAGGACCCGCGAGGCGATGACCGTCACCCTGCGGCTCTTGCAGAACCCTGCCCTGCGGCAGCAGGCCACGATGGAGGCTGTCGCCAGGGAGGCTGCTCGCCTGCAGGGGTCGTCCATCGGTCCGGAGGTCGGCACCCCGGACGCGCGGAAGCTGGTGCAGCAGTACCTCGATGGCCTTGGCTACAAGGTCCCCATCACCGGCCAGTTCGACCAGGCCACGCTGGACGCCGTGCTCGACTTCAAGCAGAAGAACGGAATCGCCGCCGGCTTCCGGGACGACGCAGGGCAGCCCGTGTACACGCCGTATGTCGATGGCCGCACGGCTGATGCGATGCTCAGCGCCCTGCAGGCGCAGGCCAGCTCGCCCTAGGCGGCTGGTGGCCGGAAGGGGGGCGCGGCCAAGCGCCCCCCTTCACGTGTGAAGGGAGTCCAATGATGCGGCTAGGCGCGGTGTTGAGCGGAGCCCTGACGGGCCTGGTGCTGGTTGGCTGCGCGCACGCCCAAGCGCGACGGGAGGAGGCTCCGGTGGCGCATCGCCTGGCTTACGTGGACGAGGTGAAGGGGCCGGCCTCCGTGCGACAGGGGACCGCGGCCAGCTTCACCCTGGTGGGCTCGCTGCCGGACCCGTCCTGGGAACTCGTTGCCGTCGAGCAGGTTCGGGATGGGCGATGCGTGCGGCTTTCGCCATGGCTGCGGCGGACGACGGACGAGCCCGTGATGCAAGTGCTGGTGCCTTTCGAACGGCAGGTGGTGCTCGACAAGCTGGCGCCGGGTCGCTGGGAGGTGCAGGCCGTCGGCTTCGGCGATGGCCTTGCCACCGCCGCCCTCGAGGTCAGGCCCTGAAGGCCGGCGCCTCCTCCCGCTCCCGCAACGCGAGATGCACGAGCAGGAGGGAGACGTCGGCAGGCGTCACCCCGCCCACCCGGCTGGCCTGCCCGACGGTGCTCGGCCGGATGCGCGCGAGCTTGTCCTGGGCCTCCCGAGAGAGGCCGCGGATAGCGGCGTAGTCGAGGTCAGCGGCCAGCGGCTTGTCCTCTAGCTGGCGCTCCCGGGCGATGGCGGCCTGCTGGCGGCGGATGTAGCCCTCGTACTTGACCTCGATGGCCAGCTGGGCGGCGACGCCGTCGGGCCAGGTGGGCGCCGACTCGGCCAGCGCCTCGCACAGCGCCCCGATCGACACCGGCGGCCGCCGGAGCAGCTCTTCACAGGTCTGGACGCGCTCGACGCCCTCCCCCGTCAGGGCCTTCAGGCGGCCCGCTGCCGGGCTTTCCGGACGCAGGCGCGTGGCACGGAGCCAGGCGAGGCCATCGGCGATCGCCTGCCGCTTGGCGGTGAAGCGCGCCCACCGGCCGTCTCCGATGAGGCCGAGCTCGCGGCCGAGCGGCGTCAGGCGCTGGTCCGCGTTGTCCTGCCGCAGGACGAGGCGGTGCTCCGAGCGCGAGGTGAGCATGCGGTAGGGGTCCCGGATGTCCTTGGTCACCAGATCGTCGATCAGGGTGCCGATGTACGACCCCGCGCGCGGCAGCACCACCGGCGCCCGGCCCAGCGCCCAGTGGGCCGCGTTGATGCCCGCGACGAGCCCCTGGGCCGCGGCCTCCTCGTAGCCGGAGGTGCCGTTCAGCTGCCCAGCTGTGAACAGGCCGGCCACGGCCGTCGCCATCAGCGTGGGTTGCAGCTGCGTGGCGGGCAGACAGTCGTACTCGACGGCATAGCCGTAGCGCACGATGCGGGCGTTTGCCAGGCCGGGCATCGTCCGCACGAAGGCCTCCTGGACGTCCTCCGGCAGGCTCGTCGAGCAGCCCTGCAGGTACATCACGTCCTGCGCCAGCGTCTCGGGCTCCACGAAGGCGGGGTGTGACTCCTTGTCGCGAAACCGCACGACCTTGTCCTCGATCGAGGGGCAGTAGCGGGGCCCGATGCCCTGGATGTCCCCGCTGTAGATGGGCGAGCGGTGGAGGTTCGCCAGGATGACGGCGTGCGTCTCGGGTGTGGTGCGGGTTTGCCAGCACGAAAGGCGGGGCAGCGGCGGCGGCTGGTGCGCGACGGCAGGGTCGAGGCAGAACGGGGGAGGGGCCTCGTCCCCGCGCTCCTCTTGCAGCTGGGCGTAGTCGATGGAGTCCGCCGCGATGCGCGGTGGGGTGCCGGTCTTCAGCCTGTGGAGCTCAAAGCCCAGGGCCCGCAGGCTGTCCGAGAAGCGTTCGGCGGCCGGCTCCCCGAATCGCCCTGCGACGACCCGGCGGTCGCCCGTGTGGCAGACGCCACGCAGAAAGGTGCCCGTGGTGATCACGACGGCCCTGGCCTGTAGGTGCTCGCCCGAGGCCGTCTCGAGCTCCAGCGCCCCTCCTGGCAGCGTCCGCAGCCCCTCCACCAGCCCCTCGGCCAGGGTGAGGCCCCGTTGGGTCCGGCAAGCCGTCGCCATGAACTCGCTGTAACGGACCTTGTCGGACTGGGCGCGCAGGGCCTGGACCGCCGGGCCCTTGGACTCGTTGAGCATCCGAACCTGCAGGGAGGTCGCGTCGGCCGCGCGTCCCATCTCCCCGCCGAGCGCGTCGAGCTCGCGCACGAGGTGTCCCTTGGCCGGCCCTCCGATCGCGGGGTTGCAGGGCATGGTGGCGATCCCGGCCAGATCGAGCGTGACGAGCAGGGTGTCCGCACCCAGGCGGGCCGCAGCCAGGGCCGCCTCGACGCCGGCGTGGCCCGCTCCCACCACGATCACGTCCCAGATCCGCTGCATCCTCGCCCCTCCAGGCACTGCTCACCCTGACCTTGCGTTACGCCTCATCTCCGCTGGCGGAGACCCTCCCAGAAGGACGAAGGGACCTGAAGCCCCTGCCTCGGTGGATGAGGGCATCGCCGCCTCCCTCCCCGCTTGCCTGGCGGGTGAGATCTTTCACGGAATCAGGCGCTTTCGCTCCATGGTAGCAGACGCCTGCAGGCCGTGCCGGCGGGAACCCTTGCCGCCGTGTCGCGGGTGAAATTTTCGCCGAGTTAGCAAGAAATAGGTTAAGTGAGCTATAAGGACCAAGTAATTGGTTGTTAAAACCCCGTTGTCGCCATCCCAGCGCCGCCGGCGCCTAAAAGGAGTCACTCCCTGATGAACCGCAAGCTGTCCCTGGCGCTGGCTGCCAGTGTCCTGGTTTCCGCCACCGCTGGTTGCGCCTCCTCCTTGACGCCGAACACCGCCGGGGTGCGGGCGAACAACGCGATGCTCGTGGCGGGCAAGCCCATCCCTGGTCGTTTCATTGTGAAGATGCGGCCCGGCCAGGCGCTCCGGATGCGCCAGGGCAGCGGGGTGAAGGCAGAAAAAGCGATCGACAGCCTGAACGTCTACGGCGTCGAGGCGCCTGCCGGTCGCTCCGTGTCGGACCTCAAGAAGGAGTTTGGCCCCGGCGTCGAATACATCGAAGCCGACGTCACCATCACGCTGTCGGACAACGTCGAGACGCTGACCTCGGGCTTCTCGTCGAAGGCCGAGGCCCCCAAGGAGAACTTCAACGACCCGATGGCCAGCGAGCAGTGGGCCATCGGCAAGACCCAGCAGGCCGAGGCCCTGGCGGCCACCCGGGGCGGCTCCGGTGAGGTCGTCGTCGCCATCGTCGACACGGGCGTCGACCTGACGCACCCCGACCTCAAGGGCAAGCTCGTCAAGGGCTACAACGCCACGGGCGTCGGCGGCCTGTTCGGCCTCGGCAGCCCGGCCGACGACAACGGCCACGGCACGCACTGCGCGGGTATCGCCGCCGCCATCACCAACAACGGCGTCGGCATCGTCGGCATGGCCGCGAACTGCAAGGTGATGCCCGTCCGCGTGCTGGCAGGCGCCGGCTCCGGCTCGCTGCTTTCTGTCGCCAAGGGCATCACCTGGGCGGCTGACCACGGCGCTGACGTCATCAGCCTCAGCCTCGGTGGCGCGGGCACCATGCAGTCGCTCGGCGACGCCGTGGAGCACGCCATCAAGAAGAACTCCGTCGTCGTGGCGGCGATGGGCAACAGCGGCCACCAGGGCAACCCGGTGTCCTACCCCGCGGCCTACCCGGGCGTCATCGCGGTCGGGGCGACCGACTCCGCGGACAAGATCGGCATGTTCTCCTCGTTCAACAAGTACTGCTCCGTGAGCGCCCCGGGCGTGAAGATCTGGGCGACGACCCCGATGTACGACGTGTGGCTCACGAAGAATTCGGGCGGCCGCATCACGAAGGAGTACTCCTTCATGACGGGCACCTCTATGGCGACGCCGCTGGTGGCCGGTCTGTGTGGCCTGATCCGGTCGGTGCACCCCGACATGGCGCCTGCCCAGGTCAAGGCGCTCCTCGAGAAGACCGCCGACAAGACGGCCGACATGAATGGCGCCGAGTGGAACGAGAAGTTCGGCTTCGGCCGGATCAACGCCTACAAGGCCGTCACGGCCGGCCGCTGAGGCCAAGGCCCCGGGGGCCCCGGTCGCAAGACCGGGGCCCTTTCACATGGGGCGCGTCCTGGCTTGCGATGCACCTGGCGACAGGCTACAATTCAGGCGCCATGCCGCATTTGCCTGGGATGCCCATTCCCTCCCCGCGTCGTGCAGGCCGCATCGGGCGCGCCTGCCTGGCCCTGGCCCTGGCGATGATGAGCTGGGCCTCACCGGCCCTTGCCGGGCCTGAGGGGACCGACGGCCTCCAGCAGGCCATCCGCGTCGCGCGGGCCAGGCTCGCTGCCGTCGAGGCCAGGCTCGTCGAGGCGCGCAGCAGCTACATGGACGTGCCGGTGCAGCGGGCGGGGGTCGCGCTGGCGTTGTCTCGGATGTCCCTGGACACCGCGGGCTTGCTGCTCGCCACCGAGCCGGGCCAGCAGGAGGCTCGCGTGTGGGTGGGGCGCGGGGAACGCTACTTGCAGGAGGCCGCGATGTGCCTTGTGCCCTCGCGAGGCACGGAGGTCCGCGGGATGCTCATCGATGCCTCCAGCCTGCCTCGCACGGAGGCCGGGGTGGTGGGGCTCGTCGCCCAGCTGGGGCGAGCCAACTTCAACATGCTGGTGCCTGAGGTCTACCGCCGGGGCTACACCATCTACAGCAGCCGCCTGGCCGAGCGGGACCCCGAGTTCCGCAGCCAGCCCGACATGCTGCGGGTGCTTATCCGGGAGGCTCACCGCCACGGCATGGAGGTCCACCCGTGGATCTGGACGCTCCGGGTGCGCTCCCCCGGGCACGGCAACCCGGTTCTCTCTCGCCTGCCGGCCCTGGCCGCGCGCGCCGAGGGCAAGGAGGCGCGATTCCTCAGCGCGGCCCACCCGGAGGCGCGGGAGTTCGTCTATGCGCTGGTGGGGGAGCTCACCGAGCGTTACGACGTCGATGGGTTGCTGCTCGACTACATCCGGTACGACGAGGAGATCCCTGAGGACGACATCAGCAAGACCCGCTTCGCGCTCGCGCATCGCGCGCGGCACGGCGTGTTGCCGCCAGACCCCATCCAGGTCGGCACCCCGCTGCACACCGAGTGGCAGCTGTGGCGCGAGCAGCAGGTGCACCGGACGGTTCAGGAGCTCTCCCAGCAACTTCGGGCCCGGCATCCGCGCTTTCCGCTGGCGGCTGCCGTGTTTCGGGGAGAGGGCTACGCCAGGCTGCGCAAGCTCCAGCACTGGCGCCACTGGGCCGACAACGCCTGGATCGATTGGCCCGCCCCGATGCTTTACACGGCGCGCCGCGAGGAACTTTCAGGGTGGCTTGGCTGGGAGACCGACCAGCATGCCCGTGACAACATGATCGTGCCGATTCTGGGGGTCCACCGGTTCAAGTCGCCCGCTAATCTCGTCGAGCAGTGGGAGCAACTGCAGGCCGAGCAGGTTCCCGGCGGCATGGTGTTCGCCCTCGGCCACTTCGACCTCGCCCAGCTGGACGACCTGCGTGCCGGGCCCTTCCGGGAGCCCGCCACCTTGCCGCACCGCAACCTGGTGCGGGCGGCGCGCAAGACCCTCGCGCAGGCGGCCTGGTACATGGGGCAGGTGCATGCCCGCGCAGACTTCGAGACCGCCGCCTCCGCCGACATGCTCCGTCGCGAGTTGGCGGCCGTGATGACGCACCTTCCCCTCGGGGAGACGCCTTATCGCCAGAACGGGGCGCTGCTGGCTCGGCTTGCCAGCCTAGAGGCGCTCGCCGAGGCTGTCCCGCTGCCGGCCGGCGTGCGCAAGGAGCTTCGCCACCGGCTGCGTTACGCGGCTGTGCTCGTGCGCGCCAACCAGTTCCGGCTCGAGCGGACCCGCTACGTCCCCTCGAGCCTGCCCCCGCAGCAGGCCGGCGACGTCGGCGCCCGGCCGCCGGAGGAGTGACGCTTTGCCTGACGTGGTCCTGGGCGGAGGGCCCCTCTCCGCCGACCTGCTCGTGTTCGACAAGGACGGGGTGCTGCTCGATTTTCACGCCTACTGGGTGACCCTCTCGCGCCTGCGGGCCGAGGCGATAGCCCGGCTTGCCGGGCGCGACGACTGGGGACAGCCCCTCCTGGCCGGGTGGGGCGTCGACCCCCAGGGCAGGGTGAGGCCCACCGGCGTGCTGGCCACCGGCACGCGGGTCGAGGCCTGTCTCATGGCGGCAACATGGCTGCACCACGCGGGTTTACCGTGGACCACGGCGCGCGAGTTGGCGGCAGAGGGCTTTGCCTCGGCGGAGCGCGAGGCGGCCCCCGTCTTGCGCGGTGCCCCCCTGCCAGGCGCCGCACGGGCCCTGACCACCCTCCGGGCTGCTGGGTGGCGGTTCGCCCTTGCCACCACTGATCGGACGGCCTCCGCCGAGGCCTTCCTGGCCGACATGGGCCTCCGGGACGCCTTCGCCAGCGTCGTCGGTGGCGATCGGGTCGAGACCTCCAAGCCCGACCCCGCGATGTTCCTGCTGGCGTGTGAGGAGGCGGGCGTGCCGCCGGGCAGGGCCGTCATGGTGGGTGACACGGACGTGGATCTGCGCATGGGGCGACGGGCCCGCGCGTGTGCCACGATCGGCGTCCTGTCAGGTGTGGGCACGATGGACCTGCTCGCGCCCCACGCGGATCTGGTGCTGGCGGGCGTGGTGGACCTGCCAGGGCTTGGGCCGGCCCCTCAGCGCTGACGTGTTCTGCCAGCCGGGGGGGTCAAAATCGAAGGCGACCGCCCATCCACTCGAGGCCGAGCTCGGTCAGCGGCCAGCGGGGCATGACCGTCACCTCCAACAGGCCGAGGCGGTAGGCGAGCTCCGGGGTGATCAGCACGGACTGCCCACCTGTGACCGCGGTGTTGGTGTCGTAGGCCTGGACCCCGAGCCGAATGATGAGGCCCCCTTCCACCATCAGCGTCGTGAGCAGGCCAGCCTGCCATCCCCACGCCGGCTCGATGTCGGGTTGGCCCGCCACCAGCTCCCGGATGCTCGTGGCGGCGCCGGTGAAGGCGATGCCCACACCGGTCGCTTGCTCGTCCACGAGTCGCAACACCCCGCGGTACTGCCAGCTGCGCGGCTGGGTCACGTGATCGACGCTCACGCCCAGGCTCAGCGGCGGCAGGACGGCGAAGTCCATGGCAGCGGGGCCGCCCCACCCGTAGGTGAGCGCAAGCTCCTTGTCGTGGAAGTCCGCCTTGCCCTCGCGGAAGGGCGGGTGGGAAGGGTTCCGTGCCTCGGCAACGCCGGGCGTGCCAGCGAGGAGGCCGGCCACGACAAGGGCGTGTAGCAGTGGGGCAGAGGTCTGGCGCCGCATTGGGGCATCTTACCGCTCCAGCTCGCGTGCTGCCAACCATGGCTGGCGCCGGTCCACCCCGGCGAGGCCTGTGTCACGGTAACGGGGCGCCGGCAGGTGGTATGAAGGGAGTGGCCCCGCCCGGCTTGGAGCCCCAGATGCCCTTTCGCTACAACTTGCAGCGGGTGCTCGACCTGGTCGAGCGCAAGGAGCGCGAGGTCGACGCCAAGGTGATGGCCGCTGCGGCCGCCCGTGACCACGAGCTTGCCAAGCTGGCCGACATCGAGTTCCGGCGCGCCTCGGCGCAGAAGGGTCTCGCCACCCAGATGCAGGCGGGCCCGGCCTCGGACGTCGCGGCAGCCAACGATTACATCCAGTTCCTCGGGCAGCGAATGTCCCAGCAGCAACGGGCTTTGAACGAGGCTGAGGCCGGGCTCAAGCAGATCCAGGAGCTCCAGCAGGCCGTCCGCAAGGAACGCCGCAAGCTGGAAAAGCACCGGGAGATGAAGCGAGATGAGTGGATGGCCGAGGAGCGGCGTCGGGAGGCGCGGCGGATCGACGAGATGGCCGGCGGAATCTTCATGAAGCGTCGGTTCGCGCTGGACGAGGAGCAGGCTGAGCTGGCTGAGCGGCTCGAGAAGCTCGAGAAGCTCCGCCAGCTCCGAGAACTGCGCGAGCGCGAGGGACGCCGATGAACCTGCCCAGCTTCCAGCTCCCGGTGGCGCTCGACCGGCCCGTGCCGACCCCGGCCCCGGCAGCCGCTGAGGCGACGCCCGGGCGGGACCGCCCCACCTCGCGCGAAGAGGCCTTCGATCACGCCCTAGCGCAGCAACTGGTGCGCCAGGGAGCTGGCCCGGCAGGTCGGGGCACGCCCCCGCCGTCTGCCGCGGCCCTGTCATTTGCCTGGCTCGAGGTGCTGTCCAACGGCGACGGGACGGCGTCGCCCGCGTGGGAAGAACCTGACGCCAGCCTGGCCCCCCGGGGCCTCGGAGCCCTGCTGCGGGGCTGGGAGCCACCGACCGAGGCCCGGCCTCGTGAGCCCGAACCCGCCGACGACGTGGGGCTGGTGGCGCCGCTGCTGCTCCCCCTGCCCCAGGTGGCTTTCCCGCCGCTCGAGGGTGAGCCGGAACCGATCTCCGTGCCAGACCTTCCCCGGGCGGTGCTTGGCCAGGTCCGCTGGACGGTCGAGCGCCAGCAACCGCTCACGCAGCTGGACTTCCACCTGTCCCCGCCCGCGCTCGGCCCGGTGCACCTCCAGGTTTCGTACACGGAGGGCGTTGTGGGGGTTCAGCTCACGGCGCTGACCCTTCAGGCCCGCCAGTCCCTGGAGTCCCAGGTCGGCCAGATCCAGGCCATTCTTCAGTCGCACAACCTGGCGCCAGGCACCGTCCGGGTGGTGGCGCCGGCTGCTGGCCGGGCCGGTGCCTCGGGGTCGGGCCTGCGGCAGGACCCGGGTGGGCTCGGCGCAGGGCTGGCGGGGCGGCGCCGGCAAGCCGGTGCCGCCGACGAGGCAATCCGGGAGGCCTGAGCCCTCAGGCCTCTCCTTCCAGGTCTTCGTGGGGTGCCGCCTCTGATCGCTGGGCCTCAGCCCCAGCCCCGCAGTGGGTGCAAGGTGCTTCGCGCGGCTCGCGCCAGAGGGTGCCGCAGGAGGCACAGCCGGCCAGCGGGGAGCGGCCGCCCAGCACGGGCAACGGGCCGCGCAGGCCCTCGTGGAGCCAGGCCAGTGCGGCATCCTCCCCCGCGGGGCAGGCGGGCGCGGTGCCTTGGAGCACCCCGGCGGAGAGCAACTCGGCACAGGTCCTCAACATCGCCTCGTGCTCGGGACCCTCTCCCTCGCCGCCCTCCGGCAACGCGAGGCCCGTCTGGTAGGCCGCCCGGTCGGTCACGCCGCGAATGATCCCGTACTCGCGCCTGTCAAGCCGAGCGAAGCGCTCTGCGGCTCCTGGTGCGGCGCTGGCCTGCCATACCAGGGATAGGTCGTGGATGGCGGAAACCTCTGCACCACGCTGGATTGCCTGCTTCAAGAGGTTGAAGCCCTCTGCCTGTGCAGACGGAGAGAATTCGGGCGACTGACCGCTCAGCACCATCAGCATTTCCAGGAAACCCACGGCGTTGATGGCGACGACAGGGGTGCCCAGGCGCTCGGCCAGATCCCCCTGGAACGGGGCGACTGAGCCCGGCCGGCACAGGCCCGTCACGAAGGGAAACTCCCGCGCGGGGCGGCGCAACAATGCGTCCCGCCGGCGGGCGAGCTCGCAGACCGCTTCCTCGACCACGCGCGCGAGGACGGCGCTGGTTTCAAAACCTTCGCGCCGGGCCTTGAGCGCGAGCCGGGGCATGTTGAGCGAAAGGCGGGCGAGCAACCCGAGGCCATCAGGGTCGGGCGTGGCCTGGATCAGGCGCGCTGAGTGGCCAACGAGGCACGCGCCGGGTTGGTCGTGAAGGAACGAGACGGCCGGGGTCGATGCCGCCACCCGCAATGCCAGCAGCGTGAGGTCGAAATTCGGGTCGCCGGGGCGCACGTTGATGCCTGGCCGGAGCACGAACACCACATGGGGGCGAAGCGTGACCTCGCCCCGGCCGATCCCGGCCTCCACGGCCTGGAGCAGGGCGGCCGTGACGCCTCGCGCCTGGTGGCCCAGGTCACAACCGACGTGCAACGACGCGCGGGGGGCGCCCGCAGCCCCGGTGTTGAGGTTGAACAGCAAGGCCTCGACGGCGTCGCCGATCGCCTCGGAGGAGGTTGCCGCGGGCAGCACGTGCGCCCAGGCCGAGTCGAAGCCCGTCACGGCTGTGCCACCGTGGACCTCTGCCTGATAGGCAGACAGCACCGTCGAGGTCATGGCCGCCAGCGAGCTCACCTTCCGAGCCGGCCGCAGGAAGCCGTGGCCGCAGCTGAAGCCCTGCTCCAGATGGGTGCGCAGAGGGATCACCGCGCTGTGCGGGGTCTGATCGTAATGGGTGAGCCCGTGGATGTGCCAGTCGCCGCGCGTGTGTGCCTCGGCGGCTTCTTCGTGCAGCACCCGGTGCAGGTAAAACTCTCGGCAGGCAGCCTCGCCGATGGCGTGGTGCTTGGCTGCGCGGCTACCGTCGGGCGTACCGGACGAGAGGAGCTCTCCCACGGCCTCCATCAACTCGGATTTCGCCTCGCGGATTCGGCTCCGGCGTGCCCTATATATAATGAACGCCTTGGCCGTTCTGGCATGGCCGTTTTCAATCAGCGTCTTCTCGATGACGTCTTGAACCTGCTCGACGGACGGCACCGCCTCCGTCGGGCCGACGGCGGCGGCCAGGGCTGCCGCGACCTGGTCCGCGAGTTCCTCTGCGAGCCTGTAGTCACTCCCTTGCACCGACTGGGCGGCCTTCATGATGGCTGCGACGATTTTGGTGCGGTCGAAGGCCACGATCCGGCCATCTCGCTTCTCAACTTCTCGCACGCCTTGCACCGTCAGGACCATTTGTCGCCACGCTCCCTCAAAAAAGTTGGAACCATCACAGCTCAAGCACCACGCGGCGCACCACGTCTCCAGACTGGGCTCGAAACGGCGCCATGGTGCGTCGCTCACATCCAGTCGGCGAGGCAACTCGCCATGATGACGCCGGATCAGGCATATCCATGTGTCCGGCGTCTCCATCATAGTCGGTGAAGGCGCGCAACGGCAGGGTCCTCCCAACCTGGCCGATCTCAAAGTTTATCCAGCCTGGTGTCCCGGTCCAGGAGAGAACCAGAACGATGCAAGTTCGCTCGCTGTTGCGTCCAGTCTTCACCCTCGGCCTCGCGGCCGCCCTTGTGGTCTCCTCCCAGCCACAGGGGGTCTACGCCGCCGAGCCGGTGGTCGTCGCCGTCGGCGTCGCCTCCTGGGAACCCGACCGCGAGCGGCTGGTGGTCCCCGTGAGCGGCCCCGCTCCCAGGGTCCACATCCAGCAGCTGGCCGCTCGCCAGTTCGTGGCGGATCTCACGGGCTGCACCCTGGCCGTCTCCGCGCCTCAAGGGGCCGTGGTCGGCCATAGCCGTCTATCGGGCTGGTCGATGACGGCCGAGCCCACGCTCAAGGGGGTGCGCGTCCGGATGACTGTTACGGACGACGTCCGGCCTGTCGCCCGGTACGATGCCGCGCTGCGCGGTTTCGTCTTCACCTTTGCAAGCGACGTGGCCGGCCAGCCGCAACTGGCCCCGGCGCCCAAGTTCGCGCTGAAGACCCCGGGCAAGCCTGGCGGCGTCGAGCCGAGGTTCCCAACGCGCGTGGCCTTGGCCGACGGGTTCCCCGTGCGCCCCTCCGTGGCGCGGTTGGCACCGGACCACGCCGCAGCCCCGGTCACCCAGGCGCCCAAGGCCGCTTCGACGCAGGCGGCAGCCCGGGTGGCCAAGGCCGCAGCGGCCCCCGTGGCGCTCGCGGCTCACGGCTCGGCTGTGGAGCACCGCACCGCGGCCAACGGGCCCACGCGTCGGGTCCCCCCCGCGGCCAAGGCTCCTGCAGCCTCGAAGGTGGCTCGCGCCGCTGCGCGGACCGTGACGCGGCCGACGCTTCACCCCGCTTTCGCTGCCGCCGCCGCCACGAAGCTGGCGGTGGCCCGCCCGGCTCATCGTGGGTGGGTGCCGCTGGTGCTGCTGGCGGCTGCCGACCCGGCCCCTCGCACCACCGTGGCCGCCGCCGCCAAGGGACGCAAGGCCATCAAGGTGGCTCGCACCGCCCGCAAGAGTTCTCCAAAGGTCCACATCGCGCGGCGCAACGATGTTGCTCGACTCGGCCTTCCGGCCTACCGTTCGGGTGCCGAGGTGCTCGTGATTCCCGTGCAGTCGGGGCGAATCGCACGCAGCAACGTCGAGACGGTGCGCCTGAACAAGCGGTGGTCTTACATCGACGTGGCCGGTGCGGTGCCCGCTTTCTCCGGCGTTCGCTACCACGAACGCGAGGACAAGCGGTTCCAGCGCTGGGTGATGGCGCGTCGCCCCGGCCGGGACATCACCCGCGTCTCCTTCGCCGTTGGCGTGCCCTCGCGGCTCGACGTGAAGGTCGCCGATGACGCCGTGCTCGTGGCCGTCCGGCCCGTGGGGACGGCGCTCGCCCAGGGTCCTGTCACCTCCTCCCGGCGCGAGGCGGTGGCAGCGACCCCCCGCCGGGCCTCTGCGCCCGTCGCCGCCAGGATGCCTGCCGCAGGCCCCGCAGTGGTGGCCCAACCGGTTGCCGTTGCCGCCGCTGAATCCGACAAGGCGCCTGAGGCCGCCCCGAAGATGGTTGAGGCTGCCCCGAAGGCTGCCGAAGCCAAGCCGACGGCCCACCGGCTGGCGGTTCGGGCGGGGCTTGCGCGCCGCTCGCCCGTCTCTGGCCTGGCCGAGTCCCGCGTGCGGCGTCCCTTCTATGACGCCGAGCGGTTCGGGCTCGCGATCCCCTACGAGGGCCGGGCACCGCTTTACCGGTGGGCCCGTCGCTCCGAGCAGGGGGCGGTCATCGAACTCAAGGCCGACGTGCTCAGCCCGAGCCACCTGCAGCCGGACGCCCGGCGCACCGGCGCCTGGGGCAGCTGGAAGCTCGGCCGCCGCAGCCATCGTGGCCCTCTCGCGCTCGAACTCGCCTTCAGCCAGCCGTCCGAAGTCTCCATCGCGGCTGACCCGGAGCGCAAGCAACTGCTCGTGATTCCCCAGCCCAGGATTGCCAAGGTGGCGGTGGCAGAAGCCTCCCCGGTCCGGTCTGCCCTGGCGCCGCTCGTGGTCGACCAGGCAGGCAGCAACCTCTTCATCCCCTTCCGGGGGGAGGTCCCCCGCTACGTCATCGAGCAGGTGACCCCGACGTTTGCCTACGTGGTGTTCGAGGCTGCCTCGCTCCGGGACGGTGGAATCCAGTTCTTCACGCCCAACGCCCACCCCGCGCTGAACTACCTCCTGGTCACCCAGCCGGAGGGCACGAGCACCGTGCGGCTGGCCGTCTCGCTTTCGCAGCCTGCGGCGGCGGCGGTGTACCAGGACCCTGCCAACACGCGGCTGGTCGTCACGCTGGCCCAGGACACGCCAATGGTTCAGGCCACCGGGCCCAAGGCCCTGCGGGTGCCTGAGCCCTGGCCCGGGGCGGCTCGCCCGGCCCCGCAGGTCCAGGGCGACAAGGGGGGCCTCCCCCGGACCTGAGGCTGGCGCCTCGCCCTGCCCCCGCGACGCTTCGGCGACGCGGGGGCTCTCCTTTTTGCCACGCACGAAGGGTTCTGGCGCCTTCGTCGTCGCGCCGGCGCCGCGTGGATGCCTTCATGGGCCTCGCCCCACTCGGGGCAGGAGGCCAGGGATGTGGCGTCAGGTGGTGGGGTTGGGGCTGGCCTTCGGCCAGTTCGGGTGCGGCGGTGGCCCTCGGCCGGCGGGGGCGGCGCCCCTCGCCGGGGGAGAGACGCTGCTCGCGATGCCCTTGCAGGCGCATGCGGCATCCGCGCCGGCGGCCCCGGGTTGGCACCTGACGCAGGCCCGCGCCGCGGGGGCCCCTGGTGGTGAGCCCGTGGTTGTGGCCGTCTTTGACACGGGCGTCGATGCCGACCACCCGAGCCTTGCCGGGCGGGTCTATCCGGTGCTCGACGTGGTCGGTCGCGACCACCACACGGCGGGGGGCACCCGTGTGGACTACACGGGGCTCGATGGCAACGGTCACGGCACCCACGTCGCCGGCATCGTCCGGGCCGTGGCGGGGGACGCCCCGGTCCGGCTGCTGCCCGTGAAGGTCATTCCCCACGATGGCAACGGCAACGATCGGTGGCTGGCCGACGGCGTCAGGCGGGCCCTGGCCTGGCGTGACCCGGAGCGCCCGGGCCTGCGGGCACGGGTGTTCAACCTGAGCGTGGCCAGCCCCGGCTATTCGGCGCGGCTGGCCCGGGCGATCCAGGACGCCCAGGCGGCAGGCGTGCTCGTGGTCGCCGCTGCCGGCAACGAGGGTGGGGAGGTCGCCTTCCCTGCCAGCCTCCCGGAGGTGCTCGCCGTGGGGGCCACGGACGAGGCCGGGCAGCGGGCATCTTACTCCTGCTTCGGGGCTGCTCTCGATATGATGGCCCCGGGGGGCAGCGACACTAGCCCCGTGGTTTCCAGCTGGCCAACCTTCCTGACGGCCTCGGAGCGGGAGGCCGGAGGCGCGCTGGGCTCGCTCTCGGCGGGGCTCGTGGGGACGTCGATGTCCGCGCCGCACGTGAGTGCGGCCGCGGCGCTGCTGTGGGGGCAGTTCCCCGCCTTCAATGCCGGGCAGGTGCGGGCGTGTCTCCTGGCGGCGGCGGATGACGCCGGCCCGCCGGGCCCAGACCTTCAGCACGGCTTCGGGCGGCTCAACCTTGCCCGGGCGTTGCGGGTGGCGAGCCGTGACGACCTTCGCTGAGGCGCTGTGGCGGGCCCTGCTGCCTTGCGGCCTGGCGCTGTGGTTGGCAGGCTGTGGGTGGTGGGAGGCCGACACGCCGCGCTTCCTCGTCACCGGGAGCCTCGTCGACGGGGCCGGGCAGCCCGTCGCCGGGGCCGTGGTCACCGATGGTGCGGCGGCCACCCTCAGCGACGACCAGGGGCGCTACAGGCTCGGGGTGAGACGGGACATGCTGGCCGTCAGCAAGCCCCGCTGTCCGCGCGTCAGCTGGAAACCAGTTCCGGGCGAGCAGCCGGTGCGTACGCTGGCGGCCCGCGAGCACCCCGTGCGCGTCGGCGTGGACCCCCGCGGTGACCAGGCGGCCTTCCGTGGCCTCCGCGAGCTGCTGGCCCGCACCACCCGCCTGGCCGATTGGCCCGGCGGCCACCCTGGGGCGCTGGACGTCCTCCTGCTCGTCACGCCACGCGGCTGGTCCGGCTCGGAGGTTGGCGCCGTGTTGCGGTGGGTTCGCGGCGGAGGCCGCCTGATCCTGTGTGGCGAGTGGGGGGGCTACGCGGGCCAGGACGTGGAGACGATGCGGGCGCTGGCCGGGCCGGCGGGCGTCGATTTCGGCGGTGGCACCGTGCGGACAGCGGCCGAGGACGACTTCGTCGTGCAGGTCTTGCGGCCCGCCTATCAGGGGCTTGCGTCAGCCCTGGGAGGGAGGCCCGTGACGCTGATCGGCGTGACCGCGCTGAGCGTTGGGGGGGAGGCACGGCCCCTGCTCGTCGCCCCCCGTGGCTACGTGGTGCTGGCAGAGGTGGGCAGCCGGGTGGTGGCTGCCGCGGGGCCCCTGGGGCTGGGCAAGATCATCGTCCTGGGCGACAGCTCATTGTGGCGGGACGAGGATTCTACGGGCAGCGGCCAGGCCAATCTCGTGCTCGGCGGCAACAGCAGGCTGCTGGAGGCGCTGCTCGTCTGGTGAGGTCCAGACGCAACCGCTATACTGGCGGGGTCTGCCGCGCGGCGCGGTGGGCTGCGACGTGGAACTCAGCCTGTCGAAGGAGCGCCTGTGACCATCGCCTTCCGGGAACGACGGATCCACGTTCACGGGAGACCGGACCTGCTGCTTGGGGGGGAGTTCCAGTACTTCCGCATCCCCCGGCAACTTTGGCGGCCCAGCCTGGAGACCCTCAAGGACGCAGGGCTGGGCGTCGTCTCGGCCTACGTACCTTGGGTGTGGCATGAGCCCGAGCCCGGTGTCCTCGACTTCTCCGGCACCACCGCCCCCGAACGCGACCTGGTGGGCTTCATGGCTCTCTGCGAGGAGCTGGGGCTGCCGCTGGTGGTCAAGCCCGGCCCGTTCATCTTTGCGGAGTACCAGGGCTTCGGCATCCCGCTGTGGCTCCAGACCGAGCACCCCGAGATCCTCATGGTCGTCCGGCGCCCGCAGGCCTACCCGCAGCCGGCGCTGAACCACCCGGGCTACCTGGCCCTCGTGCGCGGCTGGTTCGACGCCGTCGCGCGCGTTGTGCGGCCCTTTGCCCAACGTGGCGTGGTGTTCGCGTTGCAGATCGACAACGAGACGGGCTACCCGCAGTTCGGCCAGGGACCGCACCTCACGGACCGCAACCCCGAGACCCTCGTCTTGCTCAGGACCGTTTTGGCCGAACACCATGGCACGATCGAGGCCCTCAACGCCGAGTGGGGCACGGACTTCGCCTCCTTCGACGTGGTCGAACCGCCCGATGAACGCCTGTTCAACGAGCAGCAGGCCGATGCCATGGCCCGCTGGGTCGAAGACTACGTGGTGCGCTACCTGCAGGCACTGCGGGGGATGTGGGAGGCGATCGACCTCGGGTTGCCCCTGTTCCTGAACGACATCTGGCTGGACTCGTGGCCGTCCCACCTGGGCAAGAAGAACCAGGTGGCGCCGCTGGCCTACGACATCTACCCGCGTTACTCCCACCTGCCCGTCACCTTCGACCAGCCTTACAGCATCTCGTATGTGCCCAAGCTCTTCGACGCCTTCCTCGAAGACGGGCCGTTGATGTGCGCGGAGATGGGCGCGGGATGGCTCGATCCGGCGTGTGAGGTCAAGCCCGCGGCCACCTTCCAGAGCACGATGGCGGCCTTCGCGCACGGCACCCAGGCCTCCTTCTTTTACATCCTGATGGATGGGAGGGACTCCGACGGCGACTACGTCTTCCGTTCATTCCTCGATCAGCGGGGGCAGCCTCTGGAGCGGCTCGCCACCCTGCGTCGGCTCGCGGGGTTCGTGCGGCGCTGGGGCCAGGCCCTGGCGGCGACCCAGGACCCGCCGTCGGACCTGGCCATCCTGCACAGCCCCGCGGTCACGCCCGATATGCTGGCGGCCGCCGTGAACCCCGGGGGGGCCGTGGCCCGTGGCTCGCAGCGCCCCATCGACGAGGCCGTCACGCTGGTGTCGGTGAACGCCGGGTTGTTCGGGGCGTTGGCCGAGGCTGGCTTTGCGCCGGAGGTTCAGAACCTCGAGAAGGTCACGCCCCAGGCGCTGGCCCGGTACAAGGCGGTGTTTTTCAACTCCATCGGCTGGCTGGAGCCGGGACTCCAGCGCAAGCTGGAGCAGTACGTCGCGAGCGGGGGCACCCTCATCACCCTCGGGACCCCCTTCTCCGAGGGCGGCACCCTGCTGCCCGGGCGGGTCCGGGGGGTCTCGAACCCCTCCTCGTGGTGGGTCATGTGGCGGACGGCTTGGGACCTGGTGCGCGTTCACTGGCGGACCAGGACGGGGGGGATCGGTCACCGGTTCTGTGCCTTCACGGTGCTGGGGATGCAGCCGGCCATGCTCCTGAACCGCTATGCCACCCGCGCTGGGCGGATGCTGGAGGGCACGGGGGGGCTCGGGGCTCTGTGGGCCTCGCGCCTGGTGACCTGGTGCGAAGCCGGGCCGCGCTTCGGCACCCGCTCCCTGTTGCGGCAGGGCCGGCGGTCGGCTGGCTACGAGGTCGGGTACGGCCATGGCCGAAGCATCTTCATCGGCACCTTGCTCGGAGCCGCCTTCGACTCTCCGGGGTATTACCTGGATGACCCGGGGCGGAAGGCCTCCGTCACGGGGTTCCTCGGCACCTTGCTGGAGCGGGTCGGGGTGGCGTCGGCGCACACGCCGGTCGCCAACCTCGAGGTGGTGGTGCGCGAGGGCGAGCGCCACCGCTTCGCCTTCGTGTTCAACCGCGGGTCCGCGCGAGACTTCTCCTTGACCCTCCATGTGCCTGTGGAAGGGTGGCGCTTCAGCGACGCCTGGGCCGAGGGTGAGACCCGTGGTGAGGCGATCGGGGCTCGGCTCGAGGGACACCTCGCGGCTGACGACGTCCTCGTGTTTGTCTGGGAGCGTGAAGGGCCGTGAGCGTGGCGGGTGAGCTTTGGGATGAGGACGCGCCCGAGCAGCCAGGGCGGTTGGCCCTGCCCAACACCTGGGTGGCGCCGGCTTCGCGCTTGCTCGGGCGGGAGGCCGGCACGGCCCTCACGGTGTTGCTCCCCACCTTCTTGCTGGTCACCCTGCTCCAGTTCGCCACCTCGGCCTTCGAAGCCTGGCCGGATGCGAGCTACGCCTGTGGCGTGCTGATCGTCACCCTGACGGGGTGGCTCGGGTGGGCCCTCGGCCGGCGCGGACTCCTGGACCGGGCGGCTGTGCTTGTGGGGGTGGCGGCCGCCGCGATCGGGCTGTCCGCCGCGGGCTGTCTGCTGGCCAAGATCACCTGGACCCGCGGGCTCCAGGGCAACGCTCACTACGCCCTGCCTGCCCACCCCGTCTCGTATGGCCCCTCCGCCACCGAGGTGGCGTTCCAGGCCGCGGATGGCGTGCGCCTCCGCGCAACCCACCTGGACAACCGGACGCCATACGCCGTGGTGATCGTGCCCGGGTGGCGCGCCAACCGGGCCTCCTTTGCGACCGTCACGCTCGCGACGTGGCTGGCCAACGACTTCGGGGTGCTGGTCCTCGACCCAAGGGGCCAGGGGGACAGCGGTGGTTTCAAAACCCCTGACGGCGCAGACCGCCAGGATGTCCTCGCCGCCGTGGCGTTCCTGCGCAGCCGAGGATACCAGCGGATCGCCGTCGTGGCGGAGCAGGACGCCTGCCTCGGGGCCACGCTGGCAGCTACCGAGCGGCGGTTCGAGGCGCTGGCGCTCGTCGGTCCGACCCTCACGTGGGGGGGGGGCCTGGGGGCCTCGTGGAGCCCTTTGGGCCTGTTTGGGCGCCTGCACTGGCGGGTCGCCGGTGGCCTTCGCCTGGCGGCGGGTCGGCCAGAGCGGCCTCTGGCCGAGCTCGTGGCACGCGTGGCGCCGGTGCCGCTGATGCTGGTAGGTAGCGAGGCCTACCAGCAGGACGTGCTGAAGGTCTTGCAGGACCGGGCGGGCGATCGCGCGGGGCTCTTCGTCTGGCGAGGCCAGGCGCGCCCCGTGGACTGGGCCCACTTCGCGGAGTACCACCAGTTCCTCACGCAGTGGCTGCCCATGGCTCTGGTGCCGCCACGGGAGCCGGGGGCGCCCGCCACGACCGCCCCGGTGCCTCCCGGGCCTTAGTTGCCGCGGATCAGCTCCAGCACCTGAGCGAGGCGGTTGTTCGCCTGGATGAGCATGGCCTGCGAGGCCTGCTGCAACACCTGGGACTTGGTCAGCTTGGTCGACTCGGCGGCAAGGTCCGCGTCCCGCAGGGTGGACTCCGCCTGGGAGATGGATGCCTCGAACTTTTGCACGACCGACAGGTGCAGTTCCAGGCGCTGGCTGATGGTGCCCAGGTAAGTTTCCTGCTTGAGCATGATCTCCTTGGCGGAGTCGACGAGCGTGAACGCATCCTGGATGCCCGTCAACTTCGTCGGGTCGTTGATGACAATCTTCTTGGGGTACTTCTGCTCCCAGGTGGTGCCAGGCGGCTCCCCGGGCCCGAGCAGCGGGGGCGGCACCGGGTCGTCCGGCTGAGGCGCGGGGTAGATCCCGAACGCGCCGAGGAACAGCTCCAGTTCAGGGTTCTCGAAGATCTCCCGGTAGCCGTACAGGCCCATGACGAAGTCCCTCAGGCCCGTGCGGAGGGGGTTGTAGTCGACCTCCATCGTGTCGGTGGGGCGGGTGCCGACCATGAACGTCAGCTTGCGGTCGTACTCGTTGTTGCCCTCGAAGCTGACGCGAAAGTCCTTCGCGGTGTTGTACGACTGGATGACCAGGCCGCGCAGGGTGTCGAGCGACGTCTGATAGAAGTCTAGGTTGTCCTGCGTGTTGGTGCCGTTGGCGGCCTGCATCACGAGGTCGCGCATGCTCTGCGTCACCTCGACGATGCTGCGGATGCCATCCTCGCCGATGCGGACGATGTTGATGGCGTCCTGCAGCGAGGTCGACACGGACCGGGCCGCGCTGACCTGCGTGCGGTAGGTCTCGGCCACGCTGAAGGCGGCTGGTGCCTCCCACGAGGTGTTGAGCTTGCTGCCCGTGGAGATGCGGTCGCTTGCCGAGTTCACTTCTCTCTGGTAGAAGCTCACGCGAGAGGCCAACGTGGAGTGTTGGATGGTCGAGAGCGAAAGCATGCGCGCCTCCTAGACGGCCGCGTGCTCTTCCGTGAGCCTGCCCGGCCGAGATGCTCATGTCTTCGTCCCGCTGGACGTCGAACTTTAGGGCCGCCTGGCCTCAGCTTGCCGCCACTGCGCTGAGCGTGACGTTGCCGACGGACTGAACCCGGAACTTGGGGTGGATCTCGCTGTGAGAGAGCACGGTGAGCGTCGGGATGTAGCGCTCCATCAGGGGCTTGAGGTGGGGGCGAACGGCCGGTTCGCACAGCACGGCCGGCGTGCGCCCCTGCTGGGCGGCCTCCTGGTACACCTGGCTGATGCGCTCGATGATGAGGTTCTTGATCTGGGGGTTGAGGGCCATCACCTGGCCTGCCGGCCCCTGCATGATGGCGTCCTTCATCGACTGCTCCGTGCGCTGGTCGAGCGTGATGGCGAAGATGATGCCCTGGTCGTCCGCCAGCGAGGCGCAGATCTGACGCGCCATCGTGGCGCGCACCAGCTCCGAGAGGATCTGCGGGTCCTTCACGGTCTTCGAGAAGTCGCTCAGCTTCTCCAGGATGGTCGACAGGTCGCGGATGCTCACGCGCTCCTTGAGCAGGAACTGCAACACGCGCTGCACCTCGCCGAGCTCCAGCTTGTCGGGCACGAGCTCCTTGACGGTTGTGGGTGCCCGGTCGCGGACCTTGTTGAGCATGATCTGGACCTCCTCCCGGCTGAGGATCTCGGCCGCATGGGCCCGCACCACCTCGTCGAGGTGGGCGATGAGCACGTTGGTCGGGTCCTGCACCAAGTAGCCGAGCTGGCTGGCCCGCTGGGCCTCGGAGCCGGCCACCCAGACGGCAGGCTTGCCGAAGGCCGGCTCTGTCGTCGGGAACCCGACCAGCTCCTCGGAGGTGTCCGTGGTGTTGCTCTGGATCGCCAGCAGGTAGCCGATGAGCAGCTCTCCCGTCGCCACCACGTTGCCCTTCACCATGATCTGGTAGGTGTTGGGACGCAGGTTCAGGTTGTCCTTGAACTGGATGCCCGGCATGATGAAACCAAGCTCCATGGCGATGTTCACGCGCATGGGCACCACGCGGTCCATCAGCTCGCCGCCGAGCGCGGGGTCGACGAGCGGCACGAGGTCCAGCCCCAGCTCGAGCGTCAGGGGCGGCACGCCGATCATCTTCATGACCGTCTCGGGGTTTTTCAGGTCCTCGTCCGGGTCTGGCTCGCCGCCACCGTCCCAGCCGGCGTCGCCAGCCTCGCCCGGCAGGCCCTCGCCAGGTCCCGCCTGGCCGAGCAGCTTGGTGCGGTAAGCCACGAACGCCGCGACGGCCACACCCGCCGAGATCAGAAAGAAGGGCCAGTGCGGCGGCAGGAAGACGCCGAACAGCATCAGGATGGCCGACGCGATGCCCATGGTCTTGGCGTCCGTGAAGAGCTGGGCCTTCAGGTCCATCGCGAGGTTGAAGTCCGACGTGGCGCGCGTCGCGACGAAGCCTGCGGACAGCGAGATGAGCAGCGACGGGATCATCGTCACGAGGCCGTCGCCCACCGTCAGCAGGGTGTAGGTGGAGGCCGCGTCGGCGACCTCCATGTCTTTCATGAAGACGCCGACGAGGAAGCCGCCGATGACGTTCACGACCATGATGACGATGCCCATGATGGCGTCGCCCTTGACGAACTTGTTGGCGCCGTCCATCGAGCCGAAGAAGTTCGCTTCCCGCTCGACGTCCCGCCGGCGCCGCTTGGCCTCGTGGACGTCGATCATGCCCTGGGCGAGCTCGCCGTCGATGGCCATCTGCTTAGCAGGCATTGCATCGAGGGTGAAGCGCGCGGCCACCTCGGCCACGCGCTTGGAGCCCTCCGTCACCACGATGAATTGCATCAAGATGAGGATCAGGAAGATCAGGATGCCGACCACGTAGTTGCCCCGGATCACGTACTCCGCGAACGCGTGGATGACATAACCCGCCTCCGCATACAGCAAGATGGCCTTGGCAGTCGCCACGTTGATGCTCAGCCGCAGCAGGGTGAGGATCAGCAGCAAGGAGGGAAAGGACGCGAAGTCGAGCGGCCGGATGATGTACAACGAGACGACGACGGTGATCAGGGCCATCGCCAGGTTGGCGATGATGAGGATGTCCAGCAACCAGAGGGGGACCGGTAGGATCAGGATCGCCAGCACGCACATGACGATCGCCGCAAGCGCGAGATCGTACAGCAGGTTGGACGAGTTACCCGGCGCGCCGGCCGCCATGGGGGGGGCCCTCGGTCAGGCGGCCTTCGGGGCTGCCTTGAATGACATAATCTTGCCCAGTGTACGCCCTCGGGGGCGCCATCAGGTGTGACGGACGCACATGTTGTATACCCCCAGCGCCAGGCCCGGAAGGTCGATAAGACGTCATCGCGCCGCGTGGTGTAACGATCAGGAGGTTTTCGGGCTGTCAGGCCGGGTGGGGGGCGTCCGCCTGCCTGAGGCGGCCGAGCAGGGCGATGAAGGCCTCGCCCGACACCTTCAGCGGGTGTTCCGACCTGAGGAGCTCCAGCACCTCGCCCCGTCGGACCTCACCGAGGCTGGCGAGCACCTGGTGGGCGAACGCTGGCTCCAGTTGTTCCAGCACGTAGGCCGCCAGATAAGGTGGCTCGCGCATCAGGCGCGACGCGATGTGGTCGGCCGCCACCCCGGCCAGGAACGCCAGCGGTGCGGTGCCTGGGCGCCCGGCGACGTCGATGGCCTGCGTGACTGGCGCCTGGGGGGGCCTCGGCGGCTGCGCGAGCCGCAGGCCTCGGACCACCCTGGCCAGCGTGACGGCCAGGGTGGCCGTGAGGGCCCCGGTAGCGAACGACAGAGGATCCACGGGTCAGGCTGGCACGCCGAGGTCGCGACGCAGCTTGGTGGCGATCGTCCGGGCCTGGAAGGCGGGCAGCTGGCTGCCCTCCTGGAGCTTCGCGAAGATCTGTTCCTGAAGCTCTGGTGGCATCACCGCCAGCACATCCTCGGCGTTGCCCGGGTTCATCATCGCCAGGATTCCCGCCGCCGTGGCGGGGCGCTCCCGCGAGAGCAACTCGGCCACGGACTCCCTGTCCGCCTGCTCGAGGAAGAAGAAAAGACCCTCCTCGCCGGCGCCGGGCACCTGGCCCGTCATCTCGGTGGGCCCGTAGGCCCCGAGGGCGTTCGGGTCGAAGTTGGAGGGCATGCCCGTGTCGCCGAGAGAGTCCACGAGGACGTCGGTGGTGTCTTCCTTGCGGTTCGAGAGGCGGAACACCGCGATCAGCAGCAGCAGTGCCAGGAAGGCCGCAGCGACCCCGATGATCCAGCTGAGGGGGATGCCACCCTCCTTCTTCTTGGGGCCCTTCGCCTTCTTGGTCTCGTCCTGCTGCTCGAGGAGCTGCTTCAGCATATCGGTCTGGGAGGTGTCGAAGGCCACCGGCTGCACGACGATCTGGTCCCCGCGCCCGCCGACGTCGGCGCCGGAGGTGGAGGCCACAATCTGCATCATCGCCGGCACCCGCTCTGCGGGAAGGCCCTGGATCAGCGCCGTGACGGACAGCCGCTTGACGGTCCCGACCTCTTCCTCCGTCAGCGTGTCGTTCATGCTGTAGGTGCCGTGCTGGGTGGACTCGGCCGTGCGCTCGTACTGGCTGCCCGTCGCCCCGCCTGAGGGCACCTCTTCGAGGGGGTAGCCCGGCACGCGCGGCAGGTTGGACGAGGTGCCAGGCACCCCGCCGCTGGTGCCGCCGGCCTTGCCGCCCGTCGTGCGCTCCGTGACCTTCTGGGTGGAGCTGGGCGCCGAGCGGCCCGAGCCGTCCGCCGGGGGGGCGAACAGGCGGGTCTTCGTGCGCTTTTGCGTGAAGTCGAGGTCGACGGCCACGCGCACGACGCTCTTGCCTGGCCCGAAGATCTTGTCGAGGAGGCTCTGCACCTTGCTCTCGATCGCGGCCTCCCGCTCGTGCGTCAGCATCAGCTGGCGATCGAGCGCCTTAGCCACCAGCCGGTCTTGGACGTCGCCAGCGTTCTCCGTCATCCCGTCGGACAGCAGCGAGCCCGTGTCCGAGACCACCGTGACGTTGTTCGTCTTGAGGCCTGGCACCGAGCTGGCCACCAGGTGCTGGATGCCCTCGACCTGCTGCTTGGCGAGTCGCTTGGCCGGGTCTTGCTTGAGCATGACGGAGGCCGTCGTCGGCTTGCGCTCCTCGGTGAAGAGACGCTCCTCGGGCATGTTCACGATCACGGAGGCCGCCTGGATGCCGTCGATCTTGCGGATGATGCGGGACAGCTCGCCGTTCAGGGCGCGGTTGAATGCCACCCGCTTCTCGAAGTCGGTGGCAACCAGCGAGGAGAGCTTCTCCCCAAAGATCTGCGTGAAGCCGAGGTCACCCTCCTTGGGGATGCCCTCGGCAGCCAGCTTGACGCGGGCCTCGTCTGCCCGCTCCGCAGGGACCTCCAGCGAGGTGCCGTCCTTGGTGATGCGGAAGGGCAGCTGGGCCGTCTGCAACACCTTGCCGGCATCCCCGGCGACGCGGGGCTCCAGGTTGCTGAAGAGCACCACGTAGCCCGGGGCGGGGCCAGCCGCGGTCGAGGCCGCCTCGGCCCCGCCACCGCGAGGAATGAACGCCACGCCCGCGAGCACGACGACGAGCGTCGCGAGGACGCCGATAAGGGCCTTCGCCTGGCCTGGCAGTTCCGCAAAGAAGTTCAAGGCTGGTCTCCGCTATCCCCTCGAAGACCCTGGCCGGCCGAGGTGGCCCTGTTTAGACCTGGGTCTGAAGCAACTGGTTGAGGCTGGTCGCGCTCTTGGTGACGACGGCGGAGGTGACCTGCATCATCACGTCCGCCTTGGCCACCTGAATCATCATGGTGTGGATGTCTACGGGCTTGCCGGTGGCGAAGTCCAAGGTGATGGCCTCGGCCTTGGCCTTCTCGCGCTCGACGCTGTCCAAGGCGTCGCGCAACACCTGCCCGAAGCTCGGCCCTTCGGCCGGGCTGAGGTCTTCGAGGCCCTCGACGGGCGTGACGCCCTCCGTGAAGGCCGTGGTGCCGGCCCGCTCGAGCGGCGAAGCGAACTCTGCCTCGAACGTCTTGAACGCGTCGATGCGGGAGCGGTTCGTCGAGATGCCGTTGATCATGCGGGGGTCCTCCGGGGGCTGGCTGACCCCGGGCGCCGGGGTCATGGGGCAGGCGAGCCGCCTACTTCCCGATCTCGATTGCCTTGCTCATCATGTTCTTCGCTGCGCTGGACACGGTGATGTTGGCCTCGTAGGTGCGCGAGGCCGTGATCATGTCGACCATTTCCGTGACGACGTTGACGTTCGGCAGCGTCACGAACCCCTGCGCGTCCGCGTGCGGGTGGCCGGGGTTGTAGATGCGGGGGAAGGGCGAGTTGTCCTTGACCACCCCCGTGGCCTGCACGCCGAGCGGGACCTCCTGGCCCCCCTCAACCTCTTGCCGCAGGATCTCCGAGAAGATCGGGATTTCGCGGCGATACGGGGCGCCGTCCGGCCCCCGGGTGGTGGTGGCGTTGGCGAGGTTGTTGGAGATGCGCTCCAACCAGAAGCGGTTGGCACTCAGCGCGGAGGCGGAGATGTCCAGGACGTTCGACAGGGTCGACACGGGTCGCGTTCCTCTCAACGGGGGGGGGCAGCCAGGGTTACTTGGACTGCGCGATGGTCCTCAACAGCTGGAAGTCCTTCGCGATCACCGCGGCCACGGCGTTGTACTTGCCGGCATTGGCTGCCACGGCGCTCATCTCTTTCTCGATGGACACCCGGTTGCCGTCGAGGCGTTGGGGGCCGTCGGCCGACTGTGAGGTCACCGGCTGCCAGGTTAGCAAAGGGTCGTTATGTAAAGATGTGACGGGGGCACCATCCGCCTGCAGGAAGGTGTGGGCGGCGCTCGGTGGCTGGTGGGCCTCGTCGAGGGCAGCCAGCAGGGAAGCCTCGAAGTCGACCTCCCGCTTGACGTAGCCGGGCGTCGAGATGTTGGCGATGTTGTGCGAGATTGCCGCCTGACGCGCCGCGAGCCCGTCAAGCGAGCGCTCCACGGCGGTCATGGTGAGGGAGGTCAGGTGCACGGGGCAGCTCCTTCCAGACCGAGGACCACGTTATGTAATTGTCATGAACGCGCGTCGGTCGCCCTGGGGACCGTGGCGCCGATCACCAACTGATGAAATCGTCGATCGATTTCTTCTTACCGAGCTTGTGGCGCAGCTGCTCCAGGGCGCGGCGGTGGATCCGGCTGACCCACGACTCCGACAGCCCGAGCTTCTGACCAATCTCGGAGAACGACATGTGGTGGAAGTAGTAGTAGCGCAGGGTGGTGCGCTCTTGGATGGGGAGCTGCTCGATGGCGAGGCGCAGGATGCCCTGCAGCTCCTCGAGCTCCATCTCGTGCTGCACGGTGTCCGACTTGCCGAGCTGCTTGAGCAGGTTGAAGTCTTCGCCGTCGTCGCTGGAGCCCTGGGGCGCGTCGAGCGAGAGGATGTACGAGTAGGTGATCTGGGTGACCTTGTTCGTCAGGGCCACCGCGTCCGTCTGGATCTCCTCGTCCTCGTTGTGGATGACCTCGTCTTCGGCCGGTTTCTGCTGCTTGTTGGGAATGGTGGGCAGCTTGGGCAGGTTGTCGAGGATGGCGCCTTTGATGTAATAGGTGGCGAAGGTCTCGAACTTGACGCCTCGGTCCGGGTCGAAGCGGTCGGCAGCCGCCATCAGGCCCATGACCCCGTCCGAGATCAGGTCTTCCATGTCGTAGTGGCGCGGCAGCTTCGTCGAGATTCGGCGCGCGATCGAGCGCACCATCGGCAGGTACTTCTTGATCTGCTCGTCGTCAAACCCCGCGTTTCCGCGGGCCCGAGTCTGCGTTTCGGGCTTCTTCGTCGTCACGGCGCGCCCCCCGCGGCTGTCGGCGAGCCCTCACGGCTGGTGAGTTGGCGCAGCATCGCGTCGCGGAGCGTGCTGCCACCGCTCGCGACGTACGACTTGCCCAGTTGCTCGTCCATCAGGTGCATCAGGACCCCTGTGTCTCCGCCTCCGAAGACGGCATCTCCGTCCTGGGCCTCGCCAGCTTCGCGCATCTCGCGAAACATCTGCGAGAACAGCACGGTGGCGAAGTCGTCGACGGCCTTCTCGAGCTCGGCCTTCCGCGCCGCCGCCGTAGGCTTCTGCAGCCCAGGCTGGGGAATTGGCAGGAAGGTCGGGGTGACGATGGGCTGCATGCAGGCTCCTTGTTCCCTTTTTACCCCACGCCCCTTCGTTTGGGCGCGTGTCTCAGATGATTTCGAGGTGGGCGTTCAGCGCCCCCGAGGCCTTGATGTTCTGGACGATCGAGATGAGCTCGCGCGGCTTCACGCCCAGGGCGTTGAGCGCCTTGACCAGCTGCCCCAGCGTGGTGCCGGATTCCAGGACCACCGTCTGGGCAGGCTTCTCCATCACGTTGATGTTGGAGGTCTGGGTCACGACCGTCTGGCCCTGGCTGAAGGGCGCCGGCTGAGAGACGTTGGCCTTGGTCTCCACCTTCACGATGATCGCGCCCTGGGAGATGGCGACGGGATCGATGCGCGTGTTGGTGCCCATCAACACGGTGCCGGTGCGTTCCTCGATCACGACCTTGGCGACGTGATCGGGCCTGAGCGTCAGCTGCTCGACGCGGGCGATGAGTTCAGGCACGCGGTCCCGGTAGGTGCTCGTGACGTAGCAGCGCACGGTGCCGGCGTCGAGCACGGAGGCCACTGCGAGGGCGCTCTTGTTGATGGCGTCCGCCATGCGGGCCGACGTTGCGTAGTCGGGGTTGACGAGGTTGATGTGCATGTAGCCCGTGTTGTCCACGACGGTCACCGGGACCTCTCGCTCCACGATGCCCCCGTTGGGCACCCGCCCCACCACGACGTTGTTCTTGGTGGTCTGCGAGCCTGAGGCCGTCGAGATGAAGCCGCCCGTCGAGATGGCCCCCTGCGCCACGACGTAGGTGCGGCCGTCGGCCGCCTTGAGGGGGGTCTGCAGCAGCACGCCGTTGGTGATGGCGCGGGCGTCACCGATGCTCGCGACCGTCACGTCCACCTGCTGTCCGGGCTTCAAGAAGGGCGGCAGCGTGGCCGTCACCGTGACGAGCGCGGCGTTGCGCGTCTGCAGCGAGTTCAGCAGCTCCTGCGGCGGGATGTTGTTCAGGCGCTGGATGACGTTCTCGATCGCGCGGTTGGTGATGCGGACCTGCTGGCTGTCGCCCGTGCCTTGCAAGCCGACCACGAGGCCCAGCCCTGTCACCTGGTTCGGGCGCGCGCCCTGCAGGGTGGCGATGTCCTTCACGCGGACGTCCGTCCCTTGCGTGACGATCTCGGCGCGGGCCACCCCGGGCACGCCGATGACGAGCCCCAGGCAGGCGACGAGGGTGGCGACACGCGTGTGCACGGCGGATGCTCCTTGCTTCATGAGGCTCACCACAGCCAGTTGAACAGGCGCGTCAGCAGCCCGGGCGTGGCCTTGGCCGTCGCGGGGCCGGAGCCCTTCACGTCCACGCTCGCGTCCGCGACGCGGCTGCTGTCGATGCGGTTGTCGGCCGAGATGTCCATCGGGCGGACGATGCCGCGAATCACGATGTCCGTCTCCTCGTCGTTGACGCGGATGTGCTTGGTGCCCACGATGCGGAGGGTCCCGTTGGGAAGCACCTCCTCGATGCGCGCCGTCACGTCCATCTGCAGGCGACCGTTGCGGCTTGTCTGGCCCTCGCCCTGGAAGTCGTCGCGGCCCCGGATGTCCGTCGAGTTGCTCACGAGGCCCGGAATGAGGCCGCCGAAGTCGAAGTCCGTCCGCACGCGGCCGTCCTTGCGGCGGTTGGTGAGGGCGCTCGACTCGGCGATCGTGCGCTCGGTGACCACGATCGTGATGAGGTTGCCAACCCCGAGGAAGGGCCGGGCGAAGCTGGTCAGGTTCTCGTTGGGGCCGTCCGCGTAGATCGAGTCCGCGCGGGCAGGGCCGGCGGGAAGCAGCACCAGGGAAAGGGCCGTGGCGGTGAGGATGCGCATCATTCTTCCAATCGAACCTCCACCTTGCCGGGGCCCACGACGCGGGCCGTGAACTCGTGGCGGGTCTCCGGGTTGACGACCTTCACGAGCTGGCCGTTCCCGCCGGCGGAGCGCGCCTGGCCGCGGGCCAGGACGGTGAGGCCCCCGTCCACCACGCTGACGGCGACGTCCTCGCCAGGGCGCACGAGCGGCGTCACCCGGAACATGCCCGCCGTCAGCACCGTGCCGGGCGCAATGTCTCGCGTGGCCTCGTTGCCGAGGACCTGCTCCAGGTGCGTGAGGGGGGGCTGGGCGTGGCCCGCGAGGGGCTGGCGGACGGCCTCCACGTCGGAGGCCTGGGCCTGGCTGCCCCGCCCGATCCGCACGCGGCTGACGAGCACGGGCTGCACCACCTGCACCTCGAGACGGGGGAAGATCGTCCGCCAGCGCTGGCCGTCGACCAGCACCTGCACGGGCACGTTGCCGGCCCCAGCCAGGCTCGCCGTCGGCGCCACCCGGAGGGAGACGCGCCCGCCCGGGAGGGCGGGCACCAGGTTCTCGACGGCCATGTCCCGCCACGTCACGTGCACGTCCCGACTAGGCACCTGCAGCCGGGCCACAGCGGCGGCGCGCACGGCGTCGAGGACCTCCTGCTCGCGCAGGGATGGGCCTGCCCACGCAGCGGTGGGCCAGAGCAGCAATAGGGCGACCAGGAAGCGTGGTGACATAAGCGTATCCCCAACGGTACGGGCGGTCGCCCTCGGCGTCGGTGAGCCCCGTTACGGTCCAGGCGGTGGGCCGCACGGTCCCGCCGGCGCGCCGCGGCTGGCCAGAGCATCGACACGTTGGCGTCGCGCCTTGACCAGCCGGGCGGGCTTTTTTTAGGGGGCCGCCAGGGCGAGGCGGCTACTTCGAGAGCTGGTTGGCCGTGTCCATCATCTTGTCGGACACCTGGATGGCCTTTGACGCCGTGTCGTAGGACTTCTGCGTCGCGATCATCGTGACCATCTCCGTCACGATGTCCACGTTGGAGGTCTCGAGCATGCCCTGCTTGAGCGTGCCGCGGCCCTCCAGGGCAGGCCTGCCGACGGTGGGTTCCCCAGAGGCCGGCGTTTGCTTGAGCAGGTTGTTGCCCACGGCGGCGAGGCCGGCGGGGTTCGGGAAGCGCGCGATCTGCATCACGCCGACCTCCTCCTGCTGGGCGCTCAGGGGGCGCCGCACCAGCACGAGCCCGTCCTCGCGGATGTGGATGTCCGTGGCGTCCACGGGGATCTGGATCTCGGGCGAGAGCACGAGGCCCGTGGAGGTCACGATGCGGCGGTTGGCGTCGAGCTTGAACGAGCCGTCGCGGGTGAAGGCCAGCGTGCCGTCCCGTTCCTGCACGACGAAGAAGTCGTTCACGAGGCCGATGGCGTTGCTGGAGTTGTCGATTGCCAGGTGCAACGGGTTGTTGGTGACCTGGAACGAGCCGTGAGAGTAGAGCTTGGTCGAGGCGATGGGGCGCACGCCGCGACCGACCTGGTAGCCTGCGTACTCCAGGCCCGGCTGGTTGAGTGTCTGGTAGACGAGGTCCTGGAAGTCGACCATCGACTTCTTGAACCCCGTGGTGTTGACGTTCGCCAGGTTGTTGGCGATCGTGTCGATGCGCATCTGCTGGGCTTGCATGCCGGTGGCGGCGGTCCAGATGCCGTGGATCATGGCGCGACTCCTTGGTACGGGGGGGCTGGCCTCAGGTGATGCGGCCGAGGTCGTTGACGGTCTTGTTGAGCAGGTTGTCCTGGGTGGTGATGGCCTTCTGGTCGAAGCTGAAGGACCGGTTGAGGTTGATCAGGTTGACCATCTCGCTCACCACGTTGACGTTGGAGCCCTCCAGGTAGCCTTGCTCGAGGGTGAAGCCGGCGCCCAGGGCAGGGGCGTTGGCGAGGCTGATGGGGAAGTTCGGTCCCGCCGCCTGGTCGTTGCCGACCACCTTGAGCCGCGCGACGACGTTCGTGCCCGAGGTGATGGCGCCATCCGGGCGCACGCGGACGGTCTCGGTGGCGATCGCCCCGAGCCGGATCGGCGCGTTGTCCGCACCGAGCACCCGCGAGCCGTCCTGGCTCACGAGGAAGCCCTGGGCATCGAGCCGGAAGTCCCCGTTCCGGGTGACCTTGACCGTGCCGTTGGCGTCCTGGGTCTGGAAGTAGCCCTCGCCTGAAATGGCCACATGCAGGGGGTCGCTCGTCCGCGTCAGGGCCCCCTGCGTCTCCCAGCGGGCCCGGCCACCCTCGACCACGCCCATCCCGACGCGGTTCAGCGGCGTCGGCGTGGCGAAGGCCGTCACGAGGTCCCCGAAGGTCTCGGAGAGCATCTGCGTGCGTTTGAAGCCGGGCGTGTTGACGTTGGCGAGGTTGGCTGAGACCTCGTTGAGCTGTTGGGTCTGGAAGGCCATGCCGGACGCGGCGATGTAGATTCCTTTGAGCATCCTGGGTCACCTGTCAGCGCTTGGGGCGTGGGGGTTGGGCCTGGTCGAGCCCGAAGATGAAGCCGAGCACCTCGTCCAGGGCCGCCGCGAGGGCAGGTGGCACCGGACCGTCGGTGGCAGCTGAGAAGGCCTGGGGGGCTGCGGAGGGCGCGGCCTGCGGCAGCACGAAGTTGAACTCGCCCGGGGGGCTGTCGGGATCCAGTCGGATGGTGAAGTCTTCGCCTTGAGCCGATGCCCCCTCGGGCGTTGGGACGGCCCTCAGCCGGGAGGCCGGCGCGCCGGGCGGGCGCGTTGGGCGGGGGCGTCGCCGCCCGTCCCCGCCACCCGGGTTTCGCGGGTCCATCTCAGAGCACCCCCTGGGCGCGGGACAGCTTCTTGAGGTCCCGGCGGACGGGCAGCAGGGTGCTGAGGGCGCGGCCCGCGCCGTCCGGCCGACATGTGAGCTGGTCGACCAGGTAGCCGCGGCCGCTGAGGCGCTGCCTGAGCGTCACCAGGCGGGGGTCCATCCGCTTCTTGATCTTCTCGTCCGCCACGTCGAGGCGCAGCGTGAGGGCGTCCCTCACGGCCACGAACTCGACCACCACGCGGCCCAGCGTCAGGGTCTCGACGGCCAGCGTGACCTTCAAGAAGGATCCCACGCCCGCCGTGCCCCCTCCCTCCTCTTGCACCTGCAGCTCGGCAGGCAGCGGCTGCTGCTGCTGCCAGATGAAGAAGGGGGTGTAGACGGTGCCGGGCTGCTGTTGTGCGAGCAACTGGTGGGCGTCCATGAGGTCCTTGAACCTGCCGAGCTCGGCCCCGAGCTCCGGGCTGAGGTCGGCAGGTCCGAACCGTGCCACCTCCTCGCGCAGCTCCCCGAGCAGGCGGCTGAAGTCCTTCAGCTGGGCCACAAGATCCTTGTCGGCGTGTCCGAGTTGCCACAGGCCGTTCAGGCGCTGCCCGATGCCGCCCAGCTTGGGGCTCTGCTCGGCCTTGACGGCCATGGTGAGGCGGGCCAGCAGGTGGGTGATGGGCCCTCCGGCGAGGAGCTGGGTCATCACCTGGACGTTGGGTCCTGTCACGGCCAGGCCCCGAGCCTGCAGGGCCACGATGGCCTCCAGCCGCTGCGCGTCACCGTGCCCCAGCTGGCTCCAGGCCTGTGCCACCTGCTGGATGGCGTCGGGGTCCAGGCCCTGGCCGTAGCGCAACAGCTGCTGGGCGATGCGGAGGTTGCCCAGGGTGGGTGTGACCCCCATGGCGGCCAGCCTGGCCATGATGGAGGCGTCGGTGTGGAAGCCGAAGAAGCGCTTGCCGGCCGGCTGCTGGCGAGCGGCCGAGGCGTCGTCCCCCGGCCCGTTCGGCCCAGCCGCGCCGGCGGCGCCGCCCGTGGCGTTCAAGCCCGTTCGGGCAGGCTGACGGCCTGGGGGTATGCCCGTGCCCGGCACGGAGTTGTTGCCAGGAATCTCCGGCATCGACACCCTCGCACGCGGCCGACACTCGTCCCCTACCCGGGCGATCCGCGGGGGAAACGAGGCGACCTGGCCATGATTATGTCACTGGCGGAGCGGTCGGACTATGATCGCGCTCACGTCGGCCAGGGGTCAGGCGCGGCGCCAGAAGCGCCAGAACGGGGCGGACCGGTGGGGGCTGGCGTGGAGGTCCCTCAGCTCCGCCTTGAGCGTCTCGATCTGGGCCATGCCAGCCACGGCGTGCTCGGCGCCCTCGTCGACCAGCACCTCCGGGGGCGGCTCGTCTCCATCCTCCGCGAGCAGGCGGACGATCGAGTCGCAGGAGCGGTCGATGTCACGCAGTGACTTCACGACGCGGAGGAACTCGAGGTCCTGCTCGCCGAGCCTCAGGGCCCCTGAGCCGTCGTAGTGGCGTTCCCAGCCGAAGGCCGCGAGCCAGGAGAGCAGGATCGCCTCCTCGACACCAAGGCGGGCGGCGGCCTCAGCCAGGCCGAGGTCGCCGGGCTGGGACAAGGAACGGGGGTCGAAGGTGTGGGTCATGCGGCTCGGTGCTCCGGCCGATCCATCGGCCGAAGGTCCGCATGACTGAAGGGTTTTCAGCGTTATGTAAGGTTGTGCCGGCCCCGTGGCGTGCCTGCCTTGAGGCCTCAGTTCGCCCCGCAAGCCACGCGGCGGCCATCTGCCTTCACGGCGATCAGGGTTGCTGGTGCTGTCCGCCTGATCAGCCCCAGCGCCGAGGGCGTGGGGCCCTCGATCACGCTGGTGAGCAGCCCGACGGGCCGATCGAGCTCGGCGTCTTCTGCGGAGAACAGCGCGAGGCCGGCATGGAGCCCGGGCTCACTCGGGGCCAGCCGCGCCAGGCGCCGCTGCACCTTGTCGTAAGTCCGCAGGCGGGCGATCACCTCCTGGCCGAGGTAGCAGCCCTTGTCGAGGGCGATCGCCTCGTCCAGCCCGAGCTCCCAAGGGTTGGCCCGCTCGTCGGCCTCCTTCTCGGGCGCGGGCACGCCAGCTGCCACCCGCCAGGCTTCCCAGGCAGCGGGGTCGGCGTCGGCCACTCCCGCAGCGGCCAGGCGGGCTTGGAGGTTGCCCAGGTCTGGGCCCTCGACCAACCACATGGGCAGCCCCGGTCCGCCCACGCGCCGGGCGATTGCCCCCGCCATGCGCACGTGGGAGGCCCCCACGAGGGTCGCGCCCAGGGCGGTGGCCAGCGCCTGCTCTCCCGAGGCGCCCGCCACCAGCAGCCCGCCACCCTCGAACGGCCTGGCGTCGACGCCGACATCCTCGGTGATCACGTAGCGTTCGAGCCAGCCATGAAGCCGCTCTGCGCGGCTCGCGTGGCCGATGAAGGTGTGCCCGTCATCGGCTGCGTGCACCCAACCCCAGTCGATCACGACGCCACGCTGATCCACCACCGCCGCAGCCGCACCCTCGGCGGCGGGCAGCGTGCGGATGGCCGCCGTCGTCATGTTGTGCAGGAAGGCCTGGCGGTCCCGGCCGGTGATGTGCAGCCCGGCGAGGCCGTGGTGGCGGGTTTGCAGCGACATGGGTGGCTCCTTGTGGGGGTGGGTGGGTACATGATACCGGGTCCTGCTGTGCAGGGCCGCCCCCTTCGAGCAGTCCCCGTGAAGCGCATTTACCTCGACCACCAGGCCACCACCCCCCTCGACCCGGCCGTGCTCGAGGCGATGATGCCCTACCTCACGGACCGCTTCGGGAATGCGGGCAGCCGCTCCCACGCCTACGGCTGGGAGGCCGAAGAGGCCGTCGAAACGGCGCGCGGCACCATCGCGAGGGCCCTTCACGCCACGGACCGAGAGATCGCCTTCACGTCCGGGGCCACCGAGGCCATCAACACGGCCCTGTTCGGCGCTGCCGAGGCGCTGGCCGAGCAGGGGCGTCACATCGTGACGACGGCCGTCGAGCACCCGGCGACGCTCGCGCCGCTGAGGAAGCTCGCCGAACGTGGCTGGCGCGTGACCTATTTGCCCGTCGACCGGGACGGCGTGCTCGACCCCGGCTACCTCGAGAACGCCCTCACGACCGGCACGGTGCTCATCAGCGTGCTGCACGGCAACAACGAGATCGGCACGCTGCAGCCCCTGACGGAGATTGGCCGGGTGGCCCGTCGGCACGGCATCGTGCTACACGTCGATGCGGCCCAGGCGTTTGGCAAGGTGGCCCTCGACGTCAATGAGATGGGCATCGACCTCCTGTCGATGTCTGCCCACAAGCTGCACGGGCCGAAGGGCGTCGGGGCGCTCTACGTCCGGCGCCGGGAGGCGCGCCTCAAGCTGCCCCCGCTGCTGCACGGGGGGGGGCAGGAGCGGGGCTTGCGGTCCGGGACGCTCAACGTGCCCGGCATCGTCGGCTTCGGCAAGGCCGCGGAGCTCGCGCTGGTGCTGATGCCCGAGGAGTCGTCCCGCCTCGCCGGCCTGCGCGATCGGATGGCGCGGATGCTGAGCGAGGCGCTGCCTGCGGTGCACCTGGTCGGCCACCCCCAGCTGCGGCTGCCCACCAACCTCACGCTGCGCTTCGAGGGGGTGCGGGCCGATGACGTGCTGCTGAACCTGCGCGGCATCGCGGCCTCGAGCGGCGCGGCGTGCTCGTTCGCGAGCCAGCAGCCCTCGCACGTCCTGCGGGCCATCGGGCTCACGGACGAGCAGGCTGCCTCGACGCTGCGCTTCGGGCTTGGCCGGTTCACCACCGAGGACGACCTCGAGGAGGCCGTGAGCCGACTGGTCGAGGTGGTGAGCCAGCTGCGCGAGGTCTCTCCCGAGTGGGCGAGGCTTCGCGCAGCTCCCCGCGACGGGTGGTGACGGGCGGGTTGGCCCGGGCCCGCCCGCACGCTATAATGGGGCGGAGCGCCGGGCGAAGGAGCCCGCGCCGCGCGAGGTACGTCGTCGTGACCCACGTCGCCTTCAGCCCCGCCTTCGGCAACGGGAAGCAGCCCCACTACGGCCTGTAAGGCCCCCTGACGCGTCGGCCCCAAGGTCCCCTTCGCGGGGACGCACCGCATCAGGAGGCACCCATGCTGTCCACCCCGTCCGAGAACCCCGCCGCCACTGGCGAAGACCCAATCGTCCACAAACGCCCGCCGGCGGGCCCCGAGGCCTTCGCCCACCGGAACCTTCGCCAGGGCGAGTTCTGGCGCGTGATCCCTGCCTACAAGGACGTCGACGAGGCCACCTTCCTTGACCACATCTGGCAGGGGAAGAACTCGATCACCACCGTCGACAAGCTCATCGAAACCATCCAGGGGCTCGTCTCCCCGGAGTTCCTGGAAGACGCGCGAGCGGGCTTTGCAAGGGCCCCGATGGCGGTGCGCGTCTCGCCCTACATGATGGCCGGCATCGACTGGTCGGACCCTTACAACGACCCCATCCGCACCCAGTTCCTGCCGCTCGGTTCGCGCCTGCGGCCGGACCACCCGATGCTCACGCTGGACTCCCTCCACGAGCAGGGTGACGCGCCGGTGCCGGGCCTGACGCACCGCTACCCCGACAAGGCCCTGTTCCTGGCGCTGGACGTGTGCCCGGTTTACTGCCGCTTCTGCACCCGCTCGTATGCCGTGGGCGGGGACACGGACGAGGTCGAGAAGGTGTCGCTCAATGCCAGCCCAAAGCGCTGGCAGCGGGTGTTTCAGTACATCTCCGAGCGGCCCGAGCTCGAGGACATCGTGATCTCGGGCGGCGACATGTACCAGCTGGCGGCGCCGCACCTCAAGACCATCGGGGAGACCTTGCTCAACATCCCGCATGTCCGCCGGATGCGCTTCGCGACCAAGGGGCCGGCCGTCATGCCGATGAAGATCCTGACGGACAACGCCTGGTTCGAGGCGCTGTCTCATGTCGTCGAGCTGGGGCGGAAGATGGGCAAGGAGGTGGTGCTCCACACGCACTACAACCACCCCAACGAGATCACCTGGATCACCGAGCGGGCCATGGCGCGCTGCTTCGAGCGGGGCATCTTTGTGCGCAACCAGTCCGTGCTACAGAGGGGCGTGAACGATGACCCGGAGACCATGCGCTTGCTGGTCAAGCGACTCGGCTACATCAACGTCCACGCCTATTACGTTTACCTCCATGACCTGGTGAAGGGTGTGGAGGACCTCCGCACCACGCTGCAGACGGCCCTGGACATCGAGAAGTACGTGCGGGGTTCCACGGCGGGCTTCAACACCCCCACGTTCGTCTGTGACGCGCCGGGCGGGGGTGGCAAGCGGGACGCCCACAGCTACGAGTACTACGACCGCGAGAACGGCATCTCAGTCTTCACGGCACCCAGCGTCAAGCCTGGGCAGCAATTCATCTACTTCGACCCCGTGGATCGCCTGGGGCCCGTCGCTCAGGCGCGCTGGCGCGACAAGACGATCTACGACGACATGATCCGTGAGGCCGTCAAGAAGGCGCAGGAACTCGCTTTCTGAGGTCGTGGCTCGGTCGCCTCAGTCGAGCAGCGACACCACGCGTGACGACCGCCCGTAGGTGCCCACCAGCAGCCTCTGGCTGACGGTCGCGTGGCCCGATGGCGTCGGGTGGAAAGTTCTGGCCTCGGCCACGAACTCCACCCGGCCGGGGGCGGCCTCTCTAACAGACAGCACGCTGACGTGAGACTTGAAGCCTTGCCGTGAGCCGTACAGGACGGCCCGAAAGGCGTTTTGCAGCTGCGCCCGCAGGCTGGAGTCGAGGTGACTGACGAGGTCCCGTTCCAGTCGGGCCGCCACGCCACCCGCGCCAGCGGTGCCAGCCCACGCGTCCACAACTGCCTGCAGGCGAGGCGGCCGCGCCGCGGTCTTGCACCGGGCGGGCCTGGGCTGCGAGGAGTGGGCTCGGGTGACTTGCACGGCTGCCTCCTGGGGCGAACACGGCCTGCGCGGCACGGGTGCCCAAGGTGTCGCCGGCGTCACCAACGGGCTGCCCACAAGCGCGGCCCGGCACGTTAAGTTCCGTAGAAAGTGGTCGCCGGGTTCCCTCAGGTCCACTGCTCTCGGAAGATCGTTCGCAGCTTCTCGTTGCTCACCTGCTTCAATTGTAGCCACAACGGCATCGGATGCCGCTCTAGCGTCTCGACCAGCCCGAGTTGGGGGTTGAAGGTGCCCACGAGGATGTGCTCGCGCAGCGCGTGGTAGTCAGGGAAGCGGCTGCGGAGGGTGCCCCCTGCGAGGAATGAGACGCGACCGCCAGCCACGGGGGTCACCTCGCGAACGGCGATCTGCTGCCAGTCTCGCCCTTTGCCGAGGGGCTGCCCGAGCCAGTTCTCCAGGCGGTGCCGGAGCCCTGCCTCAAGTTTGGCCTTCACGCCGCTCTCGATCTTCCTCGCCCAGGGCACCTCGGCGCGCGCAGTGGCGACAGCAACCCGTGTGAACGCGTCACCCGCCTGCCCGGCCACCCGCGAGGTCGCGCGCGTCACGGAGGTTGCCGCCTGGTGGGCCTCGGCACGAATCAGGGGCGTGAGGGCCTTGAGGGCGCTTTCGATGACGGACACGGGGCACAACTCCTTCACATGCTCGACAACTGCGGGGACCGCACCGGGGTGCGTGCGGTGTTCGTCGCCCGCCTGCCCAACACACCCCCAACAGGTGCGGTGGCTGCCGTTAAGTCCTGTATAAGGTCGGATGAAGGTGATGCGGAGCCCGGCTCAGCCCACCTCGCGCCGCCCCTCCAAGGCCTTCACCAGCGTCATCTCGTCGGCATACTCGAGGTCGCCCCCCATGGGCAGCCCGAAGGCGATGCGCGTCACGCGCAGCCCCGAGGGCTTCAGCAGGCGGCCGAGGTACAGGCTCGTCGCCTCGCCCTCGATGGAAGGGTTGATGGCCAAGATGACCTCCTCGACACCGGTGCCGCCCCCGTCGATGGCCTGCAGGCGTGCCAGCAGTTCGCGAATCTTGAGCTGTTCGGGGCCGATGCCGTCGAGGGGTGAGATCAGGCCGCCCAGCACGTGGTAGAGCCCCTTGAACTCCTTCGTGCGCTCGATCGCCACGAGGTCCCGGGGTTCCGCGACCACGCAGATGGCCCGCCGGTCGCGCCCAGGGTGGCGGCACATCTCGCAGGGGTCCTCGGCGCTCAGGTTCTGGCACGTCGAGCAGAAACGCACCTGGCGGCGCGCCTCGACGAGGGCATTGGCGAGGCCCTCCACCGTCGAGACGGGCTGCTTGATGAGCCAGAACGCGAGGCGCTGGGAGGATTTGGGCCCGATGCCCGGAAGCCGCTCGAGTTCCTCAATCAGGCGCGCGAGGGGGCGGGTGTAAAGCATCGTGGCCTCGACAGCTTGCTCAGAACTTCAGGCCGGGAATGTTCAGGCCCCCGGTCACCGCCCCCATCTGGGACTGCGCGATGGCCTCGACCTTCTCTCGCGCGTCCTTGAGGGCCGCGAGCACGAGGTCCTCGAGCGTCTCGACGTCCTCCGGGTCCACCGCCTCGGGCTTGATCTTGACGGCCGTGATCTCCTGGTTGCCCGTCATCGTCACGGTGACGGCCCCACCGCCGGCCGTGCCCTCGACGGTCTTGGTGCCGAGGTCGGCCTGCATCTGCTGCATGGCCTCCTGCATCTTCTGCGCCTGCTTCATCAGCTTGCCGATGTCCATTCCGCCGCCGAACCCACGCATCCGAGTCGCTCCTTCCAGGGCCACGCGCGCGGCACCTGCCGCGCTGGGGCCCCCATGATACCATCCGGTCCGGGCCCGCGGTGCTACAATGCATCACGCTGCGGGGCCTTGGGGAACCTATCCGGGGCAGGCTGCGTCTGTTGGCTGGGAGCCATGACCGTGTCCGACGATCCCGAACAGCGCAGACGGTGGCTGAGGGCCGCCCAACGGGGCGACCGCGATGCCTTCGAACGCCTGCTGGCGCCTTTGCTGCCCCGGCTCTACAGCCTGGCTTACCACCTCACGCAGCACCGCGACGACGCAGCTGACGTCGTCCAAGACAGCGCGGTCAAGGCCTGGCGTGCCATTGGCGGCTTTCGCGAGGAGGCCGACTTCTCGACATGGCTGGCGCGCATCGTGCGCAACACCGTGCTCGACGACGTGAAGCGGGCCTCGCGGCGGCACGAGGAGGCCACGGAGACGCTGCCAGAGGCGGCTGTCCACGTCACGGAGCCTCGGGCTGAGCGGGCGGAGCTGACGGCCCTGCTCGGGGGCTACCTGGCGGACCTCTCTGACAAGTTGCGCGAGCCCCTGATCCTCTACGACCTGGAGGGGTACTCCTACGAGGAGATCGCGGAGGTGCTCGACCTGAACCTCGGCACGGTCAAGTCCCGCCTCAACCGGGCGCGATTGGCCCTGCGCGAGCGAATCCTCGCGTCGCCCGACAGGCTGTCGGGCTACATGCCGGACGTGCTGGCCGTGGCGGCCAGGCGGGAGGGCTGACCATGTTCGAGTCTTGTGGCGAGGTGCGAGAGGCCCTCAGTGACCACGTCGACGGGCGCCTGCCGCCAGCGACCGGGGCCGCGTTGGAGGCCCACCTGGCCGCCTGCGAGGGGTGCCGCGCGGAGGCCGGTGGGATGCGGGAGCTCGTGGGGCTCCTCGGCCGCCTGGCGCCCGTCGCCATGCCCACCGACCTGGGGGCCCGCGTGGCGGCGGCCCTGGCGCGCGAGCCTGGGGACGACGCGGAGCCGATCGGATGCGACGAGGCCGAGGACTACCTCACGGGGCACCTGGAGGGCGGACTGGAGGCCTGGGAGGCGGGGGCCGTCACGGCCCACCTGGCCGCCTGCCCCGCTTGCCGTAACCTCTCGGCCGAACTCGCGGCAACCGTCGCGCTGCTCCGGGCCTGCCCACGCCCTGCCCCGCCCGCCTCTCTCGTCTCGCGCGTGGCCCGGGCGCTGGCCGAGGCCGACCGGCCTGGCGCAGCCCCGACGCCTCTGGCCGTGCGAGTGCCCGTGGTGGCCGCGGGGCGCCGCTGGGCCTGGAGCCACCTGGCGTCGGCCGTCGGTGGGGCGGCGGTGGCCTGCGCTGCGCTGCTCGTCTGGACCTGGCTGCCCGGCGTCGGCGTGCCCACCATCGAGACGGCGGCCGTCTCTGTCCGGCAGGACGTGGCCGTGAACATCGCCTTCGATCTCGACGAGCGCGTGGACGGCGTGGTCTTCCAGGTCGACCTGCCGGAGGGGCTGCAGTTCATCGACGAGAGCTCCCAGCCGATGCTCGCGCAGTCCGTGAGCTGGCGGGGCAGCCTCGAGAAAGGGCGCACGGTGGTGCCCATTGTCGTGAGGGGCGTGCGGCCGGGGCGCTACGCCATCGAGGCCTACGTACGCAAGGGACCCCTGAAGCGACGCACCACCGTGCTGCTGCCGGTGGAGGGCTAGGCGTGGCGTGGCGTCGCCTAGCCTTGGCAGGGCTCGCCCTGGGGCTGCTCGCCGGCCAGGCTCAGGCCGCGCCCTCGCCGTCGCCGTCTCCGCTGCGCATCCGGGCCATCTCGGTGGAAGTGGTGCCTATCCAGGTCGGCCCTGGGCTCTCGGTGCCGGCGCCACGGGCCGACCGCATCGAGCTGCCCGCCGGGGCGCGCCGCTTTCGCAGCGTGCGCCCCGCGCCCATCGCCTCGGCCAGCGCCACCCCGCGATCGGGGACCAGGCCATGACCCCGGTGACCCTGCGGGCGAGGGTCTCGCACGACGTCCGACTGGCCTGCCCCGCCGAGGAGGCCTTTGCGTTCTTCGCCGGTAACGACGCCCTGCTCCGGGAGTTTCTGGGGGAGGACCGCGTCGAGCGCCTGCCGGACGGCGCCTATCGGGTGGCGTTGAGCCCCCACGCGGCGCTGGGCGTGTCGCTGCGGCCGAGCTTCGATGTCGCCTTTGTCGACCATCCGCCCGACCGGGTGGTGATGCGCTCCCTCGCGGCCAGGCTGCTGGAGGGCAGCGCGCACCGCCCTGCCGATTTCGACGCTGGCTTCGAGGGGGAGGCCCATTTCGTGCCGGAGGGGCCAGGCTGTGTGGTTGTCTGCCGGGCCGTGATGCGGGCTTCGTTCGGCCTTCCGGCGTGGCTCGCGCCCGTCGTGCCCGTGGCGGCGTTCGAGGCCGTCGCCAGTGGGCTGATGCAGGCGGCAATGCTTGCTCTGGCGGGCCGGCTTGGCCCCCTCCTCGAACGCGGCATCGCGCGGCGCCGCCTCGACGCCGCCGGCTGAGCAAGAAAAAACGCCGGCTCCTTCGAGCCGGCGTTTTTTGGGGTGAGCTTCAGCGCTCGCGGTCTTGGAGGTCTGGCGCGTTCAGGTCGAGGCTGACCTGCCGCTGGGCCTTGAGGCCCGCCGCCTTGACGATCGTCCGCACCGCGTTGATGGTGCGGCCCTTCCGCCCGATCATACGAGGCACGTCAGCATCGTCGACCGTCACGGTAAGGACGGTGCGGGTGCCGTCCTCGTGGGTTTCAATCGCCACGGCGTCCGGCTGAGAGGCGATCGCCTTCAGCAAGACCTCTGCGACGGTGGTGATGGGGTCCATGCGCCCAGCGCCGTTACTTCGCCGCTGCCGCGGGCAGCACCTCTGCCTTGCGCAGCAGGGAGAGGGTGGTCTCCGTCGGCTGAGCGCCGTTGGCGAGCCACTTCTTCGCCTTCTCGGCGTCGATGCGGAGCTCGATCGGGTTGGCCTGGGGATCGTAGTAGCCGATCTCCTCGATCACGGCGCCGTCACGACGGGTGCGGCTGTCCTGAACGACGACGCGGTACTTGGGGCGCTTGGTCGCACCGATCCGCTTGAGTCGGATCTTCACCATGGGGTTGGTCTCCTGTTGTACGTGTGGTTGGGGGGCTGGCAGAGGACGTAGGGGGGAGTGAGGCCCCTATTTGAAATTGAATGGAAAGCCGCCACGCTTGGGCATCTCGAACGGGGCGCCGCCGGGAGGCATGCCGGGGAGCCCGCCGCCCGGGAAGCCGGGCATCTGCCCCTTCTTCATCGCCTTCTGAAGGTGCTTCGGCATGTTCTTCTGGAATCCGGCGAACTGCTTCATGACCTTGTTCATGTTTTCAAAGTCTTTCAGCAGCTTGTTGACTTCCTCGACCTTGGTGCCGGAGCCCTTGGCGATGCGGAGCTTGCGGGACAGGTCGAGGACCTTCGGGTTGCGACGCTCGTGCGGCGTCATCGAGGCAATGATCACCTCGAACTTCTTGAGCTGCCCCTCGCCCTGGGCGAGCTGGTCGCCGCTGATGGCCTGCTTCAGGCCCGGGATGGGCAGCATCTCGAGGATCTGGCCCATCGAGCCGATCTTCTTCATCTGCTGGAGCTGTGAGGCGAAGTCCTCGAGCGTGAACTCGGCCTTGCGCATCTTCGCCTCGAGGGCCCGCGCTTCCTCTTCGGTGATGGCCTGCTGGGCGCGCTCGATCAGCGTGAGCACGTCCCCCATGCCCAGGATGCGGGTCGCGATGCGGTCGGGGTGGAAGGGCTCAAGCCCGTCGAGCTTCTCGCTGGTGCCGACGAACTTGACGGGGCAGCCCGTCACCTGCCGGATCGAGAGAGCCGCGCCGCCGCGCGTGTCGCCGTCGAGCTTGGTCAGGACCACGCCCGTGAGGCCGAGCAGTTCGTGGAAGGCGCGCGCCATCTCCACGGCGTCCTGGCCGATCATGGCGTCGGCGACGAGCAGAATTTCGTGAGGACCGAGCACCTCCTTGAGGCGCGCAATCTCGTCCATCATCGAGGCGTCGACGTGCAACCGCCCCGCCGTGTCCACGATCAGGTAGTTGTGAGACTCGTCTTGGGCCCGTTTGAGCGCCTGCAGCCCGATCTCTACGGGGTCGATGGCGCCGGGCGCATGAACGGGCACGTCGATTTGCTTGCCGAGGGTCTGCAGCTGCGTGATGGCGGCAGGGCGGTAGATGTCGGCGGCCGCGAGCAGCGGCCGCTGGCCCTGCTTGCGGAGCATCAGGGCCAGCTTGGCGGCGGTGGTGGTCTTGCCTTGCCCCTGCAGGCCAGCCATCAGCACCACGGTGATGCCGGCGGGGTTTTTTGCCAGCGGGGCGCGCTCGCCGCCCATCACGGCGCACAGCTCGTCATGGACGATCTTGATGAAGGTCTGCCCAGGGTTCAGGCCCGAGAGCACGGCCTCTCCGAGGGCTTGCTCCCGAACTCGGGCGACGAACGCCTTGACCACGCCCAGGTTGACGTCCGCCTCAAGCAGGGCCCGCCGCACTTCGCGGAGGGCCTCAGAGATGTTGTCCTCGGTGAGTTTGCCCTGGCCTCGGACGAGGCGGGCGAAGACGCCTTGGATCTTCTCGGAGAGGGAGTCGAACACGGTGTGGGTGGCCCTGCGGGGAGGTCCGCCAGCGGAGTCGGGTCCTGCGCGTCGGCCCCACGGCTGGACGGCGCTGCCCACTCACCTTCAGTAGAATCTGAACGGGCCGTCCCGTCAAGCGTCGGCAGCCGTGACGGCGCCGCGCGAGCGCTTCCGCACGAGGAACACGAATTCCTTGACATGGCGGTCCCTCGCGGAGAGGTTTCGACACCCCCGGAAGGTGTTGTACCGCGTCTCGTGGACAAGGACCTGGCCGAACCTGCCGAGCAGCGCCACCATCTCCTCGGGCAGGATGAAGCCCTCGGAGCTGTAGGACACCACGACCCAGCGGGCGTCCAGCGCCCCGACCAGGTCGGCAAGGCGCTCGGCACAACGCCTTCGGACGTTGTAAGCCGAGCGGTTCCAGGCTGCCGGGATGCCGGACACCCGGCTCGGTGCTGTCGGGGGCTGCCCGTCGGCGATCAGGTTGAGCATAAAGTAGTTGGAGCCGTAGGGGTGCTGGTTGTACGGGGGGTCCAGGTAAGCGAGGTCGAGCGGTCCGAGGGTCCTCGCGACCTCGTTCGCGTCGCCGCGGTGAACGTGCACCCGGGCGCTGAACCGGCTGAGGACGGGCAGCGCCAGGTGGATGGCGCCTTTGATTCGCCCAAGGGCGTCCTCGTTGCGGCCGCCAAACCTGCCGAGGCCGGTCTCGCGGTCTTTGTAGAAGCCCTTGAAGACGCCTGCCGTGTTGGCGTGGACACTGGCAGCGGCCAGCAGCGGGCCAAGCAGCAGGACACGCAACGCGGGCGGCACCTCCTCGAGCATGGCGCGCGCGCTGTCGAGGTAGGCCGCGTTCCGCGGGGTGTAGAACACGCGCTCCCCGCTCCGGATCGCGTACTCGTCTCGTGGGCTGTAGTTGGCTGCGATGGCCCCGGGGCGTAGCGCGTCGTCTCGGAGCCTGGCTGTCAGGGCCGTGTGCCAGGCGGCGAGGGCCTCACCGTCGACCTCGGCCGCGTTCGCCAGGTGACAGCGGCTGGCGACCTCGGCGTATCGCTCCATGTCGTTCGCGTGGAGCTCCACGCTGTGGCGCTTGAGCAGGCGAGACACGACGCCGCTGCCGCTGAACGCATCGAACGTGACCAGGCGGTCGCGCCCGACGTCCGCCGCGACGTGGCGCACGGCAGCCTCCAGCAGGGGCAGCAGCGTGCGCTTGTTCCCGAGGCAGGTGATGAGCTGTTCGCTGAGGAAGCGAGGGTCCTCTTCGGTTTGCATCTGTCTCGTCGCAGACGGGCACGCGGGGGAGGGCGGGGCGCTCTCGAGGAGGGCCCGCGGCGCGGGCGCCCGGCTTGACGTCCCCTTTGGCCACGCGTAATATGGTTGTTCTGCGCAAATTTTAACAGGAATTTAATTGACCGCCAGGCACGAGACGGGGAGCGCCCCCCGGCTTCCGGCCCTGATAACCCGGTCAGTCCACGAGTCCGCCGTCGCGGACCGCGCAGATGGGCGCACGGTCGTCCGACACGCACAAGATCTCAAGGGTGGTGTGAATGCCTACAACGAATAAGCTCCGAGTGACCCCCTACAGCGGCGTGACTTCGCTGGCGGATAACCTGCCGGATCTGATCGAGATCCAGCGGAACTCCTTCCAGTGGTTCCTTGAGGAGGGGCTCAAGGAGGAGTTGCTCTCGTTCTCCCCGATCAACGACTACTCGAACCGCCTCGAGTTGCACTTCCTGACCAACTACACGTTGGGCACGCCGAAGTACTCGGTGGACGAGTGCCGCGCGCGCGACGCCACGTTTGCGCGCCCACTGCGCATCCCCGTCCGGCTCGTGTCCAAGGAGACGGGTGAGGTCAAGGAGCAGGAGATCTTCGTTGGCGACCTGCCCGTCATGACGAACCAGGGCACCTTCATCATCAACGGCGCGGAGCGCGTCATCGTCTCGCAGATCGTCCGGTCCCCGGGCGTGTACTACAAGCGCGAGACCGATCCCTCCGGCAAGAAGGTCTACTCCGCCACCATCATTCCGAACCGGGGCGCGTGGCTGAAGTTCGAGACGGACGCCAACGACCTCATCTACGTCCGCATCGACAAGACCCGCAAGCTGCTGGCGACCGTGCTGCTGCGGGCCCTCGGTTACCAGAACCACGAGATGCTGGAACTCTTCCGCCACCAGGAGTTCCTGCAGAAGACCCTCGATGCTGACAAGACCGACACCGTCGAGCAGGCCCTGATCGAGGTCTACCGCAAGCTCCGGCCCGGCGACATGCCCTCCGTCGAGGGTGGCCGCTCCGTGCTGCAGGCTCGCTTCTTCGACCCGAAGCGTTACGATCTTGGGCGCGTGGGCCGCTACAAGATGAACAAGAAGCTGGGGCTCTCCACGCCGATGACCGACCGCATCCTGATGCGGGAGGACATCGTTGGCGTCATCGACTACCTCATCAACCTCAACTTCGACGTGGGTCAGGTGGACGACATCGATCACCTCGGCAACCGCCGCATTCGCTCCGTCGGAGAGTTGCTGCAGAACCAGTTCCGCGTCGGCCTGACCCGGCTGGAACGCATCATCCGGGAACGGATGACGATCCAGGAGCCCGAGACGCTCACGCCGCAGAACCTCGTGAACGCCAAGCCCCTGGTTGCCGCCATCAAGGAGTTCTTCGGCTCCTCGCAGCTCTCGCAGTTCATGGACCAGACCAACGCGCTCGCCGAGTTGACGCACAAGCGCCGCCTCTCCGCCCTCGGCCCCGGCGGCCTGACGCGCGAGCGCGCGGGCTTCGCCGTTCGCGACATCCACCCCTCGCACTACGGCCGCATCTGCCCGGTCGAGACGCCTGAAGGTCCGAACGCTGGCCTGATCGGCTCGCTCGCCACCTACGCGCGCGTCAACGACTATGGCTTCATCGAGGCGCCGTGGCGGCGCGTGGTGAACGGCGAGATCACCAACCAGATCGTCTACCTGACGGCCGAGGAGGAAGACGCTTTCCGCACGGCTGCCGGCGACACCCCGCTCTCGCCGGACGGCAAGCGCTTCCGCGACGACAAGGTGCCCGTCCGCTACAAGGCCGAGTTCCTCTTCGCCGCCCCGCAGGAAGTCGACCTCATCGGCGTCTCGCCGATTCAGATCATCTCCGTCGCGACGGCGCTGATCCCCTTCATCGAGCACGACGACGCCAACCGCGCCCTGATGGGCTCGAACATGCAGCGGCAGTCCGTGCCCCTGCTCCGGCCCGAGCGGCCTCGCGTCGGCACGGGTCTCGAGACCCGCGCCGCCATCGACTCCGGTCTGGTGGTCACGGCCCAAGAGTCCGGCACCGTCAGCCGCGTCGAGGCCACCCGCGTCCAGATCAAGGAAGATGGTGGGCGCGATCGCTGGTATCAGCTGACGAAGTTCCTGCGCTCGAACCAGGACACCTGCCTGAACCAGCGGCCCATCGTGCAGAAGGGCCAGCGCATCGAGAAGGGCTCCGTGATCGCGGACGGCGCGGCGACCCACATGGGCGAGTTGGCGCTCGGCCAGAACCTCCTCGTGGCGTTCATGCCCTGGGAAGGCTACAACTTCGAGGACGCCATCCTCATCAACAAGCGGCTCGTGATGGACGATGTCTTCACCTCGATCCACATCGAGAAGTACGAGACGGAGTCGCGCGCGACCAAGCTCGGCAACGAGGAGATCACGCGCGAGGTGCCGAACGTCGGCGAAGACGCCCTCAAGGACCTCGACGAGCGCGGCATCATTCGCATCGGCGCCGAGGTCGAGCCTGACGACATCCTCGTCGGCAAGGTCACGCCCAAGGGCGAGTCGGAGCACCCTCCGGAGGAGAAGCTCCTGCGCGCCATCTTCGGTGAGAAGGCCCGCGACGTCAGGGACACGTCCCTGCGCGTGCCGCACGGCGAGAAGGGCTGGGTCGTGGACGTGAAGGTGTTCACCCGCGACCAGGGCGACGACCTGCCGCCCGGCGTCAACCAGGTGGTCCGCGTGTACATCGCGCAGAAGCGGAAGATCTCGGTGGGCGACAAGGTCGCTGGCCGCCACGGCAACAAGGGCATCGTGTCGAAGATCCTCCCGCCGGAGGACATGCCCTTCCTGCCCGACGGCACGCCTGTCGACATCGTCCTCAACCCGCTGGGCGTGCCTTCCCGCATGAACGTCGGTCAGACCTACGAGACCCTCATGGGCTGGGCGGCCAAGAACCTGGGCATCTTCTTCGAGATCCCCCCGTTTGACGAAATGTTCGGCGAGGAGAGCTCCTACGACCTGCTGCGCGAGCAACTCGAGAAGGCGCGCGACGAGTCGGGGCGCGAGTGGATCAGCAACACCGGCAAGATCACGCTGTTCGACGGGCGCACGGGCGATGCCTTCGATCGCCCCGTGACCGTCGGCACCATCTACATGATGAAGCTGGTCCATCTGGTGGACGACAAGATCCACGCCCGGTCCACGGGCCCCTACTCCCTCGTCACCCAGCAGCCGCTGGGCGGCAAGGCCCAGTTCGGCGGCCAGCGGTTCGGTGAGATGGAGGTGTGGGCGCTCGAGGCTTACGGCGCGGCGTACACCCTGCAGGAGATCCTCACCATCAAGTCGGACGACGTCCCCGGCCGCGCCAAGGCCTACGAGGCCATCGTCAAGGGCAAGAACCTCTCGAAGCCCGGTATCCCCGAGTCCTTCAAGGTGCTCATCCGCGAGCTCCAGTCCCTGTGCCTCGACGTCCACGTCGCGACACAGGACGGCCGCGAAATCGAGCTGTTCGAGGAGGATGAGGACACGCGGAACCGGCTGCGCACGCAGCTGTCGCGCGTGATGTCGATGCCGATGGGCGTCGAGGAGAAGGAGACCTTCCGGTAAATCCTATGACTACCCAGCATTTTGATTACATCAAGGTCGGCATTGCTTCTCCGGACCGCATTCGCAGCTGGTCCCGGGGCGCCGTCACCAAGCCCGAGACGATCAACTACCGCACGCTCAAGCCCGAGCGCGACGGCCTGTTCTGCGAGCGCATCTTTGGCCCCGCCAAGGACTGGGAGTGCCACTGCGGCAAGTACAAGCGCGTCCGCCACAAGGGGATCATCTGCGAGCGCTGCGGCGTCGAGGTGACGGACTCCAAGGTCCGTCGCTACCGGATGGGTCACATCGACCTCGCCGCCCCCGTGGCGCACATCTGGTACCTGAAGGGCATTCCTTCGTACCTGTCGCAGATCCTCGACGTGCCCCTGCGGCAGCTCGAGGACGTCGTCTACTTCAACTCCTATATCGTCATCGATGCAGGCTCGACCAACCTCCAGCGGATGGACATCATCACGGAGGACGAGTACGAGACGTTGATGGCCGACGAGAACTGCACCCTCGAGGCCGGCATGGGCGCCGATGCCATCAAGATCCTGCTCGCGGAGCTCAACCTCCCCGAGCTCGGTGAGAAGCTTCGCCAGGAAATCGTGAGCTCTTCGGGTCAGAAGCGCGCCAAGGCCATCAAGCGCCTGCGCGTGGTCGACGCGTTCATCCAGTCGAGCACCGACCCGAGCTGGATGGTCCTGGACGTCATCCCCGTCATCCCGCCCGACCTGCGTCCGATGGTGCAGCTCGACGGTGGCCGCTTCGCCACCTCCGACCTCAACGACCTTTACCGCCGAGTCATCAACCGCAACAACCGGCTTTACCGGCTCCGCGAGATGCACGCGCCGGACATCATCATCCGCAACGAGATGCGGATGCTGCAGGAGGCCGTGGACGCCCTGATCGACAACGGTCGGCGCGGCCGCGCCGTCGTCGGCCCCAACAACCGCGCCCTCAAGTCGCTCTCGGACATCATCGAGGGCAAGCAGGGCCGCTTCCGGCAGAACCTGCTCGGCAAGCGTGTCGACTACTCCGGCCGGTCCGTCATCGTCGTCGGCCCGTACCTCAAGCTGCACCAGTGCGGCCTGCCGAAGGAGATGGCGCTGGAGCTCTTCAAGCCGTTCGTCATGAACAAGCTCGTCGAGCGGGGCATCGTCCAGAACATCAAGTCCGCCAAGAAGAAGATCGAGCGCGGCGAGACCATCGTGTGGGACATCCTCGAGGACGTGATCAAGGGGCACCCGGTGCTCCTGAACCGCGCCCCGACGCTCCACCGCCTCGGCATCCAGGCCTTCGAGCCTGTGCTGGTCGAGGGTCGCGCCATCCAGCTTCACCCGCTGGTTTGCACCGCCTTCAACGCCGACTTCGACGGTGACCAGATGGCCGTTCACGTGCCGCTGTCGGTCGAGGCCCAGACGGAGGCTCGCCTCCTGATGATGTCGACCAACAACGTCCTCGCGCCGGCCACGGGACGCCCGATCATCACGCCCACGCAGGACATGGTGCTCGGCTGTTACTACCTGACGGTGTCCGACCCCGCCAAGAAGAAGGGCGAAGGCCTCGTCTTCGGCACCCTCACCGACGCGGTGGGGGCCTACCAGACCGGCCACCTCGACCTGCACGCGTCGATCAAGGTCCGCATCAAGCACGAGCGGCTGCAGACGGGCTTCGATGACCCGCTGTACCTCGAGCACGGTGGCAAGGGCCAGGTCATCGAGACGACGGTCGGTCGCATCATCTTCAACGAGTCGCTGCCGCCGGGCTTCCCGTTCGTCAACGCCCTCGTCAACAAGAAGATGCTCGAGAACGTCGTGATGCGCGCGTTCGAAGAGTTGTCCCCGGCCGACGCCGCGCTGCTGGCCGACCAGCTCAAGAACCTGGGCTTCAAGTACGCCACGCGGGCCGGTGTCACCGTCGCGATCCACGACCTGACGACGCCTGAGGAAAAGCGCGAGATCCTGTCCCGCGCCGAGGAGGTCATCGAGAAGTCCCGGCGCGACTACCTGCGGGGCGCGATCACCGAGGTCGAGCGGCACAACAAGGCCATCGACATCTGGGGGCAGGCCACGGAGGACGTCACCAAGCTGATCGTCGACAAGTTCGACCGCCTCAACTCGGTGTACATGATGGCCTTCTCCGGCGCCCGCGGTAACCTCTCGCAGGTCCGTCAGCTGGTCGGTATGCGTGGCCTGATGGCCGACCCCTCGGGCCGGATCATCGACCTCCCGATCAAGTCGAACTTCCGGGAGGGCCTCAACGTCACGGAGTACATCATCTCCTCGTACGGCGCCCGCAAGGGCCTGGTCGACACGGCGCTGCGCACGGCCGACTCGGGTTACCTGACCCGCCGGCTCGCGGACGTCGCGCAGGACGTGATCATCCGGGAGGAGGACTGCCAGACCTCCAATGGCGTCAGCCTGACGTCCATCAGGGATGGTGACAGCGTTGTCGTCTCCCTCGGCGAGCGCCTCAAGGGGCGCGTGCTGGCGGACCACGTGATCGACCCCGCCACGGGGGAGGTGCTCGTGGAGGCCAACACCGTGCTGACGCAGCTGCTGGTCTCGATGATTGTCGGTGCTGGCGTGCAGGGCGTCGTCATCCGGTCGCCGCTCACCTGCCAGAGCCGCAACGGCGTCTGCCGCGAGTGCTACGGCTGGTCGCTGACCAACAACCAGAAGGTCGACATCGGCGAGGCCGTCGGCATCATCGCCGCCCAGTCGATCGGTGAGCCCGGCACCCAGCTGACGATGCGGACGTTCCACACCGGTGGCGTCTACACGAAGAACACCAGCACCGCCGTGGTGAAGGCCGAGCACAACGGCACGGTCGCCTTCCCGGCCGACATGACCGAACGGGAGCACCGCACCGCCCACGGCGACGTTGTCGCGGTCACGGACCGGGAGCACACGCTGCACCTCAAGACGGCCAAGAAGAACCACGCGATGCTGGTTCCCGCGGGCTATCGAATCCTCGTCCAGGACGGGGCTGAGGTGCACAAGGGCGACACCATCGCCGAGTCCGTCGTTGAGGCTGGCCGCACCAGCCGCAAGTCGTTGGAGAAGGCCTACAAGGACATCTCCGCCGACATCGCGGGCACGGTCGAGTTCGTGGGCTTCCGGCCTTCCGAGCGCCGCGACCGCCAGGGCAACGTCACCAAGACGGCGGACCGCCCCGGCGAGGTCTGGGTGCTTGCGGGCGACACCTACACCCTGCCCGCCGGCTACCACGCCGTGGTCAAGCCCGGGCAGGCCGTGAAACAGGGCGAGGTGCTCACGCAGTACCGGATGGTCTCCGAGCACGGTGGCAAGCTGCGCCTCGGCGCTGACATCCGGACCGAGAAGATCGATGGTCGCACCGTCATCACGGCGGGCCGCGACATCGCGATCGTCACGGCCAACATGGTGCTCCCCGGCACCGAGGTCGTCGCCGGCAAGAAAGATCTGTTCCTGCGCACCGGTGACGCCACCCAGTACACGCTGCGGGTGGCCGACGGCCAGCGCATCGAGGGCGACGCGGTGGTGCTTGCGGACCTCGTCGAGGAGAAGTACACCGTGGCGGGCACCGGCGAGGTGCGCTTCGTGGAGGGCAGCCTCTCCGAGCGCTCCGACCGTCGCCTCGTCTCCAAGAAGGGCGAGATTCTCTTCGTCCCCGAGGAGATGATCACCATCAACAAGCCCGATAGCGCGCTGGCGTTCGGCCTCAAGTCCGGCATGTTCGTCGAGCCGGGCACGAGCCTGATCGATGGGCACGAGTACTACACCAAGACGGCTGGCATCCTCGAGCTGTTCATCGACAACGACATGGTCAAGGAGGCTTACGTCTATCCCGGCACGCGCATCGACATCCCCGATGGGTTGGAGCTGCACGTCAAGGAAGACGACATGGTCGCCAAGGGCGGGGTGCTGGCGCAGGGCTTCACGGCCCCGCACGAGGGCCTTGTGAAGGTGATCGAGGGGCCCGAGGGTGAGCGTATCGTCATCGTCCGCCTGATCGAGCGCTTCCACGTGGCGCCTGCCGAGGGCACGCTCGACTTCAAGAGCACCACCGAGGAGCTGGGGCTGAAGAGCCTGACGCGGCTGGCCGTGAAGAACGGGGAGCGCGTGAAGGCTGGGACGCCGCTGCTGCGCACCGAGCTCGTGCTGACGAAGGGCCCCGGCCTTGGCACGCTCGCTGGTCGCATCGAGATCACGTCCAAGGGCGAGCCCAAGGAGGGTGAGGAGCAGAAGTTCGACTTCGCGATCGTCATCCTCGAGAGCATGGCCCTGCGTCGCGACCTTCCTTCCGTGGGCCGCTTCGGCGAGCACAAGGAAGAGTTCATCGTCACCACCTTGGAGGCGAAGGACGGGGCGACCATCAAGCCGAGGACCACCGTCGTCAAGACGGAGATCCTCAGCCACACCGACGGCATTGTGCAGTTCTCGGCGCCTGCCGAGGGTGCCGAAACCCGTGAGGTCCGGCGGTTGGTCCTGATCACACCGGAGCACGAGCTGCTGGTGCCGGTCAAGGGTGGCCTGAAGGCCGAGGATGGTGCGATGGTCCGCGAGGGCGACCTCCTTGCCACGGGCGTCACCTCTCCGGACAGCGGTAAGCTGCGCGTGGTCGACAAGGATACCGTGGCCGTTCGCCATGGCCGGCCGTACCTGATCTCCTCTGGCACCCAGCTGATGGTTGACCAGAGCGACATGGTGCAGCGCGGCGAGAACCTGGCGACGCTCGTTTATGACCGCGTCAAGACGGGCGACATCATCCAGGGTCTGCCCCGCGTCGAGGAGCTGCTCGAGGGCCGTAAGCCCAAGGAGTCCTCGATCATCGCGGAGCACGACGGCACGGTGAAGCTCCTGGTCGACATCGATGAAAACGTCCGCGTCTTCATCGAGACGGAGCACGGGACCGAGGAGTACTCGATTCCGCCCGGTGGTCGCCTCATCGCGCAGGACGGCGACGTTGTGCGCAAGGGTGACCCCCTGACGGATGGTCCGATCAACCCCCACGACGTGCTGCGGGTGCAGGGCGTCGAGCGGCTGCAGCGGTTCCTGGTGGACGAGGTCCAGATGGTTTACCGCTCGCAGGGCGTCGAAATCGCCGACAAGCACATCGAGGTCATCGTTCGGCAGATGACGCGCAAGATGAAGGTCGAGGACCCGGGCGACACGACGTTGCTTCCCGGCGAGATGGTCGACGTGCTCGAGCTGGACCGTGAGCAGAGGATGATCACGGACAAGGACGGGCGCCAGGCCATCACGACCCCGATCCTGCTCGGTATCACCAAGGCGTCGCTCAACACCGAGTCCTTCATCTCGGCGGCCTCCTTCCAGGAGACCACCCGTGTCCTCACCGAGGCCGCGATCGAGGGCAAGAAGGACTGGCTGCACGGTTTGAAGGAGAACGTCGTCATCGGCCGGCTCATCCCGGCAGGCACGGGCCTCTTCAACCAGCAGGAAGAGGAGCCGGTCGTGCCCGACTACCTCCTCCAGAGCACCGGGTCCGAGCTCATCGGCGCTCCGGTGGGTGTGGCTGCTGGCGCCGCCGGTGGCGGCATCGAGATGTCCGCCGAGGACCTCTCCCCTGGAGATGCCATCATGCCTGCGGAGGGCGAGGAAGAGGCGCTCGAGGCTGAGGGGTCGTCTGACGACGAGGTCTGAGGTCTGGCGCTCCGGCCCCCATCCAGGGGGCCGGAGCCTCTCTGGCTTGTTCACGCAGATGGCCGGTTCCCTGAGGAACCGGCCATCTGCGTGTTGGTGATGAGCCCTGCTTCCGGATAACATAATTTATCCGTCCGGCGCGGCGTGGCCCGTGTGATCGTGTCACGTGGGTGATGGCGTGTCGGGGATCGGGGTCACACAACGCGCGATAAGGCACCCCGGGTGGTAGCATGGCCCCATGCGTGACGTGCTACCACTGCCACTGGTCATCCTTGGCCTTGCGGCGCCGGCCCTGGCTGGCCCTGCCACCTTCGGTTCCCCGCACCTTCAGGGTGGCACTGCCACGCGGATGGGGGTGGTGTGGCTTCAGCCTCCAGCCGGGGATCTGCAGGTGGAGGCCTGGCCGGAAGTGCCGGGGCTCCGCGCACGCGTGTCGCGCGCCGCTGGTGCCGGCCCCGTCCACTGGCTCGATGGCCTGATGCCAGGGCAGGCCTACAGGTACACCTGCCGGAGTGGCCGTCAGGTGGTGGCGAGCGGCACGTTCCGCACCCTGCCGGTGGATCCTGACGCCCCGCTGCGCTTCGCGGTGGTGGGGGACACGGGCAGCGGGGCTCCGATGCAGTTCGACGTCGCCCGGGCGATGGTCCGCTGGAGACCAGACTTCATCCTGCACACCGGCGACGTGATGTACGAACACGGCGAGCTGAGTGGGTATGGCCCGCGCTACATGGCGCCTTATGCGGATCTCGTCGGCAGGTGTGTGGTGTACCCCAGCATCGGCAACCACGACCACCGCACCGAACGCGCAGCCCCCTACTTGGCGTTTTTCGAGCCGCCCCGGGCGCGGCCGTCCGACTCCGAGCGTTGGTACACGTTCACGGCAGGGGGGGGGCAGTTTTTCGCCCTCGACACGAACGTCCCCTTTGCCGAGGGGAGTGAACAACACGCTTGGCTTTCGCGTGCGTTGGTCGCCAGCAAGGCGCGTTGGAAGGTGGCCTTTTTCCACCATCCCCCCTACAGCGGGGGCGCCCACGGCTCCAGTCCCTACGTGCGGGCGGCTTGGGGACCCCTGTTCGAGCGGCACGACGTACGCGTGGTCTTCAACGGGCATGACCACCACTACGAGCGGTCCACGCCCCGGGAGGACTTCGTCCGCGATGGACGGCCCACCACCTACTTCGTGACGGGTGGGGGCGGCGCCTGGCTTCGGCGGGCCAATGCCGCTCAGCACACCGCCTTCCAGGCGAGCGTGCACCACTTCCTGGGCGTCACGGTGCGGGGCGGGAAGCTTTTGGTCGAGGCCATCGACACGGAGGGGGCGACGTTTGACGCCAGCGTGCATTGAGAATTTATTGAAAAATTAACCTTGGGTTCGCACAGTTTTTCCGATCGACATACGCCCGGGTCCGTGGAGGGTTTCGCAGCCAAGGCTCCGCGGACCCGCGTCACGAGCCGCTTTTCTCGCGTTCGTGCCACTCGATGACTTGATCGCGCTGAAAGACCGCAATTTGACACACCTTCAGGCATCCAGGTATATTAAAAAGCCCTTATGGCTCGATTAGGCGCTATGCTCGATCGAACCAGGCCCATCAGTTCCCGCGCCACGTCTGCCGGCGACGGGAAACCCGACGGTTCAGCCGTCGTTCCCCGTCTCGCCCTGGCTCGCGGCCCACGACCCGCCGTGCAGCCACTGTAGGACCGTTAGCCGAGTCGTACGCGTCCCGTAGGAGGAATTCCGTTGCCCACCATCAGCCAGCTGGTTCGTAAGGAGCGGACCAAGGTGATCGTCAAGACGAAGTCGCCCGCCCTCAAGGCCTGCCCGCAGCGCCGGGGTGTTTGCACGCGCGTCTACACCACCACCCCCAAGAAGCCCAACTCGGCGCTCCGGAAGGTCGCCCGTGTCAAGCTGACGAACCACATCGAGGTGACGAGTTACATTCCCGGCGTGGGCCACAACCTGCAGGAGCACTCGGTGGTCCTGATCCGCGGCGGTCGTGTCAAGGACCTGCCTGGCGTCCGGTACCACATCGTGCGCGGCACCCTTGACGCCGCTGGCGTGAAGGGCCGCATGCAGTCCCGCTCCAAGTACGGCGCCAAGCGCCCCAAGCCTGGCCAGGCCGCTGCGGCCGCCGGCAAGAAGAAGTAGTTCGCCGGTAAGTTGTAAGGAGAAACACGTCCATGTCCCGTCGTGGCCGCATCGCCAAGCGCCCCCCGATTCCCGATCCCGTCTTCCAGAACATTCTCGTGACCCGGTTCATCAACACGATGATGATCCAAGGCAAGAAGAGCCTTGCTGAGCGCATCTTCTACACGGCGCTCGAGGGTTCCGCCGCGCGCGTTGGCAAGGAGCCCCTGGAGACGTTCCAGAAGGCCCTGCAGAACGTTCGCCCCCTGATCGAGGTCAAGCCCCGCCGTGTCGGTGGCGCCACCTACCAGGTGCCCGTCGAGGTCAAGGCCGATCGTGGCACTGCCCTCGCCATCCGCTGGCTGATTGCCAATGCGCGGAAGCGCTCCGGCAAGTCGATGATCGACAAGCTTTCCGGCGAGTTCAGCGACGCCGCCTCAGGCGTTGGCGCTTCCGTCAAGAAGAAGGAAGACACCCACAAGATGGCCGAGGCCAACAAGGCCTTCGCCCACTACCGCTGGTAGTCCTCAACGGCGTTCACCCCGTCCCGCTCCTCACGGAGCGGAGGTAGACTGTAAGGAAAGACGATGCCCAGGCAATTCCCGCTCGAGCGGACGCGGAACATCGGTATTGCGGCCCATATCGACGCCGGCAAGACGACCACCACCGAGCGCATCCTTTACTACACCGGCAAGGTTCACAAGATCGGCGAGGTGCACGAGGGCGCTGCCACCATGGACTACATGGTGCAGGAGCAGGAGCGCGGCATCACGATCACGTCGGCTGCCACCACCTGCCAGTGGAACAACCACCGCATCAACATCATCGACACCCCTGGTCACGTTGACTTCACCATCGAGGTGGAGCGCTCCCTCCGGGTGCTCGACGGCGTGGTGACGGTTTTCTGTTCCGTCGGTGGCGTGCAGCCCCAGACGGAGACCGTGTGGCGTCAGGCCAACCGCTACAAGGTTCCCCGGATGGTCTTCGTCAACAAGATGGACCGCGTCGGTGCCGATTTCTACCGCGTGCTCGACCAGATGCGCCAGCGGCTCAAGGCCAACCCGGTGCCCGTCCAACTCCCCATCGGTGCTGAGGAGGTCTTCCTTGGCGTCATCGACCTCATCAAGATGCGGGCCATCCGCTACTACGATGATGTCGGCAAGGACATTCGGGACGAGGAAATCCCGGCGGACATGCTCGAGAAGGCCAAGGAGTACCGCCACAAGATGGTGGAAGCCGCGGCAGAGCAGGACGACGAGTTGCTCAACAAGTACCTTGAGGGCCAAGAGCTCACCGAGGAGGAGATCATCTCGGGCCTGCGGAAGGGCTGCCTGGCCATCAACCTCGTGCCCGTCACCTGTGGCTCGGCCTTCAAGAACAAGGGCGTTCAGCCCATGCTCGATGCCGTGATCAACTTCCTTCCCGCTCCGACGGACATCGAGGACGTGAAGGGGCTCAAGCCCGGCACCGAGGAGACTGACTCTCGGCGCACCGCCGACGACGAGAACTTCGCGGCGCTGGCGTTCAAGATCATCACGGACCCCTTCGTCGGTAAGCTCACGTTCTTCCGCGTGTACTCTGGCGTCCTGTCCTCCGGCAGCTACGTGCTGAATTCCGTGAAGGGGCAGCGCGAGCGCATCAGCCGCATCCTTCAGATGCACGCCAACTCGCGTCAGGAGATCGACGAGATCTACTGTGGCGACATTGCTGCTGGCGTCGGTCTCAAGGTTACGACCACGGGCGACACGCTGTGCGACGAGAAGTCTCCCATCGTCCTCGAGGCGATGGATTTCCCCGAGCCGGTCATCCACGTCGCCATTGAGCCCAAGACCAAGGCCGACCAGGACAAGCTGGGCATCGCCCTCGGCAAGCTCGCGGAAGAAGACCCCACCTTCCGCGTCCACAACGATCCCGAGACGGCCCAGACCATCATCTCGGGCATGGGTGAGCTTCACCTCGAGATCATCGTTGACCGGCTGCTCCGGGAGTTCAAGGTCGAGGCCAACGTCGGCAAGCCGCAGGTGGCCTACCGCGAGACGATCCGCAAGGGCGTCAAGCAGGAGGGTCGCTTTGTCCGGCAGTCGGGCGGTCGCGGTCAGTACGGTCACGTCTGGCTCGAGCTCGAGCCGAACGAGGCTGGCAAGGGTTTCGAGTTCCTGAACAAGGTCGTCGGCGGCGTCGTTCCGCGTGAGTACATCCCCGCCGTTCAGAAGGGCGTCGAGGAGGCCATGACTGGTGGCGTGCTGGCGGGCTTCCCCGTGATCGACCTCAAGGTCACGATCTTCGACGGCTCTTACCACGACGTCGATTCGAACGAAATGGCCTTCAAGATCGCGGGCTCCATGGCTTTCAAGGACGGCTGCCAGAAGGCCAGCCCGGTCCTCCTCGAGCCCATCATGAAGGTCGAGGTCGTGGTTCCCGAAGAGTACACTGGTGACGTCATCGGTGACCTCCAGGGCCGCCGCCGAGGCGTCGTCGAGGGTATGGAGGTTGCAATGGGCCTTCAGACCATCCGCCTGATGGTTCCTCTCGCCGAGATGTTTGGCTACTCCACCGACCTGCGCTCGGCCACCCAGGGTCGCGGCACCTACGCGATGGAGCCCAGCCACTACGACGAGGTTCCCAAGAACATCGCCGAGGGCATCATCGCCAAGACCAAGGGCGTGAAGGTCTAACGCCTCGAGTCACCGCGGGGAGAGCTTGCCGCCAGATCCAGACCAGGCAAGTTTTCTCCGCGGCTTCCTATATAAACAAGGTTAAGACAGAAGAAAGGATCGTTTAACGATATGGCACGGCAAAAGTTCGAGCGTAACAAGACGCACGTGAACATCGGCACCATCGGTCACGTTGACCACGGCAAGACCACCCTGACGGCGGCCATCACGATGACGCTGGCTGCGCTCGGTCAGGCCG